>NZ_CP157278.1:3024849-3629819 GCF_040026395.1 Pedobacter lusitanus
CCCAGATACTTTGCACTCATTGCCGAACACTCGATATGCCAGCCAGGAAAACCTACACCCCATGGTGATGGCCAGCGCATAATCGTCTCAGGTTTCGCTTTAATCCATAAAGCGAAATCAAGTCTTCCGCGTTTTTCATCCTGCCCGCCTAATTCTCTTGTATTAGCCATCATATCATCCAGATTACGATTGGTTAATACCGTATAATTATAGGTTTTGCTATATTTCTCCACATCAAAATAAACCGTTCCGTTAGTTTCATAAGCATAGCCATTGGCGATGATATCCTTAATCATCTCAATCTGCTCAATAATATGACCCGTTGCAGTTGGTTCAATACTAGGTGGCAGCGTATTAAACATGCTCAGTACTTCATGAAAGCCCAGTGTATATTTCTGGACAATTTCCATTGGCTCAAGCTGTTCCAGTTTAGCTCTTTTAGCAAACTTGTCATCACCTTCGTCACGGTCACCTTCCAGGTGTCCTGCATCCGTAATATTACGGACATAACGAACCTTGAAACCCATATACTTCAGATATCTGAAAATCAGATCAAAAGAAATGAAAGTACGGCAGTTACCCAAATGCACATCACTGTAAACAGTAGGCCCGCAAACATACATGCCCACATGGTGGCCGTTCAGGGGTTCAAAATTCTCTTTTTTACGCGTAAGGGTGTTGTAAAGCTGTAAACCGTTCTCCATTAGTATATATATTTATAATTAGCCCGGAAATATGCAGGGCCAGGGAAAACAAAGATAAAAATTTGCGGGTATATTAGTTGATTCTTAAATCACTTCTTACAGGGAAATGATCAGACAATTTTGCCTGTATAATCCGGTGGTTAATCACCTTGAATGTCTTTGTCGCAGAGATATAATCAATCTGAAAATTAGGAAATTTACCATTATAGGTACGGCCTAAACCCGTTCCCTGCTCTACAAAGGTATTATGCAGTGATTTTGTAAGCTGTGTTACCGCGTAAGAAGCCGGCGTGTCATTAAAATCTCCGGCAATCAGAAATGGCGTTGTACAGGTTTTCATATGGTCTTTCATGATATCCACCTGACCACTTCGTTTAAGAAAGGCTGTTTTCAGCATACTGACAATCCTTTTTGCAGGCAGAATCTCCGTGTCCATTTTTTTGGTGACTTTATCCAGGTAGTTATAATCCTGTTTATCAAAAGAGATAGACTGCAAATGCACATTATATACCCTTACCCGCTGCTTCTTAACCATGATATCAATGTATATACTTGCATTGCCGCCATGATTGGTACTGAATAAAATACTGCCCTTATTCACTATCGGATATCTGGAAAAGATGGCCAGACCTGTAGATTCATAATCATTGTGCGAAGAAGGAATGAAATAATAGTCAGAAGTTTTTAGTATACGTTTCAAACTATCAGTTATTGCAAATGATCCCTTGCGGCGGGTATAATATTCCTGAAAACAGATAATATCAGGATCTTCATTTTTCACCACATCCAGCATCTGCTGTTTAACAGACTCATTGCTGGCTTCCCCATAAGGTTTAAAACTATGCACATTGTAGGTCATCATCCGGATCAGTTCGGGTGCCGATTTCGGGCCCTCCCCCGACTCCCCGACAAAACCGACAGTCGCAATCAGCGGATGCCAGCCAATGAGGATGACAGCAATCATACATAAAGCGTATACAATTCTGCCACGCAGGATCCAGAACCCAATGATAATTACATTAATCAGCAGGACAAAAGGATAAGCCAACCCAAAAAACGCAATGAGTTCATGTTCACGCGGATCAAGATTCCCGGCCATTATCCCCAATAACAGGGAAAAAGCAGCAGCAATCCCAACCAGCAGCATTATCTTCCCTAAAAATGTAAGCTTGCGTTTCTTCATTAATCCTTACTCGCCTTGAATAAAATCTCCTTCTCTTCTTTACTTAACTTATCATATCCTGATTTGGAAACTTTATCCAGCACAGCATCAACCTCTTTCTGATTGACTTTACTGCTCTTATTTCTGCCAGTCTGATTCGGCCTGTCATTTTTCACCACCTTTAATGTTGGTTTACGTTCAAACCAGCCACTTAAATCATTGCCACCCTGCAGCACCTTAATATAAACAAAACCAAGCAATGCCCCACCAAGATGTGCAAAACTCCCGCCCGGATTCTGAGAAGCAATACTGATCAGATCAAAAACGATATAGGCGATTAACAGATATTTCAGTTTTACATTTCCAATAAACATCAGGTTCATGGAATAATCCGGAACCAGGGTTGCCGTAGCCACTGCAATTGCCATAACTGAGGCAGATGACCCGATGATTGTTGCTGCATAAATACTGCTGGCAAAAACAGGAAAAATATTATAGGCCAGCGCATAAATCGCCGCACCCATCACCCCTCCTGCAAGATATACGAAATGGAACTGGCGTGGTTTCAGGAAATCCAAAAATATCCTGCCCATCCAGAAGAGCCATAACATATTGAATAAGATATGAAAGATATCGTTATGAAAAAACTGGTAGGTCAGTATCGTATAAAACCGGAATGGAAGTTTTGGCAATGCAGCCGGAAAAGCAACATATTCACTTACATAATCCAGAAACCGGATATTAGTATTCCCGGCCAGAAAGTAAGTCACGCCAAAAAGGGCCACAGCTACGTAAACAATCGTGTTGATTCCGATATAAAAAAACACCGGATTTCCAGACTGAAATACTTTATACTTTAGTTCCGCTAACAGATTTTTCTTAGTCATAATAGTCGTAAAATGTATTTTTCTCTTTCCATAACTTCACGAGTATAAACCCGAGCAAAGCTCCACCCAGATGCGCATAATGGGCTACAGAATCTCCCTGAACACTTGCTACCCCCAGGCTCAGTTCTATGAGAATATACACCGGAATAATATATTTAGCCTTAACAGGCACAGGAATAAACATGATATATAATTCTGCATTCGGATAAAGCATCCCAAAAGCAACAAGAAGCCCAAATATAGCTCCCGAAGCTCCAACCATAGGGCCTGAGTAAATACTTAATAAGGTCTGCCCCTGATCAGGCATCAGTCCTCTCAGATTTAAAGATGCCATACCTCTGGCAATATCTATAGTCACTGCTCCGGGATTAACCGCAGACCCTGTCATCTGATAAACTTCAAATGCCTGTACACCCCATTGTAATGCCAGTGCACCTAAACCCGTAATCAGATAAAAATTGATAAAACGTTTAGTTCCCCATCTTGTTTCCAGAACCGAACCAAAAGAAAATAACGCAAACATGTTGAATAAAATATGGGTAAAATTCCCATGCATAAACATGTACGTAATAGGCTGCCAGATTTTAAACAGCGGAGAATCAAAATAAAAGGCACCCAGATAATAACCCAGCTCAATCCCCTTGGATTCAAAAACGTACTTAGCTGCAAAGAATAATGCATTAATGATCAGCAAGTTCTTAACAACCGGAGGTATATGAATATTATTCATCTTTATTTATCAAATTTTCTGTCTATTTCTGTAAGTGACATCGTCTGGATTACAGGTCTGCCGCTGATACTGAAGTTAGGTGCTTTACAAGCAAACAACTGTTCAATCAACATATTCATTTCCTGTTGTCCCAAAACAACACCGCTTTTAATTGCACTGTTTTTAGCCATGCTACGGGCCAGAGCATCCCTTTTATCCAGTTTCAGTTCCTGTTGGGAATTTTTAAACCCTTCGATCAGATGTTCAAAAAGCTGAGTCTCATTAATCTGGTTACTTCCCAGATCAACGGGGATCCCTTCAATTACCAGCGTGTTCTTCCCAAATTCCCTTACTTCAAAACCCAGACTTTTAATATCGTCCAGCAAACTTTTAGCCAGCTCATAGTCATTAGGGCTCAGCGTTACAGTCTGTGGAAATAGACTCTGTTGCGAGGCTCCTTTCCGGTCTTCCAGGTTAACGCTAAAACGTTCATATAATATCCTTTCGTGTGCAGCCTGCTGATCAATCAGCATTAGACCAGACTTAATCTGTGAAATGATATATTTATTGTGCAGCTGCATCAGCTGTTTCTGTATCGGCGCATATTTATCATCAGGCCCGTTACCAGGCAATTCCATCGCTACCTGTTCTGCAGGCTGTTCTTTAGAAATCTCATATAATGAGCCCCAGTTTTTGGTTACCGGCTGCTGTCCCCTGCTTTCAGTATTTCTGTAACCAGTATTCGTATGGCTGAAACCGGTATCTGTATTTCTGAAACCTGCAGAAGAACTACTATCCGTAGTTTTTTCACCTGCGAAAGGATTAAAATCAGGATTGAAGCTGATACTTGGCGGAACAATCTCGTCCAGAGATTTTGGGCTGATCATACCACTGAAGGCACTCTCCTGATCAAAATCAATAGTCGGACTAATATTAAACCTGCCTAAAGACCGTTTTACCGCAGAGTGGATAATCGCATAGATTGACTTTTCATCCAGATATTTAATTTCCGTTTTGGTCGGATGAACATTCACATCGATCTTGGCAGGATCAATATCAATAAACAGCACATAAAAAGGGAAGTTATCATCTGATAATAAATCTTCATAAGCTTTATTAACTGCATGATTCAGATAAGCATCCTTGATGAAGCGGTTATTTACAAAAAAGAACTGTTCACCTCTGGTTTTTTTGGCAAACTGAGGTTTACCGATAAATCCCTTAAGGTTGATGATAGTTGTATCTTCCTCAACAGGAATCAGTCTTTCATTATAATTATTGCCAAATAAATGGACTATTCTTTGTTTTAAAGCTGATGAAGGTAATCTGAAAATCTCCATTCCATCATGATGCAGCGTAAAAGAGATCGAAGGATTGGCCAGCGATACTCTTTGAAACTCATCCATAATGTGTCTCATTTCAGCAGGATTACTTTTCAGGAAGTTACGTCTTGCCGGAGTATTAAAGAATAAGTTTTTGATACTTATACTTGTTCCTTCTGTAGTAGCTACAGGCTCCTGTTTGGTTATTGTTGCCCCTTCAATTTCAATTAAAGTACCCAGTTCATCTTCATGACGGCGGGTTTTCATCTCTACCTGTGCAATTGCAGCAATAGAAGCCATAGCTTCCCCACGGAATCCCATGGTACGGATAGCAAACAGGTCTTCTGCCTTACGCACTTTTGAAGTTGCATGGCGCTCAAAACACTTACGTGCATCAGAAACGCTCATTCCACATCCATTATCGATCACTTGAATTAATGCCTTTCCGGCATCCTTAAGGATCAGTTGTATCTTATTCGCCCCCGCATCAATGGCATTTTCCATCAACTCTTTCACTGCCGATGCAGGTCGCTGAACTACCTCTCCGGCAGCAATTTGATTCGCAACACTCTCGGGTAAAAGTTGTATTATATCTGACATTTATTTCCTTGGTAAAGGTCGCTAATTTAACGAAAATAAGCCTTATACATAAATCTTTTGATTATAAATACCATTTAATGACTAAGCCGGTACAAGCTTTTTATATCTTTAGCGTTCTGAATGAACTATAAGCTTTTTATGTACAAAAACAATCTTGTTCAAACCATTGCAGTTTGCTTTCTTGCCATTTCGACCTTTAGTGCCTGCGCACAGGAACATCAAAAAAATGAAGAACTGTTAAAAGTCAATTCTAATATCCTGCAGCATACTGTCTTACTCAACAATCAGAACAGTATCATTCCTTTAACTGAACTGGAAAAGAAGAACATTGCTTCAGTCAGTCTGGGTTTTGCTTTTCAGAACGTATCAGATAGTTTACTGAATAAATATGCTAAAGTCACTTCTTTCAGCTCTGCCAGCTATGAAAACTCACCCGAGCTCGGGAAACTGGAAAATGACCTGAAATTTTTCAATACCATAATTATCTCCATTACTGATCAGGAAGCACCTAAAGCCAGATATATCAATTTTATCAATTCCATAGCTAAAAGCAAATCGGTCATTATAGCCTTATATGGCCAGCAGACAAATCTGGCCCCATTTGATTCCTTAACTGCCCCGATCCTGTGGAGCCAGGATAAAAACATACAGGCCGCATCACTGATTCCGCAGCTGATTTTCGGAGGCATAGCAGCAGGCAATAAATTAACCCGTAATATCTCTGCCAGATTCCCGGCAGGCTCGGGTTATACCACAACCGTAACCCGTTTGAAATACACTATCCCTGAGGATGCAGGTGTAAATGCCGAAAATCTGCGGGAAATAGACGATATCACTGCCGAAGCCATCGCTGCCAGAGCTGCTCCGGGTATGGTGGTTTTAGTGGCAAAAGACGGTAAAGTAATCTTTAACAAAGCCTATGGCACCCATACTTATGACGGCCCGGCCGATAAAGTAACTGACATATTCGATCTTGCCTCTATCACCAAGATTACCGCCACCACACCTATGGTAATGCGTCTGGTAGAACAAAACAAACTAAAACTGGACACCAATATCGGCGCTTATATTGCCCTGGCACGTCCTACTGCGATGAATGACATACCTGTCCGTGAGGTGATGCTGCATCAGGCCGGCTTTATTCCATACATCCCCTTTCATGATGGTGTAAAACCCGGTGATCACAGTCCGGATTCTTCTGCTGCCTACCCGACTAAAGTAGCTGACGGGTATTTTATCAGAAAAGACTACTTCAAAGATGTCATGTGGCCGCAAATGCTGAACGCTCCCATCAGAACAAGAGGGAAATATGTTTACAGCGATATCAGCATGTATGTCATGAAAGATATTGCCGAACAGATCAGCGGAGAACATCTGAATGATTATGTGGCTGAAAACTTTTATGCCCCGCTGGGGATGCAGACTGCAGGTTTCCTTCCCAGAAACAGATTCAGTAAAGACCGTATCATTCCTACAGAGAATGATACCTATTTCAGAAAAACCTTACTGGTTGGTTATGTACATGATCAGGGCGCTGCCCTTGTTGGCGGTGTGTCAGGCCATGCCGGCTTATTTGCCAGTACCAACGACATGGCTATCATGTTTCAGATGCTGCTTAATAAAGGAACCTATGGTGGTCAGCAATATTTCAAACCGCAAACCGTAGACACCTTTACTGCACAACAGTCTAATATCAGCAGGAGAGGATTAGGATTTGATCGCTGGGACCCGAATCTGTCTAAAAAATATCCATCAGCCACAGCCTCGCCTCAAACTTACGGGCACACCGGTTATACAGGAACAGCTGTATGGGTAGATCAGGCAAGAGGTTTAATTTATGTGTTTTTATCTAACCGCGTTAATCCTTCGGTTACCAATAAACTCGTCAGTATGGGAATCCGTTCGCGTATTCAGGAGGTAATCAACAGTGCAATTGACAAAGGGATGGAAAAATAAATCTAGCTCTAAAACAGGGCGATATAAAATTAAACCGTTTTTTTTGCTGAGAGATTTTGTATTCAGTATCAATTTTCCTATAATTGCACCCGGTTAGCGAATAACCTGCTTTAAAGCCTTCTTAGCTCAGCTGGTAGAGCAACTGACTTGTAATCAGTAGGTCATTGGTTCGATCCCGATAGAAGGCTCGGAATAACAAAAAAGGGTTCATGAAAATGAACCCTTTTTTTATGCTTAAGATTTCTTATTTCTTTAAGCCTATTTCTCTCAGACGTTCATCCAGATATTCTCCCGCTGTCATATCAGAATATACTTTTGGATGCGCTTCATCCACACAAGAATCAAGACTTGTCAAATCCATATCAGAACGTGGGTGCAGGAAGAACGGAACTGAAAAACGTGAAGTTTTCATTAATTCTCTTGGCGGGTTAACCACTCTGTGTGTAGTAGA
The DNA here is from genome assembly GCF_040026395.1 of Pedobacter lusitanus. Taxonomy (NCBI): domain Bacteria; kingdom Pseudomonadati; phylum Bacteroidota; class Sphingobacteriia; order Sphingobacteriales; family Sphingobacteriaceae; genus Pedobacter; species Pedobacter lusitanus. Next base: position 3,032,641 of record NZ_CP157278.1, read on the forward strand.
ACGAAGTTTATTATTAGTCAAACGCTGCAACATATCACCTACGTTGACAACGATATCAGAGTGATGTGCTTTAATCGGCAACCATTCATTACTGCGTGTCAATACTTCCAGACCGTCAGCACTTGCGCCGATCAGTAAAGTGATCAGGTTAATATCTTCATGCGCACCGGCACGAACAGCATCATCAGGCAATGCATCAGGATTTTCAATAGGGAAATAATGAATACCTCTTAAAATTGAATTTCCATTGTGCACATGTTTATCAAAATAATCAATTGGTAAATTCAGATAAGTAGCAATTGCTCTTAACAGGTGTTTACCATTACTTTCCAGTTTCTGATAAACTTCAGTAGTTATTTCGTTGAATTCCGGAATTTCTTCCAGGTACTCATTATCAGGATATTCATTTTTGATCGCATCTCCGTCAACTACAGTCTGACCAATCTGCCAGAATTCTTTAAGATCTGCTGTTTTAGCTCCCTTAGCAGTTTCTTTACCAGGACTGGTATAACCACGCTGTCCGGCAAGCTCTGGTTTTTCATATTTAGCTTTCTGATCTGCAGGCAGACGAAAAACTCCCTGGATATTCTGATATAATTTATCAATCAGCTCCTGACTTAAACCATGGTTTGTAATCGTTACAAAACCTGAATCATTAAAGGCTCTGCCCAGTTCATCAGAAAATTTTTTACGGTCCTGTTCTGTTCCGTCAATATAAGAACCCAGATCTAAGGTTGGAATATAAGGTGTAGACATAATATTTGCTTAATGTTTGAATCGAAATTATAAAACAATTGTTAATAAAGCTGTCTATTACAGATTAAACAGACATATAACTCTAATTTACAATAAATTAAGTTATTAACATTTATGAATCCTGATTATTTATTGTTAAGAACAAATATGATTATGACTTTGTCTGAAACCTGTCCGGGATTATAAAACAGCTTCAGTACCCTATAAATCTAATCAATTATAATCAGCTATTCAGCAGAGTGTATTTATCAGTAAACTGTCAATTTAGACAGGATTAACCCAATTCTAAAACCACAGCGTTTATAGCTCCGTATACTTGATATATAATTCAATCTATTCATTTCATATTCTAAATATAGTCCAGATGAAATATCTCACAATTATCGTTTTAATCCTTTTATCGGTAAACGGTGCCAATGCACAGCAGAAAAAGCTGGAGACAGCCACCTTTGGTATGGGCTGCTTCTGGTGCTCCGAAGCATTATTCCAGAAGTTAGATGGCGTAAGTGCAGTCAAGTCCGGTTATGAAGGCGGACAGCTGGCTAACCCAAGCTATGAGGAAGTCTGCTCCGGCACAACCGGACATGCTGAAGTGATTCAGTTAAGCTACGACCCGGCTAAGATCTCTTATGATGAATTACTGGAAGTATTCTGGAAGAGTCATGACCCGACAACACTAAACCGCCAGGGAGCTGATACAGGCACACAATACCGTTCAGTAGTATTCTATAATTCACCTGAGCAGAAAACCGCAGCAGAACACTATAAAGCGGAACTCAATAAAACCAACGCTTTCGGGAAACCGGTAGTTACGGAGATCACCAAAGCACAGCCTTTTTACAAAGCCGAAAGCTATCACCAGGATTATTTCAACAAAAATTCGAACCAGCCCTACTGCAGACTGGTTATCCTGCCAAAAATGGAAAAACTGGAAAAGATATTCAAAGCCAAACTGAAACACTAAATTCTATTGAGTCTGAATATTCAATTTCTTTTGCAGGACCTGAATAGCAAAACATAAAAAAAGGTGGCCGGATTAATATCCGGCCACCTTTTTTTATGTTTTCAAATTTTAAATCCTCTGCTAAATTACGGGAATTTTACACCTCTGTATTTAGTTACATCCACAATTGGAACACTTGAACCATATTGTGCATTGATAGATTTGATAAATTCGTTAGCTACAATGGCATAACCCATTGGAGTCAGGTGAATACCATCCAGAGAGAAAAGGTTACCCGATATATAAGCTGCGCTAACCAGTGCACCATTTACTGTTCTGCCAGCTGCATAACTTTTGAATACCGCATTCGCGTCAACAAAAGCAAGACCGTTTGCTGCTGCTACAGATTTAATGGTTGCATTATATGAATTGGTATAATCTACCACTATAGCGGCTTCAGCTTTATCCAGCACATATTTACTTTCAACAGGATTTAACGGGTGCAGACCGTAAGGAATACCTGCCGCATTTGGTTTACCAATTACATTTGCCGCCTTTAAAGGAAGCAGGAAATAATCTTCTGCTGTGGCAGGTCTTGGTGCTCCTGTACCAGGCTGAATAAAGATATTCTGAACTTGCGGTTGTGATTTCTGAATAACATCTAACAGAGCTTTCAAAGTAACTGTAGTAAAATATGGCGTACTTAAAACATCAGGGATGTTTGCTACTACACCTTTCGCTGCTCCGGAACCACCACCTTTAACCATAGTACCGGCAGCAAGATTATATAACTGCGTAAAAAGTGCTTTATCAGTAGGAAAATCAGCTGCTACAGCCCCACCACCAGTTGCATAACCCAGAACGTCGTTATTACCTAACCACATACTGAAAAAAGTAAATGGTTTAGAATTCACGAAATTAAGATAAGGAACTGTATTTGCCGGTGAAGTGTTAGGCAACAAGCGTTCAAAATAAGGATTCACGTTACCATAATAAGTAAGTGTGATATGGTTTAACCTGATTCCCGGTACACCGTAGTTATTCAGATCTCCCGTGTATTTGGCAAAAAGAGGAACTGTACCAAAACCCGGTACTGTTGCCGAACCAATTACTGCCTGAGCCGGTACATCTGTAATTATCGGATCAGAGGGAGAAGTAAAGCCGGTTAATTTTTTGTAACCTGATCCATCTGCCTGGTTAGCATTGAAAAAAGGTGTACTGAAAGTACCGCCGCCAACAGTCTGCATTTGCGTAGCAATCATTAATGGAAATGAGTTCTGTTGTCCGTCCAGATATAATCCGCCATCTGCGAAACCTGAGGTTAAAGAGTTTCCGACTGCGATATATCTTGAAAAATCAGCACTTCCTTTGCTGGGGGTAACGGTTTTTAAATCTGGCTTGCAGGACGCTGCTGCAACAACAGCAACTGCAAGTATACTTCTGAATATAAATTTCGAGTTCATAATGTTTTGCTGAAAGGTGATTACCATTTATAAGATAAAGAAAGACCAGGGATATAAGCAACAGTCTTGAAGGTACCGCTTAAACCTGTCTCCAGATTGGTCTCATTTCTTGATTTAATATTTTCATACAAGAAAGATAAATCAATGCTGAATCTTTCAGACGCTTTGTAACCTAAACCAGCACTTAGCAGGATACGGTTTGCATCCGGTATTTCCGGTGTTACATAACCTTTTCCAACCGGTGTGAAAGCATAAGCAGCTCCCAGTCTTAAAGCCAGACGGTCAGTAGCCATATTCTGAATACCTACACGTACCGCACCACCATCATGATAATTTCTTGGAGAGTGTGTATCCGGAATTCTTGAATTGTTATTATATTCAAGTACAAGCGCTTTATATTTACTCCAGTGAACCCAGTTGGCATCAACTGCGATAATCGTTTTTGAAGACGGATAAAATCCTAAACCAATTGAAGAAGTAGCCGGTAAAGGTAAATTAGCACTGAATTTAGTAGGGAAGCCATCCTGCAATGCACCCGGAACCTTAAATATAGCATCCGCATCTTTTACCTGTGCAGTTACCTGCGAACGGTGACTCACACCAATAGTTACGCCTGAAACAGTTTCTACGTAGATACCTGCATTCCAGCCAAAATCATTTGAATTTCCTTTAAGCTGCGCAGTTCCCGAAGTCCCGTCGTTTAAAGTAAGCGGAATCCCTCTTCTTAAATCAACTTTTCCTCTTGAATAAACCAAACCCGCACCAATACCGATATGATCAGTAATTTTGTAACTCAGCGTTGGCTGAACATAAATAGCCTGCAGATCCAGTGAGGTAACAGCATATTTACCTGTCCAGTTCGGATCCCAGTGTACCGCACCACCAAATGGCACATAAACACCCAAACCAAAACGCAGTCTGTTATTAGGATTTCCGAATACAGCATAAGCTGCCGGTGGGAACGTTAATTTTTCTTTCGTGTATTCAGTAAGGTTAGAACCGTTTTCTCTGAAAGCTGCTTTCAGGAAAATTGCACTCGCACCCGCCTGTACACCATTCTTTTTAAGGAATGATACAGCTCCAGGGTTAAAAAACACTGCTGCTTCATCTAAAGCGACCCCTGTACCTGCTCCGCCCATTGCGGTTTGCTTTTGCCCCTGAAGGTTAACCTGGAAGGCCTGGGAGTAGCCCAGAATAGGCACTGCCAGTAAAAAACTTAGTAGAATCTTTTTCATATTTGGTTGGTATTAAATTGACGTTTTGTCTGCTCTTATAACCCGTTAATTTTATGCAAGCATAACAATTAACGATTTTACTAAATAAATAAAACTTATCCAAATCTTATGACAGTTTTCTTTCATTCATTTAATTCAGTTCAACTTCTATAATATCATACAAAAGTAAAAACACAACCGCTTTTCACCAAAACTAAATAACATGTCTACATTTGTTAACACTGTTATTAATTAGATGTTCAAACAGATATATAACTCTAGAAAATAAAAAATATGAGCTTAATAGATGCGCTTAAATGGCGGTACGCCACCAAAAAAATGAATGGAGAAAAGGTCCCGCAAGCTAAGGTTGACCAAATAGTTGAAGCTGCACGTCTTGCACCTACTTCTTCTGGATTACAGCCATTTAAAGTAATTGTGGTGACAAACCAGGAATTAAAGAAAAAAATACAGACTGTAGCTTTCGGGCAGACACAGATTGTTGATTCTTCACACTTGCTGATTTTTGCAGCATGGGATAATTACACTGAACAAAACATCAGATCTGTTTTTGCACGCACCAATGCAGAACGTGGTTTACCTGACGAAACTCCATCAGATTACGAAATTCAATTAACTTCAAACTATACTACAAGAACTGAAGAGGTAAATTTCAACCATGCCGCAAGACAGGCTTATATTGGTTTTGGAGTAGCCCTTGCTGAGGCTGCCTTGCTAAAAGTTGATGCGACTCCAATGGAAGGATTCAATCCTGCCGAACTGGATGAGCTTTTAGGCTTAAGACAAAGAGGTCTTCGCAGTGTAACCTTATTACCATTAGGCTACAGAAGCGAAAGTGAAGACTGGTTGGTTAACCTGAAAAAAGTGCGTACACCGGCTAATGAATTCATTATAGAATTTAATTAAGACCATCCATCTTTTTTAAAAGGGAGTCCGGGAAACCAGGCTCCCTTTTTCTGTTTACAGCCTTCGCACCTCTGCCTGTAAGAGATAACTATGAGTCCACCGCGAGTCCACAGTGAGTCCACGTTGAGTCCACCTTTTTGCGTAAAAAGGTGGACTCAGCGTGGACCTGTTACTGACCTGCTATGGAAACAGACCATCCCTGTACTTAACACGATTACAACAGCGTCACATTTCTTGGCAAATGTCAAAATATGTTAAACGTTAACCGATCTTATGCAACCTCCTGCTTAAATCAATATATTAGCAAGATTAATCTTGCATCATAAGCTATTCATGAACTATTTTAAATTATCATTTGTACTATCTATACTTTGCTTTTCCCTGAATTTTCAGGCATCAGCTCAACAGGACACGACAATATTAAACGCTATACTCAGCAAATCGAAGATTATCGCCGAGCAGCATCCTGTAGAAAAAGTTTATCTTCATTTTGATAAGCCTTATTATAGTGTGGCAGACACCATGTTTTTCAAAGCTTATCTCACCTTTGAACAAAACATTCCTTCGCCATTAAGTAAAGTAGTGTATGTAGATGTACTGAACAGCCAGGATTCACTGGTTAAATCACTTAAATTACCAGTTACCAATAGTATGGCCTACGGAAGTCTGGAGCTGGACATGGTGAATTTCAAACAGGGCAATTATTACGTCAGAGCTTATACGGTATGGATGTTTAACAACAGTCCGGATTATTTCTTCACCAAAACTATTCCCATTGGAGAAGCAATTGATAAAAAACTGATTACCCATTTATCTTATACAAATACACAAACTGATAAAAGTCAGGTGATCAATGCACAGATTCAGTTTAAAACCCTGGATAAAGCAATCCTGGCTAACAAACCCGTCAACTGGAGCCTGCTTTCCAACTATGAAGTAGTCAGCAAAGGTAAAGGAGTTACCGATCAGAACGGGGTGCTCAAAATCAGTATCAGTCCGCGTAAAAATGAATTCATCACTAAAGGCGATCTGACTACCGAAATCAATATGGGTAACCAGGAGACGCTTAATGCCTCTTTTGTCCTGAAACCCAAAGCAACAAGTACAGATATACAATTCTTTCCCGAAGGAGGTGAACTGATTAAAGGAATACCAACTCAGGTTGCTTTTAAAGCTATCAGACAGGATGGTCTGGCTATTGAAGTTAAAGGAACTGTAGCTGACAGCGATGGTAACCAGATTACAGCATTTAACTCTACTCATTTAGGTATGGGTACTTTCTATCTGAATCCCGAAGGTGGTAAAACCTATAAAGCCACTGTTACTTTCAGTGATGGTACAAAAAAAGTAATAGATCTGCCAAAAACTGTTGAATCAGGAGTTTCAGTACAGGCCAACACGACCAATCCAGGACTGATCAATTTCAAAATTGTAGCCAGTGACAGTTATTTCCAGCAAAATCAGGGTAAGAGTGTTTACCTGGTAGCTCAGAATGCGGGTCAGGTATACTATGCTGCACAATCAAAACTACAAACCCAGGTTACTGCAGCAAAAATACCCACGGATAAATTTCCGTCAGGAATTATTCAGCTGACTCTTTTTAATGCAACAGGCGAGCCTATAAGTGAACGTCTGGTTTTTGTATTGCATAAGAATGCGATGAACCTGACCTTAAAATCAGATCTTCCTGCTTATAAGGTCAGACAAAAAGTAAAAATGACTGTTTCTGCCAAAGATTCGACACAGCGTCTGGTTGGAAATTTCTCCCTTAGTGTAACTGACCAGCAGAAAGTACCTGTTGATGAAAACACAGAAACGACTATATTAAGTTCACTGTTACTTACTTCTGATCTTCAGGGTTTTGTAGAGAAACCAAATTACTACTTTGTTAAAACTGACGAAAAAAAACGTGCAGAACTTGATGTACTGATGCTGACACAGGGTTACCGCCGCTTCTCTTACAAAGACATTATGGTCAATAAGTTTCCGGCAAACAATTTCCTTCCCGAGCAGGGAATCAATGTGACAGGTATACTCAGAGACCGCACTGGAATGCCGGTAAGAAAAGGTGCTTTACGTTTAACCAGTCCTGGCCGGACACTTTCATCAGAGGCACTGACTACTAATTCAGGTCTTTTTACTTTCCCGAATCTTGTTTTTGAAGATGGTGCAGAGCTATTGATCAATGCAAAATACAATGCTGCGGGTAATAATATGATGATTGTACTGGACCCTCCTCCTTTCCCTGAAATAACCGGCAACCCTAACCTGGCTACAGAAGTGGTGAATATTGACAGTACTTTATCAGCCTATCTGGATAACAGTAAAAAACAATACAGCAATCTGCGTACGCTTAAAGAGGTGAAGATTACAGGAGCAACAGTTAAAAAACCAAGCCACACAGATTATACTGCGCTGACCGGCCTGAGTATGATGGCAGATCACCTGATAGACGGAGAACGTTTTCAGGGTTGTAACGATATGCTGATGTGTCTTAAAACGATGGCAATGGGGCTTACATTTGATACAGATAAATTCTTTATCACCCGCGATTATATGCAGGGTAACAAAAGCACCCCGGTACAGGTATTTATTAACGGAATGGCCGTGGATGCGATTAACTTAAGCAGTATCCAGCCTGCAGATGTAGAGTCTGTGGAAATATTCCTGAAAGATCAGCTGGGACTTGTATTTAAGAACTATAACTGTAATGGGGTATTGGTCGTGAACACGAAAAAAATCCCTAAGTCAAATATGACACTTGCCGACTTAAAGAAAATGATGCCGCAAAGCAACATGCTTAAGTTCACGCCAAAGGGATATACCAAAACAAGAGAATTCTATGCGCCTAAATACCTGACGCAAACCAGTTCATATACCGGTAACGATTTAAGAACAACCATTTACTGGAACCCTAAAATTGTAACGAATGCCACAGGCGATACAGTCCTTGAATTTTACAACGCTGATGGCAAAGGTACCTACAGAGCTGTTATTGAAGGTGTGGATGCCAACGGTAACGTAGGCCGTTATATTTACCGTTATACCGTTAAATAAAGAATCCTGGCGGACCTGAGTCTAGCTGTTAATATAACCTTCCAGCTGGGAGATGGTCTGCTTCTGGTCTTCGATGATAAATTTAACCACATCACCGATAGAGACCATACCAATCACTTTGTTATCTGCTAAAACAGGTAAATGCCTGATATGTCTGTCGGTCATTGTTTTCATACAATGATCCAGACTATCTTCATTAGTCACTGTAATTGGATTTGCAGTCATCACTTCACTTAATGGGGTATCGGCAGAAGTCTTTCCCATCAGGATAATCTTTCTTGCATAATCTCTTTCTGTAAAAATCCCCAGTAATGTACTGTCTTCCAGAATGAGTAATGCGCTGATGTTCTTTTCCATCATTACGCTGAGGGCATCCAGAACAGATGTTTCTGCCGTAACCGAAAAGATCTGTGCTGATTTAGTGCTGAGTAATTGTTTTACGGTTTTCATAACAGGTTAAGAATTAGCTATTTGAATTTACTCATTTTTTTTCAATTAGTTAATTCCTAACCTGTGTTTTTTTTAGTCGTCTTTTCTTTCTATCTGACATTTCAGTCCTTCATCACCGATGATCCCCTGGTATCTCTCCTCAATAAAGTTCTCTTCACCACAATCCCATAACGAGTATCCGTTAAGATAACGATCCAGATTTCTGGCGATTTTAAGTTTAGCTCCTACAGGCAGTTTAATCAGTAACTCGACATGCTGATCTCTCCAGTAAGCATTTTTCTGCAAATGAACTTCAGGGCTGAATTTCAGCAGCGAATCTTTCTGCATAAAGTCATAACGTATATTTTTTGCCTGATTTAAGGCTGCTGCAAAATCTCTTCCTTTTGAACTGTAGCTCTCTGTCATTGTCGCTAAATTACCTTCGCTTTTTTCTATTCTGATCGTTACACTCCGGGGTGCTGTATTAGAACTTTCCGGATCCTTCTGAATAACCTTTCCTACGTAATCAGTTGAATTCAGCTGATACCTTAAACTATCTTCTTTACTAAAAAACATAGACTTGTCTATTTCCAGTGTATACACCGGATAACTTTTCAGTGGTTTGGTCTGTGCAAAACTGGCTTCTTCTTTAAATTCACCGCCAATCTTTGCGACAAAGAAAATACCAACCGAAAGTGCACCTAACCAGATTAACAATAAACCATAGGATACCATCTGATTTACCGGACGGGTGTTGAAAGCCATTCTTACCGAAAGCAGGATTAATCCAAGCAAAGGTATACCTGCTGTAATAAATACCGAAACACTAAAAAGGGTCAGATAAGATCCGTTAACGATATTAAAAGGAAAAACCTGTGTCACTCCCGAATACCAGACACCAAGAACTGCTGCCAGTGCAACAAAATCGCTCAAGAGCAAAACTGATCCGGTAATGAGTAAAATGATCGCGATGAACTTAAAAATGACCTTTCCCGAGCCTTGTAAAAAACTGCCTAAAACTGCAATAAATTCAGTGACGAAATTACCTGACTGTTTTACCAGTGGCTGCAAATGTTCATTAGCGTTTTTGAAATTCTCTTTCAAGTTGGACAGCTCTTCTTCAAAACTTCTTTTAAAACCCTGCAGGTTAGCAGCCTCCCCTTTCATAGCCATTTTCTCGGCCCGGGTAGATGCTTTAGGTATAGCAATCCACAAGACCAGGTAAGCAATCAGGCCAGACCCGCCTAATAAAACCGATAATACAGTAACTACACGTAAAATACTGACATCCATTTTAAGATAATGACTCAAACCGGAACAAACCCCGGCTACCATTGCCTCTTCTGTGTCTCTGTATATTTTACGTTCGGCAAAAGCAGAAGAGTAAGCATAGTTATAATCAGCTGCCGGCTCATCTGCTGACTGATCTTCGAAATCTTTAACAGAACCCATCAGACCGATCACCACCTGAACATCTTCCCGCTCAATAACCTGCTTTTGCTGTGTATGCAGTATTTCGGTAAACATTTCAGCTATTCTGTTTTCAATATCAGATACGATTTCAAAATCATCGGCACTTTTACCAAAATGCTGTTTAACTTCTATCAGGTAACCGGTGAGTAACTCATAGGCATCTTCTTCCAGGTGAATGATAGAATTACCAATATTTATATTTAATGTCTTCTTCATGGCTTTATAGATTTGTGTGGTTCTTCGATTTCGCTATTGCAAAGGATAATTCCTCCCAGGTTCCGTCTAACTGGGCCAGTATGGATGTACCCAATGGTGTTAGTGTATAATATTTACGCGGCGGCCCCGAAGTGGATTCGACCCAGTTATAACCCAGCAGCCCGTTATTTTTCAACCTGGTCAGCAGCGGATAGAGCGTCCCTTCTACAACCAGTAATTTCGCCGACTTCAGTTCGGCTATAATATCAGAGGCATAAATTTCTCCTCTTGATATAATCAGGAGCACACAATATTCCAGTATGCCCTTGCGCATTTGCGTTTGTGTATTTTCTGCTATCATAATTCAAAGTTATGTGTTTTATATAGTAATATGCAATACATAGTACTGTACAAAACAGAATTAAAAATGTAACATACTGATATAGTGACAGATAATTTTATGTTAAAAAATAATTCAGCGAGATATTTACTGAATATTTTCAAAAAAACGTGCAGAATCAGGAATTGAACGGACTGATTTTCAACAGCAGAAATGGGTAATCCGGAGTATCATCTGCTTTGTCCGAAGTCCGAAAAGAAGCAAAGAATGCTGTCTGTATGCTGCTTTACCGAAGGCTGGATTTCCAGACAAAAACTGTTCGCTAAACAGTACACAGACAACTGGTTGACTGTCATATCACCGTTCAAAAAAAGTATTTTGCTATAAAATAAAAAAGCAATGTCAACAGAAAGAAATAATTATTAACATTTTAACATGACCTGGCTTTTTTGGCGCAGCATTTGTCTTAAGCTAAGAGATCATTAAATACTCGGATATGCTAATTAAATTGAATCTGTTAACTCATGCCTTTGCCAGGTCAGAGCGCGTGAGACAAGAAAAAGCGATAACTCAAAAACAATGGGTTAATATCGATAGGGTAGTAATGATTATACTGTTCCTTGGCGTTATTGCCGGAGCAATTATCTTCTCCTAGCACAATAAGAATCTGAATAATATATTAATTTTTTAGCGTTCATCTTTCAGATGAACGCTTTTTTTATGCTTTATAATAACAAGGTGTCAATCCGGTGTGCCATGACACGCTGCTGCAAAGGAGACCAGGAATAAATCGTAAAATGTCCATCCTGAGAAGCTACCAGTGCAATGGCATCGTTCTGATCCTGTATAAACTGTGCTGCCGAAAGATGACGGGTGCCGCCTACCTTAGCCGGATGCATGACTACTGCACCACCGCCTGCAATGGGTTCTATAAATGATAATTCTTCTATCAGTTCTTTACCTTTTGCCCTGCCTATTTTTGCACCAAATGCCAGTAACTCATATTCATCACTGATCACTGTTGCACCATCGATAGCAGTTAAACCTGCCAGATGTTCAACTTCTCTTTTCAGTACGGTCTGCCAGAAAATCTGACTGGCCTGTTTCCTGTCTTGTTTTAACAGGTTAGATAAACCACAAAAAGCAGGTTGTATACCGTATTGTATAGGTTTGATAATAGATTGCAGCCAATTCCTGTTCCCGTTTGGAACCACTAATAATGTTCCCCCGCGCTGATGGGAACGCATAGAGACTGCCAGCTGTATCAGCACATTGACCGTATCGTTCCAGTAAGAAGGTGCGGTAAGGTCTAAAAGAGACAGTAACATTGGCGGAGCATCGGGATGCCGCGCACTATTCACATCCACAATCTTGATCTGATCGCCTTTGAGCACTGCAATATTGGTGAATTTGCCAAAGCCATAAATCCTGCGGTGTTTGATCACCAGCAGGGCGGGTTCTGAAACATCCAGTACGAAACAGAAATTAGGAATACTGGTGGTTGTACCCCAGATATATAGTTCTCCATCTTCCTGCCAGACTCCGATGTGAATACCTGCACGTTCAACACCTGGTGCAATCTTGGTTAAGACTGTAGGGTTAAGCGGCAGACGATTTTTAAAAAGTAAAGGACTGCCTCCCTGTGCGGGCGGCAAAAAAGCCAGTGATATTTTTGGAGAATGACCTTCTTCCTTACGGATACTTGCCCAAAAGGTAGCATCTATAATAGCTTCAACAATCTCTGCCGAAGGCAAAGGAGCAAGATCTTCTTCTCCACTTTCTCTGGCAGCGGCCAGATGCTGCGCAAAAATAGCTTCAACTTTAGGAGCGATAATTTGTGCCGCCTGATAAGTGGGTTTATAGATCATGGCTTAAAGTTAAGATATTAAATTATTTTTTCCATCGCTTTCTGCTCCATTCTGCCTGCTCATCTACTGACAAATAGGTCCAGGCTACAAAACGACTCTGCTTCTGTCCCTGAGCCATTTCTACGGTCCTCACTCCTTTTACACCCACTTTATCCAAAGCATAATAGACCGTTGAAAGATGAGCGCTTTTAGAAACCAGTGTGGTAAACCAGCTGCATTGTCTGGCGATCCGGGCACTTTCTTCTATCATCCTGCGGATAAACTCTACCTCTCCTCCTTTACACCATAATTCTGAATGCTGACCACCAAAATTAAGGACGACTTCTCTTCCTTTCTGCTTACCCAGGTTACGGACTTTACGCTGGCTGCCCATTTGTGCTTCTTCGGCAGAAGCATGAAAAGGCGGGTTACATAAAGTAAGATCGAACAGTTCGCCGGGCTTAACTATTCCATTAAAGATATTTGAAGAAGAGTTCTGCAGTCTGAAAGACAGATCAGCAGTCAGTGATGGATTAACCGCAGCAATATTAGTTGCCGAACTGACAGCTCTTTTATCTACATCAGAGCCAACAAATGACCATCCATACTCCTGATGACCAATAATCGGATAAACACAGTTCGCCCCCACGCCGATATCCAGTACTTTGACCGAATTACCTCTGGGAATGCTATTGCCGTTTACTGAGGCCAGTAAATCTGCCAGGTAATGGATATAATCTGCCCTGCCGGGAATAGGCGGACAAAGATAGTTTTCAGGGATATCCCAGTCTGATAATCCATAAAAATGGATCAGCAAAGCTTTATTCAGTGTCTTTACTGCTACAGGATTTGAAAAATCCACAGATTGATCTCCATAAGGATTGATAAATACAAATGGTTCCAGCTGCGGACAACTGTTAATTAATTGTGGAAAATCATACCTCGAACGGTGCTGATTTCTGGGATGAAGGATTTGTTTTTCAACAGACATAATTTAACGCTTACCCAAAGGTAAGCGTTAATTGATAGATATTGCGGGATAAATCTATGATTTAACCACAGGGGCCAGAAAATCGGCCGGCATTTCTGCTGCATTTAACATGAAATTATGGAGCTCATAATTCTTAATGAATGGCTTTAATGACTCACTTCCAGGACCAAACATAGTGAGTTCTACATAATCGGCTGTATGGTTCATGCCGGCCCATTGTACCAGTGTATATTTTCCGAGAATTCTGGCCAGTTCATTAAACGGCAGATTAGCGGCATTGTATAATTGTCCCGGAACAATATCCGAGAAATGTGTTAGTAACTGTTTCGCTTCAGCAGGTGTAATTCCGATTCCTGTCCCTGCTTCAATCAGTTCGGTCACATTCTTTTCCGCCGATGCGTTATTCAGCTGATTTAAGATCCAGTCATTGCTATGCTTAAAATGCTGAATACGATCAAAGTCTTTATAGGTATCTCCATAAAACAATCCTGGATTGGCATTGCCGTGATCGGTAGTAATGATCACGAGTGTCTCCCCATCTTTTTCTGCAAATTCGATTGCCTGACCTACCGCTTCGTCAAAAGCCAGCTGATCAAAAATCAAACCTCCGGTATCATTACCATGAGCGGCCCAGTCTACTTTACCACCTTCTACCTGCAAAGCAAAACCTTTAGGGTTATCTTTCATTAAGGAAATGGCTTTATTCATCATTTCTGCCAGTGAAGGCACTTTCTTCATTAACTCAGGAGAGTTTTTACGATCGATTTCATAGGGTAAACCATCAGGTGCGAAAATCCCGATTACCGGCCCCGAATTTTTAAGATTCATCATTTCATCCCTGTTCTGCGCAACTTTAAATCCCTGGGCAAGAAACTGAGGTATAATGCTTCCGCCTTTTCTTTTGTCATCAAAATGTTCAGCACCTCCGCCCAACATGACATCGAACTTTAACTTCAGGTACATCTCTGCAATTTCATCCTGTCCGTCACGGCTGTCTATGTTTACACAGAAGCCAGCTGGTGTGGCATGGGTAACAGGCACCGTAGTTACGCAACCTACTTTTTTACCACCCTGTTTGAATTTCTGTAAAATTGGCTGTGGTGTCTCTCCTTTCGGACCTACGTTCAGAGACCCATTTTTAACGCGCATACCACCGCCCCACGAAGAACTGGCAGCAGCAGAATCCGTAACCAGTGAGTTTGCCGATGCAGTATCCATCAATGCCCTGTTCACTTTAGCATCTTTATACAACTGTATCCAGTGAGTTCCTTTACCAAAGGCACGGTTCGAGTAAATGTCTGCCATATTCAGCGTACCAGTACTCATTCCATCGCTAACCAGCATAATGATATTCTTCGCCTTTTTAGCATAGGGTTTAGCCTGTGCCAGCAGTTCTGCCGGTGATATAAATGGCAAACCTAAACCGGCAAGTAAACCGCCTTTCAATAGTGATCTTCTGTTCATAGTTTTGTTCTTTCTGATAATAAACAGGGCAAAGGTATATTCTGGCTGTAGGCTTAAACAGAACCTGACATTACCATTTTGTTAATAAAAACAAAAGCCGTCTGTTTGATGAACAAACAGACGGCTTTGAAATATGATCAATCTAAAGGTTAATGATTAGTCCTTACTCCCTTTTCATTTTCACCATGCCCCCGCTTAGCACAGTACAACCCAAAACCGAGTATATACAGATAACATAATGCCGGCAGGATAAATGAAATTTGAATGCCTTTGGAATCAGCAATACTCCCTTGTATTAACGGTAACAAGGCTCCGCCTAATATGGCCATCACCAGCAGGGATGAGCCCTGGCTTACATATTTTCCCAGTCCGGAGATAGACAGGGTGTAAATATTGGAAAACATGATGGAGTTAAACAGACCGATACCTAAAATCGGGTATAAAGCCATGCTGCCTTTGCTGAAAACTGAAAACAGCAATAAGGCGATATTCACTCCTGCAAAAATAACCAGTGTACGTGCCGGAGCAGATTTACCGATCACAAAAGCAATGATGTTTAAGATAATAAATACGATAAAGAAACTGGTTTGTGCAAAGGTCAGATCAACGATACTGAATACCACCAGATACACTGCTGCTGCAGTAAGAACCATATAGATCAGCTTCTTTGTCTGCGGTAGTTCGCTCAGTGAAATAGACCCCAGAAATCTTCCGATCATTGCTCCACCCCAGTACAGCGCGAGATAGTTTTTACTAACCACTTCTGTCAGATTGGTAATATCAGGCTGTTCCATAAAGGCAATCAGCAAACTTCCTATACCTACTTCGGCTCCCACATAACAGAAGATGCCAAAAATCCCCATTTTCAGCTGAGGAAATTTCAAAGCCCCCAAACCTCTTTCTGATGATTCTTCACTACTGAAAGAGGGTAGCTTCACCATAGCAATAACTACAGCCAGCAAAACAAGGATACCTGCAAAAATAAGATAGGGAATACGCGTAGAATCTGCTGATGCGGTTCCGTTTTTTTCCAGAAACAGGGTAAAAATTAAGTGTCCGCCCAGAATCGGGGCAATAGTAGTTCCGAAGGAATTAAAGGCCTGGGTCAGGTTTAAACGACTTGAAGCACTTTCTTCAGGTCCTAACAGGGTTACATAGGCATTCGCTGTGATCTGTAAAATGGTAAAGCCCAAACCCAGCACAAATAATGCAGCCAGAAAGACTCCATAGACTGATAATGTCGCTGCGGGATAAAATAGGCAGCAGCCTGCAGCCGAAAGCAGCACCCCGGCGATAATTCCTTTTTTATAACCCACTTTGTTAACCGGATCACCATTAAAATAGGAAATCAGGAAGTAAATTAATGACCCGATAAAATAAGCACCAAAAAAAGCAAACTGAACCAGCATTGACTGCTGAAAATTCAGCTTAAACTGCACCTTTAAATGCGGAATAAGAATATCATTCATGCAGGTGATAAATCCCCACATAAAGAAAAGAAGCGTCATCGTAACAAGAGGAATAATAGAACTATTTTTTTTAACTGGGGTAGTGGTTTCCATGTCTGATTAAATATCTGAATTTGTTAATTGTGGAAATAGGCTTTTTGATATTCCTAAATCGAATCAGCAAATAAAAGAAAATAAACTGTTTCTTGCGGGGTAAATTGTGTTGGTCTGGTAAAAATAACGTTGTAAGCGGGTATGAAAACCAAATATTGAGTTAATTCTGTAAGTTTGACTGACAGCTGATATTATGCGAAGATTAATCAAGAGTTTTGGATATGCGTTATCCGGAATTGCTTATACGGTAAAAACGCAAATGAATTTTAAGATCCACCTGGTTGCTACACTGCTGGTTGGAATCGCGGGGTGGTATTTACAACTATCCGGCAATGAATGGCTATGGATTTTACTGGCTATCGGTCTGGTTCTTGTGGCCGAACTTTTAAATACGGCGATAGAACTTTTGGTTGACCTGGTCTCGCCGGAATTCAATGTTCAGGCCGGAAAAGTAAAAGATGTAGCTGCCGGTGCTGTTATTGTCGCTGCTTTTATTTCGGTAATTATTGCAGCGCTGATTTTTATCCCCAAACTGATCTGATATGCTCCACAAAACCCGTGGCATAGTGTTAAAAACAACTTTATACAGTGAAAACAGTGTGGTTGTACAAATCTTTACGGCTAAATTTGGCATTCAGTCTTATATGATCAATGGGGTAAAAAAACCAAAGGCCAAAATCAGGATGAATATGCTGCAGGCGCTGCATCTGGTGGATATGGTGGTTTATCATAAAGCGAATACAAGTATACAGCGTATTGCTGAGCTCAGGCCTTCTCCTGTTTTCCGTACTATTCCCTATGATATTATCAAAAGCACTATCATTATTTTCCTCAATGAGGTACTTTATAAAAGTATCCGTCAGCAAAATGCAGATGAGAATATTTTTGACTATATCTTCAATGCGGTTTGCTGGTTTGATGAAACTGATCAGGTCAGTGCAAACTTTCATCTTGCTTTTTTATTAAAATTATCGAGATTTCTGGGTTTTGCTCCGAGTACGCAAACTAAAAGTGACCAGAGTTACTTCGATTTACAGGAGGGAGAATTCAAATCATTAACGCCCGTACATCCCTATTTTATGGAGAAATCGATTGCAGAATTATTTATTTCGCTCTTCATAACACCTTTTGAAAAATTAAATGAAATAAAAATAGATAATACGACAAGGAGACTGATTCTTGATAAAATACTGATATACTACACCTTACATACTGCTTCTTTTGGGGAAATAAAATCTCATCAGGTATTGGAAGAAATCTTATCCTAAAAATATTAAAAAAGTTTTGGAGTTTTAGTTTAGAGGTGTATATTTGCACTCCCAACAACGAGGAACAGCTTACTCAGCTGGCTTAACAGCAAAAAGAGTATGAATCAAAGGGGAGATTAGCTCAGCTGGTTCAGAGCACCTGCCTTACAAGCAGGGGGTCACTGGTTCGAACCCAGTATCTCCCACTAAATAAGCCCTTCGATAAAATAGAAGGGTTTTTATTTAAACCAAAGCCGGTCAGGCTCTAAAATGACAGAACCAAAGGGAGATTAGCTCAGCTGGTTCAGAGCACCTGCCTTACAAGCAGGGGGTCACTGGTTCGAACCCAGTATCTCCCACTTCAAAAAGCCTTTCAGTAATACTGAGAGGCTTTTTCCGTTTACAGGCTTTTGTATTATCCTCCTGAATATTATATTTAATTTCTCCCCGGCTAAGTTTCTTTTACGCAGTCTCTCCACCCTGCTAATATTTATTTTTCCACAAACACAATAATTAATATTACACTAACACGAGTGCCTTTTTATCCGTATATTTTTGTCTGCTAAACAAAAATTTCAGATATGAAAAAAACTCTACTCTTGATCTTATTATTTTCAGGCTTCTTTCTGCCGGCAAAGATCTTTGCTCAGATTGTACGCTGGGACTTTACCGGGCTCGGGGCTTTGGTAAGCGCTGCAGCTACTTATGCTGATCCGGGACTTTCTGCTGCTCCGGTATTGACAAGATCGGCATCAGCTGCTCAAAGTGCTGGTGCCAATTCCTTCAGAACAGTTAAATTCGGGAATACCCCAATTACTATAGCAAACGCCAATTATTTTGAATTTTCACTTTCGGCTGCGAGCGGAAAAAAAATCTCACTCTCCACAATTGATGCTGCTTATCAGGGTACAGCCAGCTATTTTGCAGGCGCCGGTGCATCAAATCAGTTTGCCTATAGTTTGAATGGAGGTCCGTTTACCTTAATCGGTTCACCGACCATCATTACAAAAACAGGATTGCTGCCTGCGGTTGTCTATCCGACGATTGACCTGTCCGGTGTAACTGCTTTACAAAATGTAGCTTCAGGAACGACCATTACTTTCCGTTATTTTGCCAGCGGACAAACCACAACTGGTGGATGGGGTTTCTTTTCACCTGATCCAAATCAGGGATTAAAAATCGGAGGTACAGTTACAGACATTGGAGGTGGCACAGATCTCACCCCGCCTGTGAACGCTTCAACTTATCCTAAAGTCAGCAATATCACTTCAACTTCTATAGACCTGTTAAGTAACATCAATGAAGCAGGAACTACTTATTACGTTTTAATCCCTGTTGCAGGAACAGCTCCATCAACTACTGCACAAATTAAAGCAGGTCTGGACGGCAATGGAACAGCCGCCTTCAAATCAGGTTCTTTTCTCAATACAGCAAATTCAGATGCCGTATTTACACTAAATGGTTTAAGTCCTGCTACTGGTTATAAAATTTTTGTGGTATCGGCCGATGCTGCTGCTACACCAAATCTTCAAACCAGTTTTGCAACTATAAATACGACTACAATAGCTGCCGGTGATTTAACTCCTCCGGTTAATGCAGCAACTTATCCGAAGGTTAACGGCATCACATCGGGTTCAGTTAATCTGTTAAGCAACATCAATGAGGCGGGAACTACTTATTATGTTTTAATCCCGGCTACAGGAACAGCTCCATCAACTACTGCACAGGTTAAAGCTGGTCTGGATGGCAATGGAGCAGCTGCTTTCAAAGCGGGCTCTTTGATCAACGCCGCAAATACCGAGGCTTCAGTTAGTATTAACGGACTGGCTGCATCAACAGCCTATAACATTTATGTCGTTGCTGCTGATGCTGCCACAACACCAAATCTACAGACCAGTATTACCACATTAAATACGGCAACGACGGGTGCACCCCTTGTCAGTGCACCCATTATCATCAGTCAGTACTATGAGGGTGCTTCAGTCAATAAATGGATTGAACTAACCAATGTTGGAAATACGCCTTTAAACACCGCTTCTCCACAAATCAAATTAGCCTTATATAATATTTCAGGGGATGCAGGCCCAATCAATATTACTTCTGCCCCATCACAGATAATGGATCTGAATGTAATTATTCCTGCTCAGGGTTCTGTATTAATCGGGAATACCGGAAATGGAAATGAGGTCCCTTATTTAAAACCTGCCAGTGCTGCACAGAATAATAATTCTGTGATCAATTTCAATGGGAATGATGGTATCGCCATACTTGATGCCTCCAATAATATCATTGATGCTTTTGGCCAGGGTGTGAACGCGAAAGATGTCTCTTATGTCAGAAATATCACCGTTACCGCTCCAAGCCCGACTTTTATTGCTGATGACTGGACCAGATTACCACTGGCTACCGTACAGAATGCCATTGATGATGATGACCTGAATGGACTGGGTGTACATTTTCCGCCTAATTTATCACCATGTGCTGCACCCACAGTGGCACCGGTTGCATTAGTTTTCAGCGGGGTAACCACAAGTAGTATTACTGCAACTTTTACAGCTTCAACCGATGCCAATGAATACCTGGTAATCCGCAGCACAAACAGCAGTCTGACTGCATTGCCGCAGGATGGTACTGTTTATAACAGTGGTACTGCAATTGGAGGGGGAACAGTTGCCGGACGTCTGGTAAACAATACGCTGACAGATAACAACCTGATCAGTTCAACAAAATATTATTACTTCATTTTCCCTTTAAATAATGTTTCCTGTACAGGTGGCCCGAAATATCTGACAGCAAATTATCTGACCGGAAATGAGACCACCAAAACGCTGGCAGCCTGTGCGACTCCTGCTTCCCAGCCTCAGAATTTCAGCGTTACTTCATCAAATTACAATTTCATTCAGGGCAGTTATCAGCCAGCAGGCGGAACTGATGAATATCTTGTCGTGATGAGTACCAGCAATACGCTTACCGCCAACCCACTGAACCAAACAGTCTACAATACCGGAGATCAGATTGGTGGTGGTACCGTAATTAAAAGAGGAACCGGCAACAGCTTTATCAGAAGCGGACTTGCACAAAATACTACTTACTATTTCTTTATTTTCTCTGTAAACAGCAGCTGCAGCGGCGGACCTCTATACCTGACAACAGCACCGCTTACAGGTATTCAGAAAACGGGTATTTTAGACGCCGACAATTTAAATTTCTATTACGGAAACCTGCATAGTCACAGCAGTTATTCGGATGGAAATAAAGATGATACAAGGAAAAAACCGGAAGACGATTATGCTTTTGCCAAAAACTCCATGAAAATGGACTTTTTAGGTATTTCAGAGCATAACCATACGCAGGCAGGTATGTCACTGGCTAACTGGAAACCAGGTATTGATGCGGCAAAAAATGCAACTACATCAACTTTCCTTGCACTTCATGGTATGGAATGGGGTGTAATCAGTGGCGGTGGTCACGTTATCGTTTATGGTATTGATTCTCTGATTGGATGGGAATCCGGAGAGAACCAGATTTATGTTCCAAAAAGCACTTATACAGGTAATAACGGATTATTCAGAGTGATTAACCGTCATGGTCTGAATGCCATTGCGACACTGGCTCACCCTAATACAACTGACTTCAACAATATTTCTGCTACTTATGATCTGAGTGCGGATAGTGCGATTGTAGGAGCAGCTTTAGAAAGCGGACCTGCTTTTTCAACGAACCTGACTTATTCTGATCCGGCCAGCTCTATGAGCTATCTGAGTTATTATAACCGGATGCTTGCCCGGGGTTATCATCTGGGAGCGACTATTGATCATGATAATCATAATATGACTTTTGGTCGTCATACACGTGCCAGACTGGTGGTTTTAGCACCCGCACTTACCGAAAATGATCTGCTTGATGCGATGAAGAAAATGCGTTTTTACGCCTCAGAAGATTCGGCTGCAAAAGTAACCTTCCTGCTGAATAAAGAACCGGTTGGTAGTGTGTTTACTGGTGCGGGTGTCCCTGAGATTTCTGTCAGCACTGCAACGACCAGCCCGGTAACCAGTATTAAATTACTTTATGGTACACCAGGCAGTGGTAATTCCCCTGTTCAGGTCACCAGCAGTACTACAGGAACCTTAAATTTTACGCATAGTGATTTAGCCAATCTGACTACAGGTTATTATTATGCTGACATCGTTGAAACAGACGGAAGCAGAATCATCACTTCTCCGATCTGGTACAGCCGTGATGATAGTTATGTTAAAAAAACACAGACTATTACACTTGTTCCTGAAAGAAGTGCAACTTATGGAGATCCTGATCTGGAAATAGGTGCAAGCAGTGATAATCCGGCTATTAAACTGACTTATACCAGCAGTGATACCGGCAAAGCAACAGTTACTGACGGAAAAATACAGCTGCTGAAAGCGGGTAAAGTGACTATCACTGCCAATCAGAAAGGTGATGCTTATTTTAGCCCGGCAACTGCACAGCAAATACTGACTATTATTCCGAAGACTATTTTTGTTAAAGCTGAAGCCAAACAAAAATTAACAGGTGTTGCCGATCCGGCGTTAACCTATACAGCGACACCGGCATTAATTGGTACAGCTGCATTTACGGGTACATTAATCAGAGATGCAGGTGAAAATGCAGGTAGTTATACCATCAATCGTGGTACACTGGCGCTGGATTCCAACTATGCGATTAATTATACGCCTGCTGCATTTAAAATTATTGAAAGGCCTTCAGGAAATATCAGCGGAGATATCAGCACTACAGTTAATGCGCCATCTCCTGTGGTCACTTTTACCGCAAAAACTGGTACCGGACCATTTACTTTTACTTATACAGTTAACGATGGTACGGCTCAAACTTTAACTTCAACAGAAAATACAGTTACCATACAGGTGCCAACTACTGCCGCAGGGACTTTTACTTATAAACTAACCGGAATTGCCGATGCCAACAGCAGTGAAAGTCAGAATTTATCTTCAACTGTCATTGTTCATCCGCTGCCGGCTGCAACTGTTACAGGTACAAAAAGTATCTGTTTAAATTCCCCTGCGCAGACGATTACATTTACGGGAACTAATGGAACCGCTCCCTATACCTTTACTTATAATATCAACGGGGGTAATTCATTAACTGTTACTACAACCAGTGGTAATGCTGCAACTGTTTCTGCACTGGCAACTACTGCGGGTAAGTTTGTTTATAACCTGATCTCAGTTACTGACGCAAATGCCACGCAGGTACAAAGTGGTACAGCTACGCTTACGGTTAATCCACTGGCAACTGCAGCAATATCAGGTTCAGCTTCAGCAAGTGTGAATGGGGTATCTCCTCTTATTACCTTTACTGCAGCGCTTGGAACAGCACCCTATACTTTCACTTATAATGTGAATGGCGGCACCAATCAAACGATTTCTGCTGTTACCGGTAATACGGTTACTGTGGCTGCATCAACCCGGACAGAAGGTACTTTTGTCTACAATTTAGTCAGCGTAGGCGATGCGAATTGCAGTCAGCTGCAAACAGGGTCGGCAACCGTAATTGTACATGCGCTGCCTACAGCCAGTGTCAGCGGATCTGCACAGGTTTGTGCTGGTGGAAAATCCCCGGTAATCACCTTTACTGGTGCCGGCGGAACTGCTCCTTATACTTTTACCTATACGCTAAATGGAAGCAGCAAAACCATTACAACCAATTCTGCCCTGGCTACTTTAACTGTACCGGCAAACAATTCAGGGACGTATACCTACACACTTTTAAGTGTAGCAGATGCTTACGGATCTCAGGCTCAAACCGGCAGTGCAGTAGTGACTGTTAATGATTTACCGGTAATACAGATCATCAGTGATAAAGGAGAAAGTATCTCTAAAGGAGATGTCATACAGCTTACTGCCACCGGTGGTACCAGATACAGCTGGACCGGAAGTGACATACTTGCAGGACAAAATAACCAGATTTTAACCATCAGGCCAAAACAAAGCGGCACTTATAAGGTAACAGTAGTTAATGCGGGCGGATGCAGTGCGGATCAGACTATCTACATTACGGTTATTGATGATTATAAACTGGAAGCCGGAACCCTGGTTACACCAAATGGTGATGGTATCAATGATAAGTTCGTAATTAAGAATATCGATTATTATCCAAACAATACGCTGAAATTATTTGATAAGGCCGGCCGTGTATTTTACACTAAAAGATCATATGCGAATGACTGGGATGGTACGGTAAATGGCAGCCCGCTTACCGAAGGCACCTATTACTACATTCTGGAGCTTGGCCCCGGTTTAGGAACATTGAAAGGTTATATCAATATTTTAAGAGACAAATAATAAGCAGACATGAGATTAATTATATATATAAAGCAGATCAGCCGTATAACCTTGTGCTTAATGCTTGGTACAGTTCTATTTTCCGGTACCGCAAAAAGTCAGATATTACCGCTTAATGCTCAGTATTTTCAGAACAGATATTTTGCAAATCCATCTATGGCGGGGATTGGCAGCGGTCTGAATATCAACGCCAGCTTACGTAAACAATGGTCCAATATCCCCGGTGCACCACTTACCCAGGGAATTACTTTAGACCAGCAATTAGACAAAGTTGGTCTTGGTGTCAACGTCTACAATGAAAAAGCCGGAGGCATACAGATCACCAAAGCAATGGCTACTTTCGCTTATCATTTACCACTGAATGAGAGGGATCAGCAATTGAATTTTGGTGTTTCTTTTGGTACAAGCCGCGAGAGATTTGACATGAGCAGCGTGCACAACAGTGATAGCAATGATCCGTCTATAGCGCGTTTTAATGACAGGGGTTATTATTTTGACGGCGACTTTGGTGCATCTTATACTTCTGACGGACTGAATATTGAGGCTGCTTTACCTAATATGCGGTCAGTACTCAGAAAGGACGATATCAATTATGCGGACAAACCTACATTTTACACTGCGATTAGTTATAAACTGGCTTTTGGCAGTGGTATGGACGGGGTCAACCTGGAACCTAAAGGGGTGTTCAGAGGTATAAAGAACTATAAAAATCTATGGGACGCTGGTGTAAATGCCAATTTTGCAGATAACAAGTTAACTGTAATGGGTATGTATCACAGTACAGAGAATGCGACCGTGGGCTTTGGTATAAACTACATGAAGAGTTTATATATTATGGCTTATTACAATACGGCAACTTCTGCATTGAAAGGTAATACCGGGGGTGATTTTGAAATTAACCTCCGTTTTAACTTAGGCAGAAAATAAACTGAAGACTGTAAAAAGCCCCGGCCGGACACGATCCGGCCGGGGCTTTTTATTTATTGTGCCACCGAAGTCTGATGGTTATAGTCTTTAACTATCGTGTTTAAGAAAGCCAGCTCATGCATCCCCACTGGTAAACTCACGCCCAGGCGGACCTTGATTTTATCTGCCATTGCATAAATCAATTCGTAATGAGCAGTTTTATAATAGGTAGTCAGGACTTCATGAATCAGCTCCATATCCTGATCCGTTAACTGATGAACATTGGTAAAAACAGGAATATATTCTTCTTCTACGGGTTCAAAAGCAATTTGTTCAATAGTGGTACGACCAACAGTTTTAATCACTGTAGTTCCGGCTACCAGGTCGCCAATCCTTTGCTTACGTTCAGACAGGATAACACAAAGCAAACCTCCTACCTGACCAGTCAGCCAGAAATCAACCAGTCTGAACAACCAGCGGATAAAATACTGACCTATACTTGCCTGTCCGCCATCCAGACTGATCACTTTAATCTTCATTAATTTTTTACCCGGACTCTGGCCTTTGAAAAAGATCTCACAAATCAGATGGTAAAAAACATAGACTGCGCCGTAAAAAATCATCAGCCCTATAAAAACAGCACTTGTGTCACGTACCGAAGACAATCCTCCAAACAGGAAAAATAATAAAAGTCCTACGCTCAGCAGGCCAAAATCTATCATTCTTGCCGCTATACGCTCACCTAAACCGGCAACAGGATAGTCAATATCGACATGCTGGCTGGTGTTTACTTTTATTGTTTCCATTAAGTTCAAATATAATATTGATATTTAATTTTTTGTTGCAAAATCACTTTTTGTAAGTATTTTAACCGAAAATTAGATTCGACATGAGGGAGGCTTTGTTCGTTAAACAGAATTCTGAGAAATGGAAGGCCTATGAGCGTATACCTGCAACAAATCCGGATGAGGTTGCGGAACGTTTTATCGACATCACCAATGATCTCTCTTATGCCAAAACTTTTTATCCGAAATCCAAAACCACAGCCTATTTAAATGGCCTGGCTTCAACCCTGCATCAGTCTATTTACCGGAATAAAAAGGAAGATAAAAACAGATTAGTCAATTTCTGGAAATTTGAGTTACCACTGCTTTTTTATACTTACAGAATGCAGATACTTTATGCTTTTCTGTTTTTCATTATCTCGGCATCCATAGGGGCACTTTCAGCAAAGTACGATGATAATTTTATCAGGCTTATCCTGGGAGACAGTTATGTAAATATGACGAATGAAAACATTGCCAAAGGAGATCCTTTCGGAGTTTATAAACATACTTCAGAGTTCCCGATGTTTTTCTCTATTGCTGCCAATAACATTTATGTATCTCTGCTGATGTTTGTAAGTGGTATCTTTCTTTCAATCGGCCCGATATTCTATCTGCTCCAGAACGGGATTATGCTGGGTTCTTTTGAATACTATTTTTTCAGCAGAGGGCTCGGTCTGCAGTCTGTGCTGGTGATCTGGATTCATGGTACGCTGGAAATTTCTGCAATCATTATTGCAGGAGCAGCTGGTCTCGTACTGGGACATGGTCTGCTATTCCCCAAAACCTATACCCGTTTCCAGGCTTTCAAAAGAAGTGCTAAAGATGGGACCAAAATCGCATTGGGTCTGGTTCCGATCCTATTGGCAGCTGCTTTCTTTGAAGGCTTTATTACCCGTCACACAGAAATGCCGGTATGGCTGAGTATAACTATCCTTGGAGCATCCCTGGTATTTATCATCTGGTATGTCCTGCTGTACCCGGCAATTCTTTCAAAACGTAATCAACTTCATAAAAATGTCTGAAAAAGTAGAATTCAAAAAACTCAGAGAGTTTGGAGATATCATTAATGATACCATCCGGTTCTTTAAAGAGAATTTCAAGCCCTTATTAAGAGTATTCATTTATTTCTGCGGTGCCTTTATTCTGGCGGGAATGGCTGCCTCTATCATGCAGCAGATTGGTATGCAAAAGACAATCAGAGATATGGATGTCGCCAATACTTATGGCAAACTTAAAGGCATATTCTCTGTTTCTTATTTTTTGGTATTTATTATTGCCATGCTGAATTATACAGCAATGACTGTATCTGTAACAAGCTTTATAGCATTATATATAGAAAAAGGGAATACTGCTCCTACAGTAGATGAGGTATGGGGTTATTTTAAGTATTATTTTCTCAGGGTACTCGGGAGCAGCGTCCTGCTCAGCATGCTCATGATCTTTAGTTTTGCCTTATGCCTGCTGCCTGGCATATATATGTTTCCGGCAATATCACTGATGATTCCGGTCATGATTTTTGAGAATGGCAGCCTGGGTTACGCTTTCAGCCATGCTTTCAAATTATTAAAAGAACAATGGTGGATTACTGCGGCCACCCTGTTTATTCTGTGGATAATTACCTATGCAACGACCTCTTTCGCCTCTTTACCAGCCATTATTCTGACTATGGTAAGCACGCTGGCCAACGGCTCAAAAGGATTGAGTAATGGGGTTATTATCTTTTCTACAATTCTTCAGTATCTCTGCCAGGTTTTTATGATTATACCGATAATCGGAATTGCACTTTGTTATTTTAATCTTTCGGAACGCCAGAACAGCGGCGGCCTGATGGAGCGCATTCAGAAAATGGGACAGCATGCAGATCCCTTTGCCAACAAAGAAGAATACTAGTATGCTTAAATACCTGATCGCACTGCTGTTTTTATTTTTCAATTTACAGTCCTCTCCTGTTCATGCGAACCAGGCTGTAGCTGTAAAAGTGCTCCAGCTTAAAAGTGACAGCAGCAAGCTACAGCTCAGCAGTTTTGATTTAAAGAAGATTGATACTTATAAACAGCAGTCTGATTTCAAATATGATCAGCTGGTAACGCTGGATAGTACTTTATGGGACAGGTTCTGGACCTGGTTCTGGAAACAGTTTAGCGGGGTTACATTTTCCGGCCACTCCACCAGCTTTCTCAGATATTTGATTATCGCAGCTTTTGTTGCATTGATTGTCTTTATCATCATTAAATTCACAGGGGTTGATTTCAGGCTGTTCAGTGGAAAATCCAAGGCTATAACCATCCCCTATACTGAATCTGCTGATAATATTCATGAGATAGATTTCAAAACTGAAATAGATAAGGCCATCATGAGTGCCAATTACAGAATGGCAGTCAGACTGATGTATCTGCGTTCACTAAAGAAACTAAGCAACAGCAATCTGATTAACTGGCAACCGGAAAAAACCAATCAGACCTATATCTCAGAAATCAGTGATCCGCATCAGAGAGCACAGTTCAGCCAGCTGACCACACAGTTTGAATACATCTGGTATGGTGAATTCTTTATTGATAAAGAGAATTTTAACCAGGTAAAAAACAGTTATGACCAGTTTAATACTGAAATGCGATGAAGGGTATGAAATTATATCTTATCGGCAGCGCCACAGCATTGGTCTTATATCTTGTTGCCCAATATTATAAACCCAGACCAACTGACTGGTCTCCAAGTTATTTAAAAGAGGATAAAATCCCCTATGGGTTATATATTTTAAATCATGAAAAGGCTACCCTTTTCCCGGAGGCGGCTTTTAAAACATCCAGACTACCGGTCTATAATACGCTGAAAGCTAACCGGCATCAAAACACAGCTTATCTGTTTATTGCTGGTGGTTTAAAGTTTGATAAACTGGATTATCAGGAACTGGTGAGATTTATGAATCAGGGAAACCAGGTCTTTATTGCAGCTTTCGATCTGGGAAAAGTACTTACTGATACGCTTAAACTGGAAACAAATACAACATTTCTGGCTAAAACAGGTTCCATCCCGATACACTTTGTCAATCCTGCACTGAAACCGGCCACCAATTATATTTTTAACAGGGGAATAAGCGATCAGTATTTTTCCAGAGTTGATTCTTCCCGTTGTATTGTACTTGGAAGGAATGCAAAGGGTGATGTCAATTTTATTAAATATGCTTTTGGTAAAGGAGCTCTGTATATTTTGCCTAATCCGCAGTTATTAACCAATTATAGTTTATTAAATCCTGCAGGTGCGGATTATGCGGCCAAAGCACTTTCTTATCTGCAAAAACCTGAAATGCTGATCTGGGATGAAAATAACACGAAAGGAAGTTCCACTAATGAATCCATTCTGAGTGTATTCATTAAATACGATCAGTTGCGCTGGGCATACTATCTCTCCCTTGCCGGACTGATAATTTTTGTGGCTTTTGAAATTAAACGAAGACAGCGTATCATCCCTGTTTTACTGCCACTGCAAAACTCTTCTGCCGAATTTGTAAAGGTTGTAGGAAAAGTATATTATCAGCAACGTGACAATACTGATATTGCACAAAAAAAGATCAGTTACTTTTTAGAATATATCCGGTTAACTTACCGGCTTAAAACCTTAAAAACTGATGAGGACCTGATTTCCTCCTTAATCCTGATATCGGGTGCCCAGGAAGAAACGACCAGAAAATTATTCACTGTCATCGGTGAGATCCAAAATGGAAATAAGGTTACTGATAATCTGCTCATTGAGCTGAATAAACTAATAGAGAAATTTTATAATCAAGCGAAATAATAATGGAAGCTGAAACATCTAATCAAAGAACCGACCTCTCACAGCTTAATATTGCAGTGGAGCAGATCAGAGAGTCAATTGGTCATATCATTATAGGTCAGAAGGACACCATTGAATTTCTGATTGCCGGCATTCTGGCCGATGGCCATCTTTTGCTCGAAGGTGTCCCTGGAGTGGCCAAAACGCTAAGTGCCAAATTAATAGCAAAAAGTATTGATGCCACCTTTTCAAGGATTCAGTTTACTCCGGATCTGATGCCTTCGGATGTATTGGGAACTTCTGTTTTTGACCCCAGATCCGCATCCTTCGAATATAGAAAAGGGCCCATTTTTGGTCATATCATATTAATTGATGAAATCAATCGTGCGCCGGCAAAAACGCAGTCCGCCTTATTTGAGGTTATGGAAGAAAGACAGATTACTGTAGATGGTCATACCTATGTGATGGATGAACCTTTTATGGTCCTGGCTACTCAAAACCCGGTTGAACATGAAGGAACCTACAGACTTCCGGAAGCGCAGCTGGATAGATTTTTATTTAAGATCGAGATCGGGTACCCTACGCTTGAGGAAGAGATACAGATCCTGTCCGGACAACATCAGCATAAACTGGAAGATGAACTGAAAAAGATTAAACCTGTATTAAGTACAGACCAGATTAAAACCTGCCGCTCTTTAATCAAAGCGCTGCATGTGGAGCCTAAGCTGATCGAATATGCTGCTAAAATTGTTCATGAAACACGTAATAACAAATCTCTTTATCTGGGTGCTTCTCCCCGTGCTTCTCTGGCAATTATTAATGGTGCAAAAGCTATCGCAGCAATGCAGGGTCGCGATTTTGTAACTCCTGAGGATATAATTAAAGTGGCAGCTCCTGTCCTGGCACACCGGATTATGCTGAGTCCTGATAAAGAAATGGAAGGATTAACCACGAGCGATATTGTAGCGCAGATTATCCAGAAAATAGAAATCCCAAGATAAAACAGCTGAGAGATTGAAAGCGTTATTCATCAAATATTACAAAGACCTTTTTCTGGGCAAAAGACTGTTTGCAGCTTTAGGCTTATGCGTGAGTTTATTTCTGTTTACCTTTTTCCTGCCCTGGCTGGGTGACCTCCCCTATATCTGTTTTGGCGTATTGATTTTGCTGATATTCATTGATCTGGCGCTGTTATTCAGGTCCAGAGGTATTTTTCTACGCAGGGATCTCCCAGAAAGATTAAGTAATGGAGATGATAATGAACTCAGCATTTATGTCGAGAGCTTTTTTACTTTTCCGGTCAGCATTGGTATTATTGATGAAATCCCGTTTCAGTTTCAAAAAAGAGATTTATGGTTCAAAAGCTCATTAAAAGCAGGCGAACATAAGACTATTACTTATGCACTCAGACCTGTAAAAAGAGGTGAGTATATATTCGGGCAGACCAGGCTTTATGTAAAATCTCCTCTGGGCCTTATCTCCAGAAGGTTTAACTTTGGAAAAGAACATACAGTCCCTGTTTATCCTTCTTTCCTGCAGCTGCGTAAATACGAGCTCATGGCCATATCAAACCGGCTGACTGAAATAGGGATTAAGAAAATCAGACGTGTTGGTCACAGCATGGAATTTGACCAGGTGAAAAATTATGTGCAGGGCGATGACTACCGCACCATAAACTGGAAAGCAACAGCCAGAAAAGGTGATCTCATGGTGAATTCTTTTGTAGATGAAAAAGCACAGCATATCTATTGCATAATCGACAAATCAAGAGCTATGAAAATGCCTTTTGAAGGATTAAGTCTCATGGATTATGCAATCAATGCAAGTCTGGTACTCTCTAATGTCGCCTTATTAAAAGATGACAGAGCCGGACTGATTACTTTATCCGAAAAGATAGGAAGTATTGTTCCTGCGGATCGCAGAGCCGGACAACTGGGTAAAATAATGGAGGTATTGTATAAAGAAAAGACGCAGTACCTGGAGAGTAATATTGAAGCACTGAACCTGGCTGTCAGAAAGGTAATCAGACAACGAAGCCTGATTATCTTTTTCACCAATTATGAAAGCATGTCTGCCTTACACAGACAGCTTCCATTTCTGAAAAGTATGGCCAAATCCCACTTACTGCTGATCGTCTTTTTTGAGAATACCGAAGTCAGGTCCATGAGTGAAATTCCGGCTCAGAACGTAGAGGGTATTTATATCAAAACTATCGCAGAGAAATTTGTCTACGAAAAGAAGTTAATGGTCAAAGAACTGGCAAAACATGGTATTCTGAGTATTCTTACTTCACCTGAAAAGTTAACGGTCAATGTGGTTAACCGCTATCTGGCGATCAAAGCACAGCAAAAGATTTAATCCTGACCAAGATCCAGCTCCATTTGTATATTGCAGCGTTCGTATGGCGTAATACGGCCGGCTATTTTAACAAAACCCAGTTTATGATATAAATTAATTGCGGGCTTAAGAATGGTATTACTTTCCAGATATATTTTTTTTGCGCCCAGTTCTTTTGCTTTCCGTACAATTGCGCTACCAAGCAGCCAGCCTATACTTTTCCCCTGTACGGCCGGAGAAACAGCCATTTTAGCCAACTCATAATCGTAATCAGGATCATTCATCTTGATCAGTGCACAAACGCCTGCAGGCTCTCCTTTATACAATGCAACCAGAATGTACCCTCCCTTATCAAGGATATAACCCTGCGGGTCATCCAATGCGTTATAGTCTGCCTGCTCCATCTTAAACCAGCTGGAAATCCATTCCTCATTCAGCGCTCTGAATGCCTGCTGATAAGCCGGTACATAGTTTACGATGCTCACTTCTTTACTTTCTCTATCTTTTTTAATTTCCTGTACTCTGCGTAAAAGTGTCTTCTGCCCCAATAAAAACTCCCACTCTTCCATAGCCTTCCACAGGTCATTTCTGGACTGGGCTGCAATATCTGCAACTGCCTTATCCAGGTCAGCGTACTGGTTTTGTATTTTTACTGTTATTTCATCACCTTTAGC
Source organism: Pedobacter lusitanus (assembly GCF_040026395.1). Lineage (NCBI taxonomy): Bacteria > Pseudomonadati > Bacteroidota > Sphingobacteriia > Sphingobacteriales > Sphingobacteriaceae > Pedobacter > Pedobacter lusitanus. The sequence continues at coordinate 3,065,402 of NZ_CP157278.1, forward strand.
GGAAAGACTAACCATATTTCTTCTGCCATCTGCCTCATCTTTCTTTTCATCCACCAATTCCTTTTTCACCATTTCTCCAATGATTTTACTTACCGAAGGATGGGAATGTCCGATTTCTTTTGCGATAGCTGTAATGGTCATCGCATTGCCCTGTGACAATACATAAAAAACAGGAAACCACTTAGGCTGCATATCAATATCATAGCATTTATAAATCTGAGCTGCATCTTCTGTTATTTTTTCTGTCAGCATGCGCAGTCTGCTTCCTATTGCTTTTTTACCTACCTGATTGAAAAACTCCATTGTATATAAGTATCTACGTAACTGATTACGTAAATATAATAACTATTATTATTATTCAATAATATAATTGTGAAACCTGATAAATATCAATGTATAGCATGATGTAAATCACAGTTTAACATACTGCTTTTCAAGACATTTACAGCAGTAAACAGTTAAACATTCTCTGATATGAAAACAATAACCGTACTGACTGATTTTTCCAAAAACGCAGAAAATGCTGCGAAATATGCCTTAGGGCTGGCACAGCATCTGCAGGCAAATATTATACTTTATAATTCATTTCTCGTCCCTGCAGCAGAACCACTGGGTGGGCAGCAATACTGGTCTATGGAAGACTACAACATACTCCGGCAAGACAGTGAAACAAAATTAAGATTGCTTGCATCCAGCCTAGAAGAAAAGCTGCTAACCCTACCTGTTAACGCTTTTAAACCGGTAATCAGCTGCAAATGTCAGGAAGGACCGCTATACATGCATATCAACCGGCTGTTAGCCAACAGGGATATAACTTTACTGGTTATGGGCACCCACAGAAAAGGATTGTCTTCTTTAATTATGGGTAATCATTTAAAGGATATCCTGAATGCTGTTTCACTCCCTGTACTGATCATACCGGAAAATCAGGTCTTCAGAAAGCCCGGAAAATTCGTCTTTGCTACGGATATGAATGATCACGATCTTGATATAATACAAGCCCTTACAGCGCTTGCAAGACCTTCTCATGCAGAGATTACCCTGGCGCATATCAAGACTCCGGAAATACAGGAAGGTACGACTAAAAAACTTGTCACCAACTTTCTGGAAGAAGTAGCCAATAAAATCAATTACTCAAAAATTTACTACAGGACTGTGGAAGATACCCCGGTAAAGCAGGGATTAAAATGGCTTACTGAAAATGTCGCCTGCGATCTTTTTGTCATGGTGCATCGTCATAAAAGCTTCCTTCAGCAACTTTTCAACTTAAGCAACACGCAAAAAATGGCAGCGGATACCAGCTTACCTTTATTGGTTTATCCCGGTTATCAGCATACATCAGCGGATTTAACATCAGATCTGGAATCAGGTTATCAGAAAAATATAATAGTTTCTGCAACCAGCTGCTGATTCAGCACAACATTCCAGATTAAACAGGATTGCAAATAAAAAGGGGTGCTGAAACAGCACCCCTTTTTTATGAATAGTAGCTGGTTCTTAATGAACCAGCTAAATATGATACTGATTATTTAACGTCCCAGAATAGTTTTGTAGAGATCACATCACCACCTATTGCAGCTGCAGCAGCAGAATAGTTAGCTCCGTTTAATGTCTGCTCTCCGATTGGATAGATCAGACGTACTGGTATAGTTAAACCATCTGGTACAGATTGTCCCGGAGGAGCAGTAGCCGAAGTTGGTGGCGACAGTTTAGGGAAATCAAGACGTCTCCATTCTGTCCAGCTTTCATAACCTCTGTTATATAGTGCAATCCACTTCTGAGTACCAATTACCTCTTTATAATCCGCTGAAGCTGTAGCATAGGCAACATCAGGACGGGCAAGATAAGTATCGGCTTCAGCTGCAGTTCCACCCCAGTAAAGAATAGAAGCAGTTACCGCTTTATTATAGTGATCAGCAGCTGTACCACCCACACTAAACCCTCTTGCGCTAGCTTCTGCCAATGCAAACTCAGTTTCAGGATAGTCAAGCAATAATGCTTCAAAATCTAAAGAAATGATTTTGTCTGTCATTGTTGAGCAGTTTCCAAAAGAGTTAGAGTACCCGTAATTTCCACCGACGAAGTTACCTCCGATTGTGGTAAAGAATCCTTTACGACGTGGATCTGACAAGGCATTTAACCTGTCAATAAATGGCTTAGCTCCTACAAAATCCTTTCTTTTTGTCAACAGGATATTAGCATTTGTTGAAATCGGATTATTATTTGGCGAGCTGGTAGTATATTTAAAAGCCGCATTATCAGCAGCACTTTTTAAAACATTAGGTGCCGCAGATTCAATTGTAGCTTTAGCCTTTGCAGGATCTTTATCTGCAATGATTAGTCCCAATCTTAATTTTAAAGAGTTACCAAATTTAATCCAGGCATTGATATCTCCTTTATAGATGATATCGGCTGTTCCCAAACCTGTAGCAGAAGTTTTTAATTTTCCCAATGCAGCATCTAAACGTACCAGCAGATCGCTGTATACAGTTGCAGCATCATCATACTTTGGATTGACTACTCCAATATCCATTGCCTGGCTATAAGGAACATTTCCGAAGGTATTGACTAAAGTTGACCATGCCATTACTTCCAGAATCTCTGCCTGTGCAATCTGATTGGTTTTTATATCGGCATTCAGCAGCGCGTCTGCAGCGATAACTTTCTTACCTTCTTTCAGATTGACAATTACTTTCTGATAAACCGCATCCCAAAGCGCAGCAGGTATAGCTCTTGCCGTTAAATTATATCTTGGTTCATCCAGGTATTCTGTACTGGTCCAGTACTGCACATAAAAGCGGAATACATTTGAGTTCACGTTTGGCGTGGTCAGAATATCTGTAAAGTTTTTCTCTGCATTGGAGATAAACGTAACACCAGGAACCACAGTTGCCTTCTTCTGGTCAACGTTGTAGTCTCCCATGTTTTTAGCACAAGAGCTGAAAAATGCTGCTGCAACTAAAATGATATATATTTTTTTCATAATCTGCTTATAATTTAAATCTAACATTGAAACCTACAGTTCTCACTGCCGGATAAGATCCACTCTGATAGCCCTGAACATTACCTGAACTTAAACCATCTTCCGGATCTGCAAAAGGAACATTTTTATGAATGATCCAAAGGTTACGTCCAATCAGGGAAACATCGATTCCTTTGAATGCACGCAGTTTATTTACCCATTTAGCAGGTAAAGAGTAATTTAAAGCCAGCTCTCTTAATTTGATATAACCAGCATCATAGATTGCTGAAGCACGTGGAGGGTTGTTTGGATAACCGTACGCAGAATTACCAGAAGTAGATACGTCAATACGTTTGGTATTTGGTGTACCGTCAGCCAGAACGCCTGGTAAAACAATACCACCACCATTAGCCAGCGTGTTTCTTAACGGATTACCTAAATCATTTGTTCCGGCAGAACCTTCATACAGACCAGTTCCCTGACCATACCACTGATCCAATGACCAAAGGTCACCACCTTTACGAATATCGATCAGGAAGTTTAAGGAAACGTTTTTATACTTGAATGTGTTTCCTATACCACCCATCCATTTTGCATTAGGGTCACCGATAATTTCTGATGCACTTGCTGTAGCTGCATAGTATCCATTAGCATTTACAACTGGTTTACCATCTTTATAAACATAGTTTGTTCCACGTATAATACCATATGGTTGTCCAACTGCAGCATTATAGGTAACAGCACCCGATAAGGTAGTCGCACCTGTTGAAGATGCATAGTTCAGAGGTATGTTTGATACTCCCTCGAAAAGAGAAACAACTTTACTGCGGTTCATTGACCAGTTTACGTTCAATGTCCATGAGAAGTCTTTAGTTTTTACCGGAATAAAGAATGCAGATACCTCCATACCTTTATTTTGTACTTCTCCTGCATTCACAAATTTCCTTAAGAAACCTGTTGCTGAAGTTACCTGTACCGGTGTAATCTGATCTACAGTATTTGTTTTGTAGAAAGTCAGCTCAAATCCTAAACGGCTGTTCAGGAATGCAGTTTCCAGACCCGCCTCTATACTTTTAGTACGCTCTGGTTTTAAATCGCCGTTATTTTTTGTATCTGCCACAGCAAAGAATGGAATAGATCCGAATGCTGTTGGTTTGCTATAAGTATCAAGAACGCTTAAAGGAGGTGCATCATTACCAACTTCAGCATAGTTTAATCTCACTTTACCATAAGATAACCAGGTTAGATCTTTCAATGAATTAGAGAAGATATAACTTCCTGCTACTGATGGATACCAGAATGAATTTTTGCTGGTAGGTAGAGTTGTAGACTGATCTCTACGGATCGTTGCATCTAAAAAGAACAGATCTTTATAGCCAAAAGTGGCACTTGCAAAATAGCCATCCACTGCTCTTCTTTCCAATAGTTCCAGAGGAGCTTCAATCGGACTCACTGAATTAGATAAAGAGTACAGATTCGGAACAACCAGACCTCCATTGGTTTTAGCTGTAATGCTTGTTAATTTACTGCGGCGTAAGTTGGCGCCTAATAAACCTTTGAATGAAATATCTTCAGAAATTTTTCTGTTGAAGTTTAGCAACAGGTCAAAGTTGGTTTCAGCAAATGTTCCGTTAGTACGGGAATAAAGAGGAAGTTGTGTACTTCCGATAGCAATATGTTCTTCCTGCATGCTTGAAGTTCCGTCAAAAGATACACGGCCAACAACATCAAACCAGTCATTTACTTTATAAGTCAGACCAGTATTACCGAAGTAATGGTCTCTTGTATCACTTGCAACGTTTTGGTAACGGTTAAAGTAAGGGTTATCTGCATAGATCGGACCTTTACCAGTTTCATCACCCCAGTTCCAGCTGATGTTTTTACCGTTTCTTTCATAAGCAGTCTTCAGGTCTTTGATATCAGCAGCTACGTTCCACCACTGACGGAAACCCTGCATAGGATTTAGTCCGGTATATCCAGTACCATAACGGCCTAAACCGTCAACTTTAGAATAATTTGCAGAAGCATTAACCGTAAGATTTTTTACAATTTCGTAAGTAGCGCCAAAATTAAAAAGGTTTTTGGTGATCTTACTGTTAGGAAGAATTCCTTTCTCATCGTTACGGGTGTAACCAACTTTAAATGTGCCTTTCTCGCCACCACCGTCTATGCTCACACTCTGGTTAGAAGTAACAGCTGTCTGGAAGAATGTTGAAGGGTCATTTGCAGCTGCAACCCATGGGGTAGCTGTTTTGTATTTAGGAGAAAAAGGATCCAGTGATTCCCATTGATAAATCATCAGGTTCGGATCAAATTTAGGACCGTATGAAGCATCAGAACTAAACTGAGGAGTCATTACTTTACCTGTACCAAAAACATTTCTGTACCAGAAACCTGGCGTAGGAACAACATTACCATCTCCGTCAGTACCTGGAGAGTTATATCCCTGACCATATTCTTTCTGATATTTTGGAAAAGTAGATTTATCGATTTTTCCAAAAGTCACACCACTATTTACAGTGATGTTAGTTGCATTTTTACTGCCTTTCTTTGTAGTGATGATAACTACACCATTGGCAGCTCTTGATCCGTATAATGCTGTAGCAGCCGCACCTTTCAGTACAGTCATTGACGCTACGTCATCAGGGTTGATATCTGATGCTGCATTACCATAGTCATAACCAGCACGACCTGAATTCTGATCTGCTGTATTAGAACTTGCATTTGATACAGGAACACCATCAATTACGAATAATGCCTGGTTATTACCAGTAATAGATTTTGCACCACGGATAACAATATTCGTTGACCCACCCATGGCATTGCTACGTTTAATATCTAAACCTGCAACTTTACCACCTAATGAGTTTACAAGATTAATATCTCTTGTTCTGGTGATTTCCTCAGCTTTCAATTCCTGAGCAGCAAATGGCAGCTCATTCTTTTTACGGGCAATACCCATTGCGGTAACAACAACCTGCTCCAGCTGTTTTGAATCTTCAGCTAAAGATACGTTAACAACATTTGAAGCTGGAATAGTTACACTTTGTGTAACATAACCAATGTAAGAAACATCAATTGTGGTTGATTCTTTCGGAACGGCAATGGAAAACTGACCTTTGGTGGAGGTCATAGCTCCTTGTTTTGCTCCTTTAACACGGACTGTAACTCCTGGGAGTGGTAACCCATCTGACTTTGAGGTGATGGTCCCCGTTACGGTCTTATCTTGCGCATTTACTTGTATAGCAAACAGCAAAAAGACACAAAAAAATAGTAGTCTTTTTTTCATAAAAGTTTAGGTTTTAATAGTGATTCGTCCGAAAGATAAAATAATTTAGCAGTCAAAAAAAATAATTTTAAATTATTTTAACACAAAAGTTACATACTGACTACAAAAAAAACACCCCCATTATTTGCTAAAAATTATGTTTTTCATTAAAAAACATTGAAAATTATATGAAAAACGCAATAAAGTAAAAATCCATCACCAATAATCAGCTGCCATTTTAACCTTTTGTCCCTCAAAAGAGAAATACTCCCGATCTATAAGAATATTTACACACTTCAGACTAATCGTTCTCAGAATTATAAATCAGAAAGAAAAAACAGGACGTTTTTGTCTGATAAATCTCAGAAAACACAGGCAACAAAATAAATACTATAGATTTAGTAGTTTATTTATATATTTGCCCGTGATTTAGTTGTTCATTGATTTTTACTTATCCAGAAAGACAGAGGGAAAGGCCCGATGAAGTCTTAGCAACCTATACACCAGTTTTGTAAAAGGTGCTAACTCCTATCCACATTAAGCGGAAAAGATAAGTGACATATATACCATTATAAGACAATGGTTTAAGTCATCTGTTTCCTCAATCATTTCTGATATTAAGAATCTATAAAGGATACTGATTCATAAATAATGATTAATTAAACACAACAATTGTATAATTCGATGAAAACACCGCTTAACATTCTCTTCGGGAGCAATCCTGCTCCATTGCATCCTATATATGCAGCCTCATGGCTATATGCAGAAAATCTGCATTTGTTAATCCCATTCAAATAAGCACTGACAAAGTCAGTAACACAAACACACCCAATTATTAATCCGGAATATAATTCCGCTATTCAGTTAAATATGTATAAAACTTACAAATACTTATTTGGGATCATCCTATCCTTTATAATCATACAGACCGCTGCAGCTCAATCAGCTAAAATCTCTGGCGTAGTCACCGAGAAATCCAACGGACAACCTTTGCCAGGGGTAAGTATCCTTGTAAAGGGGACAAATATCGGTACACAGACAGATGGAAATGGTAAATTCAGCATCACTGCCAAACCGAATGATATACTAAAAATTGTATCCATAGGCTTTAATAGTCAGGAACTTAAAATAACCACAACAAATGCACTCACTGTACAACTGGAAGAATCATCCAATGCATTAAGCGAAATTGTTGTAACCGCACTGAATATTCCGAAAGAAAAGAAATCTTTAGGTTATTCGGTTCAGGAATTAAAGTCAAAGGATCTTTCTGAAGCAAAAGAGACTAATCTGCTCAATGCTTTATCCGGAAAGGTAGCCGGTGTACAGATAACAAACAGTCAGGGCGACATGGGGTCTTCCAGAATCATTATTCGTGGAGAGACTTCCATTTCAGGTAACAATCAACCCCTGTTTGTGATTGACGGAGTACCGGTAGATAATACACAAAATCTGGGCAATGGCGGATCACGTGATTTTGCCAATACAATATCAGACATCAATTCTGAAGATATTGAATCCATGAGTGTATTAAAAGGACCTAATGCTGCCGCACTTTATGGCTCAAGAGCCGCCGCAGGTGTAGTCTTAATTACAACAAAAAAAGGCAAAAACTCACAGGGTTTAGGCATCAGCGTGAATTCAAATGCAACATTTTCAACTTTACTAACTATACCATCTTATCAGAATTCATTTGGACAGGGTGCTAACGGCCAGTTCAGTTATGTAGATGGTAAAGGTGGTGGTGTTAATGATGGTGTAGATGAGAGCTGGGGTCCAAGACTGGACGGGCGTTTAATCCCGCAGTTTAATTCTAATGGTACTCCGGTGCCATTCATTGCACATCCAAACAATGTACGTGACTTCTTTAATACCGGACGCACCCTGAACAATGGAATCTCCATTTCAGGATCAGGAGAGAAATATAACTTACGTTTTTCTTATAACAACCTTGATCAGACTGGTGTTATTCCAAACTCATCACAATCAAAAAACTCTTTCCTTTTAAATGCTACTTATAAAATAACACCAAAACTGACTTTCAATGCATTAGCCAATTATGTAAACAGCAGTGCAGCAAACCTACCGGGTTCTGGTGGAAAAAGAGCCAGCAGTACGATGCTGCAATTCACCTGGTTTGGCCGTCAGGTTGATGTAGATAAATTAAAGACCTATCAGGATGCCAACGGGAATAATATTAACTGGAATAACAGCTATTACAGTAATCCATATTTTGTTGCTTACGAGAATACGGTAAGTCAGGTTCGTAACCGGCTGATTGGAAGCGCTGAATTAAACTATAAAATAATCGATGGTTTGTCAGCAAATTTCAGAACCGGGAATGACTACTATACTGACCGCAGAAAAATCAGGATTGCTTATGGAACCAATGGAACTCCATTCGGATCTTATGAAGAAGATGCCTATACTTTTAGCGAAAACAATACCGAAGGAAGACTGGATTTCAATAAAAAGCTGAATTCAGATTTTAATCTTGATCTTTTATTGGGAGGGAATATCCGTACCACCACTTTTGAAAACAATAACCAGAAAGCTCCTAAGCTGGCAGTTAATAACCTTTATACCTTAAGTAACTCCCGCGATCCGCTGATCTCTTCTAACGAATACAGCAAACAACGGGTATACAGTACATTCGGTTCTGCTCAGCTTGGTTTCAGAAATTATGCCTACTTAAATGTAACGGCAAGAAACGACTGGTCTTCTACCCTGCCTCCGCAAAACCGTTCATATTTCTATCCTTCAGTCAATGCGAGTTTAATTCTTACTGAAGCCTTCGACATTAAGAGTGATGTTCTAAACTTTGCAAAACTTCGTGGCGGATGGTCTAAAGTAGGTAAAGACGCCAGCCCTTACCAATTATTCAACAATTATCAGTTTACTGCGCCATTTGATAGTAATCCGCAGCAAAATCTCAATAAAGTAGATCTGAATCCCGAACTAAAGCCAGAAACTACCAAATCTACCGAAGCAGGTCTTGAACTGGGCTTTTTCAAAAACAGAGTACGTTTTGACTTCAGTTTATATAATACAAACAGTATCAACCAGATCTTAAGTCTGGACGTGAGTCCAACTACCGGATATCTTAAGAAACTTGTTAATGGTGGTACGATTAACAACAAAGGAATCGAGGCTCAACTAGGTATAACACCAATCAAAACAAAGGACTTTACCTGGGATATCAATGTTAATTATTCGATGAATCGCAGTAAGGTAAAAGACCTTTATCAGAAGGTACAAAGCTATGAACTCGGATCAGACGGATCTGTTCAGATTCTGGCAACTGTAGGACAGCCATATGGAACAATTTTCGGTACAGCTTATGAAAGAAATGCAGCCGGAGATATTATTATTGGCGCAGACGGAACACCACAGGCAAGTCCTACTAAAAAAATCCTTGGAAAGTATACACCAGACTGGCTGGGTGGTATTAACAATACATTTACTTATAAAAGGATCAGTTTAAGTGTATTGGTTGATGCACATATTGGTGGAAAAATTTACTCAGGAACCAACAGTACCGGAACTTACACAGGAGTATTAGCCTCTACCCTTCCGGGACGTGGTGCTGAAAACGGAGGGATAACTTATTATAAAAATGCCGCTGGCAAAGCAGTACAGATTAACCCTGGTACAGCTGCTCCCGGAGGTGCGTCCATTTATGATGACGGAATGATTTTCAAAGGCTTATTAGCAGATGGTACACCAAACAATACCATCATACCTGCAAGTCAGTATTACAAATCAATGAACAATATAGACGAAGCATCAGTTTACAGTGCTACTTATATTAAACTGAGAGAAATAAAACTGGGTTACACCTTACCTGCGCAATGGATCAAATCCATAGGTCTGCAAAGCGCAACAATTTCAGCAGTAGGCAGAAATCTGTTTATCCTGCATAAAAATGTACCTAATATTGATCCTGAATCTGCTTTTAATACAGGTAACGGACAAGGTCTTGAAGACCTCGGACTACCAACCGTACGTACTATTGGTTTCAATCTTAATTTCAAATTCTAATTTCCATGAAAACAAAATATATACCGCTGTTACTGTCAGGCTTACTGCTTATTACAGCTACCTCCTGCAAAAAAACACTGGACGAAACTAATGTTGATCCAAATAATTCAAAAACAGCACAACCAGAATTTCTGCTGACAGCAGCAATTAAAAACACGTCTGACACCTATTGGGGTACGACCAATAATATGAACTCGAGTTTACTCTTTGTACAGCACTGGGCTAAAATCCAATATACTGACCCGGACAGATATATCTTTAGCAATACATCCTTTCAGGATTTATGGACAACAGGATACCGGTTGGGAATAGTCAACCTGAATCAACTGATTAAACTGGCAGATGCCCAGGGAAACACGAACTATAAAGGCGTTGCCCTTGTACTCAGATCATGGATCTTCGCACTGGAAACCGATGCTTACGGTGATGTACCTTACTCACAAGCCGGAGATATCAGTCAGTACCTGACCCCAAAATATGATACGCAGAGAGATGTATATCTGGGTATTTTAAACGATCTGAAAACTGCGCAGACCAGCTTAGATCCGGCAGGGAAGCCAATTTCAGGCGATGTTATTTATGCGAATTCAATTGCCTCATGGAAAAAATTTGCCAACTCATTGCGTCTGAGAATCGCACTGCGCATTGCTGATCGCGAACCAGAACTTGCCAGACAGGTTATTGCTGCTGTCCAAACCGAAGGTGGAACATATATCAGTTCGAATGCAGAAAATGCACAGCTGAACTATAAAGCCTCTCCCAATCAAAATCCGATCAGTAATCTCTTTGATACGCGTGACGATTACCGGATCAGCAAAACGATTGTAGATCAGTTGACAGCCTTAAATGATCCGCGTCTTGCAGTATACGCAAGTAAAGCCGCCAAAACACAACTTTACACCGGGGTACCTAATGGATTACTCCCGGGTGATGCTTCTGCTCTTGGACTAACCAGCACCTCAAAACCCGGCGCTTATTTTATTGCCCCAACTGCTCCAGCTGTAATTATTAGCTATGCAGAAATACTGTTTGACCGTGCAGAAGCAGCGGCAAGAGGATTTACCAATGAAAATGCCCCATCTCTTTACAAACAGGCTGTAGAAGCTTCTTTACTGCAGTATGGTATTTCCACAACAGATATTGCAACTTATCAGGCAAGACCAGATGTACAATATGATGCCTCCAATTTTAAAAAGTCAATCGGGAACCAAAAATGGATAGCCTTATTCGGTCAGGGCCTTGAAGCATTTGCAGAATGGAGAAGACTCGATTACCCGATACTGACCCCTGCGGTAGCTGGTTCATTAAACGGCAAAATACCAGTAAGGTTTATTTACCCGGGAACAGAGCAGTCTTTAAATCCTGAAGGCTATAAAGCAGCTGTGGCAAACCAGGGAGCAGATGCTTTAACTACAAAGCTCTGGTTTGATGTAAACTAATTATAGTTCCCCTTACCTGATCAAAACGTTTAAATATGTTTTATTCTGATTATCATTTTATTAAATATTCAGAATCACATAAATTTATCATTTTAATCGCTGATATTTAAGGGGAACTTAATATAAGATCTCTCATTTATCCGCCAAAAAAGAAGAACATGAGAATTCTACTCACTTTAATCACCTGCTGTATTCTGCTTTTTTCCTGCAGAAGAGACCATTCATCAACAGATCAGGCAGCAACACTACAAGAAAGAACAACAGCCAGTACAGCATCTACAGATACTGATGCTGAAGACAATGTAAAAGTAGCCGGCGTCCCTCAAAAGGCCTATACAGTGGCTGCATACATTGCTAAAAATAATAAAGCTCCGCAGGGATATGTTGGCGGGACAGTTTTCCAGAACCGGGAAGGACGATTACCGCAAGGCGTAGCTTATAAAGAATACGACGTGAACCCCAAAGTCAGAGGACAGAACAGAGGGGCAGAACGAATTATAATCGGAGCTGATGGCATCCGTTATTATACGGGAGATCATTATAGAACATTTACAAAATTTTAAAGATATGAACGGATTTTGCCTCTTTGAAGCTGGAAAAGAAAAAGACCTGATTAAGGACAATACACGTATTGTGCAGATAGATGGACGTGAAATTGTAACTGTGGATGAGTTTATTCACGATATAGCCGGGCAACTCGACTTTCCGGATTACTATAGCAGTAGTCTGGATTCACTGGAAGAACTGCTTAACGATTTAAGCTGGCTTAAAGAATCCGGGTTTGCAATTATAGTCCGCAATTACTCATTTTTCCTATGCGAAGAAAAGAATCTTGCACGGAAAGCCAATTTACTGGCATTACTTAATGACGTAGCCGAACAATGGGATAACGTACCTAATTATCCCGGAGAAGAAGATTTCAGGAATAAAGCTGTCTTTAATATATATGTAGAGAAAGGATCAGCTGCAGTTTCTGAACTGGAGAAACTTAAAATCAATTACAGCGAGGCTAAATAATCCGCAGCATAAAGGTCTCGCTCAACAAAAAAGGTGGTACTGATTATAATCAGTACCACCTTTTTTATATCAGCAGGTTAATATTCAGCTCCACCGGACTTAGGCCGGTCTGCCTCATTTACCCCCCAAGTAGCAGATGGCCGGGCTCCCATATATAAGGTCAGCTCTCCGCCAGCAACAATAGCAGCATGTCTGAGATAATTTTTAGTATAAGGTTTGCCATTTAATACAGCCTTCTGGATAAACTTATTTTCCGGGCTGTTACCAATGACCTTAATTTCAAATTTCCTGGCCCCCGGCAGATTAATAACTGCCTGATCAACCAGTGGTGAACCAAATACATATTCCCCGTTAACCGGATTAACCGGATAGAATCCTAAAGCTGAGAACACATACCAGGAAGACATCTGTCCCAGATCTTCGTTTCCGCAAAGACCATCAGGTTTAGCTGTATATAATGAATCTGTGATCTGGCGTACTACCTGTGCAGTTCTGGATGGTTTACCAGCATAAGCATATAAATACGGTGTATGATGATTAGGCTCATTACCCTGCGCATATTGTCCGATCAGACCACTGATATCAGGAGAACCACCTTTGTCAACAACAGAACTGATACTAAACAAAGAATCCAGTTTTCTTGTAAAACCACCCTCGCCACCAAATAAACGGATTAATCCTTCAGGATCCTGAGGGACCAGCCAGGTATACTGCCATGCATTCCCTTCCGTATAATCATCCTCACGATGTTTAGATGCTACCGGATCAAAAGGTTTACGCCAGCTGCCATCGGCCAGTTTACCACGCATAAATTCTACCTGCGGATCAAAATATTCTGCATATAATTTTGCTCTTTTACTAAAATAAGCATAGTCTTGCTCTTTATGCATTGCTTTTGCCATACGGGCGATACACCAATCGTCAATTGCATATTCCAGCCCTTTTGCAACGGCTTCAGGTACCTTATCAGCTGGAATATATTTCAGTTGCTGAATATATTCTATACCATCCTCTTTCTGCATAGCAGAATGTTTAATAGCTTCATAAGCAAGCTCCGTATCATATTTTCTGAAACCTTTCAGATAAGCATCTACAATAATTGGCACGGCATGATATCCAATCATCGTATTGGTCTCATTACCCATTAAATGCCATACAGGTAATTTGCCCTGTTGTTTATAAATAGCCAGGAATGAATTGATAATATCCGATACTTTATCAGGATGCACAATTGTATACAAAGGATGAAAGGCACGATAAGTATCCCATAAAGAGAAAGTAGTATAATTATCAAATCCTGGTTTGTGATAAACTTTCTTATCAGTACCGCGATAATCACCATTTGCATCATTAAATAATGAAGGAGCAATCATCGTATGATACAAAGCAGTATAGAAAACCTTTTTAATATGATTACTTCCCTGGATCTGAATTTTTGATAACTCCCTGTTCCATTTTGCATTGGCCGATGCAACTACTTTAGCAAAATCCCATGCCGGAATTTCAGCTGTTATATTGGCCAGTGCGTTCTCATAACTAACCGGAGAAATCCCCACTTTCATTTGCAGCACGTTTTGTGCAATAGCTTTAAAATTAAGCACAGCTTTCATTTTTTTACCTTTCCCCTCAATCCCGGAGGCAACCTGCGTGCTGTCATAAAGTGAAATACTGCTTAATGGCTGCGATAATTTAACTGCAAAATACAAGCGCTGGTCATCAGCCCATCCTTTAGACATACGATAACCTACAAGCGTTGTACTGTTTACCTGTTTGATATAAGTCTCCATTGGTTTATCCCAGCCAACACCATCACTCAAATCCAGCATTACATGCGGATTATCCTGTTTTGGAGCAAAAGTATAACGATGAAAACCAACTCTTTCAGAAGCAGTAAGCTCAGCCTTGATCTTATATTTATCAAGCACAACACTGTAATAACCAGGTTTGCTTATTTCATTTGCATGAGAAAAAGTAGATACATATCCATTTTTCTGATCCGTTTTAGTCCCCTTATCCAGCTGGACCTTACCTGTGGCCGGCATCACCAGTACATCATTCAGATCCCCGATTCCCGTACCACTTAAATGCGTATGCGTAAAACCAATAATAGTATTACTCGAATAATGGTAACCACTGCACCAGTCCCAACCCTCAAAAATATTTGTCGGACCTAACTGAACAGCTCCAAATGGCACATTAGCCCCAACAAAAACATGTCCGTGCGCATCAGAACCGATTATCGGATCAACATATTGACTTAAGTTATTCTGTGCGCTCAGATTAAAACTAAAAATGAAACTGCAAATAAAGATTAAACCTGCCTTTTTTCTACTCATCTTACTCATATAAATTGCAAAAATAAAAAACACCGGCCCTTTTATGCCAATAACAGGCGATAAAAAGACCGGTGTATGTAATTTTATTGTTTTAAACCGGTTCTTAGAAGTTAGGTTTAGCTACATCCCACCATAATCTGGTACCGCCATTATCAGGACCACCCAATAACTGGATACCTTTATCTAATTCAGTACTGTTTGTATTACGTTCATTCTGTGGGAATGGCAATCTTCTGATCTGAACAGCTGTATTAACTGTACCGCTACTGTTATTCTGAACCACAGGGAATAGTTTTGGATATCCTGTACGACGGAATTCAGACCATGCTTCCTGACCTTCAGGGAAAACAGCTATCCATTTCTGGGTAATGATACGTTCTAGTTTTTGCTCATTAGTAGCTCCATTATCCCATTTCACTGTAATAGAAGTTGGCGAAGGTGCATTATTAACTGCGTTTCTAGGATCCGAATAAGCTGCCGGAACGTTAGTCGCATTGTTAAAATAAGTACTGGCATCACCCAGTCCATACTGCTGGAATGAAGTGCTGATACCAGATTCATATAAACTCTGAGCACTTCCACCTGCATTAGCCCATCCTCTTAAAGCTGCTTCAGCACGCAGGAAATAAACTTCTGCTGCAGTCATTAACTGAACAGCACTTGATTTTGAAAACGTAGGCGTACCATCTTTCACATTCAAGCCAGAATAACCGATATAATCATCTTTAGAAGCAATACTGGTACCAATACGGATTCCTTTGTACTGACCCGCTGCCACTTTATCAGTAGCTTTATCAAAATACTTACCTAATCTTGGATCTGCATAACCAGATAAATAAGACTCAATAGAAGCATTCATTCTTGTGTCTCCCCAATCCTGAGAGATAAATACCAATGGATTGCTGAATCCTACACCCAGAACTTTAACAGCCATATTATCAGCAGCAGTGGTTAACAATCCACCATTTGCAGGGTTCATTGCTTTTTCACCTTCTAACTGAGCTTTTGCAGGATCAACCTTTACCAGACGCAATGCTAATCTTAAGCGCAGTGAGTTGGCATATTTCAACCAGGTAGCCAGATTTCCATTATAAACCAGATCAAAATCACTAAAGTTGAAAGGGAGTGTCTTACCAGCAGTAACAAAGTCATTTATTTTTTTCTGCGCATCATCCAGTTCAGTGAAGAAGCTATAATAAATATCCTTTTGACTATCATAAGGATTATTCACTTTTAAACCAACAGTACTGTAAGGAATAGGACCATAGATATCAGTTATCCTGCTCATAGCAGTCACTTTAATCAGCTGGGATACTGCCCATACTGATGGATAAGTCTGGTCAATTCCGTTGTTTTTCAACTTTCTTACATTGGCCATTATATTTAAATAACCTACTTTAAAAGCCTCGCCATTCCAGCCCTGAACCATGAAATAATTCAGGTTATTATTACCACCGTTAAATGGTGTAGGAGACATGAAGTAACCCGAAAAGTTATCAGCATTTAAATTCTGCTGAACCTGGTAAGAGTTTGGATCACCACCACCAGAAAAGTTAACAACAGATCTCTGCTCCATCTGGAAGAAGAATTTCAGGTCGTTATAATCTGAGATTAATTCTTTGTCAGCAATACCTACAGGATCTGTATTGATATTTTCAAAGTTTTTTTTGCAGGAGGTGATGGTCAATACGGCCAGACACAGTGCACCCGCCACACGTAATCTGCTTGCCGGAATTGATATATTGAATTTCGTTTTCATTTTCTTTGTCTTATTATTAAAAGAACAACTGGTTACTAAAAGTTAGCGTTTAGAGAGAAGCCATAATTACGTGTAGCTGGCGGCATAAAAATATCTACACCAGAAAGCCCGTTTCCTGTTGACATACTCAACTCCGGATCAAATGGAGCTTTCTTATAGATGTAAAACAGATTTCTTCCAGTCACCGATAACTTCAGATTTTTAATGAAACCTGGTTTCATTGGTATATTATAACCAAAAGACATCTCTCTCATACGTACTACAGTTGCACTGTACATGTGCTCACTTGAAATACCTTCTCTGCCACCAACAACACTGTACCATTTCTGCGCATCTACTTTTGAAACAGGATTACCTGCCTGATCTACACCATTCACAGAAACGCCACCCTGATCACGTGCAACACCAGTTACTTTGGCAACTCCGTATTGTTCAAGCATAGATTCAGTGATAGACATTACTTTACCACCAAATTTACCATCAACCAGGAAGCTTAATGAGAAGTTTTTATAGTTGAAACTATTGCTCCATCCCAGTTGCCATCTTGGATTGGCATTACCCAGGAAAGTATTATTACCACCATCTGCTGAAGTAGGTTTTCCATCAATAATCAATACTCTTCCCTGAGCATCACGTTTTAATGAAGTACCATAGATATCACCAAATGATCCGCCTTCTTTGAATTTAGAAACATAGTTAGCACCCGAAGCACCACTTAAAGTAAACTCAGAGATCTCTGGAGAAAGCGCAAGGATTTTATTTCTGTTCATTGAATAGTTTAAGCCTGTTTTCCATTTCAGACCATCACCATTCAGTATATCATAACCAACAATTATCTCTATACCTTTATTCTGAACATTTCCGGCATTAAAATAGTATTGATTATACAAAGAAGCCTGAGAAGCATCAGCAGTAAAGAACTGATTTTTGGTATTTGTTTTATAGAACGTAAAGTCAAAATTTAAGCGGTTGTTGAAAAATCTCCACTCCGTACCAACTTCAATAGAGTTAGTACGCTCAGGTTTTAAATCTGCGAAAGAAGATCTGATTGGAGTAGAAATTCCACCACCAGCACCAAAAGAGTTCATGATGTTAGTTACGTAGTTTGGCACATCATTACCCACCTGCGCATAAGAACCACGGATTTTTGCAAAACTAACCCATTCAGGCAATTTCAGTTTTTCATTAATGATAAAGTTAATACCTACCGAAGGATAAGTGAAAGGATTACCATTAGTAAAAGCTAAAGCTGATGACCAGTCCGTACGTACAGTTGCATCTAAGTTGATCCAGTTATCAAACCCAACACTTGCACTTGCAAAAACCGAACGGATTTGTTTGTGATTATAAGTGTTACCAGAGTTTAAAGGATTTAATGCCTTGAAATTCTGAAGAACAAATTTGTTAGGGATATTCAGCCCGTCTTTTCCTGAATTAAAAGTAACACCGTTATCATAAAAATCCTGGATACTTGTACCCGCTGTTCCTGTAATTTTAAATCTGTCCAAAGGAAGATTCACATTTGCAATCACATCAGCGTATTGTTGTCTGGAGTTATTATTGGTATAAACATAACTTCCATTTTTATCTGTCAGGGTTGGTGAAGTACCAGCATAGTTCTTCATATCATAAGTGTCCGTATAAGTATCCATACTTCCACGCGCCTGAAAATCCAACCATGTGTTTACTTTATATTTAGCACTTACGCTCAGCATCAGACGATCTCTGCTTAGTTCATTCTGATTTCTGTTATTAATCCACCATGGGTTTTGCTGAATGTCTTCTGATAAGAAAGGCCAGTTCTGCGTATTCAGGTTTCTTGCAGGATCAAATTTCTCATATCCTGATTTGTACTGCTGTAAGTCTAATCCTCTCGGGAATAAATACAGTCCCGTTAAAGGATTAAAATAAAGACCAATCATTGGAGAATTCTTGATCTTCTGTCTGATATAGTTAACGTTTCCGGAAAGTGTCAGTTTATCATTAAAGAAACTTCCTGTCTCTTTCAGGTTGACGTTATGACGGCTCAACTCATTTCCTGGCTGAATACCAGATGCAGTAGTATTTGCATAAGAGAAATAAGTCTGTAATTTTTCTGAACCGGCAGACAGGCTGATCGAGTTGGTATAGCTTTGTCCTGTTCTGAAATATGATTTCAGATTATCCTGACCATTTGATATAGCAGGGCCCCAGCTCTGTGTAGAGTTTCCTGAAGTCTGGCCATAACCGTTCTGAAATTCAGGTTTGGTTGCTGCCTGATCAAGACTGAAAGTCGAGTTGAAATTAACTTTCGCTTTTCCTGCCTCACCAGATTTGGTAGTCACGATAATTACACCATTTGCAGCCTGGCTACCATATAATGCCGCTGCCGAACCACCTTTCAGTACAGATATACTAGCGATATCCTCTGGATTCAGGTTGGAGATCGGGTCACCACCATCATAAGAACCACTTCCGCCAAAGGCAGAGTTTGGCTGATTTGAAGAAGCATCTCCTGTACTTGAAACTTTCTGAGATGAGCTGCTGTTATTCATCGGAACTCCATCAATCACATAAAGTGCCTGATTACTTCCTGAGGCAGATTTACTACCCCTTAGAATTACTTTTGCAGAACCACCCACACCAGATGAACTGCGGGAAATAGTCAAACCAGCTACTTTACCATTCAGTGAGTTCACTAAGTTGGCATCTTTAGATCTGGTTAACTCATCACCAGCAACCTGCTGTGTAGCATAAGTTGTAGAACGGCTGGTTCTTTTAATACCTAAGGCCGTTACCACTACAGTATTTAATTCCTGTGTATTAGACTTCAGAACTACGTCCACAGTAGACTGACTGCCAACTGTGATTTCCTGCTTATCATATCCTACATAAGAGAAAACAAGGATCTCTCCTGCTTTAGCAGTGATACCATACTGCCCTGAAGCGTTGGTTTGCGTAACCAGCTTCGTCCCCTTTACCTGAACCGATACACCCGGTAATGTAGTTCCGGTAGCATCACGCACTGTTCCCCTCACCTCATCGGCTGCAGCGAAAGCCGGGACATTCATTAAAGGTGTTAATAGTTTAGGATGATCTGACTTTACCGTTGCAAAAGCATGCGACGATGCGTAAAGTAGTAAACATGTCAATTGTAATGTTTTTTTCATTTTTGCTGATTACAGTTAAATATTTTGGTTAGCTCTTTTGCCTTCAAAAATCCGTGAGGACAAACCCCCGTATCTTCATAAAAAAAATACGCGTTAAGGTAGAGACCCCATTTATATTGAAATTGCCTACAAGATTATCACTTTTTATTTAATAAAATCGAATTAGCAAGCGTTTAAAGTATCATAGTTTTATTACTTATATTATTTATCTTGCTGATCTTATAACTATTATTAATTCCAAAAGCCCTTGAAACCTGACTTATCTTCCTTATGGACAAAGGTTTGCGCAGAAGATGACGTAAAAGCTTTTGAAGCTTTATATTATCTTTTATTCAACCGGCTTATTAAATTCTGCATTTATTATGTAGGAAAAAAAGAAGTGGCTGAAGAGATTATTTCTGATATTCTGGTCAGATGCTGGGAAAACAGGAAGGCAGATACGGTAATTCTCAATCTGGAAACCTATCTTTTTACTGCTGTCAGGAATCAGTCTCTGAAATATCTTAAAAAAAACGCAAACATTCATCTGGTGGAAATTGAATCGTCCAATGAGTTTCAGTTTATGGATCATGCAGATCCTGAAAAAGAACTGGAGAGTAAAGAGTTGCACTATAGATTAGACCAGGCAATTGATAAGCTTCCCGCGCAAGCCAGAATCGTATTTAAGCTGATTAAAGAAAACGGGATGAAATACAAAGAGGTGGCAGAAATTCTGGAAATTTCTCCCAGAACAGTACAAACACAATTATTCAGGGCAATAGATAAATTAAGAGTGAGTCTCAGGGCCTATCACCATATTTATACACAGGGTACCAGTAGCGACAATACAACCAATTTAATAGTTTTAATATTTTTTTTACATATTTTTCAATTCTTGTAAGCAATTTTAACAAAAAAGGGTACTACTCTATACAAAGTATAAATAATGTCCAATGACTGATCAAAAATTCACTGAATTACTTAGCGAAAAACTATCGGGTGAAATCTCCGCTGGTGATGATCAGGACTTTATTGCAATGCTTGCTGCAAATGAAGATTACCGGCGTGAATACGAATCTTTATGTACTTATTTTCAGCAGCAGGATCGTCCTTATGAGAATGCAGACATTATATTCCAGCAAATAAAAAACAGAATTAACATTGTTGGTGCTGAACCTAAACCGATTTTCAGCTCAAATAAGCTTTCACGGTCATTCAGCCAATGGTATCGTATTGCAGCTATTTTCATTTTCGGACTCTGTACCTTTTTCGCCTATCAGTTTTTCAAAGCAAAAAATGTGGCGGATTCAGGTATGGAAATAGCCTGGAAAAAACAATATACCCGCAGCAGACAGACTTCTGTGTTAACACTTGCGGACGGTAGCAAAGTCACTTTAAACGCAGAAAGCGAAATTAAATACCCGGTTTCTTTCACGGGCACTAATAGAGAAGTCTATCTGGATGGTGAAGCCTTTTTCGATGTAGCTAAAGATCATCAGCATCCTTTTATAGTACATACCAGAAATATCAGTATAAAAGTACTCGGAACTGCTTTTAATGTAAAATCCTATAAAGATGAACAGGCTACTGAAACCACATTACTGAGAGGAAAAGTAGAAATCACACTCAATAAAAGACCGGAAAAACACATTTTACTGAATCCTGCAGAAAAATTCACCCTGATACATGCTTTGGACAGTACTGCAGAAAAACTTAACGGAGAGATATACAGAATCACCCCGTTAACTTATTATAAGGATGATAAAGATGCCATTCTTGAAACCTCATGGATGAACAACAAGCTTCTTTTCAGAAATGAAAGCTTCTCCCTGCTAAGTATGCGTTTATCCAGATGGTATGGAGTAAATTTCATCTTTAAGTCAGGGAAGCTGAAGGACGATAAGTTTACCGGAGAGTTTGAGAAAGAAAGTTTAACAGAAGCATTAAAAGCATTACAGTCCATTACCCCATTCGAGTATAAAATACAAGGAAAAACTATCTATATTTACCCTGCAAACTCCTATCGCTAAAGCGATATGGCTTTCAAAAGCGTAAATATTATAGATGAGGACCGTAGTCAAACTGCTGATTTTTTTTGCGCTGCAGATTACCCTGAATGCTTATTCACAAACCAGGGTGACATTGGAATTAAAATCTGCTGGTTTTGAAAAGGTAATTGATGCCATACAAAACCAGACACCCTATCATTTTATTTATAGTGAAGCGCAGATCCCTTCCAAAAAAATCACTATTAAAGTCCGGGATAAAGAGCTCTTTACAGTGCTCAATCAACTTTTAAAAGGAACATCTTTCACCTACAAATTACTGGAAAACAATCTCATTGCAATCAGACCGTTAACCCAGGATCATTCTGTCAGACTGATTAAAGGAAAAGTAACTGATGAAAACGCTGTACCCATAGCCAGAACATCCGTAAAAGTCAAAGGAACCAGACTCAGCACTAAAACGGACAATAATGGTGAATTCTCTATCCCTGCAGCCCCCGATGCTATTCTTGTGCTGAGTCAGGTGGGTTATCAGTACCGTGAATTTCCAACAAAGGAAAACACCTGGCTTGATATCGCTATGCATCCGCTGCAAAATGATCTTGAAGAAGTTATGGTAACGGCCCTGAATATTCCAAAGGAAGAACGTAAAATCGGCTATGCCATATCGGCTATCAGTGGATATTCACTGACCAAAGCAAGAGAATCAAATATAATCAGTGCCCTGGAAGGACAGGTAGCAGGTTTGAATATCAGCGGCGTAAATGGCGGTCCGGCCTCCTCTGCAAGAATCCTGCTGCGTGGTGCGGCAAGCATGACTGCCGGTTCCCCCCTCTTTGTCGTTAACGGAGTACCTATAGATAATACCCAGCGCGGAAGTGCCAATGAATACGGAGGTCCGGATTACGGAGACGGAATCAGCAATATCAATCCTGATGATGTAGAAACAATTACGGTTTTAAAAGGATCTGCAGCTTCAGCACTTTATGGAGCCCGTGCAGCCAACGGCGTAATCCTGATCACGATCAAAAGTGCCCGGAAAAACTCAGGCACTGCAATAGAATACAACACCAACCTCTCTTTTGACCAGGCAGTAAACCACACCGATTTTCAGTATATTTATGGACAGGGAACACAAAACCAGCGACCCGAGACTGTTGCTGCAGCCGTTGCTTCAGGTCTGTACAGCTGGGGAGAGAAACTGGATGGACAGCCTGTCATTCAGTTTGACGGAAATAAGTATTCCTATTCGGCAGTAAAGAATAATATTCAGCAGTTCTACAGAACGGCTCCCGCTTTTACCAATACCATTTCGCTAAGTCATGGCGGACAAAACGGAACTATACATTTATCAGCCTCCAATCTTAATCAGCAGTCGATTATCCGTAACAGCAGCTTAGACCGCAAAACAGTTAATCTTTATACCACTCATGAGCTTAGCAAGCAGCTAAGTATAACCTTTAACGGCAACTATATCCGGGAGTACAACAAAAACAGATCCTATCTGAGTGATGGCCCTTTGAATCCTAATTATGGTATTGCCGCATTAGCTACCAATATTAACCAGGCCACCCTGTCTCCGGGATACAATATAAATACAGGAGCCGAAACACCCTGGAACAATGATGAGTATAAAACCAATCCATATTTCATACTGAATAAACAGGCAGATTATTCGAGCCGCAACCGTTTTATTTCTTCTGCCTCTGCCAAATATAAATTCAGTGACTGGATCTACTTACAGGCAAGGCTGGGTTATGATAAAAGTAGTGATTATATATTAAGTGTTATCCCAACAGGAGCCGCCTTTTCAGTGAATGGAGAAGGTGGAATTAATTCGCTGAAAAAGTCAGACATTTCAGAATTAAACAGTGACCTGTTACTCGCTGCCAACAGGAATATTACCCGGGATCTTAACCTGGATGTTTCTGTAGGGACCAATTTCCGGAAAAGAAAAGTAGAATCGAACGGACTGATGGGTTCAAGATTTATTATACCCTATTTATATACCCCATCTAATCTGGTTACTGTAATCAACAATAATACTTTTGCCAAAATAGTAACAGAATCAGCTTATTACACTGCTGATCTGAATTACAAAAACTATCTGAATCTGTCAGCGACAGGCAGATATGATGTCTATTCTACCTTACCCCGGAATAACAGGGGTATATTTGTTCCTGGTGTCTCTGCCAGTTTCGTTTTCTCTGATCTTATCAAATTAAAAGGATTGAATTATGGCAAGCTAAGGGCCAGTTTTGCAAAAACCAGCGGAGAACCGATACAACCTTATACCACACAAACCTATTATTATACCACCAGTGACGTCAATGGAGTCCCTCTGGGAAATTTCTCCAGAGATCTCCCCAATTATAATTTAAGACCTTTCACCTTAAATGAATTTGAAACAGGTATTAACTTAAAGCTGTTTCAGAACCGTCTTTTCTTTGACTTCACCTATTTCCACCGGGTTACCAATAACGAAATTATCAATGCTAAACAATCTGTAACCTCAGGCTTTACTTCGGCCTATGTCAACTTAGGAAAAACACGTAATTCAGGCATAGAAGTACTCTTACAGGGCATTGTCTCTGACCGTAAAGATTTCAAATGGAGAACAGGTTTAAACATCAGTCATATTAACAACCGTTTACTCTCTATTGATGGTTCCAGCAAATATGCATTAGCTGGTACATACAGACCACTGAATGCATATACAGCTATGGTGGTTGGCAAGCCCGTTACACAAATCATGGCCTATGACTATTTACGTGATGCCAGTGGAAATATGATCATTGGATCTGATGGAATACCCGTTCGCGGAGAGTTAAAAGCTATGGGAAATACGCTGCCTAATGTTTATGGCGGTTTCAGCAATAACTTCTATTATAAAAACTTCAGCCTTTCGATGCTGATCGATTTCAAATACGGAAATAAGATCTTATCCGCTACAGAAAACTATTCTTATGTATTCGGACTGAACAAAGCTACGCTGGAAGGCAGAGAGACCGGTATTATTGCCTCCGGGGTACATGCAGATGGCAGCATCAATACAACCAGTGTACCGGCATATAATTACTATCCGCAGCTGGCCACCAATATTTCAGCTTTATCGGTGCTGAATGGCAGTTTCATTAAAGTCAGACAAGTTACCCTTGGTTATACTTTCCCTGCAAACACTTTAAAAAGGACTCCGTTCAGTGCTATTTCAATTGATCTGGTAGCAAGAAATTTATTTACCCTGGCCAAATACACTAAAAATATTGATCCCGAATCTGAATTCTCTCCTACATTAAGTTATGCCGGAATTGAAGGAGCCTCCTTACCCGCTACCCGGACTTTTGGTATCAATGTTAATTTTAAATTTCAGCAAAACAAGAAGCCATGAAGAAGGTCTGTATACTCCTGCTTAGTTTTTTAATTGTTACGGGGTCCGGCTGCAGTAAAGCACAGCTGGATAAAATCAATACCGACCCGACAAAATTACCCGGAGAATCCTATAATCCCGATGAACTGCTCTCAACAGCTCAGTTTAAATCCTCAAATAAAGGCTATTATCAGTTGCTCTATCAGAGTACGATGATGCAGTTGCTGGCCTCTACTTATTTATATTATAATAATGGCGATAAATATGTTAATGCAGGAAGTTTCACAGATTATCAGGGCAGAATATTTGAAGAAGGTTATGCTGATGCATCTACTATCAGAGAAATGCAGCGTCTGGCCAGAGAAAAAGATCCGGTTAAATATTCAAACCTGATTAACATTGGAGATATTATGTTTGTGCTGATTCTGCAGCGCATTACTGATTCTTATGGAGATGTGCCTTATTCCCAGGCATCAAAAGCCAGAGAGGGCATTAAGTATCCCATATATGACACACAGCAGGATATTTACAATTCAATGCTGACTGATCTGGATAAAGCTATCGATGGCCTGGACCCGGCAAAACCCAAACCAACTGCCGATTTATTCTATCAGGGTGATATCAGCAAGTGGAAAAAATTCGGCTACTCACTGATGTTAAAAGTAGCGATGCGTTTAACAAAAGTAGCTCCTGAAAAAGCCAGATCCTGGGCAGAAAAAGCAGCTTCTGGAACTTTTACCGACATTAGTGATAATGCTCTGGTGCTGACCGATGAATCCAATCTGGACGGCCAGAACGGCACTTCCCTGGCTTTACGCACTGTATCAGACTACAGAGAGGTGCGATGGAGCAAAACGCTCATTGATGAACTCAGAAAAAATAATGACCCCAGGCTGGCTGTAATTGCAGAGGTTCCAAAAGATGGCTTAGCTAATAATATCAATGAAAATCTTGCAGGCAATACTGATCCCGCAGTACAAATCGGGCTACCTAATGGTTATGATTTATCCGGTGGTACTTATGACATCAGTAAATATGCCGGATATCCAGGCGGGACAGGTCAGAATTCAGATTTTGCTCCACTGGGCAAATACTCAAGGCCAAGGACTGCTGTCTATCTGAAATTGGGAGGCCCGAATTTTATCATGACTTATGCAGAGACTGAACTGTTAATAGCCGAGGCTCAATTGAGAGGATGGAATGTTCCTGGTACAGCAGCCGGACATTATGCCAATGGTTTGAGAGGTGCTTTACAAACCATGGCACAAATGGATAAACTTGCCGCAATTCCTGAGCAGGCCATCAATGATTATGTAACGAAGCACCCGCTTGATGAATCCAGCAGTCAGAAAGCCTTTGAAATGATTAATACACAATACTGGATCACTACCGGCACCACCTTTAACTTTATTGAAAGCTGGCTGAACTGGAAAAGATCAGGTTATCCTTTACTGACTCCTGTTAATTATCCTGGAAATGTAACTGGTGGAACTATTCCAAGAAGGCTGATTTACTTATCTACAGAAGTGTTGAATAATACCGATAATTACAGAGCTGCGGTTGCAAGATTACAGGGAGGAGATGTGCTGACTTCCAGAGTATGGTGGGATAAATGATTAATTCCAGATAGAGGTTGAAAAAAAATGGACATCAAACAGGAACGTGTTCATTTTTTAAAAAAAAATGAACACGTTCCTGTTTGATGTCCAGATAATTATATCAATTGCTATTTACCTAAAAGCGCCTTCGCTTTTGCAACTACATTATCAGTGGTAAAACCAAATACTTTGTAAAGTTCCTCTGCCGGTGCAGATTCTCCGAAAGTATGCATGGCGATAATATCCCCCTCATCGGTCACATATTTATGCCAGCCCAGCGGAGATCCTGTTTCTACAGCCAGACGCTTGCGGATAGCCTTTGGAAAAACTTTCTCTTTATACGCAGCATCCTGTTTTTCAAACAACTCCCAGGACGGCATACTCACCACACGTGCCTGAATGCCACTTTCTTTAAGTTTTGCCTGCGCATCAAGAACCAATGCAACTTCAGAACCTGTAGCAATCAGAATCAGGTCTGCTTTACCTTCAGCATCAGACAGGATATAGGCTCCTTTTTCCAGATTTTCTGCTTTACCATATTTATCCTGATCCAGTATTGGCAATCCCTGTCTGGTGAAAACCAGTACAACCGGGCCGTCTTTATGCTCAAGAGCCACACGCCATGCCTGAGCAGTTTCATTGGCATCAGCAGGTCTGATTAAAGTGATGTTTGGAATAGAACGCAGAGAGATCAGTTGTTCAACCGGCTGATGCGTGGTTCCATCTTCTCCCAGACCGATACTATCATGAGTATATACAAAAATAGGTCTGATTTTCATGATCGCCGCCAGACGGATAGGCGGACGCATATACTCAGAGAACATCAGGAAGGTTGCACCAAAAGGAATTACACCTTTGGTTAAAGCCATCCCTACCAGGGCCGATCCCATGGCATGTTCACGAATACCAAAGTGGAAATTGCGGCCTGTACGGTCTTCAGGAGTGAAAGAAGTATATTCTTTTAAATTAGTATCCGTAGATGGAGCCAGATCTGCTGCTCCGCCAATTAAACCAGGCAAACCCGCAGCAATTGCATTCAGTACTTTTCCTGAAGCCTGACGGGTAGCCATTTTGTCTTTAGCAGGCGCAAATACCGGTAATGATTTTTTCCAGTCTTTTGGCAGTTCGCCTGAATGAGCTTCTTCATAAGCAGCTGCCAGTTCCGGGAATTTCACTTTATAAGCGGCAAAAAGCCCGTCCCATTTCTCATTAGCCTCTGTTCCTTTTTTACCCGCAGCCTGATAATAAGCATCAACTTCGGCAGGAACAAAAAATGATTGAGCAGGATCAAAACCAAAGAATTCCTTAACCAGTTTAATTTCATCAGCTCCCAGTGGAGAACCATGAGAACCAGCAGTATTTGCCTTATTCGGACTACCATAGGCAATCTGCGTACGAACCTTAATCAGTGACGGACGATGAATTTCTGCCTTCGCATTTCTTACTGCATTAATAATCGCGGTAATATCATTTCCATCACTCACTTCCTGTACATGCCAGTTATAAGCTTCAAAACGTTTGGTTACATCTTCTGTAAAAGCAATATCAGTATCCCCTTCAATAGAGATATGATTATCATCATATAAATAAATCAGATTACCCAGTTCCAGATGACCTGCTAAAGAAGCCGCTTCAGAAGTCACTCCTTCCATCATATCACCATCACTGCATATCGCATAAATCTTATAATCAAAAAGATCAAAGCCAGGCTTATTGAATCTTGCAGCCAGATGTTTCTGCGCAATTGCAAAACCCACACCATTTGCAAAGCCCTGCCCCAAAGGACCGGTAGTTACATCCACGCCGTCTATCAAACCATATTCAGGGTGGCCGGCAGTTTTACTGTTCAGCTGACGGAAGTTCTTCAGATCGTCAATCGTTACATTGAAACCGGTCAGGTGTAATAAGCTGTACTGTAACATACAACCATGACCTGCCGATAAAATGAATCTATCCCTGTTAGCCCAATCCGGGTTTTTAGGGTTATATTTCATATAATGAGCATACAATACGTGTCCCATTGGCGCTGCGCCCATAGGCATCCCCGGATGTCCGGAATTCGCTTTCTGTACAGCATCAATTGATAAGGTACGTACAGTATTAATAGCTAATTCTTCAATGTTAAGATTTGAATCCATTTCTATATATTTATTTTGATACTTTTACTACGATCATTAACGCCAATTTGTTTTAAACAATTCAATTTTTGACAGTACATAAATATACATAATCCCTTGCTGTCTAGTACCCCGGGTTCTGTGTTAATGCAGGATTTTTCTGGATCTCACTTGCCGGAACAGGTAACAGATTATAAAAAGTCTGATAAGAGTTAGACAAAACAGGCTCCTCAGCTTTTGAAGCTGATTTTGCACTTTCTATCAATTTGCCCCAGCGCTGAAGATCCAGACGACGATGCCCTTCTCCGCATAATTCCCAGCCACGTTCCTGATAGAGCTGAGTTCTCAGTGCATCCTGAGACAAACCTGCCAATGGTGCTATCCCTGCCCTTTGTCTCACTTCATTGATAGCACTTAAAGCCGTTTGGCTATCACCACTCTCATTAGCCGCCTCGGCCAGCATCAACAAAACATCTGCATATCTGAAAACATAAATATCCAGTCCGCTGTTGCGTTCATCAGCATCCAGTCTCCACCATTTAGGGCCAAACCATACACTGACTTTATTGGCTGCATCAGTTGCAAAAGCAGTCCCGTTATACCCTGTTGCAATCTGCGCCGCTTTACGTTTATCTTCAGGTGCAAAACTGTTGGCAAATGACTGATAAGGTACATAACTGCGGTACCATGGTTTTTTACTGAAAGGCTCAACACCTACCCTGCTGTCCGGAGAATAAAATCCATGCTGATAACTATTCAGCAAATCTTTCTGAAAATCAATTTCGAAGATAGACTCCTTATTGAATTCATTATTCGCACTAAAAACATCGGCATACTCTGGCAGCAGCGTATAGGTTCCCGAATTTTTAATAGCCTGAGCTGTATTTTTTGCATTTACCCAGTCCTTATTCCAGAGATAAACTTTTGTCAGTAAGGTCTGTGCAGCTCCTTTGGTTGCCCGCCCTTTGTCGGCAGCAGCATAAGTATCCGGAAGTGAAGCAATAGCCGATGTCAGATCTGAAATCATCAATTTTCTGATCTCGGCCACAGGCGATCTTGGCAGGCTTTTAACCGTCTCCGTATTACTGTAATTTGACTCCGTAATCAGCGGGGCATCACCAAACAAACCCGTTACATAATAGTAAAACAAGGCCCTTAAAAAACGGGCTTCCCCTTCCGTTCTTTTTTTAAGATCACTGGTTCCGGATTTAGGTATTTTATCAATGCACTGGCTGGCATTATAAATGCCTTTATAAAAACCTCCGTAAACGATCAGTGAACTTCCGGAGTTATTAGCGGATAAATTCAGTGCCCCCGAATTAGGTCTGCGTATGGCATCACAATCTTCATCCAGAA
This sequence comes from Pedobacter lusitanus, assembly GCF_040026395.1. NCBI lineage: Bacteria > Pseudomonadati > Bacteroidota > Sphingobacteriia > Sphingobacteriales > Sphingobacteriaceae > Pedobacter > Pedobacter lusitanus. The sequence goes on from NZ_CP157278.1 coordinate 3,095,796, forward strand.
TCTGCCACAGATCCTGCTGGAATAAACGCTGCGGGTACTCGCCCACGAGCCAGAAATAGACACCATTGACGCCCTGAACAGCATCCTGATCAGTTTTAAAAAATTGTTCCGGTGCTATAAAAGTTTTGGGTTCTTCTGTAAGTTGTTTCTTGCAGCCTGTTATTCCAAATAAAACCAGACTCACGGCTATATATAATACTTTTTTCATCATGCTGAATTTGAGGTGGAGAATTATAATGTTAAATTAAGACCAAGTGCAAATGTTCTGTTCTGCGGATAATTTGTATTATCAAAACCACGTAATACAGATTTCAGTCCATCAGCTGCAACGCCGTCAGCATTGGTCTCCGGATCATAATAAGGATATTTAGTGATCAGGAATAGATTCGTTGCCGTAGCATAGATGTTCAGCTTATTCAGCCATTTGGCGTGTAATTGCTTACCGGTAAACGTATAACCCAGGTTGATTGACTTTAAACGCAGAAAAGATCCGTTATAAACCCATCGCGAAGAAGGAATATATTGTCTGGAATTAACACGCGGAATATCCGAATCCGGATTAGCAGGCGTCCAGCGGTCAGCTATAGCAGCAAACTGGTTGGTCAGCGGGTCTCCGGTATTGTAAAAGGCATCTCCAATGTTCATGACCTTATTTCCATAAGATCCCTGCAGGTAAATGTTCAGAGAGAATTGTTTATAAGTAAAATTGTTGCCTATACCCCCATAGAATTTAGGATTAGAATCACCGATTACTGAAAAATCTTCCTGACCAAATTTACCATCACCATTCCTGTCTATATAAAGCGGATCACCTAAACGGGTTACAGAATTCGGATTGACAGCCCCGGCAGGAACCTGTGCCGTTTTTTGTGTTCCATAATAAGTAGCTCCCCAGAAAGTACCTACCGGTTGTCCTACCTGTAACTGGCTGATAGAACTATTGCCCCCAAAATAAATGTTCTTTACACTGAACTGATCTGCACCACCTAGATCAAGTACCTTACTTCTGTTCCCCGAAATATTCAGATTAGTTTCCCACTGAAAATCTTTGGTTGTAATATTCACGGTATTAATTAAAAGCTCCAGCCCCTTATTACCCACCATTCCGATATTCGTTAATCTGCTCACATAACCTGTCTGTAATGGCAATTGCTGATCGAGCAGTAAATCTTTGGTACGTTTATCATAATAATCCAGTTCAATATTAATTCTGCCCTTCAGGATTCCGGCCTCCAGACCAATATCCAGCTGTCTGGTAGTTTCCCATTTCAGATTAGGATTTGCAATTCTGCCTCCCACATAACCTAAAATCTTTTGACCGCCAATCAGGTAGCCGCCCTTGTTACTTAAAGAAGCCAGAGAACGATAAGGATCTATCCCCTGATTACCGTTGGTTCCGTAACTTGCCCTGAGTTTCAGGTTATCAAATACATTCAGGTCTTTAATAAAAGATTCATTGGATGCTTTCCAGGCTAATGCCAGTGCCGGGAAAAGAGCAGATTTGTTGTTTTCCGCAAAACGCGAAGACTGATCCTGTCTGGCCGTTAAAGTAACCAGGTATTTATCCTTAAAGGAATAATTAACCCGGGCAAGTAAAGAGAAAATCGTGTATTTAGAATAATCAGATTGAATAGCATACTGACTCTGCGTAGTGGCATCCAGTTTATTAAACTGATAAATATCAGTGGCATACTTGTCTGCACTTGCCTTTAAAAATTCATTACTGGAAGTCTGATAGGTAACCCCGGCAACTGCGCTGATGTGATGATCTTTACCCAGTTGTTTATCATAACTCAGTGTATTTTCATTTTGCCAGGTTAAAATATCCCTGGTATTTACTTCGGCAGCACCACCTGTATTCGCATTGGCACGGCTGGGTAATGAACCCGGATTATAGATATTATTCTTGATAAAATTAAGTTCTGCACCAAAAGTAGATTTTAAGGTCAGCCCTTTAATCAGCTCCCATTGTGCCCCCAGATTACCCAGGATATTAGTGGTTACATTTTGATTAACCGGTAAAGTACCCTGTGCTACCGGATTATCATATACCTGGTTATCATTTGGCTTTTTACTGTTAAAAGATCCGTCCGGATTATAAATAGTGGCTGCCGGACTATAGGCCAGCGCTGAAGAACCATAATCCTGACCGCCCAGAGACACTGTATTATTTTTGGTTTCGGCACGGCCGATATTAAATGCTGCCGTTACCTTGACATTTTCTTTAACGTTTTTATCCAGGTTAGCTCTTACCTGATAACGTTTAAAACCCGAATTGATAATTACTCCGTCCTGATTGATATAATTTCCTGATAAAAAATAATGATAAGTATCTTTTCCACCAGAGGCACTTAAAGTATAGTTCTGTATAGGGGCAACTCTTGAAATTGCTCTCTGCCAGTCTGTACCCGCACCCAGCGACTTCGGATCAGGATAAAGAACAGCACCGCCATTGTCTACTGAACTTTCATTGGCCAGCTCTGCATATTGAGTAGCATTCAGCATCGGAATAAATTTGGGTACCTTCTGCCAGCCCGAATAAACATTAAAATTGATGTTATCAGTTCCGCTTGCACCACGTTTGGTGGTGATCAGAATAACACCATTCGCTCCCCTTGCTCCATAAATAGCTGTAGAAGATGCATCTTTCAGGATTTCCATTGACTCTATATCCTGCGGATTAATCAGATTCAGATCGCCGCCGCCAATCAAACCGTCGATGACATATAAAGGCTCATTACTGGCAGTGATTGAATTACCGCCTCTGATTCTGATTGTACTTCCTGTTCCCGGCGAACCATCAACAGCAGTAACCTGTACACCGGCTGCCTTACCCTGAATCATCTGGTCGACACGTGTAATCGGTACATCTTTAATGGCTTCTTTTTTAATAGAAGCCACAGAACCTGTCAGATCTTTCTTTCTGGTAGTACCGTATCCCACGACTACAACCTCGTCCAATCCTTTACTAGAAGGTTTTAGCTTAAAATTAATAATAGTTTTGCCTGCTACCGGTATTTCAACAGGATCATAGCCGACATAAAAAACGGACAACACTGCATCAGCAGGTGCAGTAATAGAAAATTTACCGGTATTATTGGTTGATCCTCCGGTTTTGGTTCCTTTTACTTTGACAGACGCTCCGATAATGGTCTCTCCCGTTTCCTGATCGGTTACCGTTCCGGTAATAGTGATACCTGGTATTTGTGAATAGACTGAGCCTGTTAAAAACAGGATTAAAATTAGTTGGCACCCCATAAATCTAAATAATTTACGGGCATAATTTTGTTTAAGGTGGTTAGCTTTAATCATGAAATTACTCCTTATTGGTTAGGTTTTGTTGATTGCAATACAACTACAATTAACTGAAAACTAGGGAATACCATTTAATAAGGCTGATCGTTCAGCAGCTAAAAACTGCGCAAACGTTTGATTAAGATCGGGGAATTTCTTTCTGTTTTATCGTCTGTGTACTGAAAAATGAACAGGAAATACAAAAAGAAAGAAAAGCCTGAATGTAACAGGAATGTGATCTGAATACAGGATGTAAAAAATAACTTCAAACCGTCCCCTGATCATTATTTACGGGTAAAATAATAATCCTTAAAATTAAAAAAAACGTTCAAAGATACTTATCAAACGTTTGTTCTTCGTTTAAGGCCTGCAGCAGGGTTTTCTCTGATCAGGAAATTCAGCAAAGCGTATAGATCTGTCACGGAGCTGCAAAAAAAAAGGAGCGCATTCAGCGCCCCTCTTTAGGTTTGGTGTGTGTAAGCTATACTATGGAGTATAAGTAGTAGCCTGACCTCCATAAAGTGCTTTTGAGATGCTTGACAGATAAGTTGCTTTATTAGTACTTGTCAGATTATAGTACAGATAAACGCCATAACCATCTTTTACTGTCTTGGTTGCATTAGTAGTAGCTGTAGTAACGCTTGTAGCCATGATATCAGTAGCTGCAGGGCCTAACTGGCTCTTAGTCAAACCTGGAATACTAGGCGCAGAATAAGTACCATAATAAGGATTCCATGCATAGTTCACTTTAGAACCAACAGTTACACCGTTGTATGATAAGTTAGAAGCTGATGGACCAATATTATAGAATGAGATAATTTTGTTTGGCATTAACTGACGCAGTGCAGTTACCAGGTATACAAAAGAACTTGAATTTGGCTGTCCTGTTCCATTGTTTCCATACTCTGAATATTCATCATCAAAGTCAATTCCATCCAGTCCGTAAGTAGTTACTGCATCGCTCAGTTGCTGTGCAAATTCCTGTGCAGCTGCCTGAGTAGGAAAATTAGCAAAACCAGCACCCTGGTGATTACCCAGAATAGAAAGCATTACCTTGATTCCTTTGTCCTGTAAAGGCTTGATCTTGGTTGCTTTATTAGTCAGTACACTTGTTACCTGTGGATTAAAATATAATTCAGCTTTTTGAGTAGTCGTATTATAATTAATGTTGGCAGCAAAGATTATCCCGATATCAAATAATTGTTTACCATTCGCTAATTTATACTTACCTACTTCCAGCATATCATTGCTGTTAACTTCAACATAACAAACGCCAAGAGGTCCGGCCTGCCCAACTGCCTCAGTTTTAGCACCAGAAAGGTTCTGATCCGGGTTTGAATTTGCAGACTGGTCTTTTTTACAGGCAGAAGCCATTAAAAGAACAAGACTTGCCGAAGTGATCGCAGTCTTTTTTAAGATTGCACTAAATTTTGTGTTCATACAAATGAATTTGGTAGATGAATAATTCTGGTTTATTATTTGGCTGCTTATTCATTTTATCCGATCTGCTATTAATATAGGTAAAACGTTTAAGCATAGCTAAGTTAATAGATTGTTTTGAACATCGCAATACCCTGAATTTATTTTATACAGTTATTAATTCTCCGGTTTTCTTTCCTTCTCTGCCTGCTGTTTAAAACATTTTGCCCCTTCACATAAATTACTATATTTATCTAATTATCAATACAATACATTAATAGGTTTTAGCAAAACCAGAACAAGACCTAAACATTAAAGCTCATCAACAACCAATTTACTATGTCTAAAACAATTAAAATTTTCTGTTTTGCTCTGCTGATACATACAACAGTATTCGCAAAAGATTACACCTTACTCTCACCCGATAAAAAAATCACGATAAAAATATCGGTCGAGAAAAATATCACCTGGTCGGTACTGAAAGATCAGGAGTTACTGCTTAAGCCCAGTGCCATGAGTATGATTCTAAATGATGGCAGAAATCCCGGGATCGTACCGGTTGTATCCAAAACAATCAGTAAATCTGTCAACCAGACTATTGTTTCCATAATCCCCGTCAAAAACAAGCTGATTCCTGAAATTTATAACGAGCTCAAACTCCGGATGAAAGGCAATTACAGCATAGAATTCAGAGCCTATAATGATGGCGTTGCCTATCGTTTTGTAACTGAGCTGGGGCCCCGGCCTATAGAGATCAATTATGAAGAAGTAGCTTTCAATTTCAAGGAGAACTGCCAGATCTATTTGCCTAAAGAAAACAATCCTGAGTTGCAGTCGCATTATGAAGCCGACTTTAAGCCTGCGAAATTAGAAGAAATTCCTGCCACGCAGTATGGTTATCTGCCTTTGTATATCGCTACGCCCGGGGGAACCAAAATGGTCGTCACTGAAGCCGATCTTCATGATTATCCAAATCTTTTTCTGTATGGGACAGGCACCAGAACACTGACAGGCAATTTTCCGAAAGTTATCCTGGAATCCAGTCCCAAACCCAATTCGGACCGGGCAGAGATCATTGTTAAAAAAGCAGTCTACCATGCCAAAACAACTGGTAACAGAACATTCCCCTGGAGAACCATCATCATCAGTTCATCAGACAAAGGATTACTTGAAAATGAAATGGTTTATAAACTGGCCAGGCCAAATACCCTTACCGGTACAGATTGGATCAAACCCGGAAAAGTAGCCTGGGACTGGTGGAATGATAACAATATCTATGGGGTTGATTTCAAGTCAGGCATCAATACAGAAACCTACAAATATTACGTAGATTTTGCCTCGGCCTATGGTCTGGACTATATTATTCTTGATGAAGGCTGGTCAAGAACCACCACAGACCTGCTAGCACCTAATCCGCAGCTGGATATAGAGGGCCTGATTAAATATGCGACCAGCAAAAAGGTAGGAGTCATTTTATGGGCACTGTGGAAACCTCTGGATCAGCATATGGATGCCATTCTTGATCAGTATGTTAAATGGGGCGTAAAAGGAGTGAAAGTAGATTTTATGGCCAGGGCTGATCAGTACATGGTTAACTTCTATGAAAGAGCTGCTCAGGAGACGGCCAGACGAAAACTGTTACTCGATCTTCACGGCGCATACAAACCGGTTGGACTAAATCGCCAGTATCCCAACGTTATCAATTACGAGGGAGTTAGGGGAATGGAAAACAATAAATGGGAAGAAACTATTACCCCGGTTCACAATACCACCCTTCCCTTTACAAGAATGGTGGCAGGGCCGATGGATTACACACCTGGCGCCATGCTGAACACCAATAAAGATGAGTTCCATATCAGCATGACATCACCCATGAGCAGAGGAACAAGGGCGCATCAGGCTTCGATGTATGTACTTTATGACAGTCCATTGCAAATGTTCTGCGATAATCCATCCAACTATTTAAGAGAGCCGGTATATACCCATTACATAGCCCGTTTCCCTACCGTATGGGATAAGACAGTTGCACTGGAAGGTAAAATTTCTGAGTATGCGGTTGTTGCCCGTAAAAATGGAAACAACTGGTATATTGGCGGGATGACCAACTGGGATGCAAGGGGCTTTGATATCCCCCTGACCTTCCTGGATGGTAAAAAATATAAAATAGAAATATTAAAAGATGGAATCAACGCCGGCAAACACGCAGCCGACTATCAGCTGATCAGTAAAGAAGTTAGCGCCGGCGAGACTCTTCATATTGATATGGCTGCCGGAGGTGGTTACACTGCTATTTTAACACCTATCGGTTAGCGTGAACTTCGTCCAGTGTTTTAATCAGCGGGGGGCCTAAAAGACGGCTTCCCGTTGTTGTAATCACATAATCATCTTCGATTCTTATCCCACCGAAATCTCTGAACTGTTTTACTTTTTCGTAATTGATAAATTCAGCATGTTTACGCTCTGCAGACCATGAATCTATTAATACCGGAATAAAGTACAGACCGGGTTCAACGGTAACCACAAAACCAGGTTCAAGCGCTCTTCCTAAACGAAGAGATTTTAACCCGAATTCCTTACTCTTTTTCAGTTCGGCTGTGTATCCTACATATTCTTCGCCCAGGTTCTCCATATCGTGTATATCGAGTCCCATCATGTGACCCAGTCCGCATTGAAAGAACAAAGTATGTGCACCTTCGGCAACGGCCTGTTTCGGATCACCTTTCATCAGCCCCAAATCAGAAAGCCCCAGTACCAAGTGCTCACAGGCCAGTAAATGAACATCTTTATACAAAATTCCCGGCTTCAATGCTTCAGCAGCTTTCAGTTGTGCATTCAGCACGATACTATAGACATCCTGCTGTAAAGAGGTAAATGATTTGCCTACCGGGAAGGTTCTTGTTAAATCTCCTGCATAGCACATTTCATTTTCAGCACCGCAGTCACACAGGACCATCTGTCCTTCTTTCAAAACAGTTTTGCTGGCATGATTGTGCAGAATTTCCCCATGGACTGTAAGGATACTTGGAAAAGAAAGCTGACCGCCATGAGCGACAGCTACCGCCTGCAACTGAGCTGAAACTTCATATTCGGTCATTCCGGGACGTGCAATTTCCTGAGCTTTAAGTTGCATCAGGACACTGGTTGCGACAGCCTTTTCAATTTCCTGTATTTCCTGTTCGCTTTTGATTGACCTTTGTGCAACGATTGCTTTAATCAGTTCTACCGAAGGCTGTCCGGTCTGTCCCCAGTCTATCAGTTTCATCGAAGTTTCGGCTCTGTAAACCGGTAAAAAATGCACTTTACGATTTCCTGCCAGCGCATTAATCACTTCTGTTTTCTTTCTGGTAAAAGCGATTCCTGCTTTTTCGGCTTGTGCTTCTATAGTTTCAAGTGCACCTGTCCAGATGATATCATCAACTGTAAGTTCATCACCAAACAGAATCTCCTGATCATTGTCAAGATCAATCACCAGGCATAGCCCCGGTCTGCTGATCCCTGTGAAATACAGGAAACAGCTATCCTGACGGAAATGATAGGTATTATCCCTATAATTCATTCCGCTTTCCTCATTTCCAGGCAAAAGGATAATCCCTTCTCCTATAACTGACTTTAGCTTATTTCTTCTTTCCTGGTAGACTTCTTTAGCAAACATAACTGATTATTTATAAGCCCGAATTTATTAAATAAAAATTAATTTTCTTAAAAAAACAGGAGATCCTTCCCTGCTGGAAATCAACCGGTTTTATCTTTTTAAAACAAGCCATCAATTCAACCTTTTCCAATGATCAGTCCTTACCATGAGTCCCTGTTCAAATAACTCCTGATAGGGTTAGCCGTTATATTACCCTTAAGATTGATACGGGGTTGAAGCGGGATTGAAACGGGGTTGAAACGCTTCGACCCGTATCAACCCCGTTTCAACCCCGTTTCAATCCCGCTTCAACACTAACCAGTATATATCCGGTTCTATACTAGAATATAGATGCAATAGTAATTATAATCCTGACTGTTATTTACTTAAGGTTTTTAATGTTCATTTTCCTTTATGGTTGCGAAGCAAACCCTCAACAGTGCTTTTAACCGGCAACACTTTAAAAACTCAAAAAAAACAATACCCGGGAAAACTTCAAAAGGCGAGATTTTATCAAAAAACATTTGGTTACTGAAACAGACTGTAATCTCATGTACTATGGTTATTTTTTCGTAACATTAAGACAACACCGGTACCTTATTTTTGCAAAAAAAAAACACCACCACCCCAGCTATGGATCTGATAACTTCCTTAAAACAAGGTGATCAAACTGCAATGGAAACCATTTACAAAAAACACTGGGAACATGTTTTTGATTCCGCTTATAAACGTGTTGGTACAGAAGACATTGCACAGGACATCACTCAGGATATTTTCATCTCCCTATGGGAAAAACGGGAAACCCTTGAAATCCGCGAGTCATTAACAGCCTATCTTCAGGCCAGTGTGAAATACCGTGTCATTAACTATTTCAAAGCAAATCTGACCAAAGAAAAATACACCGAAGATCTCTTTGCCTTAATGGGTAATATCTCTCCTCTACACCCCACTAACGAACTGTCAGTCAAAGAAATACACAAAGAGCTTGATGAAGCCATAGCTGAACTCCCGGAACGCATGCGCCAGATTTTTTCCATGAGCAGGAAACAGGAAAAATCAACTCATGAAATCTCTGCTGAACTCAACCTGTCTATACAGACCGTTAAAAATCAGCTGACCGCAGCCCTGAAAATTATCCGCAAAAGACTGGCTTATCTTACCGTCTTCTTCTTTTAACAGAAAGGTAACCTAACCTTAACATCCGCAACCGGTACTACTTCCCTTTTTAACTGACTGGTTTGTAGATGGAAGATAAAAAGCTTGCAGAAGATCTGCTAAAAAAATATTTAGACGCAAAAGCTACTCCTAAAGAGATTGAACAGGTTGAGAACTGGTACCATGGTTACGAAGAAAAAAACCGGGTATTAAGTCAGAGCCAGAAAGCTGTAATAGAGCGCCGCATGCTGATTAATCTGCAGCAGCATATCAGCCAGCCGGCCAAATCAACTACAAGTTTTATCCGGAGCAGCGCTTTTCTCCGTATTGCCGCATCAGCGATACTCGTTTGCAGTGTGGGACTGGCCTGGTGGAAAATTGCTCCGCAACCCAGACAAAAACAGCGCCCCGTGGCATTGCTGTATACCAGTACCGGCAGCAGTGAAAAAAAGACGATCAGACTGGGTGATGGTTCAGAAATTATCCTGAGTCCGTCAGGGCGGCTGGCTTATCCCGCAAGATTTGCCAAATCCATCAGAGAAATTTCTCTCGAAGAAGGTGAAGCTTTTTTCAAAATCGCCCATGAAGAAAAGCGACCTTTTAATGTTCTTTTACCAGGAAAACTGTATACCAGAGTATTGGGAACTTCCTTTACTGTCCGTGCTTTCAAAGCTTCTCATTCGATGAATATTTCGGTAAGTACCGGGAAGGTCGCTGTCGGTAATAAGCAGCAGGTTTTTGGTACACTGATCAAAGGACAGCAGATTACCTACGACAAAAATAAAGAAACAGCTATCATCAGTCAGACACCGGTTCCTGATACCAGAATTGTTTTTGCAGGAATAAATCTTCAGCAGGCATTACAAAAACTGGAATATATCTATGCTATTAAAATTGATCTGAGTCCGGCCGGTCTTGGAAAAAGCGGCTGTACAGCTACCTTTCACAGCAAACAGCAGCCAGAAGAAATTATAGGCATCATCTGCAGTCTGCATAATCTTAAATATGAACAAACACCTGATCATAAATCATTTAAAATCCATCAAAAATGACAGCTAACCCACATTTATTCACACCGTGCTGATCAGTTCAGTACCACCGCCAATTTTCACACAATTAACGCAAAAAACAATTAACAACATGAAAACACCCTCCTATAAGAGGTTAACAGCCCTTTATAAAGCTATGAAGTATTCTTTATTAATCTTCTCGCTCATTTGTACCTTTTGCGGAACCATCTTCGCTTCTGCAACTATGGCACAGAAATTAGATCGTGCGACGGTAACGTTAACAATTACAAAAGAGAAATCACAACAAGCCATCCTTAAAGAAATAGAAGCCAAAACAGGTCTTCATTTTGTTTACAATCAGGATCAGCTTTCTATCAACAGACAAGCACTGAACGAGACTTTTAAAAATGAAAAAGTCGAACTGGTATTACACAAGCTTGGTTTTGAGTGTCTGGAAAAAGGTGATTATGTGATCATCAAAAAATTACCGGCACCTGCAAAAAAAGCAGACCGTACAATTACAGGGACAGTAAAAGACTCTACCGGATTGACCATGCCGGGCGTTTCGATCAAAGTATCAGGAACAACCCTGGGCACCACAACCAATGCTGACGGAAAATTCAGTATTGCTGCTCCTGAAGAATCTTCTTTGATTTTCTCCATGATCGGCTATAAAACACAGCAGGTAAAAATTGATGGTAGAAGCATCATCAATATTGTACTGACCGAAGATAATTCACAATTGAATGAGGTTGTGGTAGTGGGTTACGGTACACAGAAAAAGATCACCGTTTCGGGAGCTGTAGCAGAAGTATCACTGGATAAGTTAAATTCAAGATCAGTGAGTGATATTGGTAGTATTCTGCAGGGAAAAGCACCGGGTGTGGTTGTAGTCAGCGAAAGCGGTGATCCTTCGTCAACAGCTAAAGTAAATATCCGCGGACAAGGCGGGATCAACGGGGAAAACCCGCTTTATGTAATTGACGGGTCATTATATTACGGTACGCCAGTACTTAATCCCAATGATATAGAGACTATCTCTGTACTGAAGGACGGAGCAGCGGCAATTTATGGTGCAAGAGCTTCGGGTGGAGTAATCCTGGTGACAACCAAAAAGGGGACTAACCAGAAACTGAATATCACATTTGATGCTAAGGTGGGTGCACAAACTGCATGGAAAAAACTTAAATCATTGAATGCAAAAGAGTTTGCTGATGTTTCAAATCTTGCTGCCGACAATGCAGGTATTCCAAGAAAAGATGCTTTTGATCCTATCAAATATCCTGACGGACAGATTACCCGTGCCGACTGGGTAAATGAGATTTTCAGAACCGGATTGATTCAGGATTACAACATGGGAATAACCGGCGGAAATGATAAATCAAGTTTTTACCTGAGTTTCAATTACCGTAAAGCAGAAGGAACACTATTAAACACTTTCGGGAGCAGATATAATTTCAGGATCAACTCTGAACACCGGATCAATTCATGGATGAAAGTAGGAGAAAATTTATTCTATGACTATACCAATGGTAACGGATATAATTCCAATAATCCGGGTATCAGCGGTACAGATACAAAGAGTGCCTATACCGGCGCAATTATTTCAGCAATCTTCTACCCTTCAAATGTAGCTCCTTATACTTCAACAGGTGCATTTTCAGGCTTACCTTTAACTTATGCAGGTGCTTACGGAGATATTATTAATCCGGTTGCCTATCTGAAAAGACTGGATGTGAATAACCCTGTGAATACTATCGTAGCAAATCCTTATGCAGAACTTGATCTGTTAAAAGGTTTGAAATTCCGTTCCAACTTATCTTTTACTAAAAGCATTAATAACTCTAAAACCTTTCAGACCAAAGTGCCCGAGGTTGGTAAAATATTTGATTTTAATCAGCTCACCCAAACCTCTAATACCAGTAATGACCTGTTAGCTGAACAAGTATTGACTTATGACAAGATTTTCGGTTCACACCACCTGAACGTGATTGGTGGTTTCTCTTATCAGAACAGAAATTCAGAGTACCTGTCAGTTTACGCACGCGGTTTTGATGATGAATCACCAAAATATCGCTACATGGTCAATGCAACGATACCATTTTTACCAGAAAGCAGTGTAGCCAGAGAAACACTGACTTCATTCTTTGCCCGTGCAAATTATGACTATAAAAATAAATATCTGCTTTCTCTTATCGGCCGCAGAGACGGGACTTCTTTGGTAGCAGAGCAAAATCGTTTTGCTAACTATTACTCTGCATCTGCAGGATGGGTAGTCAGTAAAGAAGACTTTATGAGTAAGGCAGATTGGATCAGTAACCTTAAAATCAGAGGTAGTTATGGTCTGCTGGGTAACCTGGCCAGTGTAACTAATCAGGCTGTGAATCCTTCACTCAGAAAAAGTACCATTTATATGGGAATGAACCCGGCTCAACTTACAGGATATTATGAAAACGTCCTGTCTAATCCCAACTTAACCTGGGCTAAATCTAAACAGACCAACATCGGTCTTGATTTGGGCGTATTCAAAAACAGGTTAAACCTGGTTGCAGATTATTTCATCAAGGATACTAAAGATATGCTGATCTACCAGCCTTTATCAGGAACTACTGGTGTTGACGGACAGTGGAAAAATGGTGGTTTATCCAGAGATAAAGGAGTTGAAGTTGGATTAACGTACAACAACAAACCAGAAGCCGCATTCCAGTACAGCATTAATGCAACTTTCACTAAGATGAATAACAACCTGGTTTCTTTACCAGCTGGTTTAACCAGTCAGGCTGTGGATTTTAACGTACGTGGTACATTAACTCCGGTACGTCTGCAGGTTGGTCAGCCTTTATATTCTTACTATGTGGTACAAACCGATGGTATTTTCCAGTCGGATGCAGAAGCTAAAAATTACAAAAACGCAAGTGGAAATATGATCCAGCCCAATGCAAAAGCCGGAGATTTCCGTTTTGTAGACAGCAATAATGACGGTAAAATTGACAACAACGACCGTGTATTCAGAGGCAGTGCTTATCCTGATTTCTCTTACGGTTTCAGTTTCAATGCAAGTTATAAAGGATTTGACCTGAACCTGTTTGCTCAGGGTGTTAAAGGAAATAAACTTTTCAACGCCTTAAAATACACCGGGTTAAACGCAGGGAGCGGACAAAACTACAACTTGCTTAATGGCGTATTAGCTGCATGGAGCCCGACTAATACAGGCAGCAGTCTTCCACGAATTTCGGCAAGTGATGCTAATGGTAACTTCTCTACAACATCAGATTTTTATCTGGAAAGCGGTTCTTACTTAAGATTAAAAAGTGCAACAATAGGTTATACTTTTTCTAAAGATCTTTTGAAGACTGTTAAAATCAGTAACCTGCGTCTTTATGTGACTTCAAACAACCTGTTTACAATTACCAAATATTCAGGTTTCGATCCTGAAGTTGGAATGGATCAGTATGGTGTTGATGTTGGCCGTTATCCGCAAGCACGTACATTCCTGTTTGGTGCAAGTCTGAATTTTTAATTATTTAATCAACAACAATGAAGAAGAACTTACTCAATATATTAATAGCTGGTTTAACGGTCGTTACCATCAGCTCCTGTAAAAAACAACTGGATATCACCCCTGAAGGAGCACCTTCAAAAGGTAATTTCTGGAAAACAAGCACCGATGCAGTGAAAGGTGCCAATGCGATGTATGATCAGTATGATGATGAGAACTTTTACGGCCGCGGCTTTTTTTGGTTCATCAACGCAAGTGACGACATGATTACCGGACGTGTAAAAGCTCAGGGAGATAACGTCAGAGATTTTAACTCTGCCTATATTGGAGGAGATTACACGGAAGGGCAATGGAAAATGAGATACGCAACCATTAAAAGAGCGAATGATGTCATCCGTTATGTACCTGCAATTGATATGGACGCCAATTTGAAAAAGAGACTGATCGGAGAAGCATATTTTACCAGCGGATATATGTATTTCCAGCTGGCATCAAATTACGGGAATGCCAAAGCCGGGGTTCCTATTGTAACCAGAGCAAATATGGATGATCCTAATCCTACTCCAAGAGCAGCAAACGTAAATCTGAATTATGATTATCTGATCAGCGAATTACAGCAGGCAGCCAACTATCTTCCATATTTTGACCAGTTAGGTGCAGCTGATTATGGCCGTCCGCATAAGGTGGCAGCCTGGGCAGTATTATCTAAAGCTTTCCTGTATAAAAAAGATTACGCAAATGCAGAAAAATATGCAGATTCGGTAATCAATTTCGGTAAACGTGACCTGATGCCCAATTTTGCTGATGTATTTAAAGCACCTAATAACTGGGGCCCTGAATATATCTGGTCAGCTGTTTCTACACCTGCCGGAACAGGCGGCTGGGGAAGTATCCTGCCAGGCGTAATGCTGGAAAACAAAGGCTGGGGGAAATATAATGGATGGGGATATTATGTACCAACCAAAGAATTATATGATTCCTATCAGCCAGGAGATATCCGCCGTGAAGCTACTATTCTAAAACCAGGGGATCATTTCATGTTTTTTGGTGAAGACAGGGTTTATTCTTCTCTTAATAGTTTATCAGGCTTCCAGTTCAGAAAATATATGGACCCGTTCAGTTTTGCAGATCCTGTAGGAAAACATATCAGCCCAAGTGGAGATCACCCGACTACAGACCTGAATCTTCCGTTATTACGTTTTGCTGAAGTCTTATTAATCAAAGCTGAAGCAGCTATTATGCAACGTGGTGCAGGAGCCGGTGATACGGAACTGAACAGAATCCGCGTAAGAGCCAAACTTCCTGCTGTAAACGGTATGACTATGACAGATCTTAAAAGAGAACGCCGCAGCGAACTTGCAGGAGAATGGGCAGACAGACACCGTGATATGGTACGCTGGGGAGATGCAGCATCTGCTTACGCACAACCTGCGCATGGATTCAGCGGCTCTGTAGTATGGCCGGCAAGGAGATTCAATCCACAGGTACATGATGTCTGGGCAGTTCCACAAAAAGAAATTGATAACAGCGGTGGTGTAATTACACAAAATGCAGGCTGGTAAATAAATATAAATACATGAAAAAATTATCTTGCTATTCCTTTTTTGCACTGCTCTTACTGGCAGCGAATGTACAGGCTCAGCAGCCTTTATCATTTAATTCAGGGCATAGTCATAATGACTATAAACAAAACATCCCGTTACTGCGTGCTTATTACGCAGGAATGGGATCTATTGAAGCCGATGTATTTCTTAAAGATGGCCAGCTGTTTGTAGCTCATGAACTTAAAGAAATAAAACCGGGAGCTACGCTTTTAAAACAATATCTGGAACCGCTGTACAGACTGTATAAAGAAAACGGAAATCATCCTTATGCAGATCCGAAATTAAAATTACAGCTGGTTATAGATATCAAAGAGGATCATGAACATGTACTGCCTGCTTTACTGAAAGAGCTGAAGCCTTTTCAGGATATGGTCAATAAACCACTTAATCCTGATGCAGTGAGCATTGTGATCAGCGGAGATATGCCAAAACCGGAAAACTTTAAAAACTATCCGGCCATCATCTCTTTTGACGGTCGTCCAACCACTGTTTATACTGATGAGCAGCTGGAGCGTGTAGCGATGATCAGCGATGAGCTAAAACATTATACGGTCTGGAATGGCAAAGGTACTCCTACTCAGACTGATGCGGATAAGCTTAAAATGGTTATCGGTGCTGCACATCAAAAGGGCAAACCCTTCCGTTTCTGGGCAACACAGGACAGTCCGAATACCTGGCTGGAACTGGAAAAATTCGGGGTAGACTGGATCAATACTGATGCACCTGAGAAACTGAAGGAGTTTTATTTACGTAAAGACAAACTGACTTATACAAATCCGGTTGCTTACCCGGTTTATCAGCCAACTTATAAATCTGACGGCCTGAATAAAAAGGTAAAAAACATCATTCTGCTGATTGGTGACGGAATGGGTCTGGCTCAGATTCATGCCGGATGGATCGCCAATCATGGCAACCTGAATATCACGATGCTGCGTAACAGTGGTTTTTCTCAGACTGCGGCTGCAAATTCAGGCAATACAGATTCTGCAGCCGGGGGATCGGCAATTGCCATGGGCGAGAAAACAAACAATCGTTATATCGGCATGGGTACGGACGATAAAAAAAGGACTAACCTGGTGGATACTTTAGCCAGCTATGGTTTGAAAAGCGGGATTATCAGCGCAGGTGATATTACTGATGCCACGCCTGCTGTTTTTTACGCACATCAGTTAGACCGTTCTTACAGCGAAGCCATTGCAGCAGACTTTCTGAACAGTCATGTAGATATTCTGGTAGGTTCAAACCAGAAAAGTTTTCTTCAGAATCCTGATGCCAGCCTGCTCTCCAAACTGGAAAATAAAGGTTATACTTTAAGCAAGTCCCTTTCAGATTTCAAACTAAAAGACAGTGGTAAACAATTGGTTTTATTACCGGATTCGGCAACGCGGCCTGTAAAAGATGGCAGAGGTGATATGCTCGCGCAGTCTTTAAAACATACTATCAAATTACTTTCAGCAAATAAAAAGGGGTTCTTTATCATGACCGAAGGGGCTCAGATTGATTATGGCGGTCATGTCAATGACCTGAAATATGTAGTAACCGAGCTGCATGATTTTGACAAAACAGTGGCTGAGGCTGTACGTTTTGCTGATCAGGACGGAGAAACGCTGGTTTTGATTACAGCGGATCATGAAACAGGCGGCCTGACTTTACTGGACGCAGCAGCAGCGGAAGGCAGAATCGAGGGAGAGTTCAGTACAAATGATCATACCAATATTATGGTCCCTGTGTATGCTTACGGCCCCCACTCCGGTGATTTTACCGGTACTTATTCCAATACCGAGATTTTTAAGAAGATACTCAGGCTGTTCACAGCCAGATAAGCAAAGAGGGTGAATCATTAATCATGATCACCCTCTTTTTTTGATGTCTCCCTAAAGAATTTTATAAACCCAATACCTATGATTAAGCAATACTCCATTTTTATTTTGCTGGCCATCGCGCTGGCATCATGCAAAAAAACAACTATAGCTCCCTCACCGGTTGCAGCTGTAAAATCAGAAGTCGCATCCTTAGCGGCCAGTTCTGTTACTTATCAGGATGGATGGAATAATGAACTGCATTATCTTTCTCCAAAAAATGATCCGCAGAATTATGATATCTGGTTGCCTGCTAAAAGAGATACCAGTAATACAAGATTATTTGTATTTATTCATGGAGGTAGTTTCCTCAGCGGGGATAAGAGAGATTCAGAGTTTATGACGACTATCAATTCCATAATCAAAGAATTTCCGGATTGTGCAATTGCAACTATCAATTACAGATTAGGGGTGATGCCACTGAGTGATCAGAGCAAAGATGTAGAAAATGCTATCTCCCAGCTTATCAGCGAAAGCAAAGCAATGCAGATATCCAATAAACAAATTGTCCTGATCGGGGAAAGTGCAGGTGGATATTTTGCTTTTTATGAGGGACTAAAAAAGGATACCAAATCAGGTAACCAGGCCAGATATAAAGCAATCGTGTCTCTGAGTGGTTTTGCACAGATGCTACCGCTAACTGATGCCAGTACTTCGCTGAAATACAGAATCGGAATAGCGGCTCTGAGTGTAAAAGTCCCGGGGCTGAATTACGATGCTTATTCTCCTGTTAACCGGATTGCTGAACTCAAAGGCCTGCCCGAGCTGTATCTCTTTTACGGAGGAAAAGATGATCAGATCAGTCCGCAGAATTCAAAAAAGATTGTCTCTGCTGTTGAGGCCACTAAAAACACGGATTATATCGCCAATACCTATATCAGGGGATTTGCAGAGGAGAGTCATGTATTAGGTGAAACTGCCAAATCAGAAATTGCGGTATTCCTGAAAGAAAAAATAAAATTTAAAGCAGATTAGAAAAGCCGGCCACTCGTTTTTGCTGAATAGCTATGGAGACTGTATCTTAAACGATACGGTCTCTTTTATACCCGGTATTTTTTCTATTTTAGACCTTTTAAAAAAATGATTGTTAAATCATCAAAGGCCCCCATCTGATAAAAAACAATAAACAAATGAAAAGACTTTTTATGCTAGCCGTTGGACTAGGTACTATCCTCTCTGCACATGCTCAGGAAAATCCTTTAAAAACCATTAAGAGCAATACTGTAACTGCTGTTAAAAACCAGGGTAAATCAGGAACCTGCTGGAATTATTCTACGACTTCACTGGTTGAATCTGAAGAACTGCGCAAGGGTCTGGGAGAGTTTAATCTTTCTGAAATGTACATTGTACGCAATATTTACATAGAAAAAGCAAAAAACTATATCTTACGTCAGGGTAAAGCGCAGTTTAGTGAAGGTGGCCTGGGCCATGATCTGATTCGTGGTATTTCTCTTTATGGGGCAATGCCACAAGAGGTTTTTCAGGGCGTTACCGGCGAGATTCCTGATCACACCGGTTTAGCAGATACACTAAAAGCTTATCTGGATGAGGTACTAAAAAAACGTCCGGTAGCCGCAAACTGGTTACAGGGATTTGAACAGATTCTGAATCAGAAAATCGGAAATCCGCCAGCTAATTTTGATTATAAAGGAAAAAACTATACTGCACAGACTTTTGCTAAGGAAGTGCTGAAGTTTGACGCCGGCGATTATGTAAACGTGACTTCGTTTACGCATCATCCTTATTATTCATCATTTATTTTAGAAGCACCCGATAATTTTTCAAACGGATCTTTTTACAATCTGCCGCTGGAAGAAATGGTAGGCCTGACTAAAACAGCACTTAAGGACGGATATACAGTGATGTGGGATGCTGATATGAGCAATGAAAATTTCCAGCAGAAAAAAGGTTATGCCATTTTATTTGCTGATACAGCTGCCGCAAAAGCAACTGTGCTGAATCCGGATGTCAGGGAACAGGCTTATTCTCCTGAATTGCGCCAGCAGTTATATGAAAACTTAACCACTGAAGATGATCATTTAATGCACCTGATTGGGCTGGAGCAATCAGCCAGTGGAAAGTACTTTTTTAAAGTTAAAAATTCGTGGGGTGAGGTTGGTCCGTTTAAAGGATATATAGAAGTTTCTGAGCCTTATTTTGCCATTAATACTGTAAGTCTGGTAGTACCTAAAGCAGCATTAACTAAAGAATTAAAGAAAAAACTGGGATTGTAATTATCCTGGAATCATAAAAAGGGGCTGTATCTTTTAAGATACAGCCCCTTTTTTATTCAGACAGCTATGCTGATTAAAATCTTAATCTTCGATAGGTTTACCCGTTTCTACAGGTACATCCGGGTCAAGTTCCACACATCCTTCCTTGTCTTTTCTTGCAAAAAGTATAGGGTAAAGAAAAAGAAGTCCGCCCAGCATCAGAAATAAACCACAGATTTCCAGAATATATTTACTCCATTTAACACCATTTGAACTCATAATCATATAGGCTGCAAATGCAATTATGGCTAAAACCATCACAATTATCGCCTTTTGAAGTTTCATTCCTTTTATCATGATCCTGAGATTGTATTGTTAATTTATACGGTATAATTATCAGCATCAAAAACCAAACCAATTTAAGTTTTTGAAGATCAATGTATTTCCTTAATATCTACCATTTTTTAATTCTTAATACTTAACTTTGCATCCTCATTTTTTTTAAGATACTGGATTGATGTATAGGGAATTTAAACAATTAGAACTACCTAAGATAGGCGAAGAGATACTGGAATTTTGGAAGGCAGAAAATATATTTGAAAAAAGTATTTCCTCCCGTTCAAAATCTAACCCATTTACTTTTTATGAAGGCCCGCCTTCAGCTAACGGAATGCCTGGTATTCACCATGTAATGGCCCGTGCTATTAAAGATATTTTCTGTCGTTATAAAACTCTTAAAGGTTTCCAGGTGAAACGTAAAGGTGGCTGGGATACACATGGTTTACCTATTGAACTTGCTGTAGAAAAGAAACTGGGCATCACTAAAGTTGACATCGGTACAAAAATTACAGTGGAGGCTTACAATGCAGCCTGCCGTGAAGAAGTAATGCGTTATACCGATATCTGGAATGACCTTACCGAGAAAATGGGTTACTGGGTAGACCTGGAGAAACCTTATATTACTTACGAAAATGAATATATCGAATCGCTGTGGTGGATTCTGAAAACATTTCATGAAAAAGGTCTTTTATACAAAGGATATACAGTACAGCCTTATTCTCCTGCTGCGGGAACAGGTTTAAGTTCTCATGAGCTGAACCAGCCTGGTACTTATAAAATGCTGAAAGATACTTCGGTTACTGCACAATTCTTTATCAAAAAAGACCAGCAGCACCCGGCAATGTCTTCATTATTTGAAAACGATACTGAGGAAACTGCTTTTATCGCCTGGACAACTACACCCTGGACTTTACCATCCAATGGTGCACTGGCTGTTGGCGGAAAAATAAACTACGTAAAAGTTAAGACTTTCAATCAATATACTTTCCTGCCTGTAAGTGTTATACTGGCAAAAGATCTGATCGGAAAACATTTCAAGCCGGAAGCTAAAGATCTTTCATTTGAAGATTATAAAGGCGGCGACAAACTGATTCCATGGACAATCACAGCTGAATTTACAGGTAAAGACCTGGTTGGGCTGAATTATCATCAGCTGATGCCTTATGTAACGAATGCTGAACTGGAAGCAAAGGCTTTCCGCGTAATTCCGGCTGATTATGTAACTACTGAAGATGGTACTGGTATTGTCCATCTTGCTGCTGTATTTGGTGCAGACGATTTTCGTGTGGTAAAAGAGAACAATATGCCATATGTGATGGTTACCGATGAGCAGGGCAACGAACTTCCTCTGGTCAACAAACAGGGTAAATTTGTTGATGAGGTCACGGATTTCGCAGGTTATTATGTAAAAGAAGAATATTATAGCGATGAGGAACGTAAAGCCCCTGATTTCAAGCCTACAGATGTCCTGATTGCCATTAAACTGAAAGAAGAGAACAAAGCGTTTGACGTAAAAAAATATGAACACAGTTACCCGCACTGCTGGAGAACTGACAAACCTATTTTATACTACCCTCTTGACAGCTGGTTTATCAAAACCACTGCTGTAAAAGATAAAATGGTAGCGCTGAATAAAACTATCAACTGGAAACCTGAGGCTACCGGAACAGGCCGTTTTGGAAACTGGCTGGAAAACCTGGTAGACTGGAATTTATCACGTTCACGTTACTGGGGAACCCCGCTGCCAATCTGGAGAACTCAGGATGGTACGGAAGAAAAATGTATTGGTTCTATCGCAGAACTGAACGCAGAGATCAAAAAATCTGTAGAAGCTGGTTTCATGGAAGCTTCTTTTGAATTGAAAGAT
This sequence comes from Pedobacter lusitanus, assembly GCF_040026395.1. Classification (NCBI taxonomy): domain Bacteria; kingdom Pseudomonadati; phylum Bacteroidota; class Sphingobacteriia; order Sphingobacteriales; family Sphingobacteriaceae; genus Pedobacter; species Pedobacter lusitanus. The sequence goes on from NZ_CP157278.1 coordinate 3,117,686, forward strand.
ATGCACCGTCCTTTTGTGGATGACGTAATCTTAACTTCTTCCAAAGGAGAAAAAATGACCCGCGAACTTGATCTGATTGATGTATGGTTTGATAGTGGTGCCATGCCTTATGCACAATGGCATTTCCCTTTTGAGAACAAAGAGGAGTTTGAAAACGCTTATCCTGCAGATTTCATTGCTGAGGGTGTGGATCAGACCCGCGGCTGGTTCTTTACCTTACATGCAATTGCTGTAATGTTAAGTGAAACCAGTGATGAGATCAAAGCTGTCAATGAGCGTATCGGCAATAAAGGTATTGCTTATAAAAATGTAGTATCCAATGGACTGGTACTGGATAAAAACGGCAACAAAATGTCTAAACGTTTAGGTAATGGTGTTGATCCTTTCCATACGATAGATACTTACAGTGCTGATGCAACCAGATGGTACATGATCAGCAATGCTTCTCCATGGGACAACCTTAAGTTCAATACGGAAGGTCTGGATGAGGTAAGACGTAAGTTCTTTGGCACGCTGTACAATACTTATGCTTTCTTTGCTTTATATGCCAATATTGATCAGTTCGAAATTGATGAAAATAATGAAACGCCTGTAAAGGATCGTTCTGAGCTGGACAGATGGATTTTATCGCTGTTACAGAATCTGATCAATGAGGTAGATGAAAGTTATAATACTTATGAGCCTACAAAAGCAGCAAGAGCTGTTCAGTTATTTGTAGATGAGCATTTAAGTAACTGGTATATCCGTTTATCACGCCGCCGCTTCTGGAAAGGTGAAATGACTGCCGACAAAAAGGCTGCTTATGAAACGCTTTATACCTGTTTAATGAGTGTTTCTCAGTTAATGTCTCCGATAGCACCATTCTTTGCTGACTGGTTATATCAGAACTTATCTGTAAATAAGAAAACGGCTGAACAGTCTGTACACCTGAGTTTATGGAAAGAAGGCGATACTTCGCTGATTGACACAGAACTGAACGAAAGGATGGAACTTGCGCAGAATATTTCTTCTATGGCACTTTCACTGAGAAAGAAATCAGGCATCAACGTACGTCAGCCTCTGGCAAAAATACTAATACCTGTACTGGATAAAAATTTCAGAGAAAGAGTAGAACTGGTTAAAGAAATCATTTTGTCTGAGACAAATATCAAAGATATTGAATACATTACTGACACTGCTGGTTTCATCAAAAAGAAAATCAAACCTAATTTCAAAGCTCTTGGACCTAAGGTTGGTAAAGACATGAAATCGGTAGCTGAGACAATCAGCGGCATGAGTCAGGAAGATTTAAGCAAATTTGAAGCTGAAGGTTCTTATATTGTACCGGGAACCAGCTACGTAATTTTGCTGGAAGATGTAGAGATCATCGCTGAGGATATTCCCGGCTGGCAAGTGACAAATATGGGTAACCTTACTGTTGCTCTTGACGTTACAATAACTGAAGAGCTAAAAGAGGAAGGTTTGTCACGTGAACTGATCAACAGAGTTCAGAATTTAAGAAAAGAACTTAATTTTGAAGTGACTGATCGCATTACCGTGAGTTTACAAAACCATAATTTGATCTCCGCAGCGGTAGCTCAGAATAAAACTTACATTTGCGCTGAAATATTGGCGGATGATATTAATTTGATAACTAATTTAGATAAAGGAAACAAAATCGTAATCGATGAAGTTGAATTGCTGATTCTGATTGCAAAACAATAATTAATATGGAAAAACCTACAAAAACCCGTTACTCAGATAACGAGCTACAAGAATTTAAAGAACTGATCCAGGATAAACTGCGTATGGCGAGAGAGGAATTTCTCAACTTAACAAATTCTTTAAGCAGCCCGAATTCTAATGGTACTGAAGATACTTCGGGTACTTATAAGACTTTGGAAGATGGTTCCGCAACACTAGAGAAAGAGCAATTAAATCAATTAGCCGCACGTCAGAAAAAATTCATTGAGAATTTAGAGGCTGCATTAGTCCGTATAGAAAACAAAACTTATGGTATTTGCCGCGAAACCGGTAAATTAATTCAGAAAGAACGTTTACGTGCGGTACCGCATGCAACTTTAAGTATGGAAGCTAAATTGAAGCAGGCATAATGAAAGGCTATACTAAACCTTTGCTGGTTATCTTCCTGGTACTGCTGGTAGACCAGGTATTAAAAACCTGGATTAAAACCAACATGTACATTGGTCAGGAGTTCAAGATCATTGGTAACTGGTTCATTATACATTTTACGGAGAACAACGGAATGGCCTTCGGAATGGAGTTTGGTGGTGAATTCGGAAAGCTGGCTTTATCTTTATTCAGAATTGCAGCTGTCGCAGCAATCGGATTCGGCCTGCACTATCTGGTTAAACACAAATATCACCGGGGCCTGGTACTGAATGTAGCATTGATTTTTGCTGGCGCACTGGGTAATATTATTGACTCTGTGGCTTATGGCAAAATATATGGCTATGCTACCCTGTTTCATGGCCGTGTAGTGGATATGTTTTACTTTCCGATACTGGAGGGTGTCTTTCCTAAATGGGTGCCTATATGGGGCGGAGAAGATTACATTTTCTTCAGACCTGTTTTTAATGTCGCAGATACTGCCATATCTGTAGGTGTAATCGCTATTCTTATTTTCCAGAAAAAATATTTTAAGGAAGAGGTTAAGGAAGAGATTGGGCCTAATAATGAAGTAGTAGAAGATTAGATGATTTTAAGATAATGTAAAAGGCTTTCTCTAAGGAGAAGGCCTTTTTTTTTGCTAAGGGGTTTAAAGGGGGGGGGTAAAATCTCTGTGGTATGTGTATGCGGGCTACGCGCCTAAGGGCGCTGATGCCCGCATACACATACCACAGAGATTTTAATTCACAGGGGTTAAACCTAGGCAATGTAAAAAGGCTTCTGATTTGCGAAAGATATTTCATTACTGTAAAATCATTGTGTGGGGCGGTGAAGGAAGGAAGATAGCATGATGCTTAGAATTTATATCATCCCAGCATTCGCCTTGTTGTCTCAAATAATCTATTGAAGGCCCGAGCCTATCTCCATGCTTTTGGAGATTTCTTTGATAAATTCTTTAAAGCTGACCAGGGTGATTTGACCATTAAAATACGTCCCCAGAGATCAAACGTTTTCCAATATTGCAAATAAAACTAATTAATAGGACTGCAAAAAAAAAGAGCATCTGCAGGGTTTTACCCAACGTGAAAAAAATTATGTCCTGTAAAACAGATTTGATTTAAGGTGAAATTGAATACCGCCCATTCCGGAGACAAAATAAAAACAAGCGCTGCCAGGGGCTTAAGAGGACTGATTTCCAGGTTTTTTTTAGAAATAAAATAAATACAGATCTGATGAGGGAATATTCTTAATTTAGATGAAATTAAAATTCTTCCATTATTGTTATGGAATCGGCATGGTTTTTACATCTGATATGTAAAGACACACAAATTGAAAATTATTATGAGAAAGTTATTAGTATTTGCCTTTGTTACCTTAATCAGTGTTAGCGCTATGGCCCAACAAGTAGATTTACGCAAAAAGATCACCGTTAGCGGAACCGCTGAAACGGAAGTTACCCCGGATATTATCTATATCAGCATCTCGCTGAAAGAATATCTGAAAGATGGTAACAGCAAGAAAAAAGTTGAAATTACCGATCTGGAAAAACAGCTGTACAACGCAATTCAAACTGCAGGTATCGCCAAAGAAAATTTAATGATCAACAGCTTATCAAGCTTCAACACCGCTCCGGAAAAAAAGAAAAATCCTGACTTCTTAGTGAGCAAACAATACCGTCTTAAAGTTACAGACCTGAACAAATGGAACGAAATTATCGGTTCAGTTGATCCTAAAGGTGTTGCTTACACCAACATTGACAGCTACGACTACTCCAAAATCGAAGCGCTAAAGAAAGAACTGAAAATTAAAGCTCTGCAAGCCGCAAAAACAAAAGCTACTTATTTAGTGGAAGCTCTTGGTAACCAACTGGGCGGAGTAATCGACATCCAGGAACAAAATAACGAAAACTACCCTGTATACCGTGCAAGTGGAATGATGATGAAATCTGCTATGGCCGAAGATTCTGCAGGAAGTGCACCTGAAATCGACTTCAAAAAGATCAAATTAAGCTACGTAATGAACACAGTTTTTGAAATCAAATAACTGATTAATTAACGTATATTGTATTTAAATGGAACCTACCAACAATTTGGTAGGTTTTTTGTTATATTAACATATTACTAATCTGTTTTGTCCACAAATAAATTAAAACCATGAAAAAATTAATCTACTCTTTCCTCCTCCTCTTCCTTTTAGGAGTTAGCGTAAACACTGTCTCTGCTGCCACTACCAAAGACAAAGTTGAACTAACCGCTGAACAAAAGGTTCAGTTAGAAAAGATCACTAACCGGGTTGAAGAAATCAGAGCAATGGACAAATCAAACATGTCCAGAGCCGAGAAAAAAGAATTACGCAAAGAACTTAGAGAAATGAAAAAACAAGCCCGCGGTATGGGCGGAGGAATCTATCTTTCTGTAGGTGCAATTATCATCATTATCTTATTATTGATCCTGATCTTATAGACCAGACAAAATTAAGCTATATAAAAAACGGGTGCCCATATACAGGAACACCCGTTTTTTATAGCCGATCGTTTGTTAAGGAATTAATCGATACGGTCAAATCCTGTATATTTCACCAAGACCTCCGGAATCATAATACCATCTTCAGTCTGATAGTTCTCCAGAATAGCTGCCACAATACGTGGTAAAGCTAACGCACTACCGTTTAATGTATGTGCCAATTGTGTTTTTCCTCCATTTCCCTTAAATCTTAATTTCAAACGGTTAGTCTGATATGCTTCAAAATTAGACACTGAAGAAACTTCCAGCCAACGCTGCTGCGCCGCACTCCAAACTTCCATGTCATAGGTCATAGCCGAAACAAATCCCATATCTCCACCACATAAACGCAATACACGGAAATGCAAACCAAGGTCTTTTAGCAAATCCTGTACGTAAGCACTCATCTCTTCCAGCACTTCGTAAGATTTATCCGGATGTACTACCTGTACCAACTCCACTTTATCAAACTGATGCAATCTGTTCAAGCCACGTACATGCGCTCCATATGATCCTGCCTCACGACGGAAACACGGGGTATAAGCTGTGTTTTTAACTGGTAATTCTTCTTCTTTTAAAATTACATCACGGTAAAGATTAGTCACAGGAACTTCTGCCGTAGGAATCAGATATAGATTATCTACTGTAGAATGATACATCTGACCTTCTTTATCCGGCAACTGTCCTGTTCCGAAACCCGAAGCTTCATTCACCATTAATGGCACCTGCATTTCTTTATAACCCTGCTCTGTAGCCCGGTCAAGAAAGAAATTAATCAGGGCACGCTGTAAACGGGCTCCCTTACCTTTATACACAGGAAAACCTGCACCGGTAATTTTAGTTCCCAGCTCAAAATCTATAATATCATATTTAGCAGTCAGCTCCCAGTGTGGTAATGCCTTCCCATGTAATTCTGCCGGAGCACCATGGGTAAGGACTACTTCATTTTCCTCTGGTGTAGCACCAGCAGGAACTTGTTCACCTGGTAAATTTGGTATCTGCACCAACGCATTAAACAAATGCTGTTCTACCACATTCAGCTGTTCTGAAAGTGTTTTAATATGTTCTTTGTTTGATGTAGTCTCTGCTTTTACTGCTTCAGCTTCTTCTTTTTTACCATTACGCATCAGCTCACCTACTTGTTTGGCATTGGCATTGGCGATAGCGGATAGGTTATCCAGCGAAGTTTGAGTCTGTCTGCGTTCTTCATCTAATTTGATAATTTCATCAACCAGTTCAGGTTGTTTAAAATTACGGACACCTAAGCGTTCTAAAACTTTCTCTCTATTTTCGCGGATATAGTTAACTTGCAGCATTATTTAATTTTTTTAACAAATATAACAAGAGTTTGGAGAATACTATGGGCGGTAAACTATTTCTGGTTCCAACACCAATAGGCAATCTTGAAGATATGACTTTCAGAGCCATCCGTGTTTTAAAGGAAGCAGATGTGATTCTGGCTGAAGATACCCGTACAAGTGCCCCTTTATTAAAGCATTTTGGCATCGATAAAAAGGCCTATTCACATCATCAGCATAATGAACATAAAGCGACTTCAGAAATTATTAAGTTTTTGAAGGAAGGCAAGAATGTAGCCCTGATTTCGGACGCAGGCACACCTGCAATCTCTGATCCCGGCTTTTTCCTGGTCAGAGAAGTGTTAAAAAATGATTTACCAGTCGAGTGCTTACCAGGGGCTACCGCTTTTGTACCGGCTCTGGTCAACTCTGGTCTGCCAACAGATGCATTTGTATTCGAAGGATTTCTACCTGTCAAAAAAGGCAGACAAACCCGCTTAAAGAAGCTTGCTGAAGAAGAAAGAACAATCATTCTTTACGAAAGTCCGCATCGCCTGTTAAAAACACTGGAAGAATTTGCACAGTTTTTTGGCGAAGAAAGACAGGCTTCTGTAAGCAGAGAGCTGACTAAACTATACGAAGAAACCGTTAGAGGTACACTGGTTGAAATAAAATCACACTTTGAGAGCAATGTTTTAAAAGGTGAATTTGTAATTTGTGTTGCCGGTAAGGAAGAAACTAAAAAGGAAAAACGCGCTTACGAAAAGGATTAAATTTAAAAATCCGGGAGAGCCCAAAATAAAAATAATATGATTTTAATCGATAGATTTTTAAGTGATGAACAAGATCCTAAAGCTGTTGAAAAGGTTTTAGGCAAGTTAAATGATATGCTAACCAGCAATGAGGAACTGATCTACCTTGCGGTACAAAAAAGACCTGCGGTAAATCTTCTTCCTGATTGTATAGCAGTCAGCAATAAACGCATCTTTTACTGTGAACCGGCAAACTTCGGCATCACAATGAACTTCAAGGATATCTCCTGGAAAAGTATTAAAGAGATCTCATTTAAAGAGGAGATATTCGGTTCTAAATTCATCTGCGTACCGCAGCATGGTGAGAATATCATCACGGAGTATATTCCTAAAGTACAGGCCCGCAAACTCTATCAGGCTGCCTACGAACAACTGGAAGCTTATAAAGAACAGGTCAGACAAACCGAAATGGAAGATAAAAGAGCTCAGCAACCTGCTCCCGCAGCGCTGTTCACCCCCGCCGAGACTCCTGTCCCGGAAAACATTCCTGCAGAAGAACCGGTTGAAGTTTATGTACCACCGGTACCTGTAGAGGAACCTGAGGATGAAACTACACTGAAATTAAGGAAGCTGAAAACTTTATACGACAAACAATTAATTACGCAAGCCGAATACGAGGCTAAAAAAGCCGATATCTTAGATACTTTCTAGCCTCATACCTTCTCAATGAAAGCGACACAAACCTACCTGCTTGCCCTATTAAGTGCATTTTTATTATGGCTGGCATGGCCGCCGCATACTTTTGCTGCTCCCCTTTTACTCATCGGTTTTGTACCGCTGCTAATCGCACTGGATCACCTGATCGGTAAAGGAGAAAAGAAAACAGGCAAAAAGGTTTTCCTCACAGCGGGTCTGGCTTTCCTGGTTTGGAATACAGCCTGCATCTACTGGGTATATAATGCAATAAGTGCCTATAATAATCCCGCCGTCGCACTCGTCATCTCTCTGATTCCCTATGGACTTGGAGCCCTGCTGATGACTTTCGCCTTCTGGCTTTATTATCGCTTCAGGACCATTGTAAGCAACAAACGTATTGCCTGGCTCGCTCTGGTCAGTTTTTGGGTAGGTATGGAATATTTACATGCCACCTGGGATCTTGCCTTCCCCTGGATGACCCTGGGTAACGGCCTTGCTGGCATGCATCAGCTTGCGCAATGGTATGAATCAACCGGAGTTTACGGAGGTTCCATCTGGATTCTGGTTAGTAATATCCTGGCCTTTGAAGCTTACAAAAGCTTTAAGTCAAACACAGGTTATCTTAAAATCAGACCTGCCCTTGGCTGGCTGATTTTTGTGATCGTACCGGCAGCAATTTCTTTGGTCAAATACTATGGCTACAAAGAGAAAACTGTCCCGATCAATGTAGTGGTAGTACAACCCAACATTGATCCTTACGAAAAAATGGGAGGTATCTCTCCTGCCGATCAGCTGAAAACCCTCATCCATTTATCGGACTCTGTTGCCCAAACCAATACGGAGTACTTTATCTGGCCGGAAACTGCTATTCCAAGTTATGCCAACGAAGACCGTATCCGCAGCACGACAGAGTTCATGGCCGCACAGTCTTTCCTGAATAAATATAAGAACGGAACCCTGATTACCGGGATAGAGAGTCTTAAATTCTACAATGATAAAAGTACGATCTCTGCCAAACTCGATCCCGGCACCAACCAGTATTTCGACAACTACAATTCTGCAATGCAGGTAGAAAACTCTGCAAATGTGCAGTTCTATCATAAGTCTAAACTGGTACCTGGTGTAGAGAAAATGCCGTTTCCAAAAACCCTGTCCTTTCTTGCTCCGGTTTTTGCCGGCCTGGGAGGAACTGTTTCCGGTTGGGGATGGCAGGAAAATCCTGGTGTCTTCTACTCCCAGAATGGTGTAGGTGTAGCTCCTGTAATCTGTTATGAATCCCTATGGGGAAGCTGGATCGGAGAGTCTGTTAAAAACGGAGCACAGCTCATTGCTATCATCACCAATGATGGCTGGTGGGGCAATACTTCAGGTAAAGACCAGCATTTCCTTTATGCCAAACTTCGCGCCATTGAAAGCCGCAGGTGGGTAGTACGCTCTGCCAACACTGGCATCTCAGGCTTCATCAATCAGCGTGGGGATGTGGTTAAACAATCCGCATGGTGGACCCGTGACGCGCTGAAAATGGACGTAAACCTGAATGACCAGCTTACTCTTTATGTAAAAAGCGGAGACATTATCGCACAGATTCTGAGTATAACCGGTATTGTACTGGCGTTATTCATCCCTTACCATATCTTTATCAGGAAGAAAAAAACCGCAAAGCTGTAAGAAGCAGCTGACTGTTCAGCCAGTCAGCTCAGCAACCGCATAAAAAAAGGTGCCCGTTTTTCCCGGGCACCTTTGCTATTCTACCATCATTTCTGTTTCTTTTCGTTTAGTTCAGCCGGATCAAATTCCCTGCTAAAGATAAATGGTAAATAATAATCCTTGCCTCCGCGGAGGCTAACAAGATCCCAACCCAGTTCAGACATGTAATTCAAAACCTCTACCCTTGTTTCCAGAGATTCTACTTTCTGCAATTTCCGGATGCAGACAGAGTCTTTGAGTGGATTATACTTTCTGTTCTGTCCATAATCTACTGCGTAGCCCGAGTAGAAAAACTTATCACTACTTGACACTTCGCAGTATCTTTTCACTTTGTTCTGGGCTTGTGTCCTGAAAGCCATCAGCTGAAACAGGAGCAGCAAAACCGGAAAAATAATTTTCAGTTTCATCATGTGTTTTTTATTTAAAAATTAACCTAACTAATCTCAAGTTCAAGTTAATCCATCACATAATCAAGTATTTTCCTAAAACTATTTAACTTATTTTCCTTTCACAGATTTCAGCATTTCTTTCACCGCAGCAATCAGCTGCTGATCTTCACCAGCCAGAATCTTATTATATTCATTAGCCACCATAATATCCGGCTCAAGCTGATGGTTTTCTGTAGCATGCGTTTCACCTGCACCATAAGTACCAATCATAGGAATACCAAAAACAATCTTGTTATTAATCTGCGCTTCCCACCATACGGCTGTTCCCGTTCCGGCAACCGGCATGCCTACTAATTTACCTATGCCAAGCTCCTTATAAGCGTAAGGGAACATAAATGCATCAGAATAATTGCCTTCACTCATAAGTACACAACTAGGTTTTGACCATTTATTCAATGGCTCTCCACCTGTAGTAATATGCCCCTGAGGACGGAGTGTAAAGTACAACTTGCCACTTAGAAAGGTAACCAGATCATCATGTAACCAACCTCCTCCATTAAATCTGGAGTCTACAATCAGTGCTTCTTTTTGACTGTTTTTACCAAGTACTTTATCAAATGTCACTCTGAAACTTGGATCATCCATACCCCGAACATGGACATAACCAACTTTACCGCCAGAAAGGCTATCAGTCAGGTGTTCCATTAATTTCACCCATCTGTTATAGAGCAACGCCGAAGATTCTTTTCTTGGTCTGATTGGTTTAATAATCTCCTCATAGACACCAGAACCTTTGACCTCATGGAAAGAGATACGTGTGAACTGACCTGCTTTATGATTCAGTAATCCGGACCAGTCTGCATCAGCAGTAATGGCTACCCCATCAATCTTATCAATGATGACATCGGACTTCATTTTAGTATCAGCAATATCAAACGGACCACCAGCGATTATTTCTTTTACCAATAAACCATTGCCTTTTCTGGTCAGATCATAGATCAGGCCAAGCGCAGCAGTTTCATCACCATTAGGGAAAAAAGGGCTATAACGTCCACCGGTATGAGAAGCATTCAGTTCACCTAAAAATTCACTTAATAATATCTGGAAATCATAGTCATTAGTAATATAAGGTAAAAACTGTTTGTAATTGGTATGATAATAATCCCAGTCCACTCCCTGAAGGTTAGGATCAAAGAATTTCTTTTTCACCTGTTTCCAGGCATGATCAAGGATATATTCGCGCTCGCCCATGGCATTCAGCTGCATATCGGAATTGATCACGACAGGAGTTACTTTACCATCTTCGGCACTCACTTTCATGATGTTTCCATTAGCCAGTACAAATAGTGTTTTCCCATCAGGGGTCATTTCAATACCACCATCCTGAGCATCAAGTTTTGCCAGCACTTTACTTTCATTGGTGCGCAGTGTAGTTACCCAAAGATCATATCCTTTATCATACTTAGCCAGGAAATATAACTTCTCACCATCTTTAGACAATTTAGCTCCGTTGATAGAAGTGGAAGCCATAGTTAAACGTTTGGTACGGTCTTCGAGGTTCTTCAGATATAAATTAACTGGTTCAACTATCTTTTTAGCTGGTTCTTTTACTTTATCTTTTTCCTTTTTCTTCAGACCGGCAACTTCGGTTTTTTTAGCAACTGTATCTTTTTTCTCTGCTTCAGTTCTTAAGCCAAAATCTTCTTTACTTAACAGGAATTTATCCCATGTCTTCTGATCAAAAAACATGGCATAGATATCTGACTGACTGCCACGACTCAGGTTTTTCATTCCATCTTTATCAGTCAGCCAGTACATCATTTTTCCATCCATACCCCATTGTGGTGTTTCATCGCTGAATCCGCTTTGTGTCAGATTAATACGTTTACCTGAACCATCATCTTTGATCAGGACAACCTCATTCTGGAACCAGCCTCCGCCTTCGGTAGATTGTGCAAGCAAATATTTGCTATCCGGAGACCAGGTGAAATACTGATCGCCGTCAGCATAAGAATAATTTACACCTTGCGCGATTAAGGTATTGGTAGTTTTGGCTGCGATATCATAGGACTTCAGCATATTTCTTTCTTCCAGATAGGCAATCTTCTTTCCATCAGGAGAATACACACCCTGGAATTCATCTTTAGGGCCGGCAATTACACTTTCCGTATTTAAAATAGTAGCCGCAAAGAAATAAGGTTCATTTTTATTCGTGATCGATACCTGGTCAATATCCCATGATCCTTCATGTTCAGCAGAATAGAGCAATTTGCGCCCATCAGGGCTAAACTGTACCATTCGTTCCTGATATGGTGTATTGGTAATTCTTTTGGTTGTATTACCATCGACTGAAGTGACGAAAATATCTCCGCGATAAACGAATGCGACCTGTTTTCCATCGTTGGAAACAGCTATTTCAGAAGCATCCCCTCTAACAGCTACAGTGGTAATCTGATCACCTGCAAAGTCAGCATTTAGATTGATTGCCAGTTTTTTAGGTTGCTGACCTTCGGTTAAGGTGTAGATATCTCCGTTATAGGTAAATACAAATTCACCATGCGCTGATCTGGAAAGATTACGCACAGGATTCTTTTCAAAATTAGTTAACTGTTTTACCTCTGACCGGTTAGCCAGTGATGACCTGAATAAATTCTGTGTTCCGTTTTTTTCGCTCAGATAGTAGAAAATATCACCACTACCCCACACTGGTTCCCGGTCTTCTCCCTTAAAATCAGATACTTTAGTATAAGCGTTGCTTTTGATATTATAAGTCCAGATATCACGGGTAACGGCCGAAGTATGGTGCTTTCTCCAGGGATCTTCATAGCCTTTTCTGTCCTGAAAAATCAATTGATCCCCCTTTTCATTGTAATGTGCATATTCCATTCCAGCACTGTTCAGCATTCTGCTGTTTCCGCCTTTTACAGGAACTTCATATAGCTTGGTGAAAATCCCGTCATTGGGGAAACGGGCTGAGGAATAAACATCATGACGATCGGTACCGAAAATGACTTGTGCATCATCAACTGAGAAATCACATGGAATATCACGGCTGGAATTAAAGGTAAGACGGCTTGCCTCACCGCCTGAAGCATTCATTAAATAAACATCAAAATTACCATAGCGGTCTGAAGCAAAAGCTATCTTCTTACTGTCATGGCTCCAGATAGGATAACCATTATAAGAATTCGCAATCGTTAACGGGACAGCATCACCTCCGGTAAAAGGGACCTTAAAGATATTCCCCTTGTATTCAAAAGCCACCCATTTTCCATCGGGTGAAACGGCTGGTTGCTGCATCCAGCGTGGCTGGCTCTCCGCCCGGCCATTGAGACCGGCAAATGCTAAAAATGAAAAGAGTAGTAAGGTTTTTTTCATATTGATCTTTAAATGTTTAGGTAATGGGTTGAGATAAAAAGAATAAATCAAAGCTAGAATAAACATACCACCATGCAACCATATTGCATTATTGTTACATGGTTATTCTGCTAATATAAGACATCGTAAAATATCAAATGTTGCAATCTGCTCTCTTGCTAACCAACCTTTCAGCATCTCAATGAACACAGGTCATAAAAAAACACGATGCTGTATTCCGGGGCGTCAGGTTCCTCACAGAAGGAACATAACCCGGAATACAGCATCGTGTTTTTTTATCCTTTTAACCGGAAGCTAAACCTACGCCAGATACTTCCCGACAATTGGCATCCTCCTGCCACTGCCGAAAGCCTTCGGAGAAACCCTCAGTATAGGGGGGGTCTGATACCTCTTGAACTCTGCCCCATTCACCATTTTAATAATCCTTCTCACCAGAGTTTCCTCATAGCCCATTGCAATAATATCCTTCGAAGTCTTTTTCAGTTCTATAAACTGGAAAAGTATAGTATCGAGTGTATCGTAATCAGGTAAAGAATCAGAATCTTTTTGGCCTGGTCTCAGCTCAGCTGAAGGTGGTTTGACTATCGTATTTTCAGGAATAACCTCACCATCCTTATTGATATAATGTGCCAGCTCATAAATCTGAGTCTTATAAACATCTCCTATTACACCTATCGCACCACACATATCGCCGTAAAGTGTTCCGTACCCTACCGCACATTCACTTTTATTGGAGGTATTCAATAAGATATAGCCAAATTTATTAGACATGGCCATAACCACAATTCCCCTGCTCCTCGCCTGAATATTTTCTTCTGTTAAATTGAATGGTAATCCTTTAAAAGCACCTGCCATCATACTATCAAAAGCATCTGCTGCTGCTGCAATGGAAATAATCTCATGTTTACAGCCAAAATTAGCCACCAGATCAAGCGCGTCCTTAATAGAGTGATCTGAAGAATATTTACTTGGCATTAATACGGCCATCACATTTTCAGGTCCCAGAGCACGGCAGGCCAGCGCACAGACAATCGCAGAGTCTATCCCGCCGGACAATCCCAGTACTGCTTTGGAAAAACCAGACTTCACAAAGTAGTCCTTAATTCCCATTACTAGTGCGTCGTGAATCTGAGCGATATCAGACATCGGTTTGTGTGCTGTTGGCTTACCCTCAATTGCTCCTCCAACGAGCGTATACGTCTTTAATTGCTCTTTAAAATAGTCCATTTCATCCAGCATATTCCCCTGCTGGTCAAAGACCATAGAACCACCATCAAAAATGATTTCCGTTTGTGCCCCAACCTGGTTCACATATAATAAAGGCAGGTTATACTTTTTCGCATTATCCGCCAGCACGATTCTGCGTTCATCATCATGCTGATAAGAAAACGGAGAAGCGGCAATATTGATCATCACGTCAGGATTCTCTTTGATCAGTGCGTCCATCGGATTGGAAACATATAACGGGTTATTGTTAATATTCCAAAGATCCTCGCAAATGGTTAAGGCAATTTTTACTCCCTTAAAATCAATACAGGCAAATTCTCTGGCTGGTTCAAAATAACGATACTCATCAAAAACATCATAATTAGGCAATAGTGCTTTTCTGGCAATCGATTTAATCTGCTTATCTTCTATAAAGTAAGCCGCATTATATAAATCTTTACCGGCCAGTTCTTCATTTCTGACTGGCAGACCAACAATACAGGCTATCCCGGTACAATGCTCAGCAATCTCCCTCCCGGCATCTTCACAGAGTGAAATAAACTCTTCAAATTCCAGAAAATCACGCGGCGGATAACCACATACTGCCAGCTCCGCGAACACAACAAGGTCTGCTCCATCGGCCTTTGCCAGATTAATATGCTCTATGATTTTTTTTGTGTTGCTTTCAAAATTACCAATATGATAATTGAGCTGCGCTAATGCTATCTTCATAATCTGCTAAAAGAATACCCCGAAATTTAAACCTACATAATGATTACGTGTATTTCTGCCTGGTGCAGACGAAATATCAGTAAATCCATTGTTAAATGTTAAGCCAGTAGTTACACTGGTATTTTTTGCCACATCGTATTCCAACCCTGCACCAATAATCAATCCGGCACGGTAAAAGTTAGTATCTTTCTTGATATGCTGATCTTTTACAATTGTTTTTCCAGCTACCGCGACATCTTGTCTGGCACTGATATTAAATCCATTGGAGAGACCAAATTGTCCATACCAGCGAACATCCCCTATCTTATCTGTTTTCAGTTTCAATGTCAGCGGAACTTCAATATACTGCATTTTATATTTAAGATCGTACAAAGTAGGATTTGGATAGGCAGCTGCATCATAATAAGGAATGGGATTAATTTCTGATGTCTTACCATTAATACTGGTAATAGTTAATCCTGTTGCCAGACTATAATTCTCTGCGAAGTTGAAATCAGCCAGCAAGCCATAAGCAAAACCCAGACTGAATCCATTGCCTTTACCATTCTCAGGTTTAGCCCAGCCAAAAGTCGGATGTGCGGTTAAGCCCAGTCTGAAGCCATAATAAGGCCCGGATCCCTGTTGTGCAAAAGCCG
Source organism: Pedobacter lusitanus (assembly GCF_040026395.1). Lineage (NCBI taxonomy): Bacteria > Pseudomonadati > Bacteroidota > Sphingobacteriia > Sphingobacteriales > Sphingobacteriaceae > Pedobacter > Pedobacter lusitanus. The sequence continues at coordinate 3,133,089 of NZ_CP157278.1, forward strand.
TAGCAGTTAAAAATGTCAGTAAAAGTGCAGCTACTATTTGTTTCATTTGTATCATATTTGTTTGTAATAAGTGTTGAAACAGGCTCACAGGCTTTTCTATCTTTTTTTGAAGCTGGTCAATGATGGTTTCCTCCATGATCTGTTTATATTTGTTATCAATGAACAATAACGTTAAACATCCCCAAATCTATCTAATTTTTCTTTGTGTAATCACTTTTTTTTCCTGCAAACAGGCTGGAAAGCCCAATGTGGATGATATAAAGGTGGATATTAAGATTGAAAGGTTTGACCGGGATCTATATGCAGGGCAGCACAAAAAGCTGGAAGAAACTGACCTGTTTCTGCGTAAAAAGTATACTTATTTTTACGATGATTATATCCACAGAATGGTGGGCGACAGAAGTTATAGCGATGCCGAAATTTTAACTACCCTGTACAGGGATCAGGCTTATACAGACCTGAATGCCGAAGCAGACAGTGTGTTCAGGGACATGAAACCTATAGAACAGAATCTAACCCAGACTTTTAAGTATATTAAGTATTACTATCCTAAAATTAAGGTTCCGAAATTTATTTCTTTCATTTCCGGTTTTTCTGTGCAAACCCCAATTGGAGATGGTTATATGGGAATAGGTCTGGATATGTTTTTAGGCAAAGACAGTAAGTTTTATGGTGCCATTGTAAAAAGTGTGCCGCTATACCTGTCCAGAAGATTTACTCCTGATTATATTGTGCCACGGATCACAGAGACCTATGCCAGGGAAGAGTTATTCCCTCAAAAGGATGAAGCTCATTCTTTGTTATCCAAAATGGTAGAGAATGGGAAAATTCTGTATTTTATGGACATGGTACTTCCGGATAATATGCCGGATACGCTGAAAATTGGTTATACGGAAAAACAGCTGGCCTGGTGTAAAACTTTTGAAGGTAATATATGGGCATATTTTATTGAGAACAACCTGCTGTTTGAATCAGACAGTCAGAAAATACAGATGTACCTCAGTGAAGCTCCCTTTACGCCGGGTTTAGGTGTGAAAAATGAATCTGCACCTAAACTGGGCATATGGATAGGCTGGCAAATGGTCAGAAAATATATGGCCGAAAATCCAAAAGTTACCTTGCAGGAACTGATGAAAGAACAGGATCCGCAAAAGATATTAAACGGGGCAAAGTATAAACCCAAAATGTAAGATCATTATGAAGAAAATAGGAATTGTTTTGTCTGGCGGCGGAATCAGGGGAATTGCTCACCTTGGTGTTTTAAAAGCATTAACCAATGCGGGAATAACATTCAGCCATATCAGCGGAACAAGTGCGGGTGCTATAGTAGGTTCATTTTTCGCTGCAGGGATTGACCCTGAATATGCACTGGATATCTTCATGAAAACAAAGCTGCTGCGTTTTGTCAGGCCTTCTTTAGGTGCTTTGGGACTCGTGAGTATTGAACATACTGCACAGCTGTTACAGGAATTTTTTCCTGATAATAAGATAGAAAATCTAAAAATCCCGCTGACTATCACTGCGACAAACTTCAGTGAAGGCAGGTTAGTCTATTTTACTGAAGGCCCGCTGATCCGGGCTGTTCAGGCATCTTCCTGTATTCCGGGAATATTCAAACCCATTATGATTGACGGACAGATGTATGTTGATGGTGGAATTCTGAATAATTTTCCCGTTGAACCTTTATTGAATAATTGTGATTTCATTATCGGCTCTTCCTGTAATCACCTGAAACCGGTAGACAGTATCACTCATATTACCACCTTAATGGCCAGAGCCGGTCTGATGTCTGTCAATAAGGATATGGAACAGAAATCGGCCTTCTGTAATCTTCTAATTGAGCCTAAAGGCATGGGTGAAATCAGCACTTTTGACATGAAAAAAGCTGAAACAATTTACTGGCTTGCTTATGAAGAAACACTGAAAACGATCCAGCATAGTGACGTTTTCAAAGAGTTATTAAAAGATTTAAAGTCTTAAATGGTTTTTAAGGCTACCAGATGGTCTCCATCCAGTACGGGGATTGTCTGGCAAATACTGGTCTGCAGACAAAATTTCACATCTTCTTCTATATTCAGTGCAACCATGCGATGACTATGAGAAGATTTATGAATGTATGCTCTTAAATCATCCTTGGCAAGCAGATAAAGATCTTCTGCGGCCACACTCGCGTCATCGTAATGCGTAAAATTCTGACGAAGCTGGTTGACTACAGCACCTGCAAAAATAGTGTCTTCCAGATTGAACTGATCTTTCCATCCTGCGCAAAGGAGCAATAAATCCTTATCCTGGGTTTTGAGCCATTCACATAAAGCTTCCAGATTTAAAAAAGCTCCGATCACGACCTGGCTGGCGTGTTTCCTTGCCAGGTGAATAGCCTTGGTACCATTGGTTGTGGTTAGAACTATTGTTTTTCCCGCTACTTTTTCAGCGGTATAAGAAAACGGGGAATTGCCGAAGTCATAGCCTTCAACTACTTCCCCGTTTCGCTCTGCTGCCAGCAAATAACCTTTACCGGCATAATTCATACATTCTTCTACCTGCGCCACCGGGATAATCGCCTGCGCTCCATTATCAATTCCATAAACCATGGAAGAGGTTGCTCTTAAAATATCTATAACTACAACAATACTGTTTTCAATATGATATAAATCAATAAGGGCTGGAGTTAAACAGACTTCTATCTTTCTTTGCATAAAATGGCAGGCAGCGGATTATTTATAAAATGGGAACTTTACTACTTTAGCTTTGATCGGAGTATTACGGATACTGATAAAAATCTCAGTACCTTCTTTAGCATGTTCTTTAGCTACATAACCCATTCCTATTGCTTTTTGTAACGATGGAGACTGTGTACCTGAAGTTACTTTTCCAATTACGTTTCCTGCTGCATCAACGATTTCATAGTCATGACGCGGAATACCACGGTCAATCATTTCAAAACCAATCAGACGACGTTTAACACCAGCTTCTTTTTCAGCAAGTAAAGCTTCTGAATTAGTAAATGCTTTAGTGAATTTGGTTACCCATCCTAAACCGGCTTCAATTGGTGAAGTTGTATCGTCGATATCGTTTCCATATAGACAGAACCCCATTTCCAGACGTAAAGTATCACGTGCACCTAAACCAATCGGTTTGATATTAAAAGCTTCTCCTGCTTTAAAAACAGCATCCCAGACAGCTTCTGCATGTTCGTTTTCACAATAGATCTCAAAACCACCGGCACCTGTATAACCGGTTGCAGAAACGATTACGTTATCTACACCAGCAAACATGCCTTTAGTGAAAGTATAATATTCCATAGAGGCCAGGTCAATATCAGTCAGGCTCTGCAAAGCTTCTGCCGCTTTAGGTCCCTGAACTGCCAGCAAAGAAGTCTGATCAGAAATGTTGTGCATTTCTACACCCTGTGTATTGAATTTCTGAATCCAGTTCCAGTCTTTTTCAATGTTTGAAGCGTTAACAACAAGCATATAAGTTTTTTCGTCGATTCTGTAAATCAGTAAATCGTCTACAATACCGCCATCTTCATTTGGAAGATAAGCATACTGAACTTTACCATCATATAATTTTGAAGCATCATTGCTGCTTACACGTTGAATCAGATCCAGTGCATTGTCACCCTTAAGGATGAATTCTCCCATGTGGCTTACGTCAAAAACGCCTACGGCTTTCCTGACTGTAGCATGTTCTGCATTAATGCCTTCGTATTGAACGGGCATATTGTATCCTGCAAATGGAACCATCTTGGCTCCTAATGAAATATGTTTTTCTGTTAATGCGGTATTATTCATGCGATATTGCTCTTAAAATTGAGGGCAAAAGTACATAAAAATTATCCATTTACTAATCGCTGATAGACATTCAGCATCCTTTGTGAAATAGTGGCGAGGTTATGATCTCTTTCTGCTGTTTTGCGGGCATTTTCACCAATTTCACGCCATCTGTTCGGATGGGTAATACATTGCAGGATACAGCGGTAAAATTCATCTGCGGTATCGGCAATGAGGATATCTTTTCCGTTTTCACAGTTAAGCCCCTCTGCTGCGTAGGTGGTAGCGATAATACATTTTTTCATCGCCATCCCTTCAATGATTTTCACACGCATCCCACTTCCGGAAAGCAAAGGAACAATCATAATAGCCTTGGAATTTATAAATTCAACTGCATCAAAGACCTCTCCTTCTACCACAAGGTTATCCGAGTCATAATCATAAAAATGCTGCGGCATCTTTTTACCTGCAATATAAAACCGGAGTTCAGAACTTAGTTTTTCAATGTCAGGCCAGATTTCGTCTATAAACCATTCCAGCCCTTCTTTATTAGGCCGCCAGTCCATTGCTCCCAGATGAAATAAAGTAGGGAAGCTGGTTTTTGACAGGTCAATAGTATATTTTTCGAAATCCAGTGCTACTGGAAATACCTCTATCCCAATCTGACAGCCAAAAGACAGAATACTATGTCTGTCCGGTTCACTGATTGCAAAGATCTGATGAAAACGGTTAATCTGTTCTGTTTCGTAAATTTTCAGCCTGCGGGCCAGAAACTGAAGATATTTACGCCTGGGCGTAAAACGCTCCGAGTGTGCCAGGCGTTCCCATACATCAAAAACAATATTGTGAGCCCGGTAAATCAGCTTCGCCTTACTGTTGGTTTTAACCACATCCAGATAAGGCACAACAAATAATCCTTCAAACTGAATAATATCAAATTCGGTTTCCCGGAGAATATTTTCGAGTAATTTCGCGGCGTCGTCATCATAATATCTGGAAACATTATAAGACTCATTGGAAAAGATATTGAAAAATGCACCCCAGAGATTAACCTCAGTATCGAGATCAAAAGAATGAAATTTGATCCTGTCATAAACAGGGTCATAAATATCATCTACATCAACCCGGTGCTGGTTGGTGTTAATACTGAACAAAGTAATTTCCACTCCCAGATTCAGCAATCCTTTCATCGTATTATATACTACGATAGGATAACCACTATTGGGCGGAAAGGGGACTCTGTTGCTAAGTATAAGTGTTTTCAATAAGGTGAAAATACGAATTATCCGGCATTATCTGTAACGAGAATTATTTCAGGATCACTTATTGCAAAAGTTTTACGGTGGTATGGTGTAAGCCCGTGAAGCAAGGCTGCAGAGCGATGTACTTTAGTCGGATAACCTTTATTTTGCTGCCACTGATAAACAGGAAATTCAGCAGAAAGGTTGTCCATATATTCATCACGATGCGTTTTTGCCAGTATAGAGGCGGCAGCAATATTCAGATATTTACCATCTCCTTTTACAATGCAGCTATGCGGGATATCCGGATATGTTTTAAAACGGTTTCCATCAATACTTAAATATTCTGGTTTAACCTTCAGCTGTTCAATTGCTCTGTGCATAGCCAGAAATGAAGCATTCAGAATATTAATCTCGTCTATTTCATGGTTATCCACTGATGCAACAGCCCAGGCTACTGCTTCCTTTTCGATAATAAATCTTAAAGCTACCCGCTGTTTATGTGTGAGTTTTTTCGAGTCGTTCAGTTCTCCTGCATTAAAATCCAAAGGCAGAATTACCGCTGCTGCATAAACAGGTCCGGCTAAACAACCTCTGCCGGCTTCATCGCAGCCTGCTTCTAAAAATTCTTGTTGAAAACAGTTTAATAACATATGTGCCAAAGTTAAAGGAATTTTACACCAATGTCCCCGGAGATTTCACTTTAAAAGCATCACTCAGACCTATTGCCATTAAATTAAAAGCATACACTGTCAGCATGATTGCCATTCCGGGTAAAATAGCCAGGTATGCTGCGTCCATAACAATATATCCGTAGTTTTCTTTAATCATCCCTCCCCAGCTCGGCATGGGCGGCTGAGCACCAAAACCCAGAAAACTCAGTCCGGTTTCAAGCAGGATAGCGGAAGCAAAATTGGCCGAAGCAATTACCAGCACCGGGCCGGCAATATTAGGCAGGATGTGCCGGGTAAGAATACGGAAGGTTGGAAAACCCAGGGCCCGTGCTGCCTCTACAAATTCAGCCTCTTTCAATGCAATCACCTGTCCTCTGACTAACCTCGATACATCCACCCAGGTGGATAAACCTACGGCAATAAATATCTGCCAGAAACCTTTTCCCAGGGCAAAAGAGATAGCAATGACCAGTAAAAGTGAAGGCAGTGACCAGATTACATTCATTAGCCAGCTGATGACCGAATCTGTCATCCCGCCAAAATAACCTGCCAGAGCCCCAAGACTCAGGCCTATACTCATTGAAATCAATACAGCCAGTAAACCCACAGACAAAGAGACACGAATCCCCAGAATCAACCGGCTTAACAGGTCTCTTCCATAACCGTCTGTACCCAGCCAGAAGGTCTGCTGATAAATATGTTCCTGAAGATATTTATGGTGATCAGCAGGAAGCGGAATACTGCTTTCTGCGGCCTCTTCATCATCTCCAATATATTCTTTGATGAATAATTGATTACCTGCGATCCTGTAGCCTGTAATTGGAATACTTTTAAATTCAGCTTCCTGTCCGTAGAGCATTTTTTCCAGGAAGTTCACCTTTTTAAATTCAGGATTATGACTGATCACTAAAAACCGGAATGACCTGCCGGGCTTTTTATTGCTCAATTGCAAGTGCATGGTATTAGCCATTGGCGTCTGATCTGGTGTAATCAGATAACCCAGTATCCCCATGAGCAATAACAGCAGAATAAATATTAATCCTCCAACAGCAGATTTATTTCTCCTGAACCTGGCCCAGATTCTCTGCGCCGGACTATGAAGGTCTTTAGAATTCATCTGCTATAGTTCATTATTTAACCATTCTGCCTTTCCAGTTATACTTACCTGAGTTACCTGCAATACCAATATAAATGATATAAAGAATATGGAGTACATTAAGCACCGGAAGTAAAGCCATCAGGCTTCTTCTTTTCGCAAATTTCGTCACATCCAGCAGGAATATAAATTCTACAATTATTTTTAAAAGTAACTGAATGAGGGCGATCTTAAGGAAGCCGATAAAAAATAGTCCGACCAGCAGATTCAACAAAATACTTACGTTGAAGAACCAGATAAATACACCCAGCACAATTATAGATTTATTTTTATAACGTGTACTTTTTGAAGCCCAGCGTTTACGCTGCTGCAGAAACTCTCCCAGATTAGGTTTGGCATGAGTATATACCACGGCATCAGCACTTCTCAGAAAACCAATACGATTGTCATAACGGGCTGCAATTTTATGCAGTAATAACTCATCATCTCCTGAAGCCAGGTCATCTATACCCTGAAAACCACCAACCTCATAAAAAGCGGCCTTTTCATAAGCTAAGTTAGCACCATTACAGGTAGAAGGTTTTTTATTCCCGATTGTGGAAGCACCCAAACCAATCAGATAAAGGAATTCCAGTGACTGAGCTCTTTCAAAGAAACTTTTCTCTTCATCATAGGCCACAGGCGATGAGATCATTTTATATTGCTTCTCTTCATAAAAAGCGATAATCGTTTTAAGCCAGCTGGTACCCATACGGCAATCCGCATCGGTAGTAATGATCAGATCACCAGTGGATTGTCCAATTGCAGTCTGTATAGCTTTTTTCTTATACGAATTTAAAGCCCGGTCTTCTTTCAGAGAGATCAGCTTTACACCTGATGAGGCATATGATCTGATAATTTCAGCAGTACTATCTGTAGAGTGATCATCAATAAATATGATTTCCGTCAATGCTTTATTATAATCCTGTGCAAGCAGTGCTTCAATAGTCCTGTGGATATTATCAGCCTCATTACGGGCTGCAACAATAATAGATACAGCTGTTGAACCTGTAGTCTGCTTATACTTAAATGGTATCAATTTATGCCAGCCTCTGATAAATCCGGCAACAACAAGGAGATATATAAGGGTTAAAAATGCAGATAGATAACTAACGACGATTAAGATTTCCAAAAAAATTTAATTTAAAAACAAAATATGAACCTAATATAGCAGGAATAATAATATTAATAAGCCAGATACTTGCGGTGCAAGCAATCACAGCAACATCCTGTCTGGTTACAAAGCTAAAAAAATAAGACGCAGTTGCGCTTCTTATCCCAATATCAAATAAATCCAGAGAAGGCAGTGTAGACTGTACAAAAAACAGAATACAAACCATCATCAGGATATCCAGATAATGAATATCGGCTATCAGCCAGAAAAACATAATGAAATACTGTGTACTGAACACGACATAACGTGCCATACAAAACATCAGTATCTGAAAAAGTTCTTTTTTCTGATAGCGCCCGAGAATACTATAAAACTTCTTATACTTCCTGGTAAAACGCATAGATAGCAACAAACCGTTTAACCACCGGATATTAAAAAAGAAGGTTACGAAAAACAGACAAAACATCACCGCCAGTGTAATGATGGCATAATTGAGTCTGTAGTCCAGATGAAGAAAACGGAGGATAAAAACACATAATGCAATTGCGCCAAAAATATTGGTCAGCACCATCTGCCCGATATTACCTACTGCCATGGCAACTACCCCGATAATTCTCCGTTTCGGAGAGAGGAAAAATACCCGGCCACCATATTCGCCCAATCTGTTTGGCGTAAAAATAGCCAGTGTTAAACCACAGAAAACAGATTCAATGGATTGCCATAAACTTAGTTTTTCAATCTTTCTGAGCAGTCGTTTCCATTTGAGGGCTTCAAGTCCCCAGTTAACCAGCATCAGTACCAGCACCAATGAAATTACTGCAATAATTTCTGTCTGTGGTATAGTGGAGATAATCTGTCTGAAGCTTTCAAGATTAGCATTTGAAGTAAGTTTATGATAGATGAACCAGAATGCAAAAGCAACTATTGCTACTTTTATAGCATAGGAAAATATACGTTTATAGTCAGATCTCAAATTATCGTTTCTTTTATATTGTGCAAATATGCTTAATATTGTTCTATGTTGGCTGAAAAAAAGGAGAGGGTAATCATGGGCATCGACCCTGGAACTGCGGTGATGGGTTATGGTGTAATTTTAGAAAAAGGGAGCAAGATAGAACTGATTGCTATGGGTGTGGTAAAGATGGGCCATCTGGATGATCATTTTTTAAAACTACAACGTATTTTTGCTAAGACTGTTGCCCTGGTTGAACAATACAAACCAGATGTCATGGCACTGGAAGCACCATTTTACGGAAAGAATATACAGGTGATGCTGAAATTGGGCAGAGCCCAGGGAATCTGCATGGCAGCTGCCCTATCGAGAGATGTTCCGATTACAGAATATGCCCCGCGAAAAATCAAACAATCTATTACAGGTAACGGAAGTGCCGGAAAAGAACAGGTGGCTGCAATGCTGCAGAGACTGCTGAATTTTAAAGAGACTCCTGAGTTTTTAGATGCAACAGATGGATTGGCTGTTGCAGTCTGTCACTCCTTTCAGCGGGTATCCACAACTGGCAGCGGAAAATCTTATTCAGGATGGGATGCATTTGCAAAAGACAATCAGAAAAGAGTGAAATAATGGTACATTTGGTTTTAATTTAATGAATTTTGGATAATAATATATCAAAACTAACCTTATTAAACCCCGGTAAACTACGTACCTTATTATCGCTGGGTTTTAAAGGATATTTAGCAGAAAATGGCTGGTTTAAGGCTCGTGAAACAAAATCATCTGTAGATCAGCATGGCAATCCTATTCCATGGGTGACTTATTCTTTTATAGATTTCATCAAAGACAGGATCAGTAATCAGCATGACATTTTTGAATTTGGCTGCGGAAACTCAACGCTGTTCTATGCAAAAAATGCCCGGTCAGTAACTGCTGTGGAGCATGATAAAGCATGGTATGAAAGAAATGCCAATATCAAAATACCTAATGTAAAAATGATTTATTGCGAGCTGGTACGTGGCGGAGCCTATTCAAAAAGTGCCGTTACCACAAACAAAAAATTTAATATCATTATTGTAGATGGCAGGGATCGTGTAAATTGCTGTAAGGAGTCTGTGAATTCCCTGACTGAGGATGGCGTTATCGTACTGGATAACTCAGAACGTCCGGATTATGCCGAAGCTTTCACTTTTCTGAAAGAAAAAGGTTTTAAGCATCTGCCTTTTTCAGGAATGAGTCCCGGAGTAACAACTTCAAATTGCACCTCTGTATTTTACAAAAGCAATAACTGTTTAGGGATATAACATCTTTTCAACCTGCAGCTGGTCTGCTGCATATACCCATAAAAAAGCCTTCTGCAACATCAGTTACAGAAGGCTTTTTCATTATATTTTCTGGAATTATGAGCCTAGGATTTTGAATACTGCTTTGCAGCAAATAAATGAACCAAGGAATAATATGATCCATGATACCAGAGATAAAGTAGTTGAGTCAAATGCGAAACGCAGATAAACCCCTAACATACACACAACGATACCCGCAACCAATAATTTATATATTGATGTCTGATTTGCATTTTGCATGCTTTTAGTATTGTGTTTTGGCGTTTGCTCCATTTTTTTATTTTTTAATTCTGCTGCAAAATTAATATTATTCCAACAAAAAAGGCATTTTCAACTAAGAATTTATCGAATAAAATTCAAACAGACTTCCAGAGGGTGTCTGAACTAAGCTGTTCGAATTATTTATCTCCTTTTAATAGCTTTTCAACCCCTCAATTCGTTGTTTTGATCTTTCAGTTTCACTCAGATGTCCGCCTTTATAAAGCAGTTTTTCCCAGTCTCCATACATCGGATTAGGCAGTACAATGAAGTGATTGCCAAATTCTTGCTGCGCTTTATCCACTTCTTCCTTTGTGTTTTTTCCTTCTCTGTAAAAGACATTGGAAAAGTCACTGAGGTTATCGCCGCAAAGCAGCAGGATATTATACTGACCCAGTACCTTTTGTCTGCGTGCTTCCTTATCAGAAGTACCCTGTTTAACCATTAAATGAGCGTCATCAGCATAAGGAAATCCTAAACGCTGTAAATTGGTTAATGTTGCTTTATAATCTGCCTGATCGCGGTTAGTGATATAAAAAGTCTCTACCTGTTGTGATTGTGCATATTTCAGAAAGCCCAGAGCACCAGGTACAGTATCAGCTGCTGCTTTACCAGTCCATTCCGACCAGTCTTTAGCTGCATAACTTAGACCTTTCTGTATTTCATGTCCCTGAAACGGTGAATTGTCTAAAACTGTTTCATCGATATCAACTACTACACAACTCGGTTTTGTTGTATCAGCGCCTTTTAAACGTTCCTGCAAAGAGAGTTTAGCGAAGTTATAAGCCTGAAAAGACAGCGCCCTGTACTCTCCGGAATGCTGCTGCCATGCCACGGCAATGGTATAATCTTTGGCTGCTTCAGCAGTCGGGTTGGTTTGTGCAATCAGACCGAAAGGAAGTATAAGCGCCAATACGACCGGAAAAAAGAATTTTGTCATGATGAAATATTTGCGCAAAAATAATTATTCAGAAGACTTGAAAAGTTGTTTATATGTAAAAAGGCCGTTATCAAATGATAACGGCCTTTTCTTTATTGATTTTACGGGGATGATTATCCGTTCAGTGCTGCAGCACCACTTACAATCTCTGTAAGCTCTGTAGTAATTGCAGCCTGACGTGCCTGGTTGTATGAAAGTTTTAAAGCTTTCAGCAGGTCGCCCGCATTTTCTGTTGCTTTATCCATTGAAGTCATCCTTGCTCCGTGTTCTGAAGCATGAGAATCCAATACTGCTTTGAATAACTGAATCTTGATCGACTTAGGAATTAATTCTTTTACAATTTCCTCTTTTGAAGGCTCAAGAATATAATCTACCTGATGCTGACTGGTTTCTTCAGTTTTTTCGTTTTGTGGTAAAGGCAATAACTGCTCTGTAGTTACAATCTGTACAGCAGCATTCTTAAAACGGTTATAAACTAATTCCACTTTGTCATATTCACCGTTTTTAAATCCGGCCATGATAGTGTCAGTAATTTTAGTTACGTTTTCAAATGTCAATGCAGCATAAACTTCATTATTGTTTCCAATAACGTTGTAACCTCTCTTCTCGTAAAAGTCCTGAGATTTTTTACCGATAGCTACGATACTTACATTACCATTTTTATACTGCTCACTGTATTTCTCAGCAATCAGGTTATTTGTTGCCTTAATTACATTCATATTGAATGCACCAGCTAAACCACGGTTTGAAGATACCACCACAATTAACACCTTGTTAGGCTCGCGTTCTTCAATATATGGTGATGAAGATCCTTCCAGGTTGGCAGAAAGATTCCCTAAGATCTCTTTTAGCTTCGTAGCATACGGACGTAACTGTATAATAGCATTAGTTGCACGCTTCAGCTTAGCTGCCGAAACCATTTTCATGGCTTTGGTGATCTGCTGTGTAGACTGCACTGATGATATACGAATTCTTACTTCTTTTAAATTAGCCATTCTTTTTTAATCTTCTTTAAGCCTGCTTAAATATTAAACAGGCTCTTTTATTTTATTTAGTATTTACCTGCTAATTCTTTAGCTACAGTTTCCAATACAGATGTAATTGCATCATCCAGTTTACCAGCTTTCAAAGCAGCTAAAGTTTGTGGGTGACGTAATTCCAGTTGTTGTAAATATTCAGCTTCAAACGCTCTGATTTTATTTACAGGAACTGAACGCATCAGGTTTTTAGTACCAATATAAATGATTGCAACCTGTTTCTCTACAGTCATTGGAGAGAACTGACCTTGCTTTAATATCTCAACGTTTCTTGAACCTTTATCCAGTACAGATTTGGTTGCAGCATCTAAATCAGATCCGAATTTAGAGAAAGCCTCTAATTCACGGTATTGAGCCTGGTCTAATTTCAAAGTACCAGCTACCTTTTTCATTGATTTAATCTGTGCGTTACCACCTACACGTGATACTGAGATACCCACGTTGATCGCCGGACGTACACCTGCGTTAAACAGATTAGACTCTAAGAAGATCTGACCGTCAGTAATCGAGATTACGTTGGTTGGGATATAAGCAGAAACGTCACCAGCCTGAGTTTCGATAATAGGTAATGCAGTTAATGAACCACCACCTTTAACGATACCTTTCAGAGATTCTGGTAAATCGTTCATTGCCTGTGCGATCTCATCGTTAGAGTTGATTTTAGCAGCACGCTCTAATAAACGACTGTGCAGATAAAACACGTCTCCAGGATAAGCCTCACGTCCCGGTGGACGACGAAGTAACAGAGAAACCTCACGGTAAGCAACTGCCTGTTTAGATAAATCATCATAAACGATTAATGCAGGACGACCTGTATCACGGAAGTATTCACCAATTGCCGCACCAGAGAATGGAGCGTAAAACTGCAATGGAGCAGGATCAGCAGCTGAAGCAGAAACTACTACTGTGTAAGCCATTGCACCGTTCTCTTCAAGAGTACGAACAACGTTTGCTACAGTACTTGCTTTCTGACCACAAGCAACATATATACATAAAACAGGGTTACCTGCTTCATAAAATTCTTTCTGATTGATGATAGTATCAATACAAACAGCACTCTTACCTGTCTGACGATCACCAATAACCAGCTCACGCTGACCACGACCGATCGGAATCATTGCATCAATAGCTTTGATACCTGTCTGAAGAGGCTCATTAACCGGCTGACGATAGATTACTCCAGGAGCTTTACGTTCGATTGGCATCTCGTAAGTCTGACCAATGATTGGTCCCTTACCGTCGATAGGTTCACCTAATGTATTTACTACACGGCCTAACATACCTTCACCAACTTTAATAGAGGCAATTTTTTTAGTACGTTTAATTGTATCGCCTTCTTTGATAGTGCTTGACGGGCCTAATAAAACCACACCAACATTATCTTCTTCAAGGTTTAAAACAATACCCTGCAAGCCGTTTTCAAATTCAACTAGCTCGCCTGATTGAACTTTAGTCAAACCATAAACACGAGCAATACCATCACCCACTTGTAATACGGTACCAACTTCTTCAAGTTCGGCTTCTGATTTAAAGCCCGACAATTGTTGCCTGATAATTGCCGATACTTCGTCTGGTCTTACCTCTACCATAATTTTATATTATTTCTTTTGTAATTCTGTATATTGTTATCGGATCTAAACCACGCCCTGGGCCAATTCCTTTTTTAGTTTATTCAGACTACCAGCGATACTGGCATCAAATTGTTTGTCGCCTACCTTAAGGATGAAACCGCCGATTAATTTATCGCTGATTTTTTCCTCAATGTTTACCTGGTTTGCGCCTGTTTCTTTTTTAACTACATTGATAATCTCTGCTTTATTCGCATCGGTCAATGCTATTGCTGATAATACTTCGGCAGTTACAATACCTTTCAAGGTATTATATTGTCTGATGAATGCTTTGGTAGTATCAAATAAAATAGCAGCACGACCTTTACTGACAAGCAGTTTCAGATAAGAACTGGTAATGGCGTGAACGCTTTTACCAAAAATCCCTTCCAAAATCGACTGTTTTTTATCCAGAGGAATAACAGGGTTTTGAAGAATAGCCTCTAACACACTGTTTTGATCAATAACCTGCTCAATTTGCACCATATCATTTTTCATCTCTTCCAAAGCGTTTTGCTCTGCAGAAAGATCAATTAATGATTTAGCGTATCTTGATGCTGCTTTATTTTCTGACATGTTATTTTAATTTGTTGGCAAGGAATTAGTTCAATTCGATATCTTTCAATAAATCAGCAACGAAATCCTGCTGTTTAGCTTTATCAGCTAACTGATTGCGTAATACGCGTTCAGCGATATCAATTGACAATGAAGAAACCTGATCTTTCAATTCAGCTAATGCAGCTTTCTTTTGATTTTCAATTTCAATTCTTGCTTTTTCAATTAATTTAGCTCCTTCAACCTGTGCCTGATGCTTAGCGTCATTAACGATTGAATCTTTTAACGTTTTCGCTTCTTTCAGCATTAAGTCTCTTTCTGCACGGGCTTCTTTCATAGACTCCTCGTTCTGTGCAGCCAAGCGTACCATTTCCTGTTTCGCTAATTCAGCTTTGTTTAAAGCCTCATCGATATTATGCTCACGCTCTTTAATAGCCGCTAATACAGGTTTCCATGCAAATTTGGCTAAAACAAACATCAACAATAGAAATGCTATTGTCTGAAAAACAACTAAACCAATTTCCGGTACTAATAATTCCATCTGGGTATATATATTAAATCTTTATTTCTTAAATCATAGTATGTACTTTGCAGCAATCCTGCAAAGTACATGACCATTTTTTTTAGTTGGCAATTAATGCAACAACTACTGCGAAAAGAGCAACTGCTTCAACGAATGCAGCAGCGATTAACATCGCAGTTTGAATTTTAGAGGCTGCTTCAGGTTGACGAGCAATACCTTCCATAGCTGAACTACCGATTTTTCCGATACCTACACCTGCACCAATAGCAGCTAATCCAGCACCAATTGCAGCAATACTTCCTGTAATCATGATTATATATATTAATTGTTGTTAAAAAATTCTAATTAGTGGTGTTCTTCTATCGCCATTCCAATGAACAGCGCAGATAACATGGTAAAAATAAATGCCTGAATAAATGCAACCAGCAATTCGATTGCTCCGATGAACAATGCAAACGGAACCGATACTACGGAAACATAAACAGAGTTGAATACGAAGATCAGACCGATCAGTGATAACATCAGGATGTGACCTGCAGTAATGTTTGCAAATAAACGTATCGCAAGAGCGATAGGTTTAGTAAACACTCCAATGATCTCCACCGGTACCAGTACGATATATAACCACCATGGTACATCAGGCGTAAAGATGTGTTTCCAGTAATACTTATTACCATTGGTTACAACCAGGATTAAAGTAATAACTGACAATACTGCAGTTACAGCAATATTTCCTGTTAAGTTAGCTCCTCCCGGAAGGAATGGAACCAGACCCAGCATATTGTTGAACCAGATAAAGAAAAACACAGTTAACAGGTATGGCATAAAACGCTCATACTTGTGACCTAAATTTGGTCTTGCAATGTCATCACGTACAAAAAGGATAACCGGCTCAATCCAGGATTGTAATCCTTTCGGAGATTTTCCTTTTCTCTTTTTGTATCCGTTGGCCACATTAAGAAATACCAGCAGGATCACCACAACAGAAAGTAATAAAGTACATACGTTCTTGGTTACGGAGAAATCCAGTGGTCTTGCATTATGTGCATGATGATTGGCATCAAGCTCTACATATTCTCCTTCTGCATTCGCAGTTTCAGAAGCATAGTAAATTTTCTCATGCAATTTAACAAAACGCTGACCGGCGCGTTCTACAACTAATTTCGCTTCATCATCTCCATGAAACTCATCAGAATTAAACATAACCAAACCATTCTGTGTATACAGAATGACAGGCAGGCCGATAAAGGTATCACCGATTACATGCCAGCTATGCGAATCCGCAATGTGGTGTAAGGCGAACTTACCTAAATTGAACTTCTTCTCAGCCTCTGGTTCGGCGTGAGCGGTTGCGGTTGCTTTCGATGTGTCCTCCTGTGCATATAACAGGGGTGTTACAAAGAATAACGCTAAAAAAAGCGTAAAAACAAGGGTTAACCTATTAACTTTAAAATCAAAAACGTGGCTACAATCCATTTACTGGCAGATTTTTACTTATTATTTTGGTGGCGCAAGTTACATAACAGAGAGTATATTTCAAAGAAGCTGAACAATAAATATAAAGAAAAAAAGTTGAGCGCGAAAACCAACCCCTTTTCTTTAGTGTTCAGGCTGTAAATCAGGACAAAAGCCATAGAAAATATCATTTTCAAAACAATTGACCCCATAATAGCCATTATACCCGTCTCAGGATCCATTTTTATCCCTAAATAAGCCATTATATAAGCTATATAGGTAAGCCCGCCGGTAAACCCAAACAGCAGCCAGAACTTTTTGGCAAGTAATGGAACAGCCGGAAATAATACAGGTAAGGCAAAAGCTACCCCGGCAAGGAGCAGCGAATAGACCAGATAGTATAACGTAAACTTTAAAATACTCAAAATAATTTTTTTTGACAAAAGTATTAGAATCTGTTTGAATTCAGATGATAAATTATTTATTAATCATTTTAAAGGTTTTCGTCAGTTAAGAGAGATTATCCAGGTTAGTCCCTGTTATTCAGCTGTCTGATGATCTGATAAAGCGAAACAATCACGCCCAAAAGGCCAAGCAATGCCGTAAAGATCAGCTTTTCACTGTTCCTGTAGCCATCAATCTTATATCCGGCAAAGGCAAACACACCAATAGTGGCCAGCATCTGAAAACCAATCCCGGTATACCGGATAAAGTTTGTTGCTTTTTTATTCTTCTGCGGTTCAATCATCTTACAGGTGTATATAGGGTCTTTTAAATTTACAGGCTTACAAATCGGGTTCTTCTTATAAAAATATAACAGCTTCTTAAACCACCGCTAGTAAAAAATTAATAATTTGCATAGAAATACTGCCGAATAAAATATTTTTGCATACATTCTATCTAATTTTAAATGTTGACTCAAACTACTTATTTGAAGAATCTCCAACGCTCCGGTTTGAAATTGCTATTATTTTACCTGGGAAGCTCCTTCTTAGTGGCTTGCAGTACCCCTAAAGATACGGCAACGAGCAGAGCTATGCAAAACTTAACTGCCCGTTACAACTATATTTATAATGCCAACGTTATTCTCAATAATTATGAAGAGGAATCCTATAATTCATATATAGATAATTATAGTGATGTCCTGCCAGTCTATACCGACCCTGAGAAGTTCAGTTCAGAAACAGTTCTCCATCCGCCAGCCAATGACAGAGCACTGGATGCCATTGTCAAAAAATCAAGGGCAATCATCGCTGATAAAGCCTTTAGTAATTATATAGATGATGCCTACCTGTTGCTGGGTAAAGCCTATTATCTGAAAACCAATTATTTTGTTGCCGAAGAATACTTTGACTATACCGCCAAAACCTATACTAAAGATATCAATGTACTGGTCACTGCCCAGAACTGGAAAGCAAGAAGCCTGATGCAGCTGAACAATATGGAGGATGCAGCGATTATACTCGATACCGTTTATGATAACCTGGCGCTGATTAAGAAAAAGAGATCAGAGCCTATGGCTACCATTGCACAGTCTTATATTTACCAGAACAGATATAACGATGCCATCCCTATTCTGGAAAATGCCGTTAAAGAAAGTCCGCTGCAGCGTAACCGCATCCGCTGGACCTTTATACTTGCCCAGTTATATGAAAGACAGAAAAAATACCAGCAGGCCTTAGCCCTTTATACCAAAGTTCAAAAGAGCAACGCAGGTTTTGAATTATACTTCAATGCCAATTTAAACAAGATCAGAGTTACCGGTATCCTGAACGGCGAACATCTAAACCGGAAAAAGCAGTTGCTTGCCCTGCTCAGGGATGATAAAAACCTGGACTATCACGATCAGATCTATTATCAGATTGCTGAAGATTATGCAGAAGAAAACAATCTCGCCGACGCAGAAAAATATTATAAATTATCTATTCGGAACAGTACCAAGAATAATTATCAGAAAGGCTTGTCCTATCTCAGAATGGCCGATTTAAACTTCAATAAACACAAGGATTTTCTCAAAGCCAAATCCTACTATGACAGTACGGTTAATACCCTTCCTAAAAATTACCCGGGTTACGCGCAGATCTTAAAAAAGAGTCAGAACCTGGAGTACATTACCAACAGATATGATGTTATTGCCTTTCAGGATACACTCCAGATGCTGGCCAAACTTCCGGAAGCTGACCGTATAGCCAAAATCAAGAAACTTACTGCAATTAAAACCGCTCCCGTTGCAACCAGTACAACGGCATTCAGAAATGACCTGTTTCCGGAAACAGGCAGACGTAATAATACAGCAGGTGCAGCAGCGACAAGCTCATTTTATTTCAGCAACCCGGCAGCACTGAGCAGAGGATTTAATGACTTCCAGACCAGATGGGGTAACAGAAAACTGGAAGACAACTGGAGACAGAGCGTCAAGTCATCTTCGCAGACCACTGCCGAAAGCATAGCCAGGGTAGAGAACAATGGCTATCCTCTGGACAGAATCGGAGCAGAGAAAATCATTGCCGATAAAGATACCAGCGGAAAACACTATCTGGCAGCAGTTCCGCTAACACCGGAAGCCGTAAATGCTTCAAACGTAAAAATCATTGATGCCTATTATGATATTGCTAATTTTTATCAGCAGGAGCTGGATGATCAGGCTGAGGCAATCCGGATCTATCAGTTAATATTAAGCCGTTTCCCTGACAACAGTCATCTGGGTTCTATCTATTATAGTTTGTATCTGTGTTCTAAAAAGACAGATCCTGCAAATACTGCCAGATACAAAGCTATGGTATTGGATAAGTTTCCCGGAAGTATCTATGCCAAAACTATCCTTGACCCCGATTATTCCGTGAAACAATCAGATCTGGAAGCTGCAGGAATTAAAAAATACAACCAGATATTTGAACTTTACGAAGGGAAAGCATTTCCGGCAGTAATTACAGAGGTGAACACCACTGTCCGGCAGTATCCCTCAGGTCTGATCAATCCGCAGTTAAGTTACCTCAGAGCTATTGCTATTGGAAGAACTCAGAACATTGACAGTCTGACAGCAGCATTCAAAGCAATTACAGGTTCCTATCCTGAGGATAAACTAATCGTTCCTTTAGTCAAAGATCACCTGGCTTATATTGCTACCCACCAGGGTGAGTTCCGTCAAAGAAAAGTTGCCCTGCCAGACTTTGATCCGGCCGAACCACGTTTCTTTACCTCAGCTCCTGTTGCAGAGAAAACTGTTCCTGTTGCTACGCAGCCGGATCTTCAGCCTATCGTACAAGCTGCAAAAGAAAACCCTGTAGCTGTCCGTCAGCAGCCAGCAGCAGTAAAAGAAAATCCCGTAGCGGTCGTTCCACCGGTTACAGTCATTGCAGAACCGGTCGTTCCACCAGTTACACAGCCGGCAGCAGAAAAAGTAACACCGGTTGTCACTCCGGAAAACCCTGTTGCAGTCATTGCAGCACCAATAGCAGAAACACCTGTAAAGGCTATTCCTGCTCCGGTTAAAGATAAAACATTCAGTACAGACATCTCTAAAGTCTACTATTTTGTAATTGATGTTGCTGATGCCAGCTTAACCCTGAGTTCATCACGTTTTGGTATCGGTCAGTTTAACCGCGGAAACTTCCCCGGAGGCGGCCTGAGACATCAATTAACAGAATTTGACAATGACCAACTGATATATGTTGGGAACTTTCTTAGTTTTGCAGAAGCAAAAAGTTACGCCGACGGAATAACTCCTCAATTAAAACAGATTATGAAAGTACCAGCTGGTATTTACAGCAGCTTCATTATCAGTAAGGAGAATTTCGAAAAGCTCCGGACCAAAGATCTGGTAACTAGATATTTAGAATTCTACAAAAACAACTATTAAAAATGACCAAAAATATTTCAGCTGCAGAGATAAAAAGTTATAACCTTACGCTCTGGAAGTTACTGATAGGAGGTGTGATTCTGTTTGCAATTTTTATTATTGCAATAGGCTTCGGTTTATTTGGAACTTTACCTTCTTTCAGAGATATTGAACATCCTAAAAGTAATCAGGCGACTGAAATTTTAACAGAAGATAAAAGGGTTCTGGGTACTTACTTTCTACAGAACCGCTCTAATGTAACTTATCCTGAGATTTCTCAGAATGTAATTAATGCACTGATCTCTACAGAAGATACCCGGTTCAAAGAACACTCCGGTATCGACTTCAAACGTACATTCACGATCATTTTTTATAATATAGTCGGTAAAAAACAAGGTGCCAGTACCATTACACAGCAGCTTGCACTCAACCTTTTCTCAGAAGAAGGCCGTCAGCGCAATTTCTTCAAACGTCTGATGCAGAAGTTTCAGGAATGGATCGTTGCAGTAAAGCTGGAACGTAACTTTACCAAAGAAGAGATTATCACGATGTATTTAAATACTGTGGATTTTGGTAATCAGGCCTATGGGATCAAATCGGCAGCCAGAGTTTACTTCAATACCACCCCTGATCAGCTGACTGTAGCACAGGCTGCAACCCTGGTTGGATTACAAAAAGGAATTACCCGTTACTCTCCTACCCGTAACCCGGAAAGATCACTTGCCCGCCGTAACACCGTAATGAGTAATATGGTGAAAGAAGGCCTGCTGACTGATCAGCAGTATGAAGAAGAAAAATCAAAACCTCTTGCCCTTAAATTCAGTGCAGCAACAGTAAATGATGGAATTGCCCCTTATTTCAGGGCTGTACTTAAAAACGATATCAAGAGAATTTTCCAGGAGCGTTCTATCCTGAAAGCCGACGGTACACCTTATGACCTGGACAGAGATGGTCTTAAAATTATCACGACGATCAATTATGATATGCAGGTATATGCCGAAGAAGCGCAGAAAGAAGCGATGAAAGTTCTTCAGGCACAGTTTATCAGAGGCTGGAAAGGCAGAAACCCGTTCAAGGATAAAGAATTACAGATAGAACAGGGAGTTAAAAGATCAGACCGTTATAAGGCCCTGCAACTGGAAGGTAAATCAGAAGAAGAAATTAAAACAGATTTTAACACCCCGACAGAGATGAGCATTTTCACCTGGAAGGGAAATCTGGATACCCTGATGAAACCTATTGACTCGGTGAAATATTATAAACTGCTGTTAAGAAATGCCATGATGGCGATGGACCCGAAAACAGGATATGTTAAAGCCTGGGTTGGTGGTATCAATTATGAGCACTTCAAATACGATCAGGTAAAAATGGGAACAAGACAGGTTGGTTCAACAGCTAAACCTTTCACTTATTCTGTCGCTATAGAAAATGGTTATTCTCCTTGTTACCAGGTATTAAATGAACCTGTTACCATTGAGGTTCCGGGCAGTGCGCCATGGACACCAAAATCAGGAGGTACTTTACCTGGTTATATCACCCTGCAGAAAGCACTTGCCTTTTCTCAGAACTATATTGCAGCTTATTTAATGAAACAGGTAGGTCCTACAGCTGTGGCAACACTGGCAAAAAGAATGGGGATCACGTCTAATGTACCTGCTTATCCATCTATTGCACTGGGCTCTTTTGATGCCTCTGTATTTGACATGGTAGGTGCGTACAGTGTATTTGCCAACAAGGGAGTCTGGACACAGCCTACTTATATTTTAAGGATTGAAGATAAAAATGGTGTGGTGCTGTTCTCACAGACGCCTCAGAAACACCCTGCCATGAACGAAGACGTGGCTTATGTCATGACCCGTATGCTTGAAGGTGTGGTTAAAAATGGTTACGGTTACAGCCTGATCAGTAAATATGGCATCAAAAATCCTGTAGGTGGTAAAACCGGAACAACCCAGAATAACTCGGACGGCTGGTTCGTTGGTATCAGTCCTGACCTGGTAGCCGGGGTATGGACCGGTTGTGAAGACCGTGCATTCCACTTTATCAGTACCAGAGAAGGTGAAGGTTCGAAAACTGCATTACCGATTTTTGGTGGTTTCTTCAAAAGAGTATATGCAAATCCTAAATTAAAAGTAAGTAAAGCAGACTTTGAAGCACCTAAAAACGGCGTATCCATTACTTACGACTGTAACCAATATCAGCAGCAGCAAACCGACACCACAGAACTGGACAAGAAGCTTGGTTTTTAAATGAATAGCTTTGATTACAAAAAGGCATTAGCCGATATTCCTCATAAACCCGGTGTTTATCAATACTGGGATACCGAGGGTATACTTATCTATATTGGCAAAGCCAAGGATTTAAGAAACCGGGTAGGCTCTTATTTTAATCAGGATAATCAGATGAATGGTAAAACCAGGGTACTGGTTTCCAAAATCCGCAAGATTACCTTTACCATTGTAGATACCGAGATTGATGCCTGGCTGCTGGAAAACAGCCTGATCAAAAAGCATCAGCCCAGGTATAATATCATGCTGAAAGATGATAAGACCTATCCATGGATTATTATCAAAAAAGAACCTTTCCCCCGTTTATACTGGACCAGGAAAATGGTCAAAGACGGCTCTACCTATTTTGGCCCTTATGCCTCTGTAGGTATGATGCATACCATTCTTGACCTGATCAAGGAGACTTACCCTTTGCGCACCTGTAATCTGCCGCTCAGCGAAGAAAACATCAGTGCCGGTAAATTTAAAGTCTGTCTGGAGTATCAGATCGGTAATTGTAAAGGTCCTTGTCAGGCTTATCAGTCTGATGCCGACTATGACCATAACATAGAAGAAATCAAAGATATTCTAAATGGCAAAATCGGTAATGTTATCAAAGAAGTTAAGCAGACTATCAAAAATGCAGTTGCCGAACTGAATTTTGAATATGCCCATCAGTATCAGAAAAAACTGCTGGTTTTAGAAAAGTACCAGAGTAAATCAACTGTGGTCAACAGCTCTATTACCAATGTTGATGTGGTAAGTATTGCTTCTGATGAGCGTTATGCCTTTGTCAATTATCTGAAAATCATGAATGGCAGTATCATTCAGACCCAAACCATAGAAATTAAAAAGCGTCTGGATGAATCTGATGAAGAACTGCTTACCCTGGCTATCACAGAGTTCAGAACAAAGTTCAGCAGTACCTCCAGAGAAATCATTGTTCCTTTTGAGATTAAGCTGAAAGACGAGAATTTAAAGTTTACTGTTCCCAAGCTTGGAGAGAAGAAAAACCTGCTGGAACTTTCTCATAAAAACGTATTGTTCTTCAGACGGGAAAAACTAAATCAATATGAAAAACTGAACCCGGATTTAAGAACCGAACGCATTTTAACACAAATGCAGAAAGACTTAATGCTGACTCAGCTACCTGTCCATATCGAATGTTTTGATAACTCCAACTTTCAGGGAGCTTATCCGGTTTCTGCAATCGTGGTATTCAAAGATGCCAAACCTTCTAAAAAAGATTACAGACACTTCAATGTAAAAACGGTAGAAGGCCCCAATGATTTCGCGACTATGGAAGAAGCTGTTTACAGGCGATATAAGCGCATGATGGAAGAAGAGGACACCTTACCTCAGCTCATCATCATTGACGGCGGTAAAGGCCAGCTATCGTCTGCAGTGAGCAGTTTAAAGAAATTAGGGATAGACAAGAAAGTTACGGTCATCGGCATTGCCAAAAGACTCGAAGAATTATATTATCCCGGAGACAGCTATCCGCTTCACCTGGATAAAAAATCAGAGACCCTCAAAATCATTCAGCAGCTTCGTGACGAGGCCCACCGTTTTGGGATCACCTTCCACAGAAAGAAAAGAGATCAGGGTACACTGAAAACAGAATTAGAAGATATTCCCGGTATTGGCAAGGCAACGGCCGATAAACTGCTGCGTCAGTTCAAGTCCGTTAAAAAGATCAGAGAAGCAACAGAGGCCGAGCTCGAAAAGGTATTGAACAAAGCACAGGTCAAAACCCTGCTTAGTCACTTCAGTCCAAAAGATATTTAAAACCTGTTCCAATAAAAAAGCCGCTATCTATAAAGACAGCGGCTTTTTTATGAGATTATCATCAGAGATTTAGTATTCCCACAGACTCTGTTCATAGTCTGCCATACTTTTCTTGATGCGTTCAGACTCATATAACTTTCTTGGATCTTTAGGATCGGTCTGATTCAGAATCTCCACGATAGTTTTATTAGCCGGATTAGTTTCTTTCACAATATTACTCGAGAACAGCCTTCTGACAAAGAAGTCATCAAATGTCAGTACCGAGGCATCATTAGCCGGGTCTACGAGCTTTTTCTTACTCAGCAATGTTCTGGCTTCATCATAGTAAATCCAGAATACAGGCTGCCAGTTACCTTCTACCATTTTTAACGGTGCCAGCCCCACAATACGCGGTTCAAACACAGATCTTTTGGTATCCAGAATCCAGTCTTCTTTAATTCTGTATTTTAAAAACTCATCAGGTCTTAAGCGTTTAAGCGTAGGCTCTCCTATTTTACCTTTCTCGTCTGCCTCACCTTCAGAAGTTCCTCTTGCATTTCTCAATGCTTCGGCAGAAGTCAGTGCGATTTTGAAAGCGTCATTATCTTCCAGCAATTTACCGGCAACAGTATCCTTTGGTGAATAAGCGGTCAGCTCTTCATTGCCGATAGCTTCCAGCAGTACTTCAATCAGTTTGGAGCTTTCTGTATTTAAAACCGAATTGATCGTATCACGCAGGTCGATTTCTCTCCATACCCGTTTAGAGTAAAAAACATCTTCTTCTCTTACATCAGCATAGGGAACCATGACACTGCTATCCACATCTTTTCTGGCAAAAAAGCCATCTTTTGGCGGAGTTTTAATCTTTGATTTTTTAAGCAGCGGATTAGTAACAGGAGCAGCTGCTGTAACTACCGGTGTATTCACAGCCGGCTTACCTGCTGAAGGCGTATTGACTGCAGGTGTAGTAACCCCTGGCGTAGTAACCGGGGTAACCGTTTCAGTTGCCGGTCCTGCACTTTGTGTAGTTGGAGCAACAGCTGGTTCAGCAGCTGGCACAGTAACGGGCGCAGCCGATGTTTTAACCGGTTTTACTTTAGGACGCTGACTTACTATTGGTTTTACAGGTTTGTTCTGAGCGAAAGATGCGGTGCCCAGAAACAACAGGATAATCAGATATAAAAAATTTTTCATCTTGATTCTATTTAGCTGTAAATGTTATACCATCTAAATTCTTTTGTCTGCCATCAGGTCCTTCAGCAATAATATCCTTGAAGATAACTGTTGCTCCCGGTTTAATGGAATTCAAAGCACCTTTGATCTGTCCGCTGAAAGAACCACCACTGTTAGGGATGTTCACTGCGTCCGATCTTGGGTTAATAAAGGTAGCGTTAAATCTTACTACTTTGTATTTTATATCAAATACGAAATCTTCCAGCTGCGTTTCGATCACATTAGATCTTGATAACCACTCCAGATCAACACTGCCACCAGATTTTCCCTTAATAAGGGCTTTTGGTGTAGGCAAAGCTTTTACTCTGAATTGCTGTGAACCTAAATTCACTGTTTTACCGGCATTATTGGCTGTCACATTAATGTTGACTACCTGGCCAATCTGGCCACCTCCCACACTTACAGAATATTTACCATTTGAACCGCTCATTGAACCAGCAGAAATACTGGCCTTTACGCTTTCTAAAGGAAATCCGGCAGCCGAAACTGAGAATGGATTTGGAATACCTGCATAGATTACATTCATTTTGTCAGGAGACACCGTAGCCGATGGTTTGGCCACCTGGTAAGTTTGTTCCGGAGTTCTGTATTCTTTGATCTGTCCGTCAGTTTGTTTGACACGGATTGTACCAACCCATTTAAAGACACCAACAGAACCTGTTCCACCAGTATAAGTTCCTTTACCATCTTTGGTCGCTAATCTGCCACCGCCAACACTGATTTCAGGACTTGATTTTGAATCACTTGCTGTCAGGAAAACCTGCGCAGTATAAGGCTGACCCTGGATTACGTAAGAAGTTGGCGCAACCGCAACCGCAGCAAACTGATCCAGGTTGACCAGTGATTTGTCCATATTTCCGAAAAGTTTTTTAACAATTTCGGCCTCAGCATTCCTGGTATCCGACTGAATTTTAGTCAGGACAGTATTTGCCGCAGTTAAAGGAGTTCCTTCACCAAAATTAATGTCTTCCCATTTTTTCTTACCTTCTATGCTTTTTTCCGCATCCTTTGCTTCTAAAGAAAAAGAAACATGTTTGCGGTCTTCTGTTTCTAAAAGTGCGATCAGTTTTTCACGGGTTTCATTGATTTTGGCTTTAAGTTTCTCTCCTTCTTTAGCGTTAATCATAATTCCCTGAGCGATATCCTGATTTGCTCTCTCTTTCAGGTCGCCTGTTTCAGGATCGATACCACCACCGGCAGTATTAAACTGCTGTTTTAACTGCTGGATATAACTATTCAGGTCGTCAGCATATTTTTTTGCCTGGTTGGCCTTAGCCCAGATCGGCTGTGCCCTTCCCGGCTCTTCTTTAAGTTTTGTATTCTGAAATGAAGTGAACAACTGATCAATGCTGGTGCTCACATTCGTTCTTGATGAATCAAGACTGTCATTGATATTCTTAAAGGCATTAAGTATAGTATCAGATACGTTTAGGGCAAGCATAGCTAACAATACCAAATACATGATATTGATCATCTTCTGCCTTGTTGTTTCTTTTCCTCCGGCCATTATTATGGTTCTCTGTGGTGATTAAATAAATTGATTACCTGATTATGGACGAGGCTGATTCATTGCTGTCAGCATGTTGCCATAAATAGCATTCAGTGAAGACAGATTTTTCGCCAGTTTACCTACTTCTTCTTTAAATTGTTTTGAATCATCCATAGATTCATTGAAGTTACTCATCGTAGCCGAAAGGTTCTGATAGAATTTGTTCATCGATTTAAGGTGTGAAGTAGAATCCTGTAATTCCAATTCATAAACTGCATTTAAAGCAGATAGATTTTTAGACAGGTTATTGACCTGCTCATGGTAAGATTTTGAAGCATTACCACTTTCACCAAGCTCTACCAATTGTGTAGTTGCTTTACTGAATGCACCATTCAGCTGATCAAAACCTGCAGAAGCCTGTTTTACTCTGCCTGTAAAATCATTGGTTGCGACTGCTGCATCTGCAACTGTTGAAATATTAGCTACTTTATCGCCAAAGGTGCGTAATCCGCTGCCCAGGCTTTCAATTAATTCAGGACCTATTTTAGCATCGCCCAGCATTTTATCCAATGCTGCTGTAGAAGAAAATCCTGCCGCAGCAACTGGTCTTGCTGTAGCTACCGGCAACTCGCCTTTAAAATCATCTCTTAATTCTGGATATACTTTTTCCCAGGCTAATTCTGGTTCTGGCGGGAAAAACCCGGTGATAAAGAATAATGCTGCTTCAACACCCAGACCTATACCAATTGCATAACTTCCCCAGATACCACCAATGTGAAGGATTTTACATAACGCTCCCAAAATTACAATACTCGCGCCCCATGAGATTGCCGTGTGTAACCAATTAGAATTCTTTTTAGCTGCCATATTTCTACTATATAGATGTTGTTTTTAAAATTTTATAATTGAGATAGAATCAATTTAGTTTTTGAAGTGAATATCAGTTCCTGCATAAGAAGAAACGCATCTGAATCCAATATAAGATCTGGCCTGATCCTGGTATTCATAAGTGCCTACAGCATTCTGAAGAAAGAAACCGATGTCTTTCCATGAACCGCCTCTAACCACTTTACGTTTAAGATATTTACTGTCTGTAGTTTTAGCTACATAGGTGAAGTTTGGATTAAAATCCAGCAATAACGGTGCTGCTGAATTGTTATAGGCAGTTACAGTCCATTCTGCTACGTTTCCGGCCATGTTATATAAACCGTAATCGTTAGGGAAATAAGATTTCACATTAACGGTGTATAAACCACCATCATCAGAATAATTACCTCTGCCTACCTTGAAGTTAGCCTGCATACATCCTTTGGTATTTCTGACATAAGGGCCACCCCATGGGTATTTCGTTTTCACA
This sequence comes from Pedobacter lusitanus, assembly GCF_040026395.1. Classification (NCBI taxonomy): domain Bacteria; kingdom Pseudomonadati; phylum Bacteroidota; class Sphingobacteriia; order Sphingobacteriales; family Sphingobacteriaceae; genus Pedobacter; species Pedobacter lusitanus. The sequence goes on from NZ_CP157278.1 coordinate 3,161,647, forward strand.
TTACCTCCTCTTGCCGCATATTCAAACTCAGCATCTGTAGGTAATCTGTATTCCGGACGTGAACTTAAAGGAATTTTTCTTGAAGCCGCAACCGGCTCATATAAGCGGGTACGCCATACACAGAATGCATTTGCCTGTTCCCAGGTTACCCCTACTACAGGATAATTATCATAAGAAGGGTGATTGAAGTAAGATTTCACCATCGGGTCATTCTGAGAATAAGAATAATCCAGTTTCCAAACCATTGTATCCGGGTAAACATTTACCGAAGGAAACTGATTCGGGTTATTAGGATCAGGTGAATCCACATAACTTTCAATAAAGTCTTTACGCTTTTTAGTCGGATCTTTTCTTCCGGCTTCTGCCAGATCAAGATTCACGAAACTATAAGAATATCTTAATTTTCTAATGTCCAGATCATTGCGGCCTGGCAGTGCGTCATCTCCCGAATAATACATATCCTTGAATTTAGCACTTAAACCACCTTTTTTATCATTCCAGAGCGCAGAACCATTACCGACTTTCTTCCAGTCAATATTTTTCTGTCCGGAAGTAAGGCTTGCACCTCCGGCTGTCTGAGTTTTAGGGGTGATGAAATATCCTGGCGCTCCGCTTGGGCCTACAGTGGTCAAAGCAACAGAGTCTCTTACCCAGTTCACAAATTGTCTGTACTTGGCGTTGGTGATCTCTGTTTCGTCCATATAAAATGCACTGAATGAGGTCATCCTGCTTGGGGAAGTCTGTGAGTTGTTAATATCCTCGTCAGACATACCGATCAGCGTTTTACCCTGAGGAATATAGACCATTCCCCTTGGCATTTTTTTGTTATTGAATTTCTTATTATATACACCAACCAGTTCTCCCTGACCGCCTTTTCCGCATCCGGATAGGATTGCTGTAATTAATATAAAACCCAGTGTGTAAATTTTCCTCATAAGCCCTAGAGCAATTTTACAACAATTTTATCAAATATGATTGATATAAACAATTATTCTGAGATAAAAATATGTCTTAAAAGCAAAAAAAGCAAGATGTTAACGATTTCATAACATCTTGCTTTTCAGTTTTTAAAAAAATTGGCACAGGAGACCTTTCCCCAATTTGGGAAAATAAGTCAACAACTTCCCGTTATTTATTGGATTTCTTTATATAATTTTCGATTGCCATGATCATTGATGGCGACTCCGGTGAAGGGGCAGCAATATCAACAATCAGGTTATTATCCTTAACAGCCTTATGCGTATTTACTCCAAACGCTGCAATCCGTGTATTATTTTGCTGGAACTCAGGAAAATTTGTATACAGCGACTGAATACTGGAAGGGCTAAAGAAAGCAATCATATCATAAGTCACTTCAGCAAGATCAGAAAGATCACTCACTACGGTCTTAAACAATACTGCAGGCGTCAGGTCGTATCCATTTTTCAACAGGAAATTCATGGTATCTTCTGTGGCCACATCAGAACATGGGTAAAGGAATTTCTCCCCTGCATGTTTCTTCAGGACTTCAGATAAATCGGCAGCAGTCTGCTTTCCGAAAAATATCTTACGTTTCCGGTACTGGATATATTTTTGAAGGTATAGTGCGGTTGATTCCGAAATACAAAAGTACTTCAGATCTGCAGGCACTTCGTACCGCATTTCCTCACTAATTCTAAAAAAATGATCTACCGCATTTCTGCTTGTAAATACTACAGCAGTAAAATCAGCTAATGTGATCTTGTCTTTTCTAAAGTCCCTTGCTGGAATACCTTCCACATGAATGAAGGATCTGAAATCAATTTTTAAATTGTATTTCTTAGCCAAATCAAAGTATGGGGACTTCTCTGTTTCGGGCTTTGGCAAAGTTATCAGTATACTTTTTACTTTACGCAACCTATCTTCTGTTTTTTCTTGCATTTTACCTAATTACAGCTCTAATCCTATGGCCTTGATTAATATCAAAATAGGACATATTTCGAGGGCACAAAAGTACATAAATAAATAGAATTTTGAAAACCGATAGTGAGATAAAATATTTATTCCCGCTCTTATAAATTGAAATGTGAAGATTACGCCCAGCAGAATAAATGAGATAACTATGTAATATATACCATATTTCATTGGTGATAAGGCGAACGCAACAACCAATGGAATAAAGATTAAAGAGATGTTAAAATAACTCAAATATAATATAGAAATGTACTCGTGGACGGGTTTTTGGATGTTAAACAGATGTCCCAGTATTCTCAATAAAAAAATTTTCATCGCATAAAGCACCACAACAAGAACAGAAACACTGACAAAAAAACGAAATCCCTGATGCACATAAGCGAGCTGATAATACTGTGCAACGAGGTAAAAAAACATGCCGATTGTGAAGCCAAACTGGATAAATAAAAACAAAAATGGCCAGGAACTGAACACATTATCCTCCTTATTCAGGTTATTTAGTCCGCGATTACTGTAAAAAGATTGCACAATACTCTGTAATTGTTTGGAGAAAGAGATTCTGAGTACAGCAAAAACAACCAGTAACAACACGATAAAACCCAGCACCCAGGTCTGTCCTTTATGTAACGGAGTACCCGTTCTGAAGCGGCTTACTTTCTTCAGTTTACTATACTTTTTAAACCAGGCATCCAGATCCAGCTTCTCAAAAACATTGGCTTTCATGATACTGTCCATCAGCATATGTTTGTTGATCAGGGAGTCCGGAAGAATCCAGGTATGCGTCATTATAGAATCTGTCACAAACTTCTGCCGTACCAGAAATGCAGAGTCTCTCACCAGCCTGGGCTTATAAACCCTGCGTTTTACAGTAGAATCTCTGACTACAGACAAGTCCTGCGCATTCGCCTTTCCAAAGCCTGCAATGCACAGCAGGAAAAATGTTACCAAAAAGTATTTATACATCGGGCAATAAAAGTAACGGGATTATTCCTTTGTGCAAAGCTAAGATATTATTATTTCACATTCATGCATTGCGGCAGAATAGCTGCTGACTCCTCTTTCTGCGTAACGGTATTGTACGTTTCCATGTCAGCTCCGGCCCGGCTCCGCAGCGAGTCCACCTATTTACAGAAAAAGGTGGACTCACCGTGGACTCATTGTGGAGTCAAGGTGGACTCACACAGTTGTTTCTGCGAATTCTCTGAGGCCGGAATCAACACAATAATTAATTCATATTTATTTCGGAACGATCAGTCCATATTGTATATTTGCCCCATGGCCCGGAATAAAGCATTCGACATAGATCATAAATTAACGGTAGCACGTGACCTTTTCTGGGAAAAGGGTTATCATGCTACGTCAATCAATGATCTTGTAGATACGCTTGGACTTAACCGGAGCAGCATATACGACACTTATGGCAGTAAGCATGAGCTGTTTCTAAGTAGCCTGACTAATTATGCACAGTTAAAAATCAGTGAGTACCAGACTGCCGGCAAAGGAGCTGATTCAGCTTTTAGCGCATTAACCAATATCATCAGAAGTGTAGTTGAGCATACGCTAAAAGATGACAGAAACTGCCTGATTGTAAAATCGACCTTTGAAGTGGCCGGAAAAAACGATGATATCCGGGCAATCATTGTTAAACATGGAAAAGTACTGCAGGAAATATTTGCCAGCCTGATCAGAAAAGCACAGCAAAACGGAGAAATCGGCACCTCAAAAGATCCGGAAGTTATGGCTGCCTTTATTTTATCGAGCTTTAGCGGTTTCTGGCAGCAATACATTTTGTCCGGAAGCCGTGAGCAGGTAGACAAATCCGTTGAATTTTTAATTTCAGTCATCAAATAACATTTTTTTTACCCTAATACAGAACGATTGTTCCAGAAATAAAAAACAAGATGAAAACAGCAAAAGAAAACACCGCAGCAACAACAGAATTAATCGAAACCTACTTCAGAAAATTACTGGTAGAACGCGATATTAAAGGAATCATTGACTTATACAGTGATCAGGTAGATTTCAACATTCCGGGTAATACGGATGTCGCTCCATGGGTAGGAAGAAGAAAAAACAAAACTGAAATAGCTGAATTTTATGACCTGCTGGTGCAGTATCTTGACCATCAGTCATTCATAATTACCAATCGGTTTATTCAGGATAACCAGGCCGTGATCACAGGAAATCTGGCTTCCCGGGTGAGAAGTTCAGATAAGGTATTCAAATCTGACTTTTCGATGCAATTTACGCAGGAAAATGGTCTGATCACACATTATCTGATGCTGGAAGACAGTTATGCACTGGTTGAAGCTATAAAACAGGACTAAAAAACAGGACAGTCAGTACCGGGCAGAATTCCTTCCCGGTCTGCTTTCAGGATTTTATCTTTACCGCTACCGGTAATAATCCACATAGAATCAAAGTCTGCACTGCTCCAGGATAGTTTCTGATGTTTAATTCCGAGGGCTTTGGCAAGCGCAGGGATATTACCGTGGTTCCAGACCAGCAGCACGGTACCTTGCCGACGTTTGATATCTTTTGCTATTGCAGCAAAATCTGTTCCCTCAAAGTTGCTGTTGATACTAACACTGTACTTAACTGCAAATGGGGTAATAGTCTGAAACATGCGTGAATGCATCGTTTTATTACCATTACTCAAAGAAGGCACATAGATCGCAGCCGGAACACCTATTTTTTTATAGAGTACGCTGGTTAACTTTAAAGAACGGTTAAGCCCTTTACAGCTCAGGTTTTCATTTTGATCCTGTTTTTCACCATGACGGATAATTACTATTCTGGTTTGTGCTTTTAGCGCTGGGGATAACATCAATCCGCATAATACACACATTGCTGTTAAAACTATCTTTTTCATTACAGCCAAAATACTATTTTAATTGCAATTCATCTGACAGCTAATCAGACAGCCTGATAATTAACCGGCTCAGATCTGAACAATAAATGGAGCCGGATACAATATTTATTTGGCTCCACTTATTTTAAAATTACTTACTCACCTGGTGTTCTGAGGCAGAACGGTTCCATTCTCCAAAAGATTTTTTTGCCAGCTCTCTGGCATCAGCAGCAGTAATATTACCCACAATAGTCAGGCAGGTATTTGAAGGTATAATATTTCTATTATAAAATGTTTTGATATCGTCTAAAGTTAAAGACTTAAGTGACGCCTCTGTAATGGTTTCAGGATAGTAACGGTCTCCGGCATTTACACTTGCAATCACTTTTGCCAATGCCTTTTTAAAAGTAGCCTGGTTTAAAACCGGTTCTTGTACTGATTTCGAGAATACGGTTAAAGCGTTAGCAAAACCAACATTGCTTGCAGCTATATGACCACCTTTATCTGTAAGGATTTTATTCAAAAGCTTGGCGGTCGGACCTGGGCCAGCAATGCAGAACCAAATGGAGCTGTATTCTCTTATTCCATTCCTTCATAAGTACGATTTCTTATTTTTCAGTGGTTAAACTTTCCTCCTGACAAATTTTTATGCCTTACCTTTGCTTAATCTGTATTAACCTACGCCATTCAAACGGCCTTAAAAACATGGCAGGAATTTATATCCATATCCCTTTTTGTAAACAAGCTTGTAATTATTGCGATTTCCACTTCAGTACCTCTCTGCAGCATGTAGATGAAATGACTGATGCAATCTGCAAAGAGATTATGCTGAAAAAAAACAGAATCTCTGATCAGCAGATCGGCAGTATATATTTTGGGGGTGGCACTCCATCCCTTTTACCGGAAAAGTCTCTGGCCAAAATATTTGATACATTAACCTCCGGTTTCTCTATAGCGGCAGATGCTGAAATTACTATAGAAACTAATCCTGATGATTTAGATGCAAAGAAAATCGCGCAATTGCGGCAGTTTCCTGTAAACCGTTTCAGTATCGGCGTGCAGTCTTTTTTCAATGAGGATCTGGTCTGGATGAACAGGGCACATAACTCCACTGAAGCAGAAACCTGTATCAAACGCAGCCAGGATGCCGGATTTGAAAACCTGAGTATAGATTTGATCTATGGCTTCCCTTTGCTGACTGATGAGAAATGGCTGAGTAATATCAGCAAAGCGATCGGTTTACAGGCGCCACATATTTCAGCTTATTCATTAACCGTAGAACCCAAAACGGCGTTGGCCGCAGCGATCAGAAAAGGCAGAGAAATACCTGTTAATGATGAACAAAGTGCTGCTCAGTTTATTACACTGACAGCGAAACTGGCTGCTGCTGGTTTTGATCACTACGAAATTTCAAACTACAGCCTGCCCGGCCGGCATGCGGTACATAATACCAATTACTGGAGAGGCATCCCCTATTTGGGCATAGGCCCGTCAGCACATGGATTTAACGGGAATGAAAGATATCTGAATATCGCCAATAATGCTAAATATATGCAGCAGCTTGCCTTAGGTAAACTGGCTGAAACTATCGAAGATCTGGATATTTATGACCGGTTTAACGAATATATAATGACTTCTCTGCGCACGATGTGGGGTACGGATCTGCAAAAAATAGGCGATGAATTCGGAAAGATATTTCTGGAAGATACGCTGAAAAATATAGTTCCTTTTGTACAGAGAAACTGGCTGAAAAATGAAAATGGCAAATTAACACTTACACCGGATGGTAAGTTATTTGCAGATTATATTGCTTCTGAACTGTTCCTTTTAGATGAACATCCGGAAGATTAATTCCTAAAAAAATGAAGAACAAAGTAGTTTGGATCACAGGAGCTTCATCGGGTATTGGCGAGGCCCTGGTATATGCGTATAACAATTCAGGAGCAAACCTGATTATTTCTGCCAGGAACAGAGATGAACTGTTCAGGGTTAAAGGGAACTGTAAAAATCAGATCAATGTTCATGTCCTTTCCCTGGATCTGGAAAATACAGCGGCATTAAGCGATAAAGCCAGAGATGCACAGAAAATTTTTGGCCATATAGACCTACTCATCAACAGCGGTGGCATTAGCCAGCGTTCCCTGGCCCTGGAAACGGAACTCAGCGTTGAACAGAAAATCATGAATGTTAATTTTTGGGGTACCGTAGCTTTAAGTAAAGCGGTATTGCCGGGAATGATTGCAAAAGGCGGTGGTAAAATAGTTTGTATAAGCAGTGTAATGGGTAAACTTGGTACACCTTACCGCTCTGGTTATGCTGCTTCAAAACATGCACTGCATGGTTATTTTGACTCTCTGCGTTCTGAAGTATTTGATCAGAATATCCGCATCACGCTCGTTTGTCCGGGTTATATCAAAACAAATATTTCATTGAATGCAGTGACCGGAGATGGCAAATTACATAACCAGATGGACCAGAACCAGGAAAATGGTCTTTCTGCAGCTGACTGTGCCAGCCAGATCGTTAAAGCTGTTGAATTGAACAAAGAAGAGGTTTACATGGGAGGTAAAGAAGTAAAGGGTATTTTGTTCAAACGCCTGTTCCCATTAAGATTTTCAAAATACATCCGTAAAATAAATATGACAGATCTGAAAACCAAGAGTTAAAATCCGACGTATCTCCTGCTATAAAACAAAATCATGAAAAGAATCATCTTATCTGTATTTGTCATAGCAGCTATGGCATTTTCAACTTCAGTTTACGCTCAGAAAAATCCGATGGTTGGTGGTGCAGCAATGTATCCGACTAAAGATATTGTAGATAATGCAGTAAATTCAAAAGACCATACTACACTGGTTGCCGCTGTTAAAGCAGCAGGCCTTGTAGAAACTTTAAAAAGCGCAGGCCCCTTTACTGTATTTGCGCCCACCAATGAAGCTTTTGATAAACTACCTGCCGGCACTGTAGAAACAGTCCTGAAACCAGAAAACAAAGCCATGTTAACTAAAATCCTTACTTACCACGTTGTCGCTGGAAAAATGGATGCAAAAACAATTGCCAAAGCCATCAAAGCAGGAAATGGCAAAGCTGAGTTAACTACTGTTTCGGGTGGAAAACTATGGGCTGCTATGGCTGGAACTCAATTAGTGCTCACTGACGAAAAGGGTGGAACAGCTAAGGTTACCATTTCGAACGTAATGCAAAAAAACGGTGTTATTCATGTTATTGACAGTGTTTTGATGCCTAACTAATTCTTAAATTTATTGCTGACAATAAAAAAAACACAGTCTTCGTTACTGTGTTTTTTTATTGTCAGAATTTTTAATTTTTCATTGACTAGTTGGCAGGGAAAGTCAAAATTCTATAATTTTACATGAATTAACATTATTTTAACATGAAGTTTGACTTAACTCAGATTGATTGCGTTGATGATATTTCAAAAGAGGATTTTGAAAAAAATTATCTTAATGCACGCAAACCATTAGTCATTAAAAACATGGCTAAAAATTGGCCTGCATATCAAAAATGGTCAATGGATTACATGAAAACTGTAGTTGGAGATAAATTGGTTCCTCTATACGACAGTTCAAAAGCTGATCCCTCAAAACCAATCAATGCCTCTGCTGCAGAAATGAAATTTGCAGATTATATTGATCTGATCAAAACTACCCCTACTGATCTTCGTATATTCCTTTTTGATCCGATTAAACAGGCCCCGAAATTACTGAATGATTACATCGCTCCAAAAGAGCTGATGGGTGGTTTTCTGGATAGCTACCCGAATATGTTTTTTGGCGGAAAAGGCTCCGTGACTTTCCTGCATTACGATATAGATATGGCCCATATCTTTCATACGCATTTTAACGGCCGGAAACATGTAATCCTGTTCGAGAATAAATGGAAGGAACGCCTTTACCAGATTCCTTATGCGACTTATGCACTGGAAGATTATGATATTGAAAATCCTGATTTTGATAAATTCCCGGCACTGAAAGGAGTAAAAGGTATAGAAGCGTATCTGGAGCATGGCGATACCCTGTTTATGCCTACGGGTTACTGGCACTGGATGAAATACCTGGATGGTTCTTTTTCTATCAGTCTGCGTGCCTGGGATAAATCATGGGCAGTGAAAGCAAGGAGTCTATATAATCTTACTATCCAGCGCAAATTTGATAATTTCATGAAAGCTAATTTCAGAGAGAAATACATGGCATGGAAAGAAAGGCTGGCTGTTAAAAGGGCAAATAAAGCTCTTGCGGAACACATTCCTTCCTAATTAAGAATCTGTTTAAATTTAAATAACAAACTATTTCTAAGTCATACCTTGCCTTTTTATGTAAATAAATAGAATTTAATTTACACTTTTGTTCTCAAACAAGATCTTTTTTGATTATGAGCTTTATATTAAAGCCGGTAGATACCGTTGAGAATATTAGTCCGGCAGACTTTAAGAAAAACTATTTAGATCCCAGAAAACCTCTGATCATTAAAGGTTTAACAAAGAGCTGGCCAGCCAGAGAAAAGTGGACTACTGAATACCTGAAGGAAATTGGTGGTGACCTGGAAGTCCCTTTATATGATAATGCAAAAGTAGATCCGTCCAAGCCTATCAACTCGGCGGTAGCACATATGCGTTTCGGTGATTACCTGGACCTGATTAAATCGGAACCTACTGAACTGCGTATATTTTTCTTTAATCTCTTTAAGCATGTACCCAGCCTGATCAAAGATATCGTCCTGCCTAAAGATTTAATGGGTGGTTTTATAGAAAGTATGCCTGCAATGTTTTTCGGAGGTTCAAACTCTGTAACCTTCCTGCATTATGATATAGATCTTCCGCATCTTTTCCATACTCATTTTGGTGGAAGAAAACATATCATATTATTTGATAATAAATGGAAAGAGCGCCTTTATTGTATTCCAAATGCCACTTATGCACTGGAAGATTATGATGTCGCTAATCCTGATTTTGATAAATTCCCGGCGCTCAGAGGTGTAGAAGGGTATGAAGTATTCCTGGAGCATGGCGATACGCTGTTTATGCCTACTGGTATGTGGCACTGGATGAAATACCTGGATGGTTCATTCTCTCTGAGTTTAAGAGCATGGGATGCTTCTCCGATCAGAAAAGCACAGAGTTTATTTAACCTGGCAATCAAAGGCGGTCTGGATAGTGTATTAAAAATGGCCTTGAAAGCTCCTTATGCACAGTACAGAGAAAAACTTGCGGTTAAAAGAGCAGAAAAAGCTTTAGCTAAAGGTTATCCGAAAAAATAAAAGCTTTTTGATAAACACTTCAGATGACGGCTGATTCACAGTCTTTCACTCATACAGGCAGGTATCCGGTAATTCCGGGTACCTTTTTTTTTGCAGCTATACCTGGACAGGGTATTTTTACAAGCGGGTAACATTAATCACCCGGCAAACTTTTACCTTCGGTATTCCGTTATATATGAAGCTGTTTGAATTTAGATGCTCAAATCGTTTCCGGCTTATTGTTATTAATTTCCCGGGCAGGAAAAACCAGCCTGAATTGAAACAGGATGATTTGCATCTAAAAAGACAGTAACAAAATGGACAGATGAATTTAAAACAGGTTCCGGATCATGAGAGGTTTCCATTTTTCTAATTTTCAGGCAGATGATAAGCCTAAGGGTGGCTTTGATGAAATGCTGAAGTTATTTACCCAGCTATTGAATTATACTGCGGGTGATGCAGGTGAAACACTGGCATGGATGAACGAGCTGGATAAGCAATATAAGTTTACCACCGGCGATTATGGTATGGGTGATTTTATTGATGACCTGAAGGATAAAGGTTTCATCAAAGAGAATTCCAAAGACGGCAGTATGGATATCACTTCAAAAACTGAACAGGTTATCCGTAAATCTGCACTGGAGGAAATCTTTGGAAAACTGAAAAAGGCCGGCAAGGGAAATCACAATAGTAATATCTCAGGGATTGGCGAGGAGAAAAATGCAGATCGCCGTGAATATACTTTTGGCGATAGTCTTGACCAGATCGATATGACTGCATCGATACAGAATGCACAGATCAATCATGGAATCGGAAATTTTACTTTAACTGAGAATGATCTCGAGGTAGAGGAGAAAGATTATAAAACACTGACCTCTACAGTGCTGATGATTGACATTTCTCATTCCATGATCCTATACGGCGAAGACAGGATTACTCCGGCCAAAAAAGTAGCTATGGCCATGGCCGAGCTGATCCATACCCGTTATCCTAAAGACACACTGGATATTGTTGTATTTGGTAATGATGCCTGGCCGATTACCGTTAAGGACTTACCTTATCTGCAGGTTGGCCCATATCACACCAATACACTCGCCGGCCTGGAGCTGGCCGCAGATTTACTTCGCCGCCGCAAAACACACAATAAACAGATCTTCATGATCACTGACGGTAAACCCACCTGTCTGAAAGAGAATGGCCGTTATTATAAAAACAGCATGGGGCTGGACAGAAAAGTGATTAACAAAACACTGAATATGGCAGCGCAGTGCAAAAGGCTCAATATTCCAATTACTACATTTATGATTGCTCAGGACCCCTATTTACAACAATTTGTAAGGGAGTTTACAGAAATCAACGGAGGCCGGGCTTTTTACAGCTCACTTACGGGTTTAGGTGAATATATTTTTGAAGATTACATTAAAAACAGAAGAAAAACAGTCCGCTAATGCGGTCAGACTAAACATATGGAGCAGATCTCAATTAAAACTCTTGGCGAACTAAAAGCCTCAAATTATAGCTCATTAACAGTAAAAGACGAATTACGTAAAAACCTCATTCAGCAGCTGCAAAATAAGGATGCCGGATTTGAAGGAATTCTGGGTTACGATGAAACTGTTATACCGGAACTTCAGACCGCAATCTTATCCAGACATAATATCCTGTTACTAGGTTTAAGGGGTCAGGCCAAAACACGTATTGCCCGCTTAATGGTCAATTTACTGGACGAATATATCCCCTACATTACAGGAAGTGAAATATTTGATGATCCGCTGAACCCGATTTCATGGTACGGAAAACAGGAAATTGCCACTCATGGTGATGCAACTCCAATCAGCTGGCAGCACCGTTCGGAACGTTATACCGAGAAACTGGCTACTCCTGATGTAACTGTAGCAGATTTAATTGGTGATATGGACCCGATTAAAGCCGCTACATTGAAACTAACCTACAACGATGAACGCGTGATCCACTTTGGTTTAATACCAAGAGCACACCGCAGTATTTTCGTTATCAATGAGCTTCCCGATCTGCAGGCAAGAATACAGGTAGCCTTGTTTAACATGCTGCAGGAAAAGGATATTCAGATCAGAGGTTTTAAACTTCGTCTTCCGCTGGATGTACAATTTGTATTTACAGCCAACCCGGAGGATTATACCAACAGGGGCTCTATTGTAACTCCGTTAAAAGACAGAATTGAAAGTCAGATCCTTACGCATTATCCCAAAACGATTGCAATCTCGAGAAAAATCACTTTCCAGGAAGCAAAAATTACCGATGCACAGAAATTAACTGTAGAGGCAGATGGTCTGGTTAAAGATCTGATTGAACAGGTAGCTTTTGAAGCGCGTAAAAGTGAATTTATTGATCAGAAGTCGGGGGTATCTGCACGTTTAACGATTTCTGCCTACGAAAACCTGATCAGTACTGCCGAAAGAAGAATGCTGATCAATGGTGAAGAAAACACTTTTGTCCGACTTGCAGACCTGACAGGTATTATACCGGCTGTAACGGGTAAGATTGAATTGGTTTATGAAGGTGAGCTGGAAGGCCCGGCTAAAGTAGCCAATACCTTAATCGGCAAAGCTATTAAAAGCCTGTTCAGCCGTTATTTCCCTGATCCTGAGAAAGCCAAGAAAAGTAAAACAGCCAATCCTTATCAATTGATTACAGATTGGTTTACTGATGGAAACACACTTGATATTGCTGATAACCTGACTGCTGCACAGTATAAAAAAGAACTGATGCAGGTTGATGGGCTCAATGAACTGGTGAAAAAGTTTCATCCTAAACTAAGTGCGAACCAAACCTTATTATTAATGGAGTTTGCGCTTCATGGTTTAGCCGAATATTCCCAGTTAAACAAAAAGTACCTTAGTGGTGGTTTTGGTTTCTCTGATATGTTTGACAGCTTATTTAATACCGAGCTTGAAGAAGATGATGATGATATTGACTTCAACTCCTAGAATAAGCCGTAATGATAGCTTTAAAAGATTTTTATATTTAACCTGAAAAATGGGCCGATTACCCTTTCTTATAGCAGGATGCATTTTAATAATAGCATTCGATTTTTATTTTGTCAAAGCGATTTTATCTGCCTTTAAAAACTGGAGTGAAAAAGCAAAAACCAGATTTACCAGAATCTACTGGGGGATTACCATTGTATTGGTAACTGGTGTTTTTGCCGGTATATTTTTAAACCTGTTTCTTTCCCTGCGGGCAATTATATTGGTTTCATTTTTCCTGACAACCGCCTGTAAAATTGTAATGTTGCCTTTTCTGTTAGCTGACGACCTGCGCAGACTGGTTATTACCTTGTACAGACGTCTGAAAAACCCTGCAAATCCTATAGAAAGATCAGCGATCTCTGCTGAAACAAAAACCACCGATGAGTTTAGTGTTACTGCTCCGGACAAGAGTAGTAATGAACCGGCCAGGACTGTTTTACCTGGTCAGGAACCAATCAGCAGGTCTTCATTTATTGTTAAGGCAGGTCTGGTTGCAGCTGCAATACCCCTGACGTCATTAACCTGGGGAATTACATCCGGAGCCTATGATTATCAGGTCAGAAGAAAAACATTAATACTCCCGAATTTACCTGCTGCCTTTGACGGTATTACAATGGGCCAGATCTCCGATATCCACTCGGGAAGTTTTTATAACAAAACAGCAGTAAAAGGTGGTGTGGAAATGCTGTTACGGGAAAAACCTGACTTTATCTTTTTTACAGGTGATATTGTAAATGATATGGCCACTGAAATGAGAGACTATCAGGACATTTTCAGTAAAGTAAAAGCTCCTCTCGGAGTTTATTCTTCCCTTGGGAATCATGATTATGGTGATTATCATTTTGGGAAAGAGTCTTCGCCTGCTAAAGTCAAAAACCTGAAAGATGTAATCAAAACCCACGAACTGATGGGCTGGGATCTGCTGATGAACGAAAACCGCAGACTCAAAGTAAATGGAGAAGAAATAGGTATCCTGGGCATTGAAAACTGGGGCATGGGACGCTTCCCTAAATATGGCCGTATGGATCTCGCCACTAAGAACACGGATGATCTTCCGGTAAAACTTTTATTATCTCACGATCCTTCACACTGGCGTAATGAAGTACTTCTTAAATATCCGCAGATAGACGCGATGTTTAGCGGGCATACGCATGGTATGCAGTTTGGTGTACGTACCGAAAAATATCAGTGGAGCCCTATAGAATATATCTATAAAGAATGGGCAGGGTTATATCAGGAACAAAAACAACAGCTCTACGTCAATGTAGGTTATGGTTTCCTTGGTTATCCTGGCAGAGTAGGGATCTTACCCGAGATCACTATTTTCACTCTTAAAAGAGCTTAATCCTATTAGTCAATTTAATAGCGTACTATATCGCAAATCAGCGCAGTACATCCCATTTGTTTCATCACAAAAAATAATCATCAGTATGCCCCGCATCTGTATGATTATTTTTTGTGGATAACTCTCTGAAAACTTCTCACCACCCGTTAAAATTAATTTATTACATTATAAATAAATTAATTGCTATGAAAACTCACTTTATAACCTATGGAGACGATAAATACAGAGATCAGAGGAAACTACTCAAACAAACTGCAACTGATTCTGCCTTTTTTGACGAAGTAAAAATTTTCAGTCCTTCGGCTATAGACCCTGTATTTACCAAACACTTTCAATCTATTCTTCAACAGCCCAGAGGTGGCGGTTACTGGATATGGAAACCCTATTTCATCAAAAAAACACTGGACAGCCTTCCCGACAACGACATACTGATATATGCTGATGCCGGATGTCTGATTAATAAAAAAGGGAAACAACGTTTTAATGACTACAAGCTCCTGTTAGAGGCAACAGATACCGGCACGCTGGCATTTCAGCTACCTCATAAAGAGAGTGAATATACAAAACGGGAGGTCTTTGATTATTTTGAAGTATCTGATGAAATTATCAATTCAGATCAGCTGATGGCAACGGTAATCCTGCTCAGAAAATGTCAGCACGCCACTTCGCTGGTTAACCAATGGTATGATACTTTATACGAAAACTCTGCTCTGTTTACAGATGAAAAGGATTCCGCTATACAGCATCCATCCTTTATTGACCACCGCCATGATCAGAGTATATTCAGTATAATCAGAAAAACGCGGGGAGCCTTAATTCTACCGGATGAGACTTATTTTCAGAATTTCGTTAAAGATGGAGGGTCCTGTCCTTTTTGGGCAGCCCGCCTGAAAGATTAATAAATATGGTATTACAGAACAGTTTCGATAGTTGCAGGAAGCTGTTCTGTAATATATAATTAGTTATTTACCCGGCATTAAAACGATACCCCACTCCTCTGACCGTTTGCAGTAACTGAGGATTATCAGGGTTTAATTCGATTTTCTTTCTTAAGCGGACAATATGCATATCAAGTGTACGGGTATTCACGTCAGAATTATATCCCCATACTACCAGCATCAGCTCATCACGGTTAATCACTTTATTAGGATTTCTCAGGAAATACAGTAGAATTCTGTTTTCCAGTATAGTCAACTCAATTTTCCTTCCGCTTCTGTAAAGTGTATGGATATTTGGATGATGTTCCATATCTCCAAAACGATGAATTTCTGATTTATCATTGTTCACCAGAAATTTCACCTTACTATCCAGCATCGCTACCAGAACGTCCATATTAAAAGGCTTGGTTACATAATCAGAAACACCAAAAGTATAGGCATCGATCTTATCAACATCCTGAGCTTTGGCCGTCATCATAATAATCAGGTTTTCAAATCCCTGCTGACGGACCTCCTGGCAGACTTCCGATCCCTGCTTACCCGGCAGCATCCAGTCTAATAATACTATATCTGGTTTTTCTTCCATGATTACGCTCACCGCCAACTCTCCGTCACCGGTTTCCAGCATCTCATAGCCCTCTGACTTCAGCCTGTGTACAACTAAAAATCTTAAATTCTCATCATCCTCAACTATCAGTATTTTAATTCCTTTAGACATATCATTAATTATTATAAGGCAGTACTATTTTAAATTCTGTTCCTTTATTTACTTTACTCTTTACGGTGATTTCACCTTTCATGAAATTCACCAGTTCTTTACAAAAAGCCAAACCCAGCCCTACACTTCCATTTTGATTATACTGGTTCTGTATGCGGTAAAACTTCTTAAAGATATTATTAATTTCTGGTGTAGGAATACCTATTCCCTGATCTATAAATCTAAATACAACTTTCCCCTTGATCATTCTGGCTACTATATGTAAACGTTTATGATCGGGTGAAGAGTATTTGTATGCATTCTCAGCCAGATTATCAAAAAGACTTCCTAATAATACCGGGTCTGTGATAAAAGTTGTAAACCCGGTCACTTCATAGGTAACCACAAAATCAGGGTGTTTCAGTGTATGGGATTCCACTGTACTTTCAATAAAATCCACAATGCTGATTTCATCCTGATTGAGTTGTATAGCCCCATTTTCAATCTGCGTAAAGGCCAGCAATTTATTCATCAGCCCGTTTAATTTATCAGCCTCCTCATCCAGGATTTTCCCATATAACTTGAGCTCACGCTCTGTCAGCGTATTTGCACTTTTAATATTGTTACCGGCTATTTTAATTACACTTACAGGAGTTTTAAACTCATGGGTAAGGTTATTCATAAAGTCATATTGCAGCTTAAACATCTTATGGTTGATATTCAGGTTTCTGTAAATCAGGACTGTTACCAGTACCAGAATACTATAAAACAATAACATCACCATGGCAATAGGAAGAAAATAGCTCAGAATTTCCTGAGCGACAAATGATTTTGCCGAAATAAAATAAAGCTTATAATCAGAAAACGGACCTGGCAAGGTAATTTCTGTCGCTACATACTCCGTAGAGGTATTTAAAGGATCATAAGTGAGGGGTTCTATCCTGATATTCTGATACAATAACGGTCTTGTATTGATAATCTTAAGCTTGTAAGGATCCAAATGAAACGACAGCATATCCTGCTGATAAACAGGTGAAGGACTAAGCTGCTGCCTGAGCATCTGTTTATAGACTTTCAGATCTTCCAGCCTGGGAATATTCAGATAAGTAATTTTGTTTGACCGGATAATACTAAAATTAGTAAAAAGCTCATCCTGAGTGGGTACACTTGTCGTGTCCAGACTCTCTATATAAGAGATCAGTTTTATACCCAATGCATTAAAATCATCGCCCCTGCTAAATTTCTTTGTATCATCTCTGGAAAACAGCTTTACAGAATCCAGCGGGACCAGGTCACCAAACTGATAGATATACTTGGGGCCAAAAGAAAAGTGCCCGGTATTTAATCCGTCTCTTATAGGAGGAGCATTACCAATCTCCGAATCATAGAAGACCACTTTTGATACAAACGGATAAGTATTTATGATAGTGTCTACAAATTTTGATGCCGTCGCAGAATCCAGATAACCATTATAATAAGAAATCTCCGGGACCTTATTCTGGAAGAACTCATTGTATGGCTTAATACTTTCTTCCAGTACTTTTACCTTCTCAGACACAAATTCATTCTCTATAAATTTCTTGCTAAAATTATAAGCTAAGAAAAGTGACAGCACGAACAAGACAGAGATCAGCACAATAAAAGTCACGATCAATGAAAAGTTTTTACGGTAACCACTGTTTCTTTCTGAACCCATACAGCCTATTTCTTAGACAAATTAGCAGATAAAAATTGCTCCAGTGAAGCATATAGTGTCTGGCGCACATCTTCGCCCTGCGGAGAAAACTCATTATATTCTTTTTCCAGGTAGGTCACATTCACATTTCGTTTTTTAAGTTCTTTAACAAACTGAACGGCCTCCCCCGAATTACTTCTGGGGTCTTTAGGACTCTGTGTAATAAATACTGGTACTCTGAATTTATCTGCGTGAAAAACTGGTGATACCTGACGCATTCTATCGCCTTCTGTTATTGGGTTACCTATGACCTCATAGTACATTTGCAGATTGGTCTTCAAAAATGGCGGAATAGATTTTAAATAGCTGAATAAATTGAGTACCCCTGAATTTGATCCGCCACAAACATACATTCCAGGACTTGAGTACAAGCTGTTTAATGCAATATATCCTCCAAATCCTGTACCATAAATCGCTATTTTCTTAGGGTTGGCAATCTTGTTGGCAATCAGCCATCTTACCCCGTCATTAATATCATCCTTGATTTTCCCACCCCACTGACCCGATCCGGCAGCTGCAAAAGATTTTCCGTAACCAGATGATCCACGGTAATTAACCTGAAAAACAGCATAACCTCTGTTAGCCAGAAACTGGACTTCTGCGTTATATCCCCAGGAGTTCCTGCGTCCCGGACCATCGTGCGGCAGCACAACCACAGGAAGATTTTCCGGTAATTTATTAATCGGTAAAGTAAGATAACCCTGGATCTTTAATCCATCGCGGGCGGTATAGGAAACCGGCTTCATTTCACACATTTCTGCTTCTTTAACAGAAGGATTAAAATCACTCAGTTTCCTGATTGTACCCTTATCAGCTACATACAGGTAATAAGAACCCGGATTTCTATCTGTAAATGTCCTTACAATAAACGTGTTTTCTGCTTTGTCCCTGTCAATAATCCTCGATTCAGTGCCAGGCAACAGCTTATCCAGTTTCTCGTATAGTTTTTTGACTGTTGAATCCAGATAATGCTTTTCTTTTTTCCAGGTTTCACAAATCACAAATGCAATTGTTCTTTTAGACTCTGAATACTGAGCATCCACCACGTTTAAAGTATCATTGCTGAAAAGTACCTTACTTTCTTTTCCTGTTACACAGTTAAGCTCTATCAGTGCATTTTTATCCCTGTTCACATTAGAAATCGCATAGACAATATTTGGTTTATCATCTGAGATGGCAATGGGTGTAAAAGTCGTTTTAAAGTTATTGGTAACTATCGGGCGGAATGCCTGATTTTCTGTCTCTCTGTATAATAAAGTCTGGTTTACACCGTCACTGGTAGTAGCCAAACGTATCTTCCCTCTGGAATCGGTAACCCAATTGGTAATATTACCCGGATTTTTAGCCGCCATATCCATACGGCCATCCCTCACATTTAATCTGTAAACATCGAATACAGTTGAATCTCTTTTATTTGAGGATACCAGCAGGAATTTGCCATCTATCAGCTGATCTTTCAGCACATGCATCCGGCTTTTACCGTTGTCACTTAGCTGACGTTCATTTTCTCCGTTTTTATTGATAATAAAAATGTCGGATAATCGCTCTGCCCCTGCCTTTTCTTTGTAGTAGACAATTTCGTCATCACTAACCCAAAAGTAATAATTGATATTTTTCTCATTTAACTGTGTAATCTGTGCTGATTTTCCGGTTGCCAGGTCTTCAACAAACAGATTTTGCTTTTTCCCCTGAAGCTTCAGATATGACATAGTCCTGCCGTCCAGAGAAATTGCATAAGCCCCCTTATCCTGCGACTTAAAGAAGTCTGCCACGGGAATAACTCTTACCTGCATATTTTGCCGGCAAGCGCTCAAAAGGCCAAGGAGAACAATTAGTAGATATCTTTTCTTTACGGTCATAACTATCAGGTAGCCTGCAAAAATACGCAACGCCATTTGTCTAAACAGGCAATACACTAATATTGTTACCTTAACCGCAAATGGAGAGCGAGTCAAAATAGTAATATTTTACGGGTGTCAAAGAAATAAGTGGTAACATTTAAAATACCGGGATCCAATGATTAAGCCCATACAGAAATTACTATCTTTATTTTTGATAGTCAGAATGATCCACAACATCATGAAACCCATATTTGCAATCCTCATTATTCTCACCTGTTCCTTATCCTTATTTGCCCAGGATAACAATGATAATGAAGTAGCCATGCAGTATTATCAGAATGGAGATTTTCAAAAAGCATCAATGCTGTTCGGCAAGCTGTTATTCAATGCGAAAAACGAGGCATATCTTGACCTGTATTTCAACTCCCTGCTAAAATCAAAACAATATGACATAGCCGATAAAGCTATTAAAAAGCTAATCCGGCAAAGTCCTGAATCTTTAAAATACGGACTTTTACAGGGCAGGATTTATAAAGAAAGAGGTGATCAGGCAAATTCAGCAAAAGTTTTCGAACATCTTCTGCGCACTTTACCAGATGATGAGTTTAAAATCAGAGCACTGGCTAATGATATTTATCAGCTTGGTGAATATGAGCTGGCAACCGAAGTGTTTCTGCAGGGCAGGAAAAACCTGAAGAATGAACAGGCATTTACTTTTGAATTATTAAGTCTGTACCGTTTTAAACGGGATAAGAACAAGCTGATTGAAGAGTATTTAAATGCACTGTCCACCATGCCGCAAATGCTTCAGCAAGCCGAGACTGTATTACCTTCTGTATTTGAAACCAATGCTGATTATCTTACACTTCAGAATGCTTTACTTAAAAGAGTACAAAAAGACCCGCAAAATGAATCTTATTCAAAGCTGCTGATCTGGCAATATCTGCAGCAGAAAGAATATGACATGGCGCTGCGTCAGCTGATTGCACAGGATAAAAGGACTAAAGATAACGGTGCTATTTTATTTGAACATGCACAATTATTTGTATCGAACAAAACTTATGAAACGGCTATCAAAGCTTATTCATTTTTACTGCTGAAAGGTAAGGACAACGAATATTATCTGCCTTCAAAATTATCGCTGATTGATGCCAGGTATCAATTGTTGCTGGCAGGTAAGACTGATCAGAAAGAAATTATTACTCTTGCTGATCAGTATCAGGAAATTCTGGATGAATATGGCAAAAATGCAAAGACTCTTTTTGCTGTAAGAAAATGGGCAAACCTGCAAACTTATTATCTTCAGCATCCCGAAAAAGCAGAAACCGCATTGGAAGCAGCTATAAAGATCCCTGGTATCTCCAGTACAGAAATTGGCGAAATGAAACTGGAGCTTGGAGATATTTACAGACTTACCGAACAGCCCTGGGAAGCAATTCTCCTGTATGGACAAGTAGCTAAAGAATTTGAGAATCAGAATATAGGAACCGAAGCCAAATACAGGTCAGCAAGACTATCTTTTGAACAGGGAAATTTCAGCTATGCCAAATCTCAGGCGGATGTATTAAAAGCCTCTACGGAGCAATTAATTGCCAACGATGCGCTTAATCTAAGTTTGCTGATCTCTGATCATCTGGAAACTGCTGCCGATACACTGGCTTTGAAAATGTACGCTGCAGCCGAATTACTGCAATTCCGCAATCGCTCCGCGGCGGCTATTGCCAAGGTGGATAGTATCCCCTTGTTATATCCCAAAAACAGTCTTACAGATGACATCTTAATGTTTAAATCTGATATCTATATTAAAAACAAAGATTTTACACGTGCTGCTGTCTTACTCAAAGAGCTGATTAATCATGACCAGAAAGGAAACTGGGCAGATGAAGCGCTCTTTATTCTTGCGGGATTATATGAAGATCAGCTGAATGATCCGGAACAGGCAAAAACACTTTATCAGCAATTGATCAGAGATTTTCCTGGAAGCATGTTTGTGACCGAAGCCCGTAAGCATTTCAGAAAAATCAGAGGTGATAATATTGAATCTTAGTTTATATATTTGCCGCATGTTATTATACAATGTAACCCTGATTATTGAAGAAGTTTCTGCTGCAGCATGGCTGCAATGGATGCAGGAAGAGCACATTCCGGAAGTGATGTCTACCGGATTATTCGTATCCAACAGATTATTAAGAGTGGTTGACTCACCAAATGAAGGGGTAACTTATTGTGCCCAGTATGTTCTGCAGTCAATTGAAGATTATAATGCTTACCAGCTTAAACATGCTGACTCATTTTCAGCTGAATTAAACTCCCGGTTCAAAGATAAATACGTTTCTTTTGCCACCCTCATGGAATATATCGCTTAAATATGAATATAGTACAGACACCTATTGCTGACCTTTTTGTCATTGAGCCCAAAATCTGGAAAGATAACCGTGGCTATTTCTATGAAAGTTTTAGTGCCCGGGCATTTGCCGATGCCGGCATTAAGGCCGATTTTATACAAGATAACCAATCCTTTTCGCAAAAAGGTACACTGCGTGGCTTACATGCACAGAAAGCTCCGTTTGCACAGGGTAAACTGGTAAGAGTAATACAGGGAAAAGTTCTTGATGTTGCAGTTGATGTCAGAAAAGACTCTGCTACTTATGGCCAGCATTTCAGTATTGTTCTCAGCGGGGAGAATCATAAGCAATTATGGGTTCCGCCAGGATTTCTGCATGGCTTTTTAACACTGGAAGATAATACTATCTTCACTTATAAAGTGACCAGCTATTATGATAAGGATTCTGAGTGCGGAGTAATCTGGAATGACCCTGACCTGAACATTAACTGGAGCGAAGAGCTGACTAAAGAAGAATTACTGCTTTCAGATAAAGATCTTGTTTTGTCTTCATTTAAAGATTTCGTTAGTCCTTTCTAACTGATTTTAAATCAAACTTCCGTTTCGGACAAGTTATATATAAAGAGAAAAGGCTACCGGATAATCCGGTAGCCTTTTCTCTTATACAGCTATATTTATTTTTTGATCAGATCGTAAAGCTCATCCAGTTTCGGAGACAATACAATTTCAATTCTTCTGTTTTTACTACGTCCTTCAGGGGTGGTATTTAATTCCAACGGCTGGAATTCTCCTTTTCCTGTGGCAGTCATCCTCACGCCTGGTACCTTTTCAGTTTCTGTAAGATAACGGACTACAGAAGTAGAACGCAATACACTCAAATCCCAGTTATCCTTGATCTGGCCCAGATTGGTTATCTTTTGTGAATCCGTATGTCCTTCTACTGCAATGATGATTTCCGGCTGCTCCTTTAAAACTTTGGCCAGCTGGGTTAATGCCTGTTTCCCTTTCTCATCGATGATTATACTTCCCGAAGGAAACAATAATTTATCCGTAAGAGATACATAGACCTTTCCGTTTTTCATTTCTACAGTCAGTCCGTTTTTAGAGAATCCAAGTAAAGCCTGCTGCAATTTCTCTTTTAACTGATTAGAAGCCTCATCACGTTTACGTAAGATCTCTTCTACTTCTTTAAGACGCTGTTCACGCTTTTTAAGATCTTCAGAGAGCTTATTAATTGCAGATGAGCTATTATTCTTCAATTTAACGTAATTGCCGTCTACTGTTCTGTATTTCCCCTGAAGCTCATTTAACTGTCCATTCAGATTTGCGGTATCCCGCTGCAATTTTGCAATTGCACTTTGCAGGTTATCAATAGATCCCTGTGCGCCTGTCCAGCCATTGCTTAAAGAATCCTGCTTTGCCAGCAGCGCTTTATATTTTTTAGGGGATAAAACTACACATGAACTAAATGCACTGGCCAGTAAGCCAATACTTAAAAACAAAATGACTCTCTTCATAATTATGGTGCTATGGCTCCCCGCAGGAAGCGGACAAATGGGTAAATAGCCTTAAAAGCCTTCTCTAAATGGTTAATCAATGCCGGTTGTAACAGTTCTTCATCTTTGATCGGAAGAACACCAATATAGCTTTTAAGCTTTAACAGCTCAATCTGAGGATGCTCCGGATCATATCCTTTAGGCGCATTCTTTAAGGTCTCTTCCTTACTTAAACTGAAAAGCTCTTTAAAACTTTTCGCTTCTATAATCTCCAGAAATTCTGAAGTATTGTAATCTATTTCTTCTCTTATTTTTTTTAGCAGCGGTGCGTCCGGCATCCAGTAACCGCCTGCCAGAAAAGAACTTCCCGGCTGCAGATGCAGATAAAATTCAGGACCGTTTCCATTTGTATTCTTAACGGAAAAGGAAACCCCGAAATTGTTCTTATACGGATCCTTATTTTTACTGAACCTGATATCCCTGTAAATACGCAATACACATTTTTTAGCTTGTGTTTCGAGCGGAAACTGAGGATCAATATTAGCTAAAACAGGAATAATTTCATCAACCAGACTGATTACATCAGCTCTTGCTGCTTCATAAGATTCCTTGTTCAGGGCAAACCATTCCCGGTTATTATTTGCTGCTACTGCGCTTAAAAAAGCTAGTGTTTCTGGCTTAATCATGGTTGGTCGTAATAGGCGTTATAACTAATTTTAGGAGAGAGCCAATGTAATAAAATCACGCGTGAATAACGATAGTTAAATGGGGCAAGAATAAAACATCCGCTAAAAATCACACCTACATACAGCCACAACGAATCGAATTCGAGATTACCGCCAGAAAAGACATAGGTTGCAATTCCTATAGCAATCATCTCTGCGACATTCATCGCATAGCTAACATACATTGAAGCGTAAAAGTATCCGGGTTCTATTTCGTAACGCTGTCCGCAGTGGCTGCAGAACTCATTTGTGCGCTGTATATTGAAGCCGTATAAACTGCCTGTGAAGATATCACCCCTGCGGCAATGCGGACATTTACCATTTACCAGCGCATATAGTTTTGTTGTTTTCTCCATGCAGAACAAGAGAAATCAGGAACGGACAGAAGCCTGTGAACGACGGTATCTCTTATACCACAGAAAACCGATAGCAGCGATCAGTAAATACGGAATCGCCATCAGATACAATACTCCTGTGTTTAATCCTACAGCTTGTGTATTCCCGTTCTGAGTACCCTGTTCAGCACTTATTGTACACATTGCACATTGCGCTGCAGCTTTCTGTATACCCGCACCTGCGGTTACAGCAATCATAAGAATAAAGATGATCAATGCTCTTTTCATTAGCTAATATTTTTTTCAATGGCGGGAAGCCAACAATAAGCAAATATAAGATTAAACGAACAAACCAGCCCGACATTACATAACGCTATTGTAAAAATGCCGGGCTTGTTTTTAAAAATTATAATATGGAGAAATCATCAGGTAAACAATCACCCCTGTAACGGCTACATACAGCCATACCGGGTAAGCCCATCTGACAATTTTGCGATGTCTTTCAATCTGCATACTGAAGCCTCTCAGGAAACTGATCAGAATCAATGGCAGGACAATAATGGCCAGCATAATATGCGTGATCAGGATGAAGAAATAAATCATTCTTGTTCCGCTTACAGCTGCCAGTTCAGCAGCAGAAAGGATTCCGTTATGATCTATATCCCCATATTTGGTATCTTTCTCATAGAGATGGAACAAAATATAAAAAACCAGAAAGATAGCAGACAGAATAAAAGTAACCACATTCGTCACTTTATGTGCCTGTATATTCTTCTTTTTAATGAAGATCAGAGAAAGGATTAATAATACCGAACAGGTCGCATTAATACCACCAATTAAATGCGGCAGCAAATAGATAAATGAAGGCTTTACAGTTGGCGGAGGCACAATCTTTAAAGTAATTACTACAGCAAGTACAACTGCTGTAACAATCCAGATCAGGCGCAAAAAGAATTTGTCATTGATATTCATGGTGTATATTATTTTAAGCAACGGGCGATTGACTGAACAAGTTATCTTCCGTCCCTTACATTTCTAAGTTCTTCGGCAATAAGAACTTTTATTTCATCATTCAGTTTAGAAAGTGCTTCCTGATTGGTCGCATCATAATAGCCTCTGATACGGTGCTGAGGATCCAGAAGAACAAATAAATTACTGTAGATAAACTTACGTTCTCCTTTTTCAAAATGCTGCTGAGCATCTACATAAAGGCCTTTGTTGATCCAGTTATAAACCGCGGTACTGTCACCGGTCAGCAAATCCCATTTACCGGCCTTAGCCTTTAATTTTTCAGCATAAGGAACAAGTTTAGCCGGACTATCCGTTACAGGATCTATACTCAATCCTATGAAATGAACCAGCGGATTCTTACCATAAGTATTGGCATAAACGTTCATTGCCTTATTCGCAAATTCTACCGCATAATTATTACCCGAGGTATAAAACAGATTAAGTACAATGATTTTTCCCTGGTAATTCTTCCAGCTTATTGTATCTGCCTGCTGATTAATAAATCTGAAGTCAGGTAGCTGATGATAGATCGTGTCGGGAATCTGTTTGCCTCTTTTAGAATGGAAAGTAGCAGCAACTTTTTTGGGGCCGAAAAAGGGTAATGGTTTATACCTGTTTTTACCCTGCTCAACCAGTTCATAATATAAAAATCCCGGTACCGCTAAAATCGATACCAGGATTATTATTTTTTTTATTGAAGTGAACTTCATGGATTAAAACTCATATGTATATGCAAATAACCACCTTCGATAAGCATCAAAGTAATAAAGTATATGATAAATATAAATGCGAGCCCCAGTGACAGCTGCAACCCGGTCTTTTCAAACTTAAGGTGCATAAAGTAAGCTACAATATAATATGCTTTTAAAAGGGTTAATAAGATATAAGCAATATTACCTGCAGTATGAGGAATCAGATTCTTTGGTAAAATCACTAATGCGATTATAAATTCTACAACAGTAATCCCTAATAAGATAAAGAATACCTGCCAGATTTTAGATTTGCTTAGACCAGCATGCTCATCATGTGCATGCTCTTCTGTATTGTGTAAGTTATGTTCAGACATAATATTTTATTTTAGGGGAATTAAACTAGATAGAAGAAGGTAAATACGAATACCCAAACCAAATCAACAAAGTGCCAGTATAAACCTACTTTTTCAATCATCAGGTAATGACCACGTTTCTCGAAAGTACCGTTGATAGTCATGATTAAGATGATAATATTTAACAGCACACCTGTAAATACGTGAAATCCGTGGAATCCTGTAATCGTAAAGAATAAGTTAGCAAATTGTTGTGCGGCAACGTTAGACACAGGGCCAACAAAGAAATGCTGTAATTCTTCAGGTTTAGGAATAGAACCCCACCAGAAACCTTCGTGGTGAAGGTGAGTCCACTCTAATGCCTGACAACCCAGGAACATGAAACCACCGATAATGGTTGCAATCATCCATCCTACAACTTCGTTCTTAGAACGTCTGTGACCAGCTTCAACAGCTAAAACCATTGTTACTGAACTCATGATCAGGATAAAAGTCATGATACCTACGAACACTAATGGTGCTCCTGAGTCCATCACACCTGGAATAGACTGGAATACCAAATCCGGATCAGGCCATGTAAACTTAGTGAAACGTTGCGCTCCGTAGTATACCAATAATGAAGAGAATGTAAATGCATCTGATAGCAAGAAAAACCACATCATTATTTTTCCGTACTCTACCGACCACGGTGAACGGCCGCCACTCCATGGAGTAGTTTTTACCTGATCTAATTGTGATAATGAATTCATTTTAAAAATTGTAATAGTTTGTTAAAAAGTCTAACTGTTCAAAAGTAAAAAAACATAAAGATATATCCATAATATATCTATAAAATGCCAGAATATAGAGGCTATTTCTATACGATATACCGCATTTTCTTTAGGAACTTTGCTATATGCACCCCAAAGACTGTTCAGGATGAAACAAAGACCTGCAAAAATGTGCAGTAAGTGCATGCCGGAAACAATATAAATCGTAGAAATTGCTGCGTTATTGTTAACCAGTGTTGCTCCACTGTGGTATAATGCCGACCATGCATCAAACTGAAGATAACCAAAAGCAATCCCCAGTATCATAGTCGCCCATAGAAATATTTTTTGTGTCTGTAAATTTTGCTGACGCACCGCCTTTGCTGCGAAAAACAAACAGATACTGCTTAATACAAGCACTGCTGTGCTGTACATAAAGACATCAGGAAGAACTAAGCCATGCCCTTTACCCTTTGATGCCGCAAAAACAATATAATAACTGGTAAATCCTCCAAACATAATAGTCGAGGATACCACAAACAGCCAGAGAACAAATTTCTTGGCTTTAAAAGAAATAGCTTGTCTATCCTGCGCTACGTCTTCCTGTTTCAATGTATGTACCATATAAAAAAAACTATTTACCTATAAAATCAAACAATAAAATCAACTGAACCAGTGGTATGTAAAAGAAAGAACAGAACATTACTTTACGCGCACTGTCTATATCCAGTTTTACCAGTAGTTTAAATGCCAGCAATGCAAAGATTACACCGGCTATGATCGAAACCCCTGCGATATAATAACCACCAAAACCAAAAAAGGTAGGCAGCAAACTCACAGGTATTAATATCAATGTACTTAAGAAGACAAGAAAAGCACTTGTCTTGTCTCTTTTTTTGGTAGGCAATAATCTGAATCCTGCCTTTTTATAATCATCATCCAATACCCATGCAATTGCCCAGAAATGCGGGAACTGCCATACAAACTGAATAAGAAAAAGTATGCCTGCTACTTCATAGTCCACATGTGTGAAATTCGTGGTATGTCCCAGCGCGGCTAAATAACCAATCAGCGGAGGTAAAGCCCCTGGTATAGCCCCAACAAATACAGCAATCGGAGATTTACGTTTTAAAGGCGTATAGGCAAAAGCGTACAGCAAAATAGAAAATACAGATAAAAGCCCTGTTTCCAGATTTAACTTCCCTAATAACCAGGTTCCAAGCATCCCCATAATCAGCCCCAGTACCAGTCCCTGGCCTGTAGTCATTCTTCCGGCCGGCATTGGACGATCCATAGTGCGTGTCATCAGCTTATCCAAATCCTTTTCTATAATCTCGTTAAAACAGTTTGCTGCTGCTGTAACCAAAAATCCACCAGCAACCAGAATAAGCCAGTTTCCCCAGTCAATAGACGGAACCTCACCCCTGGCAACCTGCATCCTTGAGCCAATTAAAAAAGTAACTGACGCAGAAAACACCACCAGAAAAGTAAGTCTGAATTTGATGAGTTTAGATAAATCTGAGAAAAATAATTTCAATTCTATGTATTTTAATATTATTGATTATAAGTACTTGTTCTGTATACCAGCAGATAAAGATAAAACTGGAGTGTAAACAGAACTGTTGAGAACACTAAATGTATAACCTGTGCTGCAGGTGGCAATGCAAAGTTAGCTAATAATACACCACTCGCAATTTGCAGCAGTAACACCAGCACTATCGAATTGCCTAATTTCAATTCTGTTGCCTTCCCACCAAATTTGTTCATCACAAACTGGTAAATAAAAGCATTGAGTATGACAACTAAAATTGCCAGATCCCTGTGATAATTAAATATATCACCAACCTTTCCTACCCAGGTATTTCTCTCCTGATATAACAGATTCTTGGAAATTTCGTCTATAGCCTCTCTTACCTCTGTTCCTAAAACAATCTGCAGTACACTCAGCACTAAAGAAACCAGGATAAGAACCTTTAACCAGAATACTTTAGAAATAACAACACTCGGCTCTTTATACAAGGTTTGCGCATAGTAATAAGTGTAAACCAGTATGGCCAGCATAACCAGGGCGAGCAGCATATGAACAGTAACTACCCAGGCCAGCAGATTAGTAGAAACTACGATGGAACCAAGCCATGCCTGAAAAACCACCATAAAAAGATTCAGTATGCTTAAAACTATAATCCTTTTAGCTTTCTTCTTATACGTAAATGAAAGAACGGTAACTGCGATTAATAAAAATCCAGTTGTTGCACCAGTCAGGCGGTTGATATACTCAGTCCAGGTTTTTGCTGCATTAAATGATTCCGGAACCGTTATACTCTGATCGTGACGGATACTGTCAGCCACGTCCTTTTTACCCATTTTATCAAGCATAAGCGCAAAACGCTCATTCTTTTTAACCCTGCCTGCTACGTATTTCTCTTTATAATCTTTCGGAAGCTGATCTACCGATGTTGGTGGAATATATTGGTCAAAACATTTTGGCCAGTCCGGGCATCCCATACCTGAACCTGTACTACGCACTACTGCACCGGCTAAGATGAGTACTAACGTTACAATTAAAGTAATCAGGTTTAACCGGATAAATCTCTTTTCAGATTTAGGAACCATTGGTTTTATTTTAAAAAAAATGAGGTTATCGTTCTAAGTAGATACTCAAGCAGATAACCTCATTGTATATTTTAATAAAGGAGATTAATCCAGTATTGCTTTTTCTTTTGCTTGTTTTTCTTCCCATTCTCTCTGGATACGCTCAGATTCAGCGTTTCCTTCAAAATCATGTGGCATGTTAGAGCTCATGGTCTGAGAATAAGGTACAGTCTGAGGAATGAAATCCTGGTCAGCACCTGGTTTACTATAATCATATGGCCAACGGTATACTGTTGGAATTTCTCCCGGCCAGTTACCATGAATACGCTCAACCGGAGTAGTCCATTCTAAAGTATTAGATTCCCATGGATTCTGAGGTGCTTTTTTACCTTTGAAAATTGAGTAGAAGAAGTTGAACAGGAATGCCACCTGAGCTAAAGCTGCTACAATAGCTGCCCATGTTACAAAGATGTTTACTGTAACCCATTTCTGCATGAATTCAAATTCAGTGAAAGCATAGTAACGACGTGGTACGCCATCTAAACCTAAGAAGTGTAACGGGAAGAATACTAAGTAAGCACAGATGAAAGTAACCCAGAAGTGAAGGTAACCTAATTTAGCATTTAACATTCTGCCGAACATTTTCGGATACCAGTGATAAACACCTGCAAGCATACCAAAGATCGCTGCAGATCCCATAACCAGGTGGAAGTGGGCAACTACGAAGTAAGTATCATGAAGGTTAATATCCAAAGATGCATTACCTAAGAAGATACCGGTTAAACCACCAGAGATAAAGAATGAAACCATACCAATAGCACATAACATAGCAGGTGTAAACCTGATATTACCGCGCCATAATGTAGCTAAGTAGTTAAAAGTTTTTACTGCTGAAGGAACAGCGATAATCAGTGTCGTGATCATAAATACACCACCCAATAACGGATTCATACCTGTCACGAACATATGGTGACCCCATACGATAAATGAAAGGATAGTAATACCGATCAGTGAGTAAACCATCGCATGGTAACCAAAGATTGGTTTTCTGGAGTTTACAGAGATAACCTCAGAAGAGATACCCAAAGCAGGCATAATTACGATGTATACCTCAGGGTGACCAAGGAACCAGAATAAATGCTGCCATAAGATTGGAGAACCACCTTCGTTTGGTAATACCTGAGTACCCATTACGATATCAGATAAATAGAAACTTGTACCGAAACTACGGTCAAAAATTAATAATACAACACCCGCTACTAAAACCGGGAATGATAAAATACCTAAGATAGCTGTTAATAAGAAAGCCCAGATAGTTAAAGGCATTTTCCAAAGATCCATACCTTTAGTACGCATGTTTAATACAGTACTTACATAGTTGATACCACCCATTAACTGAGAAGCTACAAAAAGAACCATACTGATTAACCATAAGGTCATACCTAATCCTGAACCTGAAATAGCTTTTGGAATAGCAGATAACGGAGGATATACTGTCCATCCGGCACTTGCAGGACCTGTTTCAATAAAGAATGAGCTCATCATAACGATACAGGCGATAAAGAATAACCAGTATGAAAGCATGTTCATAAATGGTGATGCCATATCCCGTACCCCAAGCTGAAGAGGTATCAGTAAGTTACTAAAGGTACCGCTCAATCCTGCGGTCAATACGAAGAATACCATGATGGTACCATGTATGGTTACCAGTGCAAGATAAAAATCAGGTTTGATCCTTCCACCTTCTGCCCATTTACCTAAAAATGTTTCAAGAATCGGGAAGCTCTTATCTGGCCATGCCAGTTGCAAACGGAATAAAATAGACAATCCCATTGCAATAACCGCCATAACGATACCAGTTATCAAAAACTGTTTAGCGATCATCTTGTGATCCTGGCTAAAAATGTATTTCGTTATAAACGTTTCTTTGTGATGCCCATGATCGTGACCGTCATGGTGATCGTTGTTATGTGTATCGTGTAATGTTATAGTTGACATAATGCGCTATTCCAGTAAAATTATTTTTTTAAAGCCGGTTTATTCATTGCTACAGCAGGAGCTTCAGTAGCAGCTTTAGCTGTACTATCAGCTGGAGCTGCCGCCGCTGGTGCAGCTGCTGGTTCTGGTACGATTGGCAGGTTAAACTGCTTTCTCAACTCGTTATTGATAAACTTAGGTTGTTTAACTATCCAGGCATCATATTCAGCCTGAGATACAACTCTAACAACCTTTTGCATATTATAGTGACCAGATCCGCAGATTTTCGAGCAATAGAACAGGTACTTAAATGCTGGATCATTTACTTTAGTCTGCATATCAGCAGTAGTAATAGTTGGCGTGAATTCAAAATAAGAAGTCATACCAGGAACAGTATTTAACTGAATTCTGAAGTTAGGCATGTAGAAACTATGCAATACATCTTTACTGGTCAGAATCAATCTTACTGGTTTGTTGACAGGAATAACCATTTCTTCTGCCATCTGATCGTCAAGGTTGTCCTTATCATTAAAGTCCATACCTAAACCATTCGTTCCGGTAATCAGTTTATAGTTTTTCTTACCTACAATTTTATCAGCTCCCGGATAACGGATAGTCCATGCAAACTGCTGAGAAGTAATCTCAATGTTCAATGGCTTGTTATTCGGATCTTCAATTTTATAGAAGATTGATCTCCAGGTAAGGAATCCCATTAATACCAGTACAGTCAGTACTAAAGCCGGAACAATTGTCCAGATACGCTCCAATGCATTATTGTGTGGGTAGTAATAAGCTTTTCTTTTACCTGAGTTCTTATAGAAATAAGAGAACAGGAATAATACAAGGTGAGTACCGATAAACACGATAGTTGTCAGGATCAGTGTAATGTTAAACATCTGATCGATTTTCTTACCATGCTCGGAAGCAGCATCAGGAAGAATCATACTTCCGTGAACTGTATATTCAAAATAAACACCGTACAATCCAACGATTAAGAAAATCACAAAGAGAACACCATTAATAGTATTCCAGTTGATTCCTGCAGGTTTATCCTGAGCTTCACGTGTTAATTCATATACACGCATAGCTTTACCAACTATTGCTATAAACAAGCAAAGCAGTAAAAATAACAGGGTATAGAATGCTGCCGACTTGTAGACCGGGAACATATCAATAGGTTTTTTGGCAGCCGCAGCGGCAGCACCGGCGGCAGCTTCTTGTGCAAATGCGCTTGTATTTGCAAACACAGTAACAATTACTGCCAGAGCCGCTATTGTCTTATTGCTTATAAATTTTCTTAAACTCATTTTCTTAAAAGTAGTACGATGTACTTCTACTATAAATTAATGTATATAACTCTAACCCGGCTTACAAATGGTGATTCAAACTTTCCTGTAAGAAAGGGTGATTCTTTGCAATTAAAGGTTTCTTACTTAATGCAGATAATACTGTAAAGGTAAACAAGCCTACAAAACCAATAGCTGTTCCTATTTCAATAATACCAAAACCATTATGTGACTCTACAGTTCCAGGCATAATCATCTGGTAGTAATCTACCCAGTGACCACACAATACAACTATTGATACACCCAGCATGATATTTTCCTGCCTTTTATTATCACGATCCATTAATAACAGAACCGGTGTAAGGAAGTTCAATACTAAATTCAGGAAGAACCAGAACTTGTAGAATTCAAATCGTTTGTAAAAATACACAGTTTCTTCCGGCATGTTGGCATAATAGATCAACATAAATTGAGCAAACCATACATAAGTCCAGAAAATTGAGAACCCGAAGATGAATTGACCTAAGTTATGCAGGTGACTATTATTAACCCACTGCATATAACCTGCTTTTCTCAACAGGATGATAATGATAGCGATAGTCGCTAAACTGCTCACCCACATTGCTGCGAAGTTATACCATCCGAACATGGTTGAGAACCAGTGTGCCTCTAAAGACATCACAGTATCAAATGCAAAGATTGGAGTTGTAAAACCGTAGATAACTAAAAATATACAAGAGTATTTAAAACTTTTCGTGTATGAATTTAAACCTCCTTCTAAATCTTCGTTATTAGATAACTTGGATAACCATACGGCGAAGAAAGAATAGATACTTAAAAATACAACCTGACGTCCCAAAAAGAAAGGTACATTTAAGAAAGCCGATTTACCATCAATCAGTTTATCATAATTGGAAGAAGCCTTGTCCGTCAGACCCGGTGCATTCCAGTGGTGATAAAGATTATGTGTATACAGACCCAGACCGATAATAACGATCAGGATTACTACTGCAATAGGTAATGCCTTTGCCATAGCCTGAGGTACACGTAAGATAGATGCAGACCATCCCGCCTGCGCTACAAACTGAACAGCTAAAAAGAATGCACCCGACATACATACGCAGGCGAAGTAATAGGCCATAAGTAACAGGTTGGCGAAAGTCCGCTCATGGAGACCATGATCAGAGAAACCATAAGCAATACTTGCGATACCGATAACGATAGCCGCGATGCTTAAAGTTTTAGCTTTACCTGTAAACTCAAACTGCTCATTGAAATTATAATTGTGAGTTCCCATTTATATCTGCTTTTCTATTGTATTTTTTGTAATTGTTGAACATACATCACAACTTTCCATCTTTGATCAGGAGTAAGTTGAGAAGCATGTGACCCCATGTTATTTAAACCGTACATGATAGTGTGATAGATTTTACCTTCTGATAAATCTTTCATCATACCACCACGGGACGAAGCTGCATCACCATGATAAGCCGGTACGCCTGTAAATTTCTCAATTTGAACAAGGTGACCTTTACCATCTCCTTTTTCACCGTGACAAGGTCCGCAGAATACAGTAAAATAATGTTTACCGGATAATAAGTTCTGTGGAGTCTTAGCTAAAGGATTGTGCAGATTTAAACCTGCGGCTTCATAACCTTCTTTAGTATTTGCGTACTCATACTTCACAAATCCTACAGGACTTGTGTTGGCAGGAGGCGTTTGTGCAGTTTGTCCGTTTGCAAAGTTTTTGTTTGGCTGGTCAGGATCATAAGCAATATGATCATACATATTCCTCGCATACTCCAAACCCGGGTTATTCTTATTCCTGCAAGACGAAAATGTTGTAACAGCCAGTGCAAGAACAACAAATGAGGCTGCAACTATTTTATTCTTATTCATAGCTAATGTACTTCCTTTCATTGTGCTTAACTTCTAAAGCACCAGCTTCTTTTAATAATCCGTCAATTTTACCGTGATCTCCGTTTTCCTGAGCATCAACAGCAATAATAAATCTGTCATCTGTGGCTCTTAAATCCATTACTCTTGGTGCTCTTCCCGGGAAAAGGTGAGTAGATGCATAGTAAGATCCAACTAATCCAAATGCACAGAATAAAATAGTTACCTCAAACATAATCGGAATAAAATCCGGTAATGCGAATGCTGGTTTACCACCAATATTGTGTTTCCAATCTACTACCGAAGTAAGATAGATCAGTGCAAATGCTGATACAGTTCCGGTTATCCCGCAGAAAAATGCAAGGATATCCAATCTTGATCTTTTAACTCCTAATTTGGCTTCGATGCCGTGGATAGGCATAGGCGTATAAACATCATGGATTTTAATGTTGTTCTCCTGTAACTTTTCGATGCCATGCATCATTTCGTCAGGATCGCCAAAACTGCCTAAAATATATTTGATATTACTCATTGTTATATTTTTGCGTATTCTTCTTGTTTAACACTATCAAATTTCTCTAAAGACTCAACATATTCCTTAACGTGAGTTTTGTCCAGATGACCTTCTTTAATCTGCTCAAGTTTCGCTTGCTCACTTGAAGTTTTAAGTAACAGTTTCACCTCTGCAATTGCAATTGAAGGCAGAACTCTTAAGAACAACAGGAATAAAGTAAAGAATACCCCGATTGAACCTACAAAGACACTCACGTCTACCCATGTCGGATAGAACATCGCCCAGCTTGATGGAAGATAATCACGGTGTAAAGAGGTAACGATAATTACGAAACGCTCAAACCACATACCGATGTTTACCACGATAGATAAGATCCATGTTGCAGGTATGCTCAAACGGATTTTCTTGAACCACAGTAACTGCGGAGAAATTACGTTACAAGTCATCATCATCCAGTAAGCCCACCAGTATGGACCGGTTGAACGGTTGATGAAGGCATATGCTTCATATTCTGAACCTGAATACCAGGCGATAAAAAACTCAGTGATGTAAGCCACACCCACGATCGATCCTGTAAGAATGATGATTTTATTCATCGATTCAATGTGGAACATGGTGATGTAGTTTTCAAGACCCAATACTTTACGTGCAACCAGTAATAAGGTTAATACCATGGCGAAACCAGAGAAGATCGCACCAGCCACGAAGTATGGAGGGAAAATTGTAGTGTGCCATCCCGGAATAACCGAGGTAGCAAAGTCCATGGATACAATCGTGTGTACCGAAAGTACCAGTGGTGTAGAGATACCGGCAAGGATCAGAGACACAGTCTCAAAACGCTGCCATGTTTTAACGTTACCATTCCATCCGAAAGAGAAGATAGAATAAATTCTGCGGCGTAAACCTGTCGCACGGTCACGGATAGTAGCAATATCTGGTAATAAACCTGTATACCAGAATAATAAGGATACAGAGAAGTAAGTAGAGATCGCAAACATATCCCAAACCAGTGGTGAGTTAAAGTTTACCCATAATGAACCAAACTGATTCGGTAAAGGTAATACCCAGTAAGCTAACCAAGGTCTTCCCATGTGGGAAACAACATACGTTGCGGCACAGATAACGGCGAAAATTGTCATCGCCTCTGCCGATCTGTTAATGGAGTTACGCCAGTTCTGACGGAAGAGTAATAATACCGCCGAAATCAGTGTTCCTGCGTGACCAATACCTACCCACCATACGAAACCGGTGATATCCCATGCCCATCCTACAGTTTTGTTCAGACCCCATGATCCGATACCGTTCCAGAAAGTATAACTTACTGCAACTAACCATAAGGTCGCTCCCATCAGGGAAACTATAAAACCTATCCACCAGGCCCTGTTCGGCTTATTCTCAACTGGCATTAAGATATCATCCGTAATTTTTGCATACGTGATATCATTGCCGGTGATTAGTGGTTCTCTTAATATTGATTCGTTATGTCCTGACATAATGTGTTTTCTTTAATATCAGCTTACGCTTGTACTGTTGGTAATGAATCTGTGTTTCTAATTTTTGTCATATAACCTACTCCCGGTTGTGTATTGATCTCTTCCAATACATAGTAAATACGCTCACTACGTAATGCTTTCGATACTTCCGATTCCGGATCGTTGCCATCACCAAATATAATTGCATTGGCTGAACAAGCTTCCTGACATGCCATTTTGATATCTCCATCTTTCAATGGACGTTTTGCAATCTTAGCTGACAATTTACCAGCCTGGATACGTTGGATACACATAGAGCATTTTTCCATAACCCCTCTTGAACGTGTAGTTACATCAGGGTTAAGAACCAGCTGAGTGAATTCATTGTTCAGG
This sequence comes from Pedobacter lusitanus, assembly GCF_040026395.1. Taxonomy (NCBI): domain Bacteria; kingdom Pseudomonadati; phylum Bacteroidota; class Sphingobacteriia; order Sphingobacteriales; family Sphingobacteriaceae; genus Pedobacter; species Pedobacter lusitanus. The sequence goes on from NZ_CP157278.1 coordinate 3,199,085, forward strand.
TAGTTATCAAAACGTGAATCATTCCAGTAGTTAAACCAGTTGAAACGACGCACTTTGTACGGACAGTTATTTGCACAGTAACGGGTACCTACACAACGGTTATAAGCCATGTGATTCAGACCATCTGAAGAGTGCGTGGTTGCCAGTACCGGACAAACAGTCTCACAAGGAGCGTGATCACAGTGCTGACATAACATTGGCTGATGCACAACTGATACATTGTCAAGATTTTCCATGTGGGCAATCTCTTTCTCCTCAGTTACGCTCTTATCACCTTCTTCAAAGCTGTAATAACGGTCAATACGGATCCAGTGCATCTCTCTGCGTCTGCGAACTTCGTCACGACCAACTACAGGGATATTATTTTCTACGTTACAGGCAACAATACAAGAACCACAACCGGTACAGGCATTCAGATCGATTGCCATTACCCAGTTATTTCCTGGTTTCTCATATTTATCCCATAAATCGTAAGTTTTATGTTCACCATCATGCTTACCAGTACCAGCTGAAGGATTTTTTACATATTCTTTGAAAGTTGCTTCGCGGATAATGTTTCTGCCTTCAAAAGAGTGGTGAGTCTGCGTTTGAGCAAGCTCGTTGGTAGCACCTGTTTTAGTAATAGTAATTGTAGTTGCATACTGTAAAGTTCCGTTGCTGAAACTTACAAAAGGAAATGCATTCTGACCTACATTATCACCAGCCTTACCCACTTTAGTACGTCCATAACCTAAAGCAATGGAAGCAGTACCCTGTGCCTGTCCTGGTTGAATCAGAACCGGTAAGGTAATTTTATAACCGTTGCTGCCTTTTACATCAACCACATCAAATTCCTGAATTCCCAGTGATTTAGCGAATTTAGGCGCAAGAGCGATATAGTTATCCCAGGTTACTTTAGAAACCGGATCAGGCAATTCCTGTAAAAATGCATTGTTTGCATGTCTGCCATCGCGCATCGGTACACTTTCATAAACCTGAAGCTCGATATCCTTAGCTAAAGCAGCACTGCTTTTAACTACTGAAGGAGCAACTGCTGCCAGAGAAAGATTGAAAGTATAAGAACCAGCAGTTTTAGGTGCTGAAGCAAATACCCCTGTCTCTAAAACATTATTCCATGTTTTACCTAATGCAGGCAGTATATTTTTCTCCCAGTTGTTACGTACATACTGGTAATATTCTTTAACAGGTGCGTTAGACCAGATCAGTAAACTTTCTTCTGCCTGACGTGCATTGAAAACCGGGTTGATTGTTGGCTGAACGATAGAATAATATCCTTCGTAGCTGTTTGCATCACCCCATGATTCCAGATAGTTCAGGTTAGTAGCGATCACATCACATAAAGTAGCAGTCTCATCCTTACGGTCAGAGAAAGAAACTTTCAATGGAACTTTACTTAATCCATCAGTGAATGATTTTGCATTAACTACGTCATAAGCAGGATTGTTATCCAGGAAGAATACAGCGGCAACTTCGCCTCTGTTCATCTCATTTAAGAATTCTGCAAATTCAGCATCATTACCTGAGTAACGTTTGTTAGGATTATCCAGATCGATAGTTGTACCATAACTGCCGATAGCAGAGTTGATCGCATTTACCAGGATCTGAGTAGAAACATCGTTAGAACCACATACTACCAGAGCTTTTCCTTTTTGCTGAACTAATTCCTTAGCTACAAGCTTAAGCGCTTTCTCTGCAGTTGCATTCTTAGGTAAAGAACCACCAGCTAAATTACCGCCAGTGATCTCATTATATAAAGCAATCAGTGCAGGACCCTGCTCTGATAATTTAACCGGTATACGTGTATCAGCGTTGGTACCTGTCAGACTCATTCCTGCTTCAAACTGGAAGTGACGTGACATTTTACCTTTTGCCAGTGATTTGTGGTTTCTGTTAGCCACATACTGAGAAGTAAATTCTTCTCCGCTGATCCATGTACCTAAAAAGTCTGCAGCAAAACTCACGATTAAGTCAGCTTTGTCGAAGTTATATTTAGGGATTACAGCTTTACCAAAGCTATTTTCATTCGCTTTGATGATACCTGTATAAGAAACAGCATCATACTGTACATGTTTTGTTCCAGGGAAAGCAGTTGTAAAATCTGCAATCACTGCTTTAGTAGAAGGACTGTTTACAGACGAAGAAACGATGCGGATTTTTTTGCCGGATGCTTTTGCCTTTGCAAGCTCAGCAACAACATATGCATCAACCTTTGCCCATGTAGTCTCATCATTCTTTAATACAGGTGCTTTAAGTTTCGAAACATCGTACAAATCTAATACAGATGCCTGAGCCTGAGCGTCAGTACCGCAATTGAACTCACCTGCGTTAGGATTTGGTTCAATCTTGATCGGTCTTCCTTCTCTGGTCTTCACCAGAACACTCTGACCATTGTAACTTGACACATAGTAATTCGGGATACCCGGGATTACTTCTTCAGGTTTAACCAGATAAGGTATTGATTTGTGAATCGGAGCAGGCTGACAAGCTGCAAGCGTTACCGCACCAAGACCAAAGCCTAAGGCTTTTAAAAAGTCACGGCGAGGAGTTACTGTACTTAATCCTGCTTCATTTAAAACATCTTCTATTGGAAGCGGCTCCGCAAATTCGTTTTTGTTGTTTTCAACAAAATCGGAGGTCTTGTTAAATTCCTCTAAGCCTTTCCAGTATTTTTTATTGCTTTCCATTTAAGCTATATTACTGTTTATCGAACGTTCTTTTTACTAAACTCTATTAATAGTGACATTTACCGCACTCAATTCCACCTAATGCTGCTGGTGTAATTTTCTCACCCTTCTTGATTTTCTCATGAGCCTCAATAATTTTGGTGTAGTATGCGTTGTCCTTAACTTCTAACTTGGTGTCTTTATGACAGTTGATACACCATTTCATGGTCAGGGGAGAATACTGATAGATCTCTTCCATTGTATTAACTGGTCCGTGACAAGCAAAACAAACCGGTTCGTTTGGTTTCAGCCCTTTTTCTTTACGGATAGCTTCTTCAGCTACAACAACGTGTTGTGAGTGATTGAAATAAGCAAAATCAGGAAGGTTGTGAACACGTACCCATTCAATTGGTTTTTCTTTAGACTTGTCATAAGTCATTTTATCTGCATCGTAACCCAATGCATTATAGATTTTCTGAATCTCAGGAGAGATGTTTCCATCATGGCTGTCTCTTGCCTGAACCTGTTTGTGACAGTTCATACAAACATTCAGAGAAGGTATAGTTGCATTTTTAGATTCAAATGCACCTGCGTGACAGTACTGACAATCAATCTGGTTTACACCAGCGTGTAATTCGTGAGAGAATTTAATTGGCTGAGTTGGCTGGTAACCTGTAGCAACACCAGTGTTCCACATTCCCATCCATCCGAATGAACCTAAACTGATTACCAGGCACAGAATCACAAAGAATACAAATTTCTTGTTTTTGAATAACTGGCCGATACCAGCAACCATTGAAACTTTCTCTTCTTCTTCGATTTCTACACCTTGTTTTTTAAGGATCAAACGCTCAAGCATTTTAATTGCTCTGGCCAGGATCACTAATACAATAATAGAGATCAGGATAACCGCGATAACACCAACGATCGAGAAGTTGGAAACTTCATCAGAACCGGTAGCAGCAGCCGCAGCTCCTTCTTTTTTAGGCTCACCTGCTTTTACATAAGCAAGGATACTTTTAATCTGCTCAGGCGTCAGAGATGGAAACGCCGTCATATCTGCACTTGGGTTAAACTTCGAAGCCTCTACAGCCTCTTTGTCTCCCGATGCGATAAATGCCGGAGCATTGTTGATCCATTTTAACAAAAACGCTTCGCTCTTTGTTGGTACAACAGTTTGTAATGCAGGCCCGATTAAATCACGGTCCAGTGCATGACATGAAGTACATTTTTCCTTGAAGATTTTTCTACCTTCTACTGCGTCTTGTGCTTGCGTACCAGAAACGATTAAAACAGATAGAGCCGTAAACATAAATGCCGACTTCCAAACTCTTCTAATGATCAATGAGATATTCCTCATAATGAGTATTTTATGCTTTATTTTAAAAAACTGTAATGAACGGATTGATGTTTAAACTCTTGTTCTTCACCAAAACGTCCACAAAAGTAAAATTTATTAAGTTACCAATGACAAAGAAATGACAGTAAATACAATTTATAATCATTCTAAACTTTTCGTTTTTGGGGCTTTAAACGAAGAAAATCAGCAAAATTTTCAATTTGCTGATTTTCTTACGAACCAAAACTTATATAGGGATTTGGAATTTTAATTTACATTTTTAATATCCAGGCAAAAATCAATGGAGCTACAATAGTCGCATCTGACTCTACAATAAACTTCGGTGTATTGATATCCAGCTTACCCCAGGTGATCTTTTCATTAGGCACAGCACCTGAATAAGAACCATAAGAAGTAGTTGAATCAGAGATCTGGCAGAAGTAACTCCAGAAAGGAATGTTCTCCATTTCCATATCCTGATATAACATAGGTACTACACAGATTGGGAAATCACCGGCAATACCACCACCAATCTGGAAGAATCCGATTCCTTTGCCTGCACTGTTTTTAATATACCAGTCAGCCAGGTAACCCATGTATTCAATTCCGCTTTTCATTGTTGAAGCCTGCAATTCGTTCTTCATCACATAAGAAGCGAAGATGTTTCCCATCGTTGAATCTTCCCATCCTGGTACTACAATCGGCAGATTCTTTTCTGCAGCTGCAAGCATCCATGAATTTTTCGGGTCAATTTCATAATATTGCTCAAGCACTCCACTCAGCAACATTTTGTACATATACTCATGCGGGAAATAACGCTCACCTGCTTTTTCAGCATTTGTCCAGATCTCATGAATATGTTTTTGTAAACGTCTGAAAGCTTCTTCTTCAGGAATACAGGTATCAGTTACACGGTTATAATGGTTTTCCAATAAATCCCACTCGTCCTGAGGGCTCAGGTCACGGTAGTTTGGTACACGTTTATAATGTGAATGGGCAACAAGGTTCATAATATCTTCTTCCAGATTCGCACCTGTACATGAAATAATAGAAACTTTATCCTGACGGATCATCTCTGCCAATGAAATACCCAGTTCTGCAGTACTCATTGCACCTGCAAGGGTAATCATCATTTTACCACCTTCATCTAAATGCGTTTCATAGCCTTTAGCCGCATCCATCATTGCTGCTGCATTGAAATGGAGGTAATGCCCTTCCATGAATTTTGATATTGGTCCTCTTGTTACGCTCATTTTAATTAAGATTATTCTGTTTTGTATAAACCGCCGCAAAAATAAGTAAATATTATTAAAAACCAGATCAGGTTGAATGACCATATGGTTGAAATGTGACCAGCATCCTATTCAATTTAGATACTGAATAGACTGCAGCTATGTTGTGGTTAAGGTTAATACGCCATTGATACGGGTTTGAAGCGGGGTTGAAACGGGTCAAGGCGTTTCAACCCCGCTTCAAACCCGCTTGAACCCCGTATCAACATTAACTAATGTATAACGTTATTATAGCGTTGTACAAGCAGAGAAGTAAGCTGTTATCCTGGTCTTTCTTATATTAACCGGATTTATACCTATTATATATGTATTGTTATGCGTACACCAGATATGTATTGTTATGCGTACACCAGCTTTCATTTAGAACTCTTATAAATAATTACTATTTATTTAGATTTATTATAAATAATGTATTATGTTTGAATTATAGCTGCTGAACCATTCTCATTTTAAGCTTGATGGTTAAACTAAAAATGCAATACTATGTGTAAAACTATAGTTTTAAGTACGGGAAAAGACACCGCAATTTCACATTGCCCATCTTGCGATATATTCTATATATGGCATAATAACCTCATGCTTAGCCTTAGCCCTGACGATTTCTTTAATTTTAAAAATATTATTGAAAACACCTCTTTTGATGAAACCAGCATGCCTTTTCCTGACAAAAAAGAAAGGGTGCTATTACCCACTCCGGATCAGGATATCAGTTTCGCCTTTACCAATGAAGAACTGAAATCTTTTCGTACCCTGCTCAACGAAGCTGTGTTCATGAAAGAAGTTTATTCGCTGATGGGCACAGAACCCGGGACAAATCGCTAGCTATAATTAAAGCTCAGCATAATTTTACTCATAAATTGCTTACTTTAGCGCCTTTATTTTACCCTGTTTTATCTTCGCGCAGACACGCCTAATGAGAAAATTTTTGCTTTGCACCACCCTACTGCTCTCAACGCTTCATGGATTTGGACAAATGAAACTGATCAAACGTATGTTATCAGAAGATGTAGATACTACGCGTAAAGCCAGTTTCATGCCTCTCCCGCTGTTAAGATATGCACAGGAAACAGGTCTGGAATTTGGTTTCGGGGGTCTTTACTCAACCTACCTTGACAGAAAAGACACGCTGAACCGCAGCTCCAATTTTTCAACTGTACTTTCTTTTTCCACCAAAAAGCAATATAATGTGAGTCTGAAAGGTGATGTATGGACCAAACATAATGCTTTCCACCTGATCAGCGAACTACGGTTCAGAAGCATGCCATTTGATTTCTTTGGTATAGGAAACCAAACACACGAAGCGGATAAAGACAGGTTGGTTCAGCGCCAGATCAGAGCTTTTTTTGATGTAGAAAAAAACATTCTGCCTTTTGCCTATACCGGAGTATCCCTGGGATTTGAGAACTTCAATTTCACAGATAAGGAACCTGGTGGTATTTATACAACAGACCCTGCTGTACTGGGTAAAAACGGCGGATCGGTCATCTATCTTGGGGTATCCCAGACTTATGATACCAGAAATTCAAATAACTACCCCACTAAAGGTTTTTTCGGAAGAGTATCTTATCAGTATGCACCAAACATCTTTGGCGGAAATGATTTTACCGGCAGTCAGATCAAGGTTGTTATCCGTAACTTCTGGCCGATTTCCAAAAAGTTTGTATTGGGTGTGAACGGGATTTATCATACTGTACAAAGCAGCAATACGCCATTCTATCTGCTGCCGCAGCTTGGCAATGACGAGATGATGCGCGGTTATTATTCTGGCAGATACAGAGACGAAAACCTGCTGGCAGCTCAGACTGAACTACGCTACCGTTTCAGCAACCGTTTTGGTTTAGTTGCATTTGGAGGCGGCGGACGCGTTTTCGCTAATGGTGATTTCTCTTTAAAACAGTTTAAACCTTCATTCGGAGGGGGAATAAGATACTTCTATGATCCTGCTAAAGGTCTGAGTGTAAGAGCAGATTACGCAGTTGGAGAAAAAAGGCCTAATGAAGCCAGACAATCAGGATTTTACCTGAGCCTGGCCGAAGCATTTTAAAGGAATCAGCGGAACAGGTATTTAGAACTTAATCTTAAAATGTTCTTTTACCTGTCCTTTTTTGAAATAAACCAGACCTATCCAGAACAGATCTACGGTGACAGTAACATCCGGATGATTCTTGATTTCTTCCCAGGCTTCCTTCATACCTTTACTCCAGTAAATATCATCGAAGATCAGTAAAGAATTTTCGTGTACTTTAGGCAGACACCAGTTGAAATAATTTATAGTGGCATCTTTGCGGTGATTACCATCGATATAAACAAAATCCAGCTTTCCGGCCTGTTTAATCACTTCAGGTAACAGTTCATCAAAATTTCCGACCTGCAGCTCTATGTTATCCAGCTTTAAATCCTGAAAATTCTCATAGGCTTTTTTTGCCGTTTCGGGACATCCTTCAATAGTGAGGATATCTGCTTCAGGACAGGCACGGGATAAATAGGCAGTAGTAATCCCTAAGCAGGTACCCAGTTCAATCAGGTTGGCTGGCTTGCTGTTTTTTGCCAGGCGATAAATCAGCTGCGCCAGTTTTGGCGATTTTAAAGCATTTTTAGCAATCTCTTTTACCTTTTTTGTCCTGTTTTTATTCAGATGTGAACCTGCGCCAAGGTCAGTAACAGTGATTAATGCATCGTCATTTAAAAGTTTTTTTCTTTGTTCCTCAATGCCATTGTATTCAGTTTTGGAGTTAAAATCGTAAATTACCTCATCTACCAAATGGTAAACAAAAGGTGAATGAGTTCCATGTCTGCTTTTAGAGGTTAAACGATGCTTCAGATAGTCGCTGATAAATTGTAATGCCATAAATGCAAAAATAGGTAAACGAAGCATTCTAATTGGTATTTTTTAATGGAAAATAGTACAGAAATAAAAGCGCTGGTAAAATTACTCGATGATACAGATCCTGAAGTCTTCGAACAGGTAGAGAAACGGCTGCTTGAACATGGAACATCAGTGATTCATTTTCTGGAAACGGAATGGGAGAAATCGCTTGATACCCTGCTGCAGGAAAGAATTGAAAATATCGTTCATCAGATTCAGTTCAACACTGTAAAAGAAGATCTTAATCTCTGGTATCAGAGCGGAGCATTTGATCTTTTACAGGGAGCGCTGGTTATTAACCGGTACCAGTATCCTGATCTTGACGAGCAAAAGGTAATTAACCACCTGGAAGAAATCAAGAGAGAAATTTGGATGGGTCTTCAATATGAAATGAGCTCTGTAGAAAAGATTAAACTCATCAACCATATTTTCTATAATGTACACGGGTTCAAGGGCAATACCAAAAATCACCATGATCCGCAGAATTCCTATATCAACCAGGTCCTGGAAACCAAAAAAGGGAACCAGATTTCACTTGCTATTATCTATGCTACGATAGCACAGAAACTGGATATTCCGGTCTATGGTGTTAATCTTCCGCAGCATTTTATCCTCGGCTATATTGATGAAAGCAAAATAGAAGAAAATGAATTTGGCGTTCTTTTTTATATCAATGCCTTCAACAAGGGAGCTATTTTTGGCAAACATGATGTAGACCAGTTTTTACGCCAGTTAAATCTGCAGCCTTTACCGGGATTTTATGCACCATGCAGTAATGTCGAAATTATACGCAGAATTATACGTAACCTGATATCGGCCTATGAGAATCTGGGCAGTACAGAAAAAGTGGAAGAATTGAAACAACTACAGGATATCCTGATTGGCAGCGACATTTAAGCCGTCTTTAATCCAGCAGATGATTTGCTGACATCCACTCCTGCAAACGCATAAACCATTCGTCAGAAGTCTTTTTGTTATGCATGCCGTAACCATGTCCGCCCGCCTGATAGAGATGAGTCTCTACAGGAACTTTATGTTTTACCATTGCCTGGGTAAATAAAATGGTATTTTCAACTGGTACGGTATCATCATCATTTGCGTGCACCAGAAAAGTAACCGGTGTCTGTGCATTGACATGAAGTTCATTGGAAAAGTATTCTTTTTGTGCCTCTACGGCATTAGGGCCGATCAGCTTTTTCACAGAACCCGTATGCGCTGAGGCTGTAAAACTGATTACAGGATAGATTAGAATTGCAAAATCGGGTCTCAGGTTTGTCCCTTCTGTAGCTTTGTTCTTACGGTCTTCATAATGAACAGCAAGCGAAGCGGCAAGATGTCCGCCGGCCGAAAAACCCATAATTCCGACTTTGGCAGGATTAATATTCCAGGAAGCAGCATTTTTACGTACCAGGTAAATTGCCTGCTGGACGTCCTGCAAAGGGCCGCTTGATTTATCTACCATAATGGTGTCATTTGGCAGACGATATTTCAATACGAAGGCTGTTACACCCATTGCAGCAAATCTGCGGGCTACTTCATCTCCTTCATGATCGGTAGCCAGAAATGCATAGCCACCACCCGGGCAGATAATTACCGCAGTCCCGTTTGCTTTAAGCGGATCCGGTTTATAAAGACTGAGCGAAGGATCAGTTACCTTGCTCAGTCCAAAAACTTTACCTTTGATGATTGTTTCCTTTTCTTTATAAGCTGAAGGTGCAGGTTTTGCTCCGGGTATTTTCCCTGAATACAGCTTCATTACTTCCTGAGCTTGTCCGATATTCACCCCTGTTATCATAATTAAAAGTAACAACCAGTTTTTATTCATTAGAATTCCATTAAATAAGCTTTCAAAAAGTCATTCAGTTCTCCATCAAGAACTGCCTGGGCATTTGAAGTTTCATAATTGGTTCTCAGATCTTTAACCAGTTTATACGGATGTAAGACATAGTTTCTGATTTGTGATCCCCATTCGATTTTCATCTTTGATCCTTCAACTGCTGCAGAAGCCAGCATTCTCTCGCGCATAACCGCTTCATACAATTGTGATTTAAGCAATCGCAGGGCATTTTCTTTATTTTGAAGCTGTGATCGTGATTCCTGGTTTTTAATAACAATACCTGAAGGTTTGTGATACAGACGTACGGCTGTTTCCACCTTATTCACATTTTGTCCTCCGGCTCCACCTGAACGGAAAGTTTCAAATTCTATATCTGCATCCCTGATTTCAATTTCAATAGTATCATCCACTAAAGGATAAACATATACTGAAGCAAATGAAGTATGACGGCGTGCATTAGAATCAAAAGGTGAAATACGTACCAGGCGGTGGACTCCGTTTTCTCCTTTCAGATAGCCATAAGAGAAATCTCCGGCAAACTGCAGGGTTACAGATTTAACACCTGTTACCTCACCCGGCTGGAAATCCTGCTCAGTTACCTTGTAACCATTCTTTTCTCCCCACATGATATACATCCGCATCAGCATGGCTGCCCAGTCACAGCTTTCGGTTCCACCGGCTCCGGCTGTAATCTGCATTACCGCATTCAGCTGATCTTCCTTGCTGCTCAGCATGTTCTTCAATTCCAGATCCTCGATCAGGTGCAGACACTTTTCATACTGCTCCTCCATCTCCTCATTGGTCGCATCTCCGGACTGCAGAAAATCAAACAGTACCTGTGTATCTTCAAATTCAGTGTTAACTTTCTGCCAGGCATCAGTCCACACTTTCTTAGCATTCATTTCTGCTAAGTGCTTTTCAGCCTTTTTGGGATCGTCCCAAAAATCTGGTTGTAAGGTAAGCTCCTGTTCTATATAAATAGCTTCGAGTCGGGTTTCGACGTCAAAGATGCCTCCTCAGCGACGCTACTCTGTCCCTTAAATCCTGTATTTGTTCTTTTGTCATAATCACAAATATATAAATATTAAGCAGGCTATAAACACAAAAGGCTATCTGAATAATATTCAGATAGCCTTTTACAAAATTAATTATGTGCTTAGCTAAAAAGTCCTTTAAGCTTATCTACAATACCGCCACCCTGAGCACCAGCTTCGCCTTCTTTGGCACTGGTAAACAGATTTGTCAGATCAGATAATTCAAATTTTCCGTCAGGACCAGATATTTTACTCAATACATCTTTGATATCAAAAGAGCTGTCATTAGGATCATTTGTTTTATTAATGAATTTGCTGATAATACCCGGAATAACAGAGGCAGCAATTCCTTTAGCAGATTCCAGATTAATGCCCATACCTGCCAGTTTATCAATAAAACCTGCTGAAGCATCCTGTACAACCGCGCTTCCTTCAACATTTCCACCTTTGAATGCGTCAACAAGACCACCAATGTTACCAGAAGTCAGTTGTTGTTTTAAAGCATCGATGATAGAACCCGAAGCAGCAGAAATAGCGGCTTCATTATGCTCATTAGGAATAGCAGTATTATTTACGATAGCATCCTGAGTACTATCTTTAACTAATTGATTTAAGTTTTCTAACATGATGGGTAGTTTTTATAGGTGATAAGTTATTTTTTGATTAAATATAATATAAATAAAACCATAGATACATTAAAAAAAAAGCACTATTTCTTCAAAATCAGATCATTAAGTAACAATTTTATAATACATTAACTATCAGGTTATATTCGGGCAGTTACCGACCAGTAATTTAACATGGTTTCTGTCAGCACCGGATCAGATCTCCAGCTCTGAAATCAACAGCGCAAAGTAAAAAGTTTAGTTTTAAAGCCCTTTTTACTATTAATTCCAACCCTTTCTGACGACATTTAGTTCATCTTATAATTCTTACATTTACAGAAAGAAACACCAACATTATGCTACCAACCATAAATTTCACAGAGACAGCGGCCTACAAATACCTGGCTGATCACTTCATTGATATCAATGAAAAAAATTTAAAACAGCTGTTTGCAGAAGATGAAAAGCGTTTTGAGAAATTTTCTCTTGTTTTCGAAGATATCCTGCTGGATTACTCTAAAAACAGGATCAATGACACTACTCTTGCTTTACTGATGCAGCTTGCCAGAGAATGTAAACTGGATGAAGCTATTAAAGCAATGTTTAGCGGAGAAAAGATCAACCAGACAGAAGACAGAGCTGTTTTACATACTGCATTGCGTAATCTGAGCAATAAACCTGTTTATGCTGATGGTAAAAATGTAATGGACGATGTTAACGGGGTACTGGCTAAAATGGAGAAATTCAGTGCAGCAATTATCTCAGGATCATGGAAAGGTTATACTGGTAAAGCGATCACTGATGTAGTCAATATTGGTATTGGTGGTTCTGATTTAGGTCCGGTAATGGTTACAGAGGCTTTGAAAGCTTATAAAAATCACTTAACCATGCATTTCGTGTCTAATATCGACGGCACACATATCGTAGAAACCCTGAAGACTGTTGATCCTGAAACTACCTTATTCCTGGTAGCTTCAAAAACGTTCACCACGCAGGAAACGATGACTAACGCAAATACGGCAAAAGAGTGGTTTCTGAGCAAAGGTGCAAAACAGGAAGATGTCGCTAAACATTTCGCTGCATTATCTACCAATGCCAAAGACGTAGCTGCATTTGGTATTGATACGGAGAATATGTTTGGTTTCTGGGACTGGGTTGGCGGAAGATATTCATTATGGAGTGCTATCGGACTGCCTATTGCCCTGAGCATAGGTTTTGCCAATTTCAAAGAATTGCTTGCCGGCGCACATGCTGCTGACGAACATTTTGAAAACACCCCATTTGAAAATAATGTCCCTGTAATTCTGGCACTGCTGGGCATATGGTATATCAATTTCTTTGACGCTGAAACTGAAGCCATTTTACCTTATGATCAATACCTGCATCGCTTTGCAGCTTATTTCCAGCAGGGAGATATGGAAAGCAATGGTAAACATGTGGACCGCAACGGTAACGATGTAACTTATGAGACCGGACCAATTATCTGGGGTGAGCCCGGTACAAATGGTCAGCACGCATTTTATCAGCTAATTCACCAGGGAACACGTATTATCCCATGTGATTTTATTGCACCGGCACAAAGTCTGAACCCTATAGGAGAACATCATCCGATTTTACTGTCCAACTTTTTTGCACAGACAGAAGCCCTGATGAACGGTAAAACTGAAGAACAGGTTACTGTCGAACTAAAGAAAGAAGGTAAGTCTGAAGAAGAGATCAAAAAACTTGCTCCATTTAAAGTTTTTGAAGGAAACAGACCAACCAACTCCATTTTACTGAAGAAAGTTACCCCACGCAGTCTTGGAAGTCTTATTGCGATCTATGAACACAAAATATTTGTTCAGGGAATTGTATGGAACATTTTCAGCTTTGATCAATGGGGTGTGGAACTGGGAAAACAACTGGCAAAAAGTATCCTTCCTGAATTAAAGGATAATGAACCGGTATCTTCTCATGATGCCTCTACAAACGGATTGATTAACCAGTATAAAAGCTGGAGATAATTTCTGATAAAACAAAACTTAACAGTCTGCTAAAGCGGCTGTTAAGTTTTTAAAAACATATACTTATAACGTTTTCATTTGTGTATATTGAGTTGCTTTTTAAACCTTTGTATCAAAAGTCTCTCTTATTCATACACACATAAATTAAATACAAATGGAAACGTTTAAAAACTTATTAATCCTCACACTGCTTTTTTCAGGTTTGCAGCTGAAAGCACAAACCAGTCAGGAAACAACAGCAAAAGTTATTAATGAAAAGAACTATGTATTTTCGGCTACGAGTGCAAGTCCTTTAAATGTAACAGATATCAATAATGTAATGAGTAAGATGCCTGGTTATACCGGCGGAGGCAATATCAACCTCAACGGCTCTAATTATGACCTTTCGGTAACACCAGACAGCGTAGTTGCTTATCTTCCTTATTATGGCCGTTCCTTTACTCCTAAACTGGGAGATCCCAACGATAGCGGCATCAAATTCAAATCTAAAAACTTTACTTACAAAAGCACTAAAACAAAAAAGGGCAACTGGACAATTCTGATTAATCCAAAAGACGTTAAAGACAATTATAATCTGACGCTTTCTGTCACTAAAACAGGCAATGCCACATTAACAATAACAAGTAATAGTCAGCAGTCAATTTCCTACAACGGGAACATAACCGAACCTAAGCCCAAAAAAGATAAATAATTTGAAAAACAAAGAATGAAAAACAAAATAAAAGGGCTGTTTATATTTCTTTGCTTATTAGGACCATATCAGGGAATAGCACAGTCAGCTCTGCAGAATAAACCTAACGTTATTTTTTTTCTGGTAGATGATATGGGATGGCAGGATACATCAGTCCCTTTCTGGGAAAAGATTACACCGGCAAATCAAAAATTCCATACACCAAACATGGAGAAGCTTGCAGCCTCTTCTATGAAATTTACACAGGCTTATGCCAATTCGGTATGCACTCCAACACGGGTAAGTTTTCTCACCGGCATGAATGCTGCCCGGCACCGGGTTACAAACTGGACATCTGCAAAAAATGAAACTGTAGATTATCCCGACGATAAATTATCTCCTCCAAAATGGAATGTCAATGGATTATCCCCGGTAAAAGGTAATGAACGAAGTGTTTATGCAACTACATTACCTCAACTGTTAGCAGAAAATGGCTATTATACGATTCAATGTGGTAAAGCTCATTTTGGGGCTTACGGAACCATTGGAGCGAATCCACTGAAACTTGGTTTTGTAAAAAATGTAGGTGGAAGCGCTGCTGGTCATCCGGCATCTTACCTGGCCGAAGATGATTTTGGATATAACCCGGAAAAATATATCGTGCAGGCTGACATCCCCAATATGAAAAAGTACTGGCATACCAATACCTTTTTAACGGAGGATCTGACAGCAGAAGCAAAATTGGCCATGGATACGGCACAAATGATAAAGAAACCATTTTTTCTCTATATGTCGCATTATGCAGTACACCTGCCATACCAGGCTGACAAACGTTTTATACAACCTTATCTGGACAGAGGCCTGACCAAACCTGAAGCAGCTTACGCGGCACTGATTGAAGGAATGGATCATAGTTTAGGTGAACTTATGCAATATCTGGAACAGCATAAGCTGACAAAAAACACTATCATAGTTTTTATGTCTGATAATGGCGGCTTTTCGCATGCGCCACGCGAAGGTGCAGAGAATACTCAGAATTATCCCTTAAGGGGCGGTAAAGGGTCATTGTATGAAGGCGGGGTAAGAGAACCTCTTATCGTACGCTGGCCCGGGGTGACTAAACCAGGAAGTACCAGCAAACAGTATGTTCGTATAGAGGACTTTTACCCGACGCTATTGGAAGTGGCAGGAATCAAGCATTATAAGACGGTACAGAAAGTAGATGGCGTAAGTATGACGTCTTATTTAAAAGATCCTGAAAAACTTGATACGGGGCGTGTAATGATCTGGAATTACCCTAATAACTGGACCGGCGGAAAATCAAACCGGAACCACTCCTGGGCAACTTCACTGAGAAAGGGAGACTGGAAATTAATCTATTTTGAAAAAGAAGGAAAACTGGAACTCTACAATCTTAAAGATGATATTCAGGAGAGCAGGGATTTAGCTGCTACCTTACCGGTACTTACTCAAAAACTAGCCCGGATTTTAACTGCAAAACTAAAAGATTGTGACGCTCAGCTACCACTGGACAAAACTACAGGTAAAATAGTCCCGATGCCAGATCAGCTGACAGATTGAAAACCTGCTAAGATCTTTTGAAAAATAATATGGCAATCCTGTCTGCTATCCCTTTGGAACCAGTTGTATCTGGAACAATTTACTAAATTTCTTACCTGTAACAAAAAGACGTTTACCAGCAGCATCCCAGGCAATACCATTCAGGACGTCTGTATTAGGGAATCTATCTTTTGCAGGCAATATTCCGGTAAGATCAATATAACTCACCACAGAGCCGCTTTTAGGGTCTATAATAGCAATTTTATCGGTCTGATAGATATTGGCGTAAATTTTACCATCAACATACTCCAGTTCATTCAGCTGATCTACCGGCCCGTTGTTATCATAAACATCAACAAAACTTTCTTCTTTATAGTTGTCTTTGTTTAAAAACCAGATTCTGTTAGTCCCGTCAGACTTGATGATACGTTTTCCATCAAATGCAAGTCCCCAGCCTTCTCTGCTGTTCTGATAAGGAAAAGTTCCCAGCTGTTTTAAAGATTTGGCATCATAAACAAAACCCACATCTTCTTTCCAGGTCAGCAAAATGATTTTATCACCTATCAGCGTAGAACCTTCACCAAAAAATTTCTCCTCCAGATCAATCTTAGGCGATGCTTTACCGGTTTGCAGATTAACCCATTTTAGCGTAGAAAAACCATATTCACCGCTACTTTCCAGCAAACGTCCGTTATGATACTCCAGACCCTGCGTATACGAACTTGTATCATGAGGAAATGTATTGATAACCTTATAGCTGAACTGACTAGGTTTAATTGCTGATTTCAATACGATATTGATAGTAACGGTATCTTTTTTCGAACCGTTATCTACAACAGCAGTGATCAGTTTATATCCCAGAGATAAGTCACCTGTTTTAATGGTTAGTGCCTCTGCGTTATTCTTTGTGCCGACTGGTTTACCATCCAGCAGATAATTAACACTGCCAATTTTAGCATCCGCAGGAACATCCAGCTGAACTTTTACATCCTCTCCCAGTCCATAACCCTGTCCCTGTTCAGGAGTTTTAAAGCTCAGTGTATCACTATGACTTCCACCACTCTTACAGGAGATTACGAAAGTGATACCAGTAAGCGCACAAATCAGTAGTATTAATTTAGGTAATTTAACAAATGTATTAGTTTGGCCAGAATGCATCTTCAATATGATTAATTTTATAAAGTTGTTCATTTTCAAAAACAATTGCAACAATATCGTACCGGATTTCCCCCTGATGGTTCTTTCTTTCGATATAAACGGATGAAGCAAAATCAAGTTGTTTCTCTTTTTTCCAGTCCACAAAATCCTCTGGTTCTCCGTGACTGACAGAGCTACGGGTTTTTACCTCAACGAAAATAAGCTTACTGTCATAAAAAGCAATAAGATCTATTTCTGCTCTTCTATGCACCCAGTTTCTTTCCAGAATATGGTAACCGCAGGATTCCAGATAGCCTGCTGCAAGCAGCTCCCCCTTTCTTCCCAGTTCGTTATGTGCTGCCATGAGTTATTTAATAACTACTGAGCCCAGAAACTTAGAGATTTCACGCTCCACATTTTTCATAAAGGCATACTTACCCATCAGAATATCCTGATTCACAGGGTCGGTCTCCATCTTGATTTCCTGTAATAATCCCAATAAAAGGCGTTCTACTTTCTTTTTTTTCAGATGATAAAGCCCGCCAAGAATTGTTGCTTTTAAATTGACCGTTTCATCACGTACATAAATCTGATGTTTATTATACCAGTTTTCACTTAATGAATAAGGAGAGGTTGATAAAGTAATAGCTAAATCTGCAATCTTACGGTTTTCATTTTTAATAAACTGATTGGCTATCGGCAAATGGCCGTTCTCTATTTCTTCTTTATAGTTCTGAATAATGAGCTGACAGATTTCATCTTCAAAAGTCACATCTGCCAGATTCTGCATGATGAACGATCCGATATACATGTTATCGATATTATCCCAGCTTACCAATTCATGTCCAAAGGCCAGTAAAAGACGTACAATCTCATGCTCCTGCAATAAATCATCATCTGCCGGATTATCCATTCCCGGCAGATCCGGTCCTGCATCATCATCAAACAGGTTGTCAGGTGGTCCTTCCGGATAGGGGGTATGAGATTGCTGCTGACCTGAGGATCTCTGCTGATACTGCTGTCCGCCCTGTCCGCTTTTTTTAAATTTAGCAGACCGAATTTTGTTCAGCTCAGTCATCAGCATGCGTTCCTCTACCTGAAGCAGGTGGCTGCATTCTCTGATAAACACTGAAGCCTTAATATCATCAGGTATCTTCGCAATACTTTCTACAATATCCCTGATAATTCCCGCACGTTTAATCGGATCTGTTCCAGCTTCTTTAAGCAGGGTATCAGCTTTATAAAGAATAAAATCTTTACGGTTGTTTTCTATATAGGCCTTAAAGGCACCTGCACCAACCTTGTGCATATAGGAATCCGGATCATGGCCATCAGGAAAGTTAACCACTTTCACATTCAGTCCTTCTTCCAGGATCATGTCCAATCCACGCAGTGACGCCTTAATACCTGCAGCGTCCCCATCATATAAGATAGTTACATTCTGTGTAAAACGTCCGATCAGCCTGATCTGCTCTATAGTTAATGAAGTACCGGAAGAGGCAACTACATTTTCAATATTTGCCTGATGTACAGAAAGCACGTCTGCATAGCCTTCTACCAGGTAACAATTATCAGCATCACGAATAGCTTTTTTTGCCTGGAACAGACCATAAAGCACATTCGATTTGTGGTAAATATCACTTTCGGGAGAATTGACATATTTAGGAACATTTTTATCTGTTTTCAGTGTTCTTCCACCAAAACCTATAACCCTGCCAGTAAAACTATGAATCGGGAACATTACCCTGCCCCTGAAGCGGTCATAAACCTTTCCCTTTTCATTGCGGATAGCCAGACCGGTTTTTTCCAGATACTCTTCCTTATGACCGGCAGAGGCGGCACTTAAGATCAGTGCATCCCATTGATCAGGAGAATATCCGAGCTCAAATTTCTTAATAATATCTTCCCGGAACCCACGCTCCTTAAAATAGCTCAGACCAATTGCACGTCCCTGTTCACCGGTCCATAATTCATTGGCAAAATAATTTGCAGCATATAAAGAGACCACATATAGACTTTCCCTTGCATTATTTGCCTGGACTACTTCCGGACTCTCCTCCTTCTCCTCAATCTCAATATTGTACTTCTGCGCGAGATATTTTAAAGCCTCAGGATAAGAATACTTCTCGTGGTCCATAATGAAACGCACAGAATCCCCCCCTTTACCGCAACCAAAACATTTGTAAATACCTTTGGTTACCGAAACGTGAAAAGAAGGTGTTTTCTCATTATGGAAAGGACAATTACCAATTAAGCTTGTCCCACGCTTTTTTAAAGACACAAAATCACCGACAACTTCCTCAATACGGGAAGTGTCCATGATTTTGTTAATAGTATCCTGATATATCATTAAAACAAATTACTTTACAAATGGTAACAACGTCTCAGCTAAAGTTTTGTTACCCTTTTCATTCAGATGGACTCCATCTGTTGTTAAAATTCCTTTGGAAAGATCCTCGGGATTATTCTGCAAATCATAATCCGTGAACAACTTTCTCAGATCACACAAAGGCAGCTTATTTTTAGTGGCCAGTTCCCGGATAGCTGCTGAAAACTTATCCAGCTCAGTATCCATTTCATTAGCTCCATTTTTTTTCTCCCCAATTACTGCAGGCGTACAAACAACAATTTTAGAGCCGTTAGCCTGAATTTTATTAATCATGGCCTGATAGAATTTCACAAATTTATCCAGATCAGTCCCTGTATGTGAGGTCTGTTTATGCCAGACATCATTTACCCCGATATAGATCACAACCAGATCTGGTTTTTTATTGAGCACATCGTCCTCTAAACGCAGATAAAGATCATATACTTTATTACCACCTATCCCCGCTCCAATGACCTCATAAGCATCCGGGCCAAGTGTTTTTTTAACCAGATCAACATATCCTCCGGGTTTCGCACCCATCTGAGTAATGGAATCACCAAAAAAGATAATCTTTTTAGATTTGGTTTTCATTGCCATAAAAGTAATCAATAAGCATCCTGCAGCCAGAAATACCATTGCTCGGGTTAGTCTTTTCATTAATAGGTGGTTTGAGGTTAGAATAGGTTTCAGGAATATCCGGTCACTATTACCGGATATTCAAAGTTAACCAATTTAAGACTTTTTAGGTAAGCTTTGCAAGGTCCTCTCTCTGTATTTTAATGATAATCTTTATGTAAAATCAAAAAGCTCGCGCGTTCTTCTTTCTTGAAAGGTACATTCCAGTTTCCCTGATAAGTAATTTTGGTTGGCAGTTTATCCTCTCCAAAATAACCCATTTCAATATTCATCTGCACATTAAAATCAAACAGCATGTTGCTGTATTTCATATCTACATAACGTCCCAGAATAGCAAAATCACGCTTATCAAAAATTGTAACCAGCTCTTTAATCATTAATCCATCCTTAGTCCATTTACTTAAGTCATCTTTCACACTGACCCTGAAACGATACACAGGGATTGAATCCAGATAGGTTCCGCTCTGGAAATTATAATCATAATACTGGCGCATATTGGCCGTAAAAATTTCTGTTTTACTTCCAATAAAGGGGATCCCCTTTACAGGTTTTCCCGGATTAAAAATCAAAGTTTTCAGTTTATCTTTATAGCTGGCATTGGTATCTCCTTTAGCTCCCGGAGAAGCCGTGGGTGCATCGGCAACCAGATCAGATTTATAAGCATTCATAAAAATATAATCAAACATCTCTACTGTATACAGCTGATATTTGCCATTCTTCTTAAACACTTTTCCTGTATCCTGTTTAACCAGGTACTCCATTTTTACCGGTCCGGAATTCGTATGCCGGATTTTGCGATAAATCTTTCCGTTTACCTGATTCTTCTTATCATAAGTATAGATCCTGTTTTCAGCAATGAAACTATACTTCTTCATCTTTCTGAATGCGGCATAAAAACTGGTATCTGTAGTGATTGCCTTAATAAAGGTCTCCACACTCAGCTTTTGTGCAACAATATTCACATTTGAATCCAGCTGGATAGTTTTAATGCTATCCGGATTAAAACGGGGGATCTGCTGAGCAAAACCTCCAAATGAGCATACCATCAAAGCTGCAATTAACAGACTCTTCATCTTTAGTTTCCTAATTGCTTCAGCGCAATATATGCCATCAGTCCGGTCGATATTTTCAGCGCATCCTCATCTATATCAAAATTAGGATGATGCACAGAATACAAGGTTCCTTTTGCTGCATTTCCGGTACCTAAACGATAGAAACAAGCATTGGTAACCTGAGAATAATAAGCAAAATCTTCTGCTGCCATCCAGATATCCAGATCCACAACATTCTCTGCACCCAGATAATCTTCTGCATAGGCACGCGCACTGGCAGTTAGTTTTTCTTCATTCACTAAAAAAGGATAGCCATGCATGATATTGAACTCACAGCTTCCGCCCATACTTTCAGCAATACCTTCAGCCATTTTCTTCATCAGACGTTTGGCTTCAGCACGCCACTCTTCATTCAGTGTTCTGAAAGTTCCTTCTATTTTAACTTCATTCGGAATAATATTAGTCGCACCGTTTGCAATTACTTTTCCAAAGGAAAGCACTGATGGCAGTCTTGGATCAGCATTACGACTCACAATCTGTTGTAAGGCAACAATAATATGAGAGGTAATCAATACAGGATCAATATTCTGCTGTGGCTGAGCTCCATGTCCGCCCTTTCCTGTTACGGTAACATACAATTCATCAGCAGAAGCCATGTATATACCAGAACGGAAACCTACTTTTCCGGCATCAATCCACGGCATTACATGCTGTCCTACAATATTTGAAGGTCTTGGATTTTCCAACACGCCTTCCTGAATCATCAGGTTTGCCCCACCAGGTAGCATTTCTTCACCTGGCTGGAAGATTAATTTGATTGTCCCGCCAAATTCTGCTTTCATCTTATTCAGAATATAAGCAGCACCCAGCAAAGAAGAAGTATGAACATCGTGTCCGCAGGCATGCATTACCCCTGGGTTTTGTGAAGTATAAGGCTTGTCATTAGCCTCAATAATTGGTAAGGCATCCATATCTCCACGCAAGGCGATAACCTCTTCAGAAGGCAGATCTCCTGTAATCAGACCAACTACACCGGTATTAGCCATACTTGTAAAGGGAATACCCCATTCGGTCAGTTTATCCTTAATAAATGCTGAGGTCTGAAACTCTTCAAAAGAAAGTTCCGGATTCATGTGAAGATGACGGCGGTAACCGACAACGTCCTGAAATATAGTATTCGCTAAATTTTGAATCTGCTCTTTGTTAATCATCTGATTGGCTATAAACGGGGTGCATTGATTTTTTCTCTGAAAATGAACAGAGTCGGAAATGTTGATCTGAGTTCATTCATCAGTCTCTGGGCTTCCAGACGTGTTCTGAAATCTCCAACACGGAGATAATAATTTGGTTCTTTATAGGTGATATAGGTATTCAGCTTTGGATAAGCCGATTTAAAACGTGCCTGTTCATTAAAAGTCTGTCTCCTGTCAGAGCCATAAAATACCTGGACACGAAAGCCCATTTGCGAGACAATAGCTCCACCAGCCCTCTGACTGGTTACAGGAGCTACTTTTTTACTTAAGGCAATCCTCTTTTCAATCAGGCTGTCTACCAGCGGATCTTTAAGAATAACCACCTCTCCTCTTTTCTGGGCTAAACCAGCCAAAGAAAAGCAACAAATAATAAATGTAAAAAATGATCTCATAGGAAGGGTAAAAACTGTTATAAAAAAAGAATGCCGATTTCTTTTTACAAAAATCGGCATTCTTTATGTGTATTACAAATTACAATCCTGCACCATGACAGTTTTTGTATTTCTTACCACTTCCACAAGGGCAAGGATCGTTTCTTCCAATAGTTACTTCTTTACGTATAGGCTGTTGCGGAGCAGCTTCACGGGTATCATCAAACTCTACATCACCTGTACTGGTTGACGAAGCAAATTCAGGTTTTGACATCTTTAATCTGCTTGGTGCCGGTTTAGGAGCCTGAGCTTCTCTGATATCATCAGCTTCCTGCTGCATCGGGATACCACCTTTATATAAGAAACTTACTACTTCTTTATTTACTGCATTCAACATATTTTTAAACAGGTTGAAGGCTTCCATTTTATAAATGATCAATGGATCTTTCTGCTCATAAACTGCGTTTTGTACAGACTGTTTCAATTCGTCCATCTCACGCAAATGCTCTTTCCATGATTCATCGATTAAAGCAAGAACGATAGTTTTCTCGAATGATTTCGTTACTTCTCTACCATGATTAGCAATTGCTTTTTTCAGTTCTACAGGAACCTGAATGCTTCTGATTCCATCAGTGAAAGGAACTACAATCTGCTCAATATGATCACCACGCTCTTCAAATACCTGTGTTAATACCGGCATTGCCTGAAGGATGATATTTTCAGATTTTCTTGTATAAAAAGTAGTTGCTTCCTCAAACAACTTATCAGTTAAGATATGAATGCTTCTTGAACTGAATTCAGCTTCTGTAATATCAGTATCCAGAGAGAAGTTTTTGATAACCTCTAATTTGAATCCTTCATAATTACCAGCTTCTTTATATTCAGAAACAACGTCTTCAGCAACATCAAATACCATGTTGTTCATGTCTACATCCAGACGTTCGCCAAACAAAGCATTTTTACGTTTAGCATAGATTACTGAACGCTGTGAGTTCATCACATCATCATATTCCAGTAAACGCTTACGGATACCAAAGTTATTTTCTTCTACTTTTTTCTGTGCACGCTCAATAGATTTGGTAATCATCGAATGCTGAATTACTTCACCATCTTCAATTCCCATCTTAACCATGATATTGGAAATACGCTCAGAACCAAATAAACGCATTAAGTTATCTTCCAGTGAAACGAAGAACTGAGATGAACCCGGATCTCCCTGACGACCTGAACGACCACGTAACTGTCTGTCTACACGACGTGACTCATGACGCTCTGTACCAACAATAGCTAAACCACCTGCTTCTTTAACGCCGGCGCCAAGTTTTATATCCGTACCACGACCAGCCATGTTCGTTGCAATAGTCACCGTACCGGCCTGACCTGCTTCAGCAACAATATCAGCTTCTTTCTGGTGCATTTTAGCATTCAGTACGTTGTGTTTTATACCACGTAATTTAAGCATACGGCTTAACAGCTCAGAGATCTCTACCGAAGTCGTACCAACCAGTACCGGTCTGCCTGCTTCTGTTAATTTAACGATCTCTTCTGCAACTGCATTATATTTTTCACGAACAGTACGGTAAACGTAATCCTGCTGATCTAATCTTAACATCACTCTGTTTGTTGGTATTTCTACCACATCCAGTTTGTAAATAGACCAGAACTCGCCAGCCTCTGTTGTTGCTGTACCAGTCATACCACATAATTTATGGTACATTCTGAAGAAGTTCTGTAAAGTAACTGTAGCGTAAGTCTGTGAAGCATCTTCTACTTTCACATTCTCTTTAGCTTCAATCGCCTGGTGTAAACCGTCAGAATAACGACGGCCATCCATAATACGACCAGTCTGCTCATCAACAATCTTGATTTTACCTTCGTCGATGATATACTCAACGTCGATTTCAAATAAGGTATAAGCTTTTAACAACTGATTTACGGAGTGAACACGTTCAGCTTTGATAGAGTAGTCACGCATCAGTTCATCTTTCTTCGCAACTTTTTCTTCGCTTTCCAGAGTTGATTTCTCAATTTCAGCAATTTCAGTACCTACATCAGGCAATACAAAGAAATGCTCATCTTCACCAGATTTAGTGATCAGCTCAATTCCTTTTTCTGTTAATTCTACCTGATTGTTTTTCTCATCAATATAGAAATATAAATGAGCATCAACTTTAGGCATATTTTTAGACTGATCAGCCATATAGCTATTTTCAGTTTTAAGCAGGATATTTTTATTATTTCCTTCACTTAAAAACTTGATCAGTGCTTTATTTTTTGGTAAACCACGGTGTGCTCTTAATAAAGCCAGACCACCTTCACCTTCTTCGGTTCCGGTTTTACCATCAGCGATTAATTTCTTAGCTTCATTTAAAGCTTTGGTTACATATTCTCTCTGTGCATTAACCAAACGCTCAATTCTTGGTTTCAGTTCATGAAATTCATGCTGATCACCAAAAGGAACCGGACCAGAGATAATTAATGGAGTACGTGCATCATCAATTAAAACTGAATCGACCTCATCAACCATAGCGAAATGCAGTTTGCGCTGAACAAGCTGACCTGGTTCCTGCGCCATATTGTCACGCAGGTAATCAAAACCAAACTCATTATTGGTACCATAAGTAATATCTGCCAGATAAGCGTTTCTGCGTTCCTGAGAATTAGGTTCGTGTTTATCGATACAATCTACTCTGATACCATGGAATTCAAATAAAGGACCATTCCACTCCGAGTCACGTCGTGCCAGGTAATCATTCACTGTTACAATGTGTACACCCTGACCAGCTAATGCATTCAGATAAGCAGGTAATGTACTTACCAGTGTTTTACCCTCACCCGTTGCCATCTCGGCGATTTTACCATTATGTAGTACAATACCACCAATCAGCTGAACATCATAGTGTACCATGTTCCATACTACTGTACTCCCCGCAGCATCCCAGGTATTAGCCCAGAAAGCTTTATCACCTTCAATTTTCACATTGGCTCTGCGCGCAGCATAATCTCTGTCATATGCCGAAGCGGTTACTTCAAGTGTAGGGTTTTCAGAAAAACGTCTTGAGGTTTCTTTGACAACAGCGAAGGCTTCCGGAAGAATTCCCAGCAGGGCAACTTCTAATTCTTTATCTCTGTCTTTTACCAACGCATCAATCCGCTCATAAATGGCAGTTTTTTCAGGCAATGATAATTCCTGACTTTCAGCATCAGTTTTAAGTGTACTAATTTGAGTATCAATCTCAGCTAAAGATTTGGCAATAATGTCCTTAAAATAGACAGTTTTATTCCGCAATTCATCATTGCTTAAGGCCGAAAGTTTAGCGTATTCTTCATTTATCTTAATGACAAGTGGTTGGATTGCCTTAATATCTCTTTCTGATTTGCTTCCAAAAACTTTGGTTAAAAATCCTAGCATCGTTTCTATTTATGTTTTATTTGTTTTAAAATCATCATTTTACAACAACCAAGCCATATCATCGGACAGGCCACTTTGTCAGTTATCGAGGCATAAAACTACAAAATATCTTGTAATTGCATTAGCTATATGATCTTTATTTAAGCAGATAAGTACAAATTGTCATCTCCGGGTAATGATTAGGAAACTATAAATTGATGATCTTAGAAATTTTAAACAGTTTTTTTAAGCAAAGCGGTTATCTTTGCCCATATGAATATCTTATTATTAGGTTCTGGTGGGAGAGAAAGCGCTTTCGCCTGGAAAATGAGTCAGTCTGAGCAATGCTCACAGCTATTTATCGCACCGGGTAATGGTGGGACAGCAGCATATGGTAAAAATGTAAATCTTAATCCAAATAATTTTGAAGCTATCAGAACATTTGTTTTAGCAGAAAAAATTGAACTTGTTGTTGTCGGACCTGAAGAACCTCTGGTAAATGGTATTCATGATTTTTTCCTGGCAGATGAAAAGCTTGCCGGAATTCCAGTTATCGGCCCCAAAAAAGAAGGTGCTATACTGGAAGGCAGCAAGGATTTCTCCAAAGAATTTATGGCACGCCATGGTATTCCGCATCCGGGTTCTAAATCTTTCACTAAAGATACACTGGCAGAAGGACTGGCTTATCTTGAAAAGCACAGCTTACCCGTTGTACTGAAAGCAGATGGCTTAGCTGCTGGTAAAGGCGTTTTAATTTGTGAAACCACAGCAGATGCACAGGCAGAACTAACTTTAATGCTAAGTGAAGGCAAATTCGGTAATGCAGGAGCAATAGTTGTTATCGAAGAGTTTTTGACTGGTATTGAATTATCTGTATTTGTATTAACCGATGGTGATAACTATGTGATTTTACCGGAAGCAAAAGATTACAAGCGTATTGGCCAGGGTGACACCGGACTGAATACAGGAGGTATGGGATCTGTTTCTCCAGTTCCGTTTGCTGATGAGAAATTCTTAAAAGAGGTAGAAAACAGCATTATCATCCCTACAATAAACGGATTAAAGAAAGATAAAATAGATTATACAGGCTTCATTTTCTTCGGATTATTCAAAGTTGGCGATAAACCAATGATCATAGAATATAACTGCAGAATGGGTGATCCTGAAACTGAAAGTGTATTCCCGAGAATTGAGAATGACCTGGTAGAACTGTTCATTGCTACTTCGAAGAAAAAACTGAAAGATGTTCAATTGAAGATCAGTCCTAAAAGTGCTGCAACAGTAATGATTGTAGCTGGTGGTTACCCAGGAGACTATGAAAAGGGTAAAGTAATGACCGGAATTGATAACATCCGTAAATCACTGGCTTTCCATGCAGGAACTATTGCTGAAGGAGGCGTGATTAAAAGTAATGGCGGACGCGTATTAGCAATAACCAGTTTACAGGATAACATGTTTGAAGCCTTACAGTCAGCAACAGCTGATGCAGCAAGGATATATTTTGACGGAAAATATTTCAGAGAAGATATCGGATTTGATCTGATGTAAGACTACATATAGTAAAACATACAAAAGCCCGGGATGATAGTTTCGGGCTTTTTTTTTAGACACTTGTCCTTTCCTGAAATTTAGGACATGAATTTAACCACAAAAATTATGATAAAAAAAGCGCTTATAATTGTCTGCTTAACCTTGCTTACTGCATCAGGCTATTCCCAAACTAATACGGGTACGGTAACCTCTTTTGTTACTATTGCCGAAGGCACAACTAATTACGGTTTTCTGGGTCGCGGAACCACGATTACCGGAGCATGGAATCCGCTACCAAATTTACTAACCTTAACTTATGAGGCAAAAGATTTTGCTATAGGGGGATGGGCAAAATCCAATAACAACTGGATGGGAGCTTCATTATTTATTAATTCTGACAATGGTAATGTAGGTCTGGGAACGACAAGTCCGGAAGCCAAACTTCATGTTAACGGCGCTACAATTACGAATCTGGTTAGCTTTACAGAAGGCACTAATCCTCTTGGTTACCTGGGGCGGGGAACAGCTATTACAGGCGCATGGGGACAGACCCCTGATATTTTAGCACTGACTTATCAGGGAAGAGACTTTGTAATCGGAGGATGGGGTAAAACCAGCAATAACTGGATGGGAGCATCACTATTTATCAATTCTGATAACAGCAACGTTGGCATAGGTACTGTAAAACCCGATGCTAAATTAACTGTAGCAGGTAATATTCATTCACAGGAAGTAAAAGTTTCTGTTGACGCCGGAGCAGATTTTGTATTCCAGAAAGATTACCAGTTAAAACCATTGGAAGAAGTCGCAGCTTATATCAGGGATAAAAATCATTTACCTGAAATAGCTTCAGCTGACGAGATGAAAAAGAATGGTTTAGAACTGGGTCAAATGAATATAAAACTCCTGCAAAAAATAGAAGAGCTGACTTTGTATATGATTGATATTAAAGAACAGTTAGAAAGTGTAAAACGGGAGAATAAAATGATGAAAGAGGAAATGACCGGGCTAAAAAATAAATAATTTCAGCAATCATATAATAAGAACAACATGAATAAAATTGAGGTTAGGCAGTCAGGTCCAGCCTCAATTTTCTAATTACCTCACCAGTTCAGAAAAACTCACCTATTTCCACCTAAAAACTATTACTCATCTGGAACATAGGTAAATACATTGCTATCAGAATCACACCTACCGCCAGTCCTAAAAAGATAATAATCAAAGGCTCCAGCAAGCCGCTAATCGCATTTGTCTTATATTCCACTTCTTCAGTATATTGAGTGGATAGCTGTTCAAAGAAATATTCCAGCTTATTAACTTCTTCTGCTATCTTGATCATCTGTATAAACTTAACCGGATAAAAATCATGTTTAGCCAGTGTTTCAGACAGACTGCTGCCATGCAGGATATCTTTTTCCGCCTGAGTTAACGATTCTACTATCGGATAAAAAACAATCATTTGTTTAACCATCCCCAGTGCATGCAGTAAAGGCGTATTCGTTCCTGTTAACAATCGCATCGTATTCGCAAAACGTGCCAGGTATACCTTTTTTACAATATCACCCGCCAGTGGTATTCTCAGAATAACTTTTGCTGAAACCCGCTGAAACCACGGTTGTTTCCTGCTGATCAGATAAGACACAATTAAAGCTACAATGCCAAAAAGCATCACATAAATATACTTGTCAAACCAGTCCGAAAAACTTACAATTAATGCCGTAAGATAAGGGAGCTTACCCCCAAAACGCTTAAATACATCAGCAAACATTGGCACTACAAACTTAATCATGAAAAAGATCGCAGCAAATGAAGTGCTCAATACCAATGCAGGATAAGTAATCGCTCCTATAATTTTTCGCCGCTGCTGAATCTTACTCTTAAAGTATTTCGCCAGTTCATTTAAAACCTCTCCCAATCTCCCTGTTTCTTCACCAATACGCACACTGTAATATTCATAACTACTAAATTTGTCCTGATCCTTTAAGGTCTCAGACAAGGACTTTCCAGCGACTACAGCTTCCCGGATGCTCTTAAATAACTCAACATCCTTTGGCTTGGTATAAGAACTGCTCGTCAGATCAAGCGCGGTCTTAATATCAATACCAGACCGGGTTAGCGTACCCAGCTCATTATAAAAAGCTTCCTTTTTTTTATCCGGTAACTGGCCATCACCAAAAGCAATATCCCTGTTCAAAAAGTCAAGTATACCTGTCTTTGAACCTTCATTAGTCTTCTTAGGTTTCTGCTTAAAATTTGATATATCGATAGACCCCATAATTACTTAAATAAATCGGCAGAACTATAATACTTATTGATCTGTAACGGTACTTTTGTATCCTTATCCATCTGGAGTTCAAGG
Source organism: Pedobacter lusitanus (assembly GCF_040026395.1). NCBI lineage: Bacteria > Pseudomonadati > Bacteroidota > Sphingobacteriia > Sphingobacteriales > Sphingobacteriaceae > Pedobacter > Pedobacter lusitanus. The sequence goes on from NZ_CP157278.1 coordinate 3,229,051, forward strand.
TTGACCTGGTCTACAGTATCTGCCACATTAACCTCACGTCCCTCAAAAGAAAATTTCATTTGCTGTACCGGCATAGCAAATGTGTCCGTGTGCAGACTCTTGATTTCCCTTAATACCTGTTTATCATTGAAAATATAATCAATTACTAAACTATCCTGCTCTATACTAAGTCCATCCTCCGTCCGGATAATATGCACCGCTTTAAAAAAGTCTCTTTCCAGCACATGTTTTAAATCCAGTACAATCGCAGAAGTCTTATTTTTCTCCCCGAACCGTAAATAATATCCCTGTATCAATCCATATGCAGTATAACAGATTGTAATCACCAGAGCGGAAATCAGCATCGCAACAGTAACCTCCATGAGCGTAAAGGCCGATACTTTATTCCTCATGGCTTTTTCCCTTATATAAAATATCTATATGTCCCAGATGATGTTCATGTTCACTGGCAGTAATTTCCACATGTTTCAATCCATTTACATTATTATCATCAATTGTAAACTTATAAAGTACGCTATCTAAAATTATCTCTGGCTTTTCCGGATATCCCCGGAGCTGTATCTCTTTAGAAAAAATATCAAGCTGCTGCTGTACCTGTATCTTCTTTGACGCAGGGCTGCTATACATCACATTATTAAAAATTCTGATTCCGAGTGTAAAAACAATCATGATAATAACCATGGCAATCAACACCTCAATCAAGGTAGAAGCCTGTACTTTCATTTTAACCATTCCAGTATCCCTTTCTCCTTAGACTGCCCTTCAAACAACCCCGAACTCAGATAATATTTACTTCTGGCTTTGCGGTTAAAAACAACATCAATTAAAAAATTCTCATATAAGGTTACCGGCGTCTGCATGATAAAACGGTTACACGAGACCTTTCCTGCAATGAATGCTCCTTTTTGCATCTTTACAAGCCCTGTGCTGTATAATTCGCCAATTAACCGACTTTCCTTCCCAAGACTGATCATGGTCTGCATGGCGCTTCGTTTATCCTCGTAGCTAAACACAATTCCGTTAAATTGTAAACCATTACCAAATATTATTGAAGGCTGTTCAGCAGCACCAATCGTACGTATCACACCCACTGTTGAAGGATAATCAAAATGCACGTTATCACCAACAACTACAGAATCTCTTGCAAAAATCTGGCATTTTCCTTTAAAACCAGATTCTATCTTAACGGCATGTGCATATATCTGGATATGATTAAGCTTAGCTGCCGCAGAAATAACAACCGAAGAATCCGATATTAAAATGATATTGCCCGATAAATCCCCTTCTATTACTGTTCCCGGAAGCAATCTGAAAGTCTTTGTTGAATCTTTAAAGGAGACACTCAACTTTACAGGATTAAAGGAGTTCAATAATTTTGTATCAGTCTTAAGCTTTGCCTCCAGCTCCTTAATCATCCCGTTATTCAGTCCTTTTAATGTCCGGGTACTGGAGGTAATTTTCCCGTCAATCATGTTTTTATTTCCTGTATAAGGTTTACCTTCAGCATAAGATTGTTTAATACCAGCCTTAGGCAAGGCACCATTTCCGGTTAGCTGTGTTTTTCCGCTGACCGAAACAGGACGATCTTCATCACTCAGGTACAATACATCCAAATCTTTATCCGTGTTTATTCCGGTAAAGAAAACTCTGCCAATTGTGTCTCCAAGTATATGAGTTCTCACTACTCCAAGATCATAGATACCCCAGTTTTTTCTTTCGATCAGGACACTATCAGACTGTTTACCGAATAAATCTATTTCCTTTTTCGAGGCGGATGAGCCATCATCAGCGAGTACATAAGCTATACCAGAATTCAAATTAGTCAAAAGCCGGGTATACCGCATTTCCTTCATATAAGAAGTCCGGAAATGCGCAGCAAGCATAATCAGTGAAGCCGTAATTATTGCGATAAAAAAAGCTACAACTATAGCAAAATATAAGGCTCCGGCTTTTAACATCTTTTGTATTTACTGGATTACTTTAGCTTGTTCTCTTTTTTAAGCTGATTGACTTCTTTCTTTAACTCAATAACATACAAAGTCAGTTCTTCAATTTTCTTTAAAAGTCTGGCATTCATATCACCTAGCTCAATACCTTCTTTAGCAACAGTATTTGCTGAGGGTATCTCAGGTAAATGCTTATTTGTTTTAATAAAACTCTCTAGTTCAGTCAGAGATAATTTTTCATAAGATGGTTCGAAAACATAATCAGGCCATGCGTCCATTTCTACCTTAATTTCCTGTGCACGAACATTGCCTTTTACCTGAAGCTGATAACCAGTCGAAGTTACATTAGTACCTATGTTGACATTTGCATAAAGATTCAAATCCTTTGCATTATGTGTTTCGGTCATATTTGAATTGAAATCCTGAATATCTGTAAGAATATCCTGATTAACCGGCTGACCATTGGCCATATAATTAACTACTTTTAAATTCTCTGCACTTGAATTGGTCCACCCGGCAAATTGATACCCATGATTATGATAGGCATCCAGATAAGGAACTTCCAGTGCCATATATTTTTTACCGTTATACATACAGGTTTTAAGTTTCCAGGGTGAATCTTCAGCATAAGATTGAATAGTTCCTGAATTACTCCCATAGGCAGAAGTTGTATTTATGGTGGCTATATTAATCCTGCTAAATGCTCCGGTATTACCTCTGAAAGCAGTAATAGTTCCTACTGCATTATTAAATGACAAGGGCGTTACATTATTATAGGCTTCATGTAATAGGATCAATGACCTGGTATAATCCCCGGTACCATTATCTCCTAAATTTATTACCCTATAACCTGCTGGTCCTGTAATGGTCTGTGCATTTAAACCTGATACCAGGAACAGGGATAATACTAAAGAATAAATATATTTCACCTTAATTTTTGTTTTCTAATTTCTTAACTCTTTCACTCAGCACTTCATTATCCTTTTTAAGCTCTATCAGATACAAGGTTAACTCTTCAACTTTTTTCAAGAGCTTTGCATTCATATCGCCCAAATCAATACCTTCTTTTGCAATCGTTCCGGCAGAAGGTATTTCAGGTAAATGTTTGTTGATTTTAATAAAGCTTTCCAGTTCTGTCAGTGGTAATTTCTCATAATAGGGTTCAAACACATAATCCGGCCAGGGATTAGTAGAATCAACCCTGATTTCAGTTGCCCATAGATTTCCATTCACAGAAAGCTTGGCAGTTGGCGTTGTAGTTCCGATACCTACATTTCCAGATGCATCAATACGCACCTGTTCAATATTATTGCCTGTATTAAGAGCGATAAAACCACCTATCTTATCTCCACCTCTAAAAAAATTGATAGAACTATTTACCTTACCATAAAAACTATGTTCCAAAGCAAAGCTTTTTCCACCAACTGTAGAAGTGCTAGTTCCTCTTACCCCTAGAAAAGTTCCTTCTCCTTCAAGATTTCCCTCAGGAAGATGGCCGAAAACGGCTCCTAGTTTACCATTGCTGATATCGGTACCAATATCCAGTAAAGCTATTGGCTTAACCGTTGCAATACCTACATTACCATAGGCATCAATACGTACTCTTTCCGCATTATTCATTGTATTAAATGCAATAAAACCACCATCTTTACCATCTCCCCTAAAGAAATTAATAGAACTGTTTACCTTACCATAAAAACTGTGTTCCAGGGCAAAACTTTTATTACTGGCATTCGTAGTAAAGCCTCTTAACCCAACAAAAGTACCATCACCTTCGCTATCCCCTTCAGGAAGACGTCCTAAAACAGCTCCAAGTTTACCATTACTGACATCACCACCTACATCCAACAAAACACGTGGGTTGGTTGTTCCTATACCAACAGCATTATTGGTTATACTCATTACCATTGTAGCTCCGTTAGCAGGGTCCAAAGGTAAACCAGGATATGCCTGATTATAAAACCTGATTCCTCCGTACACTGAATGAGCAGAGAAAGTCAGTCCCGTATGATGATTAATTACATATGGAGATTGATCTGGAGAATTTGGACGGATATCAAAAGCTTTATTTTTATTCAGCCCCCATCCGTAATAGCCATCTGCTCCGTAACCTTTAATAAGTTCCCCGACCTTAACCGTAACCTGGCTAAAATCGCCTGTCTCTTGTCCAAACCCCTGCAAACAAAAACACAAACCTCCAATACTGAGTGCAATAATTTTCTTTATCATAATTTTAAACTGGTTTTACAACATTTGTAGATTTCTTCTTTTTAAAAAACCGGTTAATCCAGCCCGGACCTTTTTTCTCTTTAATTTTCGGAGGAACAACAACTCCATTTTTATACTTAACAGAGACTGAGCTATCTCCCTGATACTTTACAAACTCTCCCTCCAGTTTCCCATTTACATTTCTTCCTTTCTCCAGTAACTTTCCATGACCATCATATTTATAAAAGTCTCCCTCAGGCACACCATTATAAAAAGTCACATCACTGATCAGCTGTCCGTCCTCGGTCCAGCTTTTCCACTCCCCCGTCTTTAGTCCCATCTTAAAATATCCCTGTTCCTGCAAACTCTTATTATCATAATAACTGCTGTAAAGTCCATTTAACAATTTCCCGCTAAATCCCCCCTGAGTAATCTTGATCTGGTTGTTACTGTACCAGTAATATGACTTCGTTAAATCTGTATAACGAAGTATCTGATCATCCGTCTGCACATGCAGTGTAACCTTATGATCAGCATAGCTAATTGTATGTTTGTAATTATCTAAATAAGAAGAAAATTTTTGCTGTGCACTCAGAGGAAGAACTGGCACCGTAAAAAGAAATAAAGTCAGCAGGTAAATGCGCATATTATTTTAAGCTAATATATTTTGTACTATTTTGATACCGGACTTTAACTGAATCCCCGGCATTTTTGATCAGTTTAAGTCCTTCCAGACTTTGCCCTTCAGTCAGCATTCCCTCTCTGCCATTCACTTTGATAATAGCAATTCTGCTTTTAGTACTCGGGTTATTGATATACCCCGTATACTGAATAGCAGACCAGTTAACCATCGGTTTAGGCATAACTGGAGTAGATAACAATTTAACTTCATGCTGAACAGCAGCCGGGTCAGCAATACTTTTAACCGGGGAAGATATAACTGCGAAAGGATCGCGGTAATTTAAATTCAGTGCAACCCTGTCCGTTTCATGGTTGACCAGTTTGAAATATTCAGGTTTCCCTTTACTCACTATCGCGACAGGCAGTTCATCTTCCTGTTCAAGACCAGCATAAATCCGATAAAAAATAATACCCCATACCCCTGCAACGCAAACAATAAGGAGGTAAGTAAACTTCTTTCCTTTCATCCTATTGAATCGTAAAACTGAAAAAATCGCTGTAAGCACCTTTATTACCTGCTTTATCTATCGCGCGAACTTTCCAGAATATTTTCATTGTACTTTCTCCTTCGTTAAGCGTATATGAGCCATCCGTCAATATCATTGGGAATGTATTGTTAAACACCGTTGAAGTATCCCCTTTGCATACTTTCAATTCATATTTATCAGCATCAGCGAATGTGTTCCAAACTAGTTTTGCAGGTTTGGTAACTGTCTGATTGTTTCCAGGGGCAGACAACACAACCTTAGCAGGAGGCGTAATATCATAAATAAAAGTTCTTACTATAGACCATTTGGAATTATCAGCACCAGCCTCTGCGCGTACACGCCACTGGTAAGTCCCGTCAGACGGAATTTGCTGTATATAATTCAGGTTATTAGTGACCGTATTTAAAATCAGTTTAGTCTCATCCGCGAAATTATTGTTATCTACCTGCAAACGATAATTCTGAGCACCAAATAACTTAAGCCACTCAAAACGCTGGCTACCTGCATTGGTAATTAAACCAGCGGCCGGCAATGAGGCCTGCACCGACTGTTCTTTAATCGAAGAAGGATAAATGACAAAACTTCTTGTTGTATAATCTCCTTTGCTGCTTCCATTTTCCGGTCTTACCCGCCACTCATATCTTCCTGGTTCAAGCGAGGTTGGGAATTTATTGCCTGTCATCAATGTATCTGCAATAAGTTTTGTTACGCTGTCAAATTTCGGGGTTACGATCTGCAGGCGGTATTTCAATGCATCATCATGCGTCTCCCACCAGAAAGTCTGATCGTAAATAATACTTTCTGCTTTATCGCCAGGCCCCAATAAATTAACACGTTTACCCCCCAGAGATGGCTCTATAAATTCTTTGCAGCCCGCAAATAAAAACAAGAAACCAAGCAATACCAACAACGATTTATTCATAATTAAATGTAATATTATTTTATATAAAGAAATGTAACGTATTCCAACTAAATATTAACCCAGTAAGAAATAATCAACCTTCTATGCCTTTCAACCCTAAAACAAGGATTAACCTATTATCATTTGCTTTTTTATTTTCCTTCTTAGGACTTTCCAGTTTGAGCATATGAATTTTCCCTATACCAGGGCTTTTACTTACCGTATCTAAAAGATGCACTATATTCACATAGGGCCCTCTGAAATTAAACTGATTAACTACCGTCCCTTTTGACAAGGCCGATGTATCAGCTGGCAGTGTGTTCCCCTGGACAAAACTTATTTCAACATTATTGGCCATTGCCATTCCTGATAAACTCTGCCATAAATAGTTTTCACGATCTTCTTTTTTAACCTTATAACGTTTGATAATAGCCGCGCAAAACTGATCCTTTCTTTCTATCTGAGGATAGGATACAACCTGCCCCGATTCGCTTCGGTGATCCTTCCGCAGCTGGCTGTTCAGACGCATGGCTTCAAATGCATTTTTAAAAGAAAACTGATAGGCTATATACAGCAATAACACAGCAAGTGCTATCACCAGTAACTGTTTTTTCTTAAAATCTAATTTATCCAACATCGCTTAATAGGTTAATAATAAATTAAACTCATAAAGCTCACTCTCAGCCTCTTGCTGATACTGCACCAGTCTGACCGTTTTCACCCATGGCTTCTCTTTCAGTATAAAGATCCAGTTATTTACCGCAGCCAGATTATCTGTAGTCCCTTTAATTCTGATATTGGGTTCCATGAGCTGTTTTTCCTGATCGGTTTTATAATCATTCATCAGGACATTTGTCAGCACAAGCCGATTTGGCGCGCTCGATCCAAGCTCATTTAACAAATAGCCATAGTTATATCCGCCATTCCAGCCCAGCCGTTTCATGAGGTATTCATTTTCAGCTATATGCCTTTGTAAAAGCTCCGTATGATCAGCAGATGCTGTTTGAGTGCCTACTTCACGTACCAGACGGGAATTCTCCGCATTATAATAAGAGAACAACAGAAAACTAATCAGCAACAGAAAAAAAAGACCGAAGGTCATTACCAAAAGCTGCTTTTTAAGTTTCGCCTGTTCCAGAAACTTTTCGAATGCTGCCTGTACAGTCTCCGTATTGGCTGCTATCACAGATAATCTGTCATGGAGCATCAGCTGAAATGCAGCGGCATAGGCTACAATCATATTTTCGGCTATTGCTTCATCTCCTATTTTAACAGGAAGCTCATGTTTAAACTCCGGACTCGCACTATAATTCAGTAAGGTCTTACTTTCTGACAAAGTAAACATGTGGCCGTCAAAGCGCATCTCCTTATGCCTGATACTTAATTGCGGCCAGATATGAGTAGTAACCCCAGCTCCTACCGTCAGATTATAAATCTTTATCCCGGCTCTTTCCAGTTTATCAAGCAGTGGGTCAGTTATACTTTTACGGACAATACTGACCAGAGAAACACCCTCATCAGTAAATACCTGGCAGTGAAAGTCATTCTCTTCAACACCGGGAAAAGCATTTTTAAGCACCTGCGCTGCATCAGGATCATTTTCTGTATGGATAACTTTATGCAGTGTACCTTTTCCTGACAAGGTAAGCGCAACCGGATAATTCCTCGGCAGTGACTCGATAACCGTTGATAAAGACCCCTCAACAACCTTTTTAGAAGTAATTGTTAAACTGTTTTTATTTTTAGTCAGCACACAAAAACGACAGCTGAAGGTGGTATCAGTCAGCCATTTTAGTTCTATACCCAGTGAAGTTGTTAATTCAGAAGACAGCATCATTAATACATGATTGTAGGTTTGATAAAGACTAAAGTAACTACCTTACTATTGGATTTTTCCCTGCTGCTAAAGAGCCATTTCAGGATAGGTATTCTTGATAAAAGAGGAATGCCTGACCCAGTTTCACTACTTTCAGTACGTTCCAGTCCGCCAAGCACGATCATATCCTCATTTTTTGCACGTATAATAGAAGTAAACTTACTCGTAGACTTTGGTGGCGGAGCATTTAACGGTGGATTCCCGATAAAGTCAGAGATATTTACGCCAATATTCAGTGTAACCTGGTCATCGCCGGAAACTATTGGCCTGATATCAATTTCCAGATTGGCATTTACTTCTGTAAACTGCTGCGTCACTACAGTCTGAGCATTTAACGAGGGAATTACGTTTTGTGTGCTCTGACTATAATATCTGGAACTACCAATACTTAAAGTTGCTTTATGTCCATTCAAAGTAGATAATTTCGGTACCGACCGGATTTCTACATTGTTACTCGTTTCCAGTGCACTCAGTGTTACATAAAAATTAGGTGTTACCCTTCCCAGATTGACCGAACTGTTACTTCCAATTCTGGAAAGCAAATCATTAATTGACCTGGACCCAAAAGTATAATCAAGTCCGGAAAGCACAGTTCCGCCTGGTTTTTTTGTAGCATCTACCCCCGCGGAAATCCCCGTTTTTACAGCTTTACCTTTACGAACATCAACCAGCGTAACTTCAATGAGTACCATCGGTACAACTCTGTCAATCTGTTTGATATAATTCTCTATTTCATTAATCTGCGGTGCAGAGCCAGATAAGAGCAAAGTATTCTGTTCTCTGAATTCTTTAATTTCAACACCACGTTTCCATTCAGATGGAATCATGACCTGGATCGTATCAATAGAACGGTGCTGCAATTGCACGATGCGTGTTGCCCTTAATCCTTCCAGCTTCCTTTCACCCAGTAAATAAACGCCGGCATCTTTTTTAAATGTATATTCAGTACCCTGTAACAGTGCAGTCAGAAAATTATCGTAACTGATGTTATTCAGATGGGTAGTAATATTTCCTTTGATGTCCGAATAAATAAAATAATTGACTCCGGCTTCAATAGAGGTCGACTTAATCAAATCCAGAATGGGCGTATTCAACGCATCCACGCTAATTAATTTCTGTCCGGCAGCATCCTTACGTCCTGAGACATTAAAATTGCCCTGCGGAGCTCCATTGCCCCCGCTCATGGTTGGTTTATTATTTCTTTTAACCGCAGTTGCATTATCTCCGCTGATATATAATTCTTCCCCTTCGCTCAATGGCTGAAAGATGTATACATTATCATTGGTTTTATTCAATTTGAGCTCATTTGCATAAGCCATTTTCTCCAGTGCTGTTTCAAATGGCGCAGCTGCGATAAAAGCCGTAACTTTTTTCCCAAGCAAATTAATGGGCACAACTACATTTTTCTGTGAAAGCTGGCTAATTTTTTTCGCGACCAGTCTTAAACTGTCATCATTCAATTCAAAGCCAAGCTTATCATTTTCAGGATTATAAGTCACCTTAATTTCCTTAGGCACAAAAATAGCCCTTGGTGATACTACTTTAGTGACCGACATAATTGACCCGATAATATTTATATCCAGATCATATTCTTTTGCCAGGAACAACAATATATTAATCGCAGTCTCGTTTCTAAAGTTATTATAGACTTTAAAATTGAGTTGTGGATCTACATTGATATTTAAATTATTGGCCTGAGCGAGTGCTCTTAAGAACTCCTGAGCAGAAGCGCCGGACATCGCAAGCTGTACCTTTTGGTTTAAGCCAGGGACAGTTACCGATACGGTACGCAGTCGTTCATCAATCAGCTTTAACCTTTCGGCATTATTGTCCTGTGCATTCACACGTCCGATAAAAGCAAAAAAAAGACAGAAAAAGAAAATAGAGGTAATTCGGTATTCAGAAAATTTATTTTTCATTTAGATAGATAGCAATAGCGGAAAAATCTCTTCTAATGAGGTTTCACCAGTTACAAACAAAGCAAAAGCATTTTCCGAAAGTGTTTTAATTTTCCTGGCTTTCAATAGTGGGTCAATATACAAATTCCCTTGTTTGATTTCAAAAGCCAGTTCTGTATCAATAGGAATAACTTCATATACAGCCTTTCTTCCTTTATAACCCGTATAATAACATTCGCCGCATCCTTTAGCAACAAAATGTTTCGCAACAGCAAAAGGCGCTTTAAATTGTGTTGGATAACCAACAGGATCAAAATCCTGTTCAGTTTTGCAATGCGGACAAAGCAAACGTACCAGCCGTTGTGCAACAGTGGTATTTAAAGTATTGGCAACAAGGAACCCCGGTATACCCATATCCATTAAACGGGATACTGTCCCCCAGGCCGAGTTAGTGTGAATAGTAGACAAAACCAGGTGACCGGTTAGCGCGGCACGGATTGCCATATTAGCTGTTTCAGGATCACGTATCTCTCCCACCATAATCACATCCGGGTCCTGCCTCAGAAATGTTCTCAAAGCTGAGGCAAATCCCAGTCCTATACTTTCTTTCAGCTGCACCTGGTTAATTCCTTCCAGGGTATACTCTATAGGATCTTCAATCGTCAAAATATTCCGGGTAGACTTGTTCAGCAACTTAAGCGTAGCATAAAGTGTAGTTGTTTTACCCGATCCTGTTGGCCCGCTGATCAGGATAATTCCATTTGGCCGCTGTATACCCTGCATATAATTGTGCATATCAATCTCAGATAAGCCCATAGTATTCAGATCTACGTCCACACTGCTGTTATTGAGCAGACGCAATACGATTTTCTCTCCATGCAGCGTAGGTAAAACAGATACCCTGATATCAAAAGCTTCCATTTTAGATGACTTATAATGAATACGACCATCCTGAGGCAAACGTTTTTCAGCAATATCCAGATTGGCCATGATCTTGATCTTGTTAACCAACGCCGGATAATCATCCCGCTGTATCTGGTAACGCTCTACCATCATCCCATCTATGCGTACCCTTACGCGACATTTTTGTTCATAGGTTTCTATGTGAATATCACTGCTTTTCAGTCTGCGTGCTTCAGTGATCAGCGCTGCCAGAAAATCATCATTAGTCGAAATAACCTGCTGCTCAGCAGGTTTATTTGCACCCGTTTCTTCAGCAAAATAATAGGTGGAAAGTAACCTGTCAATTTCGCCGCTACTGATACTTTCTAAGGATACTGTTTTTCCTAAAATAACTTCCAGCTCATCTTTTAATACAATTGGCTCACTGGCAGCATCACAATAAAAAGACATTGTATTCCCATCTACTAAAAAAGGGAGTATCCGGTAATTCCAGGCCTGCTCTTTAGAAATCGAATGGATAAATACCGGGTTAATTGCTTGCTCACTTAAACTCATTATCTGCTGGTTTACTGGTTCATCACCCTATTTATTCTTCTCCTGCTGATCCAGTCGCTTATTCAGCTCTATCACATGGAGAGTCAGTTCTTCTATTTTTTTGAGTAACAGCTTGTTCATTTCACCAAGGTCTACACCTTCTTTTTCTGCTTTTTGAGCCGAAGGCATATCAGGTAAATGTTTGTTTGTGTTAATATAAGCCTCAAGTTCATGCAGATTCATCCTACGGTAATCATCATGAAAAACATAATCAGGCCAGTTATCCGCTTCAACATTAATTTCTTTTGCTCTGATATTTCCGTTGACTGCAAGTTTGGAGCCTTTAGTATCAAATGTGCCTAACCCTAGGTTTCCTGCCATATAATTTAAACCACCGTTATGTGTATATAAAGCTCCATTAAGACTTTCACCATTAGAATTCACGTATGGTTCAACAGTAGTTTTGTAATTATGAGCAGGACCATTTATCTCCTGATAAGGTAAAGGGCGTTGAACTCCGTCATAAATAGCTGGAGCTTGATTCGTATTGGATTTAAAGTAATATGTTGTCTTCCCTTTAAGCCAGATTATGAAATCTACGGATGCATTACTGCCACTCACATCCCGATAACCAGCTATAAATGGAGCAGGTGTGCCATTAAAACCATTGAAATTTTGGTCATTTATATTTACATCGGCAAAACTTGACCCATTGCCCCAAAGCGTACAGTGAAACCGGAATTTTGATATAAGTGATCCTCTCCATTCACCATCAACATGTGTCCCACTACGACCCAGCTCCAATTCAGTAGCGACACTACTATTCCAGTTTCCATCTGTAAAAACTACCGGATAAAATTTATCAAGATCTCCCTGAACTGTAAATGAACCTGTATTAGACTGCGCTCTTACTACAGCATACTGAAATACAAAAAACAGACAAAGCGTAAATATTTTTCTCATTTTATATTTTATTTAGATTTCTTTTTCAAGGGTTTGTTCTTAACAGAAAGCGTATCAATCCTTTTATTCTGCTGATCTATCAATTGATATTGCTGATCAACCTTTTTATTCAATTCTATTAACTGCATTGTTGTTTCTTCCAGTCTTTTCAACAATAGCTTATTCATTTCGCCCAAACTAATTCCATCGTTTTCAGCTTTTTGAGCAGAAGGCATATCGGGTAAATGTTTATTGATTTTGATATACTTTTCCAGCTCAGGCAAGCTCTGAACAGGGTAACCTTCATGAAACACATAATCCGGCCAGTTATCCGCTTCAACTTTAATTTCTTTTGCCCGGATATTTCCGTTGACTGCAAGCTTCGAACCTTTAGTATCAAAGGTTCCTAAACCTAAATTTCCTGCCATATAGTTTAAACCATCATCGTGTGTAAACAAGGTTCCGGTAGTACTCTTACCACCACCATTGACATAAGAATCAACTGTAGTTTTATAACCGTGAGCCCGGCCATTCACTTCCTGATATGGTAATGCTTTTTGAACACCATCATAAATTACCGGATTCTGTATGGCGTTAGATCTATAAATATAAGATGTCTGACCTTTAAGCCAGATTATAAAATCAAAACCTCCATTTTGCAAAGTAGCATCTTTATAGCCGGCAACGAAAGAAACTGTTGTTCCACTAATTCCATTATTATTCTGTATTTCTACATCAGCAAAGCTAGATCCGTTTCCCCATACCGAATTATGAAATCTGAATTTTGAAATCAAAGATCCTCTCCAGGGTGCATTTATGTGAGTATCTGATCTACCTATTTCCAATTCGGTGGCTATATTATTACCCCAGTTTCCGTCAGTAAAAACTACAGGATAGAATTTATCAACATCCCCCTGTACAAGAAAAGAACCTGTAGATTGCGCTTTTACAGCAACATACTGAATTAAAAAAAACAGACAAAGCGTAAATATTTTTCTCATTTTATATTTTATTTAGATTTCTTTTTCAAGGGTTTGTTCTTAACAGAAAGCGTATCAATCCTTTTATTCTGCTGATCTATCAATTGATATTGCTGATCAACCTTTTTATTCAATTCTATTAACTGCATTGTTGTCTCCTCCAGTCTTTTCAGCAATAACTTATTCATTTCACCTAAACTAATTCCATCATTTTCCGCTTTTTGAGCAGAAGGCATATCAGGTAAATGTTTATTGATTTTGATATACTTTTCCAGCTCAGGCAAGCTCTGAACAGGGTAACCTTCATGAAACACATAATCAGGCCAGTTATCCGTTTCTACCTTAATTTCTTTCGCCCTGATATTTCCGTTGACAGAAAGTTTTTCAGCAGGATTAGCTATACCAATACCTACGTTCCCATTAGTAATAGCCTTAATAGCAAGGCTTGCACCATCAGGAAAAAATGGATTACCAACATATAAACTCCAGTCGTTAGTCATTGGTAAAAACTTATTTACAGTTAAATCTGTCCCGGTTGTATTATAAGGATTCCAGCCCGAATTCTGACTGATAGATCTTACTTTGATATCAACTTTTATTGGAGTAACCGCATCTCCCAACACTTTAATAGCTCTTAATCTGAAGCGGGGGTAACCATACTGAGTATTGCAATCCAATGTAAATGCATGTCCTTCAGAACCATGAATAAAATAACCGTTACTATTTACTCTACCTGCTTCTCTCCATAAATCAGGATTTGAATGCGAAATACTTGCCAGATAAGTTGCACCGGCAGCAATATTTCCTCTGGTATAAGAAATAGAGACCTCATAGTTTCCAGATGCACTAACATTTATAGGTTGAACAGCCAAAAACTCTATAAAATCACCAACCTTATAATTTGTCGGGAATTCTACAGATCCGTTCCATTCCGAATTATTCTGTCCAAAACTCAGTTTTGAAATTAAAAGAAGAAAGATAAGCAGCGTTTTTTTCATTGTATTATATAAAGTTTTAATTTTTAATGCAACAACCAGTTATAATAAGCGCTCGTATCGCCGTAAAAATTCAGCCGGGCAGATCTTTCGACTATTAAAATCAATGCGAATATTAATGCCTGTATTCCAGCCAGAGGAATCGTTAATTCCTCCTTTTCAGACAGCAGCCTTGTGAAAAGAGCATAAACAATAGACACCACCAGGCTAACTACATAAAACACAATATAATTTACGGGAGACAGATAAAAACAAATCGCCAGCAGAAACAGGATATCACCCCAACCCAGATATCCATTGGTCAGGTTTACGGTTTTTCTATATTTAATACAGAAATACAACCATAAGATTAAAAACTGCAATAGTAAGAACCCACCGGTAAATATAATATCTGTTAGTAAAGCAGACAAACCAACAGTTGTTATTTTATATATACTGAACAAAATTGCCAGTAGTGGAAAACAAATCCAGTAAACTTCTCTGTACCTAAAATCCTGATAAGCAATGATGCCTAAAACGATCAGGATTACGCCAGATAAAACCAACATTAGTCAGGAGTAACTTCTTTTAGATTCTTATCCTGGTCAATCTGCCAGACATTGAAAACACCATTTCCATTAAAGTCTGCTACAGCAGTTGCTTTAGCGGTAAAGGTGTTATTTGTAGCCGCAGTAACCTCTATTTTATAATTTGCCTTCCCGTCTTTCCCATCAGAGGATAATTTCTCCTGAATAAATCCAAGTTCGTTCAGATCTGTGGTATACTTGGAATGCTCATAAAAATAAGTTTGCTCCAGTTTGGTCAGATGTTCCAATTGCAATTTGGCTTCCGTCGTTTTTGCTTTTGTAATCAGTGGCATAAGATTGGGAAGAGCCAATAAAACAAGAATTCCAATAATCACCAGCACTACAAGAATCTCAGTCAGAGTATAAGCCTTTACCTTGCTATTTATGTGTAATTTCATGAGAGTCTTATTATTGCGCTAAATTACTAAAACATTTCCGAAACAGAAACGGCTGCCTACCCTTTTTTAATCCGCTGTTAACGCAGATGGATTTTAATTTATAACTCCATAAAAATCCAGTACTTTTGTGGCTTATTATACTCTTTTATGAAAAATCTCTTCTTTACTTTAAGCATACTCTTCTCCATTCAATTAGTTTACGCCCAAACTGCAACTCAATTACAGGTTATAGACAGCCGCAACATCAATGAATTACCCGGTGATTTTAAAAATGTAGCCCGATTTGATTTTAAATCAAAAGCTATCATAGGATTACCGGCTGTCATCAATGACGACTATGGTACAATGCTTACCGTCGCTCCATGGATCGATGCCACCGGGAATCTTAACCATCAACTTAATTTCAATAACAGTGGTCTGTTCTACAGGACAGGATTAAATGGCAATAACGCATGGAATGTATGGCGCAAAATTGTTCTTTCAGATCCCAATAACAGAATTGCAGTTAACGGTGGATCATCAGCAATTGCACTAAAACCCGCTCAGGACGATCACACCTACATAGAATTCTATGCAAGAACCAGTACTCCGGATATCAGAAGTGCCTGGTTCGGCTATGGTGCAAGGGGGACTAAAGCACTTCAGCTTACCAATGAAATATCAGGAGGTACTATATCTATCATGACAAATAATGGCAATGTTGGAATTGATACTGAAACTCCTAAAGAAAAGCTATCAGTCAATGGAAATATCAGAGCGAAAGAGGTCACAGTAGAAAGTGAAAACTGGCCAGACTACGTATTCGAATCAGCCTATAATCCAATGCCTTTGGCCGAACTGGAATCTTATGTGCTACAAAATAAACATTTACCAGGGGTTCCTTCCGCAAAAGAAGTGGAGACTGAAGGTATTGAACTGGGTAAACTTAACAAAACGCTCCTTAAACAGCAGGAAGAACTGATTCTGCATCTTATTGAACAAAATAAAAAGATTGAGGGACTGACGCAGCAGCTGAAAGAGCAGCAGGAAGAGATTATGAAAATGAGAACAAAAGTTAACAATTTATAATCTTCCAACTTTATAAACACCAACTAAAGATCTCACATTTAGTTGGTGTTTAAGCAAATTCACTAACTCATCTATTTAAGTTTTCAGTAACTATAATATTGGAAAGCTCCACCTTTTTTTCAGTCTAGTTATCCGTAATAAAATATGTCAACAAAAAGCAATATGCCCCCTATGCTTAGATAAGCAATAAAAAAGGGATAGTATTTTGTAAATCTTACCGATTTAGCATCATCAGCCAAATTAAATATATCCTTATAGAAGATCAGAGAAATTAAAATATGATAACAGCTAACAAAAAAAAGAAATGCCTTCCAGTTAAACGAAATTTGATTATAGATAAAATATATCCACGAGTAATTTGCTATCAACAAAAGTGTAAAGCTAGAGCCTAATTTATATTCTTCTGAAGTTCCACTATCTTTTAGCCAAAAAGATCGAACAAAATAAAATGAATATACATTAAAAGATATCGCGGCTTTTTTAATTATACTTAGCATAAGTTTCCTGCATTTTTTTTGCGGTGATAATCATAGCTCTTGACGCCTTTATTCTAAATCCTAGTGACACTGCTTGTTCAAAATTTGATATTGCCTCTTTATGATTTTGCAACATTAAATCACTGAACCCCTTTTGATAATAATAATATCCTTGCTGATTCAAGGGTTTTAGAGGCATAATACTATCAATTTTAGTCTTTACCTGATTAAATTTCTGTTGTTTCATCATACTGTTAATCAACAGACTGTCACTGTCTACAACTATGACACTTTTAGCCTTCTGAAGATCGCTATTGTTTTCTCTTTGAGAGCAAGAACTTAAGGAGAATAACAAGAGCCCAAAAATTATCTTGTTCATAATTATTTTTCGTTTAAAACTTCGCTATTTGTTTCACAATAAGAATTTCACGAAACTTAATAGCATCTCGTATCTTAAAATAGTAAAAAACATCAAGTCGACGGCCTATACTATATTTTTGTTTTACAGAAATAATTTTATTTCCATACGAACAAGGCAATTGAAGAAACTCACACATCAAAAATAGTTATCTTTCCTTTAACAAGGCGGGCAGTTCAACTTCATCCATATTGGGAATAATAGAGTTCTCAATCAAAACAACCCTCTTTTTCAACATTCCTGCTATTTCAACTGTCGGTTCCGCATTAAAAGGATAACAACCCGCAACAGATAACCCTGATTCGACTTTAGTAATCCAGTCTTTAGCCAGATCAGCATAACCCGCAAGGACATGCATCGTAGTTTTAGGTCCATAAGTATCCAGATACATCGAAGGAAGATCACCCACTATAACCCAAAGGAAATTATCTTCTTTACTCGCCGTGTTATCAATTTCATAAAGAAAGACACATAACTTCTCTCCTAAGGTGAAATAAAGAGAAGAGGTTTTAACAGCAGCACACCAGGGAAACCCTTTTATATATTAATCTGCTCTGGCCTGCATTACAATGACCTCGGTATAGAGCCCCTCCCCCTCAGTCAACAGAAATGTCAGAGCAAAAGGAGGTCAAAGTAGAAAGCAAAAACTGACCTGGAAGCAGAAAGGCTTAACTGATAGTAACTACCACTCGCATTACAATAGACAAATCTCTTATTGTTTTACAAGAAGGACAATATAAATAACCAGATAAAAAATAACATCCAACCAATGAACTATCATATACTATTGTTTATTTTAGTTGCCCGAAACAGAGTTCTAAATCAGCATACTTAATGAAAAAAAACAGCTCCCGAATTTATTACCTGGTAATCTTTGCTTTTATCAGCCTATTGACAACAGGCATTACCAGCAGCACGTATGCACAAAAAAACAATGAGAATGGTGTAGAAGTCCCCAACATATTATCCCCCTCGCCAACTGCATCAGAACTTGGCAAGTTTGCTATAGTAGGCAATTCATTAAGTACAGGTGCTGCAAATTCGCACGTTGAGCTTTTCACCTATAAGACAAAACATCTAAGCCTTCCTATAGGAATTGATTATAGTTCAACAGGCTTAAAGGTTGACAAAGTACCTTCGCGGACCGGTATGGACTGGGCCCTAAGTGCAGGTGGGGTAATCAGCAGAACTGTTTATGGAAGTCCGGATGGTGATAATGCTTTTGCAATTCCTCCGGCAGATTTTCCCAATACAGCAGGGGAACCGTTAAAGACATACCTAAACTCTGTAATCAGCAGTCGTTATGATACACAGCCTGATATTTTCACGTTTAGCTTCCCTGGTTATTCCGGGAAATTCATCATCTATAATGACGTGATTAAGAAACTGGACCAGAATAATCTCCAGATTACAGGAAATATGAATGATGGATTTTTTATCCGCACACCAGACGGCGTACTGTATACCTTCGATGCCGTAGAGGCTTCCGCAGCAATTGCCTCATCAAACGTGATGTACAGGAGCAAAATAAATAATGCATGGTTCTTAAGCTCTATCACCCATCCTTTAGGCGATCAGATTAATTTGGTCTATGCCCCTTGCCAGTTTACTTATGTAGCCTCAAAAAGTAATGCCTATATCTACTTTGATGGTCTTATTGACGGAAGTTGTAATAACTGTCCAAATATCCCCTCAAAAGAAGAGATCACGACCATCATTAATTATGGACAGTATGTTTCAGAAATAAATAGCAATTCAACATTTGACGGAAAAATAAAGTTTACTTACGCACCAAGAACTGATCTTAAAGGAGATTTTTATTTGACTGATGTCACCTATAAAGACTTATCTGATGTAACACTTAAAAAAGCTTCGTTTACTTATGCAGATGCGACAGATCGTTTCTATCTGAAAAAACTGGCTGTACAGGATCAGGTATACAATTTTGACTATTATAAATTGTCAGCACTGCCATCACGCCTATCTTATGCTCAGGATCATTATGGATACTTTAATGGAAAAAATAATGCTTCGATGATTCCAAAACCACTTGATGCAGCATATTTAAATACTTCTGCACCAGGAGGTTTCGGAGACAGAAATCCTGATGCTAATTTCTCGGTAACAGGTATGTTAAGAAAAATCACTTATCCTACAGGAGGTGTTGACAGTTTAGAATATGAAGCAAATACTATTTATGCAAATACTACTATGGATTGTAACGTTAAAGAAAGTACTTTCCAGGCCAGAGTAAGTGGTTCTGCTGAATTTAAAGAACCACCAAATGTGTATACTTCAAAACCCTTTAAAATAACCTGCCAGCAATCGGTTTTTGTAAATATTGGCTGTGTACCCAGACAAGTCGCCGCTGACGGAAGACCCCTATACCCGTTGGGTAACTATTTGGTTATAGGTAGTGTCAGAAATATTGCTACCGGGGAGACCGTTTCCGGAGAAAGTTTACAAGCCGGTGCAGGTCAGCATAAAACTGGGAACTTAAATCTTTCTCCCGGAGACTATGAGATAGTTCTGAAAGTCCAGGGGGATTCGGGCGGGTCCATGAATTTCGAATATTATACTGGTAAACCAGCATTTGATGGCAACATCGAAGTTGCTGGTCTGCGCCTGAAAAGAGTTCTTTCTGTCGATCCTGTAACGCAACAAACCAAGATCAAAAAATTCTATTACGGTGATTTAACTACAGGTAAATCTTCAGGTAAGATTTATAATGCCAAACCATCTTACGATTCCAATATAATCCGTTATACAAAATGCTCTACACCAGGTGAGCAAAGTGGGATATTTTTCCTGTTTAGTTCTTGTGCCTATACCAAATTCTCATCTACACCAAATTTCAGTGCCGAAAATTTATCCGGAAACCATATCTACTATACTTCAGTTACAGAGAGTATAGGTGAGAATTTTGAAGGTGGAGGTACAAAACATAATTTCAATTTATACCTGGACGGTTATCCGGCATTAATTGCAGGTTATTTAATGTACGGGGGACCTATTTCCAATTCAGGGGTTTACAGTCAGGCGCTGGAAGCAAATCTTTTAAACTTTAAAAAAGTTGACGGCACTATAATACCTGTCAGCGAAACAAAAACGCGTTATAAATCTGATCCCCGTCTTATGGAGCGGACTAAGTTTTTTGCTATACAGGCCGAACCAACTTCAGAAATTGTTAATACCTCTTTACCTGCTGTTGCTACACTTCCAGCCTATAAAGGAATAAATGTAGCTCAGTATGAATTGTCCTCGGCCTGGGTTTATGCAGACTCCGTTACTACGACAACCTATGATCCTTCGGGTGGAAACCCAATTGTGAGCGGATACAGCAATGTGTATAATAATACAAGCCATCAGCTGATAAGTTCCGTAAAAAAATATGGCAGTGATAAAAAGATCATTCAGACTGATTATCTGTACCCACAGGACAATATAACTGGTTTATCTGCCGAAGCTCAATCCGGGAAACAACAATTGATCAACCAGTATAATATCAGCCCTGTTTTAGATCAGAGCGAAACCGTTTCAGGCACACTGACTGCACAAAAAAGAGTTAATTACAAAAGCTGGAGTACTTCGGTTACAGCTCCTGAAAGCATACAGATTTACGCTCCGGATAAAGGACTGGAAGAGAGAGTTCGGTTCTACGCTTATGACGCTCAGGGGAACGTATTGGAACAAGGTCTTACCAATGGTCAGAAAACATCTTATTTATGGAGTTATGATGGTCATTATCCTATCGCAGAAATCAAGGATATCAGCTATGCCGATCTTAAAACTAAACTTGGTAGCAGTACTATAACGACATTCAGCTCTCAGACACCAGGAAAAGCTGCAATTGACAGTTTCCTGTCACCTCTTAAACCAGCGTACTTCAGTTCGTTTAGTTATAAGACATTTGGTGCTATTGAAAGTACTACAGATCCAAAGGGTAATACAGCATATTATCAGTATGACACCTATCAGCGCTTAATAAGTGTGAAAGATCAGTATGGTAATATTATTAAGACTGTAAATTATCATTATACAGGCAAATAATAAATACCTGATATTAATCAGTCTATAGCAAAGGAGCCCCTTTCATTAAATGAAAGGGGCTCCTTTGCTATAGACTGGACTGTGGACATATAAGACTATAAAGCCTATTATTTACATGTCTTTAATTTTTATCGGCAGCATCAGGAAAACTACCTTTTTTAGATTTCATTAACTTTTGTAATGTCTTAACATCGGTGATGTCTTGTCTGCGGCCGGAGACTTGTTTATTTTTTACGAGATCATTATGGCAGATATAATTAATGACAAGATCATTCTCGAGTTCTATCTTTTCCATATTTAAGATCGCCTCACTAAACTTAACTCCGTCAATGAGATTCAGCACATCAAAAAATCTTCGGCTAATGTCATTCGTACATTCTTTTCTTTACCAGTTTCGTTTTATCCATTCTTTGTCCCTTTGTTAAAGATTGAGAAATGATGTAAGTAACCGCAGCAGCACGCTCTTTTACCGGTCGACTCAACCAATATTCCAGATCATGCTGTTCATCATTGGCATCTTTCATCATAACCCTTCTTAGTACAGGTGCTATTTTTCTAATTCGGGGTTCAGAAGCAGGCTTAGGCTTTAAAATAATATTTTTACGTTCTATTCGCACTTCCTGATTTTCATAAGCGACTTTAGCCTTACTCAAATAATTACTTATGGTTTTGTAGTTAAACTGTGGATAGCTTAAACTAAAGTTCTTTAAATTAGAAAATACTTCAAAAGGATTCTCTGTACTATTTTTCCAAAAAACTACGATTACTCTTTTTCCCTGAATATTTAGCTTTTCCATATAACAAATATCATAACAATATTAGTCATAAGAAGATGAAATTGTCCCACCTGGTCCTTACACCTCAGGCCATCAAGAACTTTAGTGAGGATGCTATTATCAACTACTTTCACGATTAGAGTTCTTTTAACTTCCAGTGTTTAACCCGCTGGACAAGGCGATGAAACTTTATGAATGTTTGCAAGAAGCCGCCTGGATTTCGATGCACCGGGAACCTGCGGACTATGACTGACCTGATCCGATTTGATAACCGATAATGGTTCTACCAGTATTGGAATCATCTTTCTTTTCCAGTAATTCATCCAGATATTGGAATACAACTTCCATATTCTTGTCCTGGTTGTCTAACTTTTTCTTGATCTTTTCCACCTCCAAACGTAGTTCAGTATGATCAGTCAATAGTTGCCTGACCCGGGTGAATATCCTGATGATCTGTATATTTACCTCTATAGCCGTTTCACTGTTAAGCACACTGGATAACATCGCAACCCCCTGTTCCGTGAAAGCATATGGCAGCTTCCGTAAACCCATTTTCTCTTTATTGGATATCACATTTTGTGATTTCCAATCTGACAACTCTACTGCGCTCAGCTGAAACATGAAGTCAGGGGGAAAGCGTTTTTCATTCCGCTTGATAGCTTGATTCAATATGCGGGTTTCTACGCCATACATTTCAGCAAGATCACGATCTATCATTATTTTCTGGCCTCTGACCAGATAGATTTTATTGATGATTACTTCATCAGATATGGTTATGGGTTTATGCTCGCTCATATTACAAATGTATTCAGGTATGTATTCAACCTGGTTATTTATTTTAGTGGATGGCGTTTAAGTAGCCAAAAATATAACTCAGGCTTTTGAGGTCATCTTAGATTACATTGGCGGCGAAGGTGCCAATGCCTCTTTTGATAAAAGGACAATTAAGCGAATGCAACAGATAGAAGGACTTTCCGACGAAGACAAATCTCATCTCACCGCCATTATGGATGCCTTTATCACGGATGCTAATACCAGAAAAGCGTATAATCAATAAACAGGCAGACCAGACTTTTCAGTCCGCTTGCTTGCAGGAAAAACTAAGTTGCATCGTTTTTTCTCCTTCGTCACAAAACGGAGGCAGGTAATTATTGAGTATTCAATAACACAACTTGTAGATTATAAAACCATAACAAAAGACTGCATGTACGTCCATGCAGCCAATTAGCAAACCGACTATCAGACAAACAGCAAAGCTTGGTTCAGTAGGCAGAACTATGATCACGAACGACAAGCCCGCATCAGCGTGGGGGTTAGTCATCGCTAATTAGGCCAGCAAACTTCAAATTGGCCATTATGTTATCTTCGCCCAAATCAACTGCTTTAAGTATTGAGATAGCAGCATCAATATCTTTTTCCCTTACAGCCTCATAATACTTATCTATTAATCCGCTTATGTAGAGGCGTTCATTAACTGTCATTCCTGAATATTTACTTTTGCCGTCCATAGTTAAAATGCGGGTTTTGCAGTTGATGCTTTGATTGGCTTTACATTTTGTGGGTCGATAAGATACTCCATTCCCTCCTTTATTTCCGTCTAAAGGTCTTGCAAGATAACTATCTATGATGTTAGATTTATTGGCAGTTCCTTTTATTATAAATTGCCCCGTATTAGTAGCTCTGCTTTCACCTCCCGACGGCAGCAAAATCATTGGACGCTACAACGTAGCGAGGCTTCGCCTTCTGTAGATGTAGCAAAAAAGATTGCCGATGCACTGGAAGTCTCTTTGGATTATCTTGCCGGAAGCAGCGACAAAGTCAGCGTAGACAAACAAACACTTAAACTCATTGATGAGATTGATGAACTCGACCCTGTAGTAAAAGAAAAGCTCTTTTTCCTCGCCAACACGGTTATCAGGGATGCCAAAACAGGCAAAGCTTAAGGACAATAAACAACAAAGCCCGGATCAACGATCACGGGCTTTTATATAATCCAGAATAAGTATAGAAATGTTTATTAGAACTCCCTACAGACATAAAGACTGCGAGTTTTCTCACAATTAACTTTAACAAGAACTAAGCATCATTCAATCTATATTCTAGTAATCGTTCGGCTATTTCCTTATCAGTATAAGCTCCTGTTTTCAAGTCCAAATCAGATTCAATAAGATCCAGTACGTATTCAATTGGAAAGAATTGAACATATTTAACACCATCTTTTTCAAACACAAGATCATCTTCCGTTTCTTCTATTGGGAACACATACACTTCAGAATCCAGATCCAAGGATTCTTTCATATAAATAATCAGAGCTTCAGATTCTACATCTAACTTTTGCTCAACATAAAACTGATCCAGTCCAACCGAATCAGTTATTTTAGATATTAACGTTATCAATTTCATATTTATTCATTCTATCATCCCCATATTGCCATTCCACCAACTCCATAAAGGTGCATTGTACCAAAAAAACATTACCAGTAGTATGTTGTGTTTTAGGCACAAGCTGCATAACTCCATTTCCTATATCATGATGCCAAACCCAGTCAGTTGGCGATTTCCCTAATATATTCTCCGTTGGCGAACTAGGGACTGAAACCCCAAAATCATACATAGATGATAAAAATGAAGTATCTGATGCCACAGTTTCATTAAGAGATGTATTTGCAGCCTTAAAATGTGTATGATATAGCCTTTTCCTGGATAAAGTGTGCTCGACAATTCTGTTTCAAAAACTACAGAATATACTGAACCATCGGCAGCTTTACTAACAGTTCAGTTGCACCAGCAGTACCTACAGCAATTCCTTTTAACCCTTTACTTATTTATCCTAGAAGCCCTCGTTTGAGGGCTTTTATTGTTTATTTTAGAAATTAATTTCACCAAAGATACCCATTAAAACTACCCCAGATAAGTACTATAATAAAACACATAGTCACAATCACGTTTACTTTTAGGGTACGTTTTACAATAGTACCACTATTCATAACTGATCGATTGATAAAATATACCAATAATACAAGGACTCCTCCTTCAACGATCAAAACAAGTGTTTTAATCGTTGCAAATCCCAACATACCTGCTGCATCTATTCTAGGCTGATTATTTTGCCATAAGAGACTCTCTGGCACAACATTATCATTAATATATGTATTTGCATATAGTAAACAAAAGAACACAATCAACTGATATGCTAGGTTAAAAGTTATGTATATAGTCTTCTTCATTATTATTCTTTTTTTTCTGGGAATGGACCAGCTGGTTTAGCTTGCTGTGCCTTGTTCCAATCATCTATTTTATAGGTTTTACCTCCAAATACAATTCCAGTAAATTGACCTTTACTATTAATATTAATCCGAACACCTATTTTCGCCACTTCTTTTACATCACCAGATGCTAGTGTTTTAAGTCCACCATAAGCTGCAGCCCCAGTTAGTAAAATACGCTGTCCTTTTGAATCGCCTATTGTTGCTTCAGTTGCAGGAAACCCTTTACTTGATAAGGTAACACTCGCGTCAACATAACCTTCTTTAATATTCTCTGTTAAGCTAACAGATGAATTTACTCCTACTTCTGGTGCCAGGCCAAGACCCACAGGATCTGAGCCGGTAAGATGCGCATCATACGACATAGTATTTTTAACGTTATCGCTGGAAGTAAAAATTCTGTCTACACCTCCTTCTGAAGTAAAGTTTTCAGCATTACCAGCAGGTATACCATTCCAATGTGTTCCAGAACTAGTTACATTTCCACCACGTATGGTGCCTTTGCTCGGATCGATTGTAGTAGTCTGGGATAAACGAGAAGTTACATTGTTACTCGCTGAGAAACCTCTATTATCATCATTGAATCCAGTACCTCTAAAAGAGCCTGTAGGTGCAAACGCCCTAACTGTAACTGGATATGGCCACATACCTCCAACATCAATAAACTTTATTGGGTTGTTGAATGCGTAGGTGTAAGGTGACCATGTCATCATCTTCTCCGCCAGCGGATCAATCATATTCCACCTCCCTATAACCGGGTCGTAAAAACGAGCCCCGTAATCGTACTCCTCTCTACTGGGATAACGTCCTCAATACTATAAACTAATCATTTTCACAACATAATAAGCAATCATACCACCAGTAATTAAAGTTATAAAACCATTTAGATACCAAAATCTCCTAACCCATTCTTTAAAGAAAAATGTGTTAGATAAACTTATTAGAAACGTCCCACAAACTAGACCAATAATATTATATATCTGTAATACAAATGGAACTTCGGAACTGGAACTAGAGCCTGCACTTAAAGCGGGTATAATTAATCCAAAAATTAAACACAGACCTATCCATAATAAAGACAAGCCCACAGGTCCAAATTTCTTATTCAACGATTTTTCCATTTATAAATAAATTTTAATAGTCTCATTCGGTATCTAGTGGCAATCCCAATGGCTATGTTAATAATGGTCATTATGTTATTTAGCTCCGGCCGGATTTTTCACCAGCAGAAGTAGCGACGTACTAGCATTATTTTAGTCCCTTCTCCATTTCTACAGCCTCTCTTTCTTTTGCAATTTCTTGCTGTAACTCTTGCTCGGTTGGAAGATAGGTTTTGTATTTCGATGCAAAGATTTGTTTACTATCATTCAAAAGGCTGTATTTGGCTACTGCATTGTTTTTTTCGGAACAAAGTATTAATCCGATAGTCGGATTATCGCTTTCCTGTCTCATTTTTTCTTCAAAGATCCGAACGTACATATCCATTTGCCCAACATCCTGATGGCTGAGTTTACCTGTCTTTAAGTCAATCAGTAGAAAGCATTTTAGAATGTAGTTGTAAAAAACCAGATCGATAAAAAAGTGCTCCCCCTCTAAACTTACTCGATATTGTCTGCTTACAAATGAAAAGCCTTTGCCCAGTTCCAATAAAAACTCCTGTAGCTTATCAATAATAGCTTGTTCAAGTTCTTGTTCGTAAAAATTGGTATTAGCTTTCAGTTCCAAAAAGTCAAGTACATAAGGATCTTTGATTATATCTCTTGCTTCCATAGACTCTTTTTTACCTTCCGCTTCTGATTTTACTAGTGCCCGACCTCCCTTTTGGGTCAATACCATTCTTTCAAAATACAGGCTATTGAGTTGCCTTTCCAGTGTTCTGGTACTCCAATTACCCTCAATGGCTTCTTGCATATAAAACAACCTGGCATCTTCTCTTTCTGTTTTTAACAGCAAACGGAAATGTGTCCAACTCAATTCGGAACGCACTGCGTTCCATTTTGGGAAAATAACGTAAAACCGCCGTATATAACGTAAATGTCGACTGCTAAAGCTTTTTCCATATTCTTTGGTTAACCGAATTGATAGTTCTTCCAATAAAACTGCTCCATAATCTGCTTTTTCTTTCCCACCCTGTTCTTCTTCAACAATCAATTTCCCAATCTGCCAATAGACCTCAACCATTGTAGCATTAACAGCTCGGTAGGCAGTATCTTTTCCTTTATCAATTACCTGCTTTATATTGCTGTAAAGTCTCTCTATATGAGTTGCCAGAGTATCGTTCATAATTACAATATTAATGTTTTTCTTTTTATCCCATCGAATGATTATTTCAATGGATAATGCTTAATCTCACTTTTAACAAAAGACAGTAAATGAGATATAACTGATACAAGACTTACCAGGAAACGACAAAAGTCATTCACTGGTAATTATTAATGACTTTCTTAGGAGGAAAATGCCAGAAAAATTAATAGACAGTAAATAACAAAGCTCGGATCAAAAGATGGAGTGAGTCCCAAATAGTGTCCAACTTTTGGGACTCACTCCAAGATCACGGCTTTATTATTTTATAAATTCTTCAGATACTTTTAGAATCTAAGACAGTGTTCAGAAATCTGTGTTACAATCCCCGAGTTAATATAACTGACTATCATGATTACTATTTGAAATTCAATCCATTTATAGTATCAAACTGCATTTTATTTAAAGCCCCAAACACTTGAACAGAGATTTGATTACCATCTTTAAATTGCGTCAGACTAGCAATCTCAGTAATATTACCTCCCCAATAAGATCTCTTATCATCATTGCGATTGAGAACAGTGTATAAATTTTCAAAATCTTCTGTTTTGATTTTATGATCTTCAGAAGCAAGCCATCCCCTAACTCCCTCAGTCCATTTAGTCATATGACAAGCATTACCACAAATTCCCATGAGATACTTTATTCGTTGATTTTTTTCTCCAGAATAATTTATTTCCAATACCCAAAGTTCACTGAAACTAATTTCGCTATATATTTTCCCCTGTTTAAAGCTTTTCAGAAAATCCTTTCTGCCGAAGACAGACAGATTATGTTTTTTTTCAAAATCCAAGAGAAAAATAGACTTCTTATCCCCTTTTTTGATCATAGCTTTATTAGTTTCAGCGTTCCATAATTTCAAAAAATCATCATTCAAATATTGATCAAAATTCGATGTACATTTCACAGCACTTGAGCATGACCAGAACAATGCAGCTGATAGTAATAAAATAAAATATCTCATATTAATTCGTGATTATTGGGATTGCTCTTCTTTTAGCGCCCTGTTCTCTTCTTATAGGATTATCAACCCTAGTTCGAATTCTATATTCATCTTTTGTCATTGGCGTAGGTGAATTATCTCTACGATCAGGATCTATTACGGTTAATGTCTCATTAGTAGCCTTCCCGTCAATACCATCTTTCGCATGCCCCAGCTCGTGTGCTAAACCAACCTGTGCTGGTCTGCCTGTAGTTCCGTCACCATTTTTTATACCTTCTTCATAATTTTCTAAATTATTTGGATCAAAACTAATCGTTGAACCAGATCTGCCTCTCACATTTCCATTTGCTGCGGCTCCATCAATAAATGATGTGCTATTTCCTAAACCTTTTGCATCTTGAATAATTATTTTTTTATCACTTGTAATCAAATTAGACACCAAATCTGTTCCAATTGGTTTAGTACCACCCGACATTTCCAATTTCCCACCTTTTGATATACTTATTTTCTGATTCGTCAATAATTGAAGTTGATTAAGAACTTGTTGCCGATACCCTTTTGTACCAACAATAATTATGTCTTCAGGCTTCATCCCATCAGGATCAACGAAGCGAATAGGATTATTAAAGCTATAAACATAAGGAGAGTATCTTCTCATCTTCTCATAAAGTGGGTCTACAACACTCCACCTCCCTATCACCGGATCATAGAAACGGGCTCCGTAATCATACTCCTCAATACCGAGATAACATTCTCAATACTATAAAGTAATCATTTTCACAATATAATAAGCAATTATACCCCCAGTAATTAAAGTTATAAGATCATTTATATACCAAGATATCTGAATCCATCCTTTAAAGAAAACCATGTTAGATAAACTTATTAGAAATGTTCCACAAACTAATCCAGTAATAGCATAAGTCCGCAATATTAATCGAACTTCAGCACTTAAAATGGGTATTATTACCCCAAAGATTAAATATAAACCCGCCCACAACAAATACAAGCTTATATGTCCAAAATTATTATTTAATGATTTTTCCATTTATAACTAATTTTTAATAGTCTAATTTGTTGTTCATTGGCATTTCGAGTGCTTCCAACTTGATATCGCATTTTGCGACATCAAGTCTACAAATTCTTGCTCATTCAACCCAGAAATGGGTAAGCCTAAAAAAGGCAGAGGATTTAATCTTTTATTTTAATAACCAGCTATAGTACTATAAAGTCTATTATTTACATATCTTTAATTTTCATCGGTAGTATCCAGAAAACTACCTTTTTTTTTAGATTTTATTACCTTTTGTAATGGCTTAACATCGGTGATGTCCTGTCTACGGCCGGAGACTTGTTTATTTTTCACGAGATCATTAAGGCCGATATAATTGATGACAAGATCGTCCTCGAGTTTTATCTTTTCCATATTTAAAATCGCCTCACTAAACTTAACTCCATCAATAATATTCAGCATATCAATCCGTAATTGTGGATATCCAATCTGGCTAATTAATCCTCCAGTCAAAAAACCTCATTCTGGAAGCCTGGAGATTGCAACCCAAAATCATTCACGACTTTGAGCATTCGAATTGCGTTTTCTTCAGATACATTGATCCAAATATCGAGATCGCCTGTGTGACGAGGCTTACCATGAAATGCCAGTGTATAGCCCCCCACAACCGAATTAATCAATTGGTTTCAATTGAATATCTGTCCCCTCAGGCAAATTATATACTTGATTTGCTATATTCGCATTAGCTAAAATATAATTAGGGAAAGAACCCGCATACAAGTTTTCAATTTCATATTCACCACCAACAACAAAAGGAATTATTGGGCATAATCGTTCATTATAGTTAATATGAGTTTTTTTACTATCCCATAGCTCCAGAATAACAACACCAGAATAATACTCCAGATCATTGAATATCAAATCAATCCAATCATTAAATCTTTCGGCTACATATTCTTTCTCTCCAGTTTCAATATTAAAGAACACTATTCCTTTCGTTGAGAAACCAAATTGATTACCAAATATATCTTGAGCAAAGAAAAATTCACCTTCCAGCATATTAGAATAGTTAGTTTCCATATACTTGTTAATAATCATAATATTATTATAATCATTAACATCATCCAACGAGTAAACTTGCAGTGAATTTCTAAAGAAAAAACCTCCATTTACACCATTTGTCAAAAAATCAAAATATTCTATATCTGAAATAGATTGCTTAAGTACATTTAAACTAGCACCAGCAATATGTGAGGTCTTATATTCACTATTTATCTCAACGATCAATCTTTTGTAATGTTTCATCTTTTAATCTTTTGGTATAATTTTCACCTTTGTTCCATTTGGCAAATTTCTTATCTGGTGTCTAATCGATGCGCCAGCGCCTCTATTATCTGAAGGTCCAATATGTTTAATACTAAAACCACCATTATCATTATCAATAACAGCTGGGGGAACTTCGTCCCTATCCTTACCTTTTTCCGTTTTTGTACCCTTTAATTTCTCTCTCCTTCTTTCACTTGCCCCTTTCCGGTCTATAGTTCCCTTATTATTCACTCCATTTTTTATTGCTTCTTCTAAATGTTCAGCAGACTCAGGATGCTTACTTTTGGAAACGCCAACCTCAACATGATCATCCTTGTTCTCTGTTTTTGCAATACTCTGCAATTTAGGTTTAGAAACACTAGTATTATCCTGAGCAGAACTATAAAAACTACCATTATTTGAAACCTGCTTCGCAGTGTTAACAACCATGTATGTCGACACTGCGGCCAATGTGGCAGCAGCAATATAAGTTAACGCTTCCGTTGCATATATTATACACGCCGGACAATTACCATCCGGATCAGTTAAGTTAGTCGGATTGTTCCAACCATATGCATAAGGAGAAAGATGAATTTGATTAGGATGATCAGCCAACGCATCAACTACATTCCACCTTCCAATTACCGGATCATAGAACCTTGCCCCGTAATCGTGTACCCTTATGCGACTTTTTTCGGGTTTGCCGGTTTTTCCGGCTGCACTTTTTCAGTGCCATAAAGAACTTTCCTTTACAGTAAAGTTAGTGCTTTATTTGTGTTTACTGGTTGCAAGGATTCGCGTTTTTTTGTTGGAGATTTTACTTTTAAAATTCAAAATCTATAAATAACAATACTTTTCTATTAGTTCATTCGTTTAAAAAAATGCAATACTAGATAGCATTAAAATCCGTCCGTAAATAAAATCTTATTCCCAATCACCTTTATTACTTATTTAAGATGCAAATACTCAATGAGAGGAATTTATAAGTTTTATAAAAAAACTCTCATTAAACAAATCAAAAGTATTGTTCTTAAATATTTTTCCGTGACAACCAGAATAAATCATTAAATTTAATTTCACAGCAATCCGGATTTCTTATGAATACTATTTTTAATGTTCCTTCTAAAAAAGCAAAAAAAGAAGCGCTTAACCATCCTAATGGATATGTCTACGTTATTAATGAAGCCTATTCTGATAAAAAGGATGTCCCTCCTGAAGCCATAGCTGGTGCATGGAAGGTAAATGAAAATGGCCTCATTGAGGGGGATTTTATTCCAAATCCTAAATATTTAGATAAGTCACTTATTTAAGCTCTCTATCCATTTTTTATAAAATATTTTTTGTTCATTTACAGTAGCTACTTCACCAATTAATGCAGAATCAAAAATGTTAACAAGATCAGTTAAGGATGCCTGCATTCCCAATTTCAATATGTAAGCTTTAAGTCCACCACTCATTTGACTTGACATTCTTGAAGGATAAACATTCCTAACCGATCCTTGGCATAGAACATATAAATCCTTTGATTCTAAAATTTGCCTTAATTTAGTCAGACACTCAAAAAAATCATTTCCCGACAATTCTTCCAAATCCAATTCTTTAGCATTAAGTAATATCGTCGCTACACCTTGATTGGTTTTCCCATTCAAATAAGCAACAAAACTATTTCCCTGCTTATCCGATATGGTTAGCTCTTTATTTATTTTCATTTGTTCTTTATAAAAGGGCCAACAAATTTACCATTAGCGCCCACCTGCCTAGCGCCTATGATTGATTGACTCGAGATATTTAAGGGCACAGCTGTTTCCAATTCACCAGGAAAGGGACTAGAGCTACCTAATGCTTGATTCACTTTTACTCCATTAGCAGGCTCTCCTATTGTGTATACAAATCCTCCTTCTCCAGCAAATCCTCTAGATACACTTGGTGAAGAAGATGTAGAAATAAAACCGCTGTTAGAAGGATTATTTGCGGCATGATCTAATAAATTCATATTGTTACCTTTTGAAGAAAATCCATTAGAAAACACTTCGTTTGGCGCACGACTATCCCCTCTAAACACAAAACCACCTGAAGACTCAGAAGTAGCTGCGCTAGCTCCCTTTAAAGCTCCAGCAGCCTTGCTAACAAGAGCACCTACTCCCATTGTTGCGGCCGTATTTATTACATTTGCACCAGCATCTCCTATTATATTCCCTGCCGTTTTAGCATCACCAGACAGTACCGCCTTACCCAACGCATAATTTTGTTCCACTGCACCTGACATCCCAAGCGTAGCCGTATTTGCAGCAAATTTGGCCGCACCACCGAGTGTTATGCTTTTTAATGTAGTGATAGGATTAGTAGTTAAAACCTTACCTATCGCTTTATAATTATTAACAAAACCTTGCGCAACTCCCTTAAAGAAAAGACCACAACACGCTTGGGTCTCCATTCCATCAGGATCAACAAATCGAATTGGGTTATCGTCGCCATAAACAAACGGACTCCATCTTCTTGACTTCTCAGCTAACGGGTCTATACTAGTCCATCTCCCAATAACAGGATCATAGAACCTTGCCCCGTAATTGTACTCCCCTAACTCTTCCTATTGCAAATCACTTGGATTTCTTATAATTATCTCTGTAATCAAGGATAATTTTACTTCCATTTTTTTTATAGATTTCCAACTTGAAAGAGTTTTCAATCTTTGATAATGAATCTCCCATTTCTATATAAGGTTCCCAATTTCTAAAGATTGGGAACCTTACTTTATTTGACACCGCATATTTGACATTATGATTCTCTTCATCAAAATACATACTATCAATTTTACCGTTAAAATGCTTCATTAGATTATCTTTTTGTATTATTTCTACTGTCCCCGGGCTAGAAATAATTGAGTGGAGAATAAAACCAACTAAAAACATTAACGGAACAGCAATAGCTACACCTATAATAATACGATCTCTTACTGAAATATTTTTTCCAATCATCGCAATAATTTTGTTCTTGAATTACTATACATTGCCCCTCCACCCCAACCAGTACCAAATGAGAAACCAGTTTGATGAGTTTTATATCCCCCATCATTTGCGCCAAATCTGTTATAGTTCATTGCTTTTCCTCCTACTGTATTAGGATCTAAGCTTCCTCCATAACTTACACCAGCATCCATAAGTGGGGTTGAAACACCAACATTATAAGAAGCTCCTTTACCAACAAAATCTTGGTTATGAAACTGTTGATTAGTAGCAGTCGGTATTGTTTGTCCAAAATCTAATTGCGCACCAATACCTATGCCTATATTACCCGAAAATGAGACATAAAAATCACTATTCCCTGTAGCGTCAGTAACTAAACCTGCACCTATTCCAAATCCTCCGATTGCAGCAAAGCCTGCCGAAACTCCCATATAGCTTCCTTCTGTTTGTCTAGGTGTGAAGGTAGATCCGAGTGAGTTTGAAAAACTTTCCTTAGAACCTGCTGCCAATGTCACCCCTCCTTTTGTAATAGAACCATCCTCATGCAGGGATACAGTTTCTAATGAGGTAGAACCATTGCTTACAGATGCTGTGGCCTCCTTACCTATATACTTCGCCCCTTCTCCTTGATATTTTTCTGCCGTTACGGCATCAGTAACTCTGTCATCCCAAACAAATTTATTTCCTTTTTCCACCCAATCAGTAGCTTCCATACCATCAGGATCAATAAACCTAATTGGATTATTCAAACCGTAAACATATGGGGAGAAACGTCTACTTTTTTCAGAAAGAGGGTCTATTGTATTGAAACGACCGATAACCGGATCATAGAACCTTGCGCCGTAATCGTGTACCCTTATGCGACTTTTTTCGGGTTCGCCGGATTTGCCGGCTGCACTTTTTCAGTGCTATAAAGAACTTTCCTTTTCCGTAAAGTTAGTGCTTTATTTGTGTTTACTGGTTGGACTTGTTTGGCTTTTTTTTGTTGGAGATTCGACTTTGAAGGTGCGGAACTATAAACGGTACTGCTTGTTCGTTAGTTCATCTGTTATAGCAAAGATAGCCCCGAAAGTAAAGCTGTAAAGGGCTTTCGCGGCATAAACGCTCGTAGCCTTTGCCCTCAAAAAGGCCATTTATTCCACGATCCCTTGACAGCTTCACTTTCTTAGGCTCGGGGTGGCTTAACAAATGAACTACCTGAACCCATGATGAAAGGGGCGCCATCTTGCTCCCTCCAGGGATAAAACGAGCTTTGGTAGCGGGGAGGACAAGAGCGGCTCTTTTGATCCCTGAGAGGTTGGGCGGGAGCACTGTCCCTGTTTCAGGGGGCATGAGATGTTCCCCCGACCAGTCTTGCACTGCCACCATCAATGAACAATACCTTGCTGCCGCAGGCCTTGCCGCTGACCGACTGGAAGGAGACGGCATATATCAACAAAGGCAAAGGCTGCTTTTCGCAGGCGTTTGCCTACACTGTAGGCAGTGGAAGCCGATAGCCCGGGTACACCTTTTTTCATGAAAACACTTTGGCTATGGGCTGGAACGCGAGCGGTGGCCGAGCGTAGGCCGAGCGGCTATTTAACATAATACCCATTATCAGCTCAGCTCTGGGAGTTAACCAAAGTCATGGAGCACTGCTGAGATTATAATGTGTATTATGTTATTTTGCTTTGGGCTGGTTCTTCACCGGCAGAAGAGATGGCCAGCGGAAGGACAGCAAAAGACAGAGACAAGCGAGCCCCTTTAGCGAGCTGGCTGGATTTTGATGGACTGAGGGCGTGCGCAATTTTATTTTAGCGGATGGTGTTTATTCAGAGCCTCTTTCAGGTCTTCCAGATTACTGGTCTGATACCATTCAGTACTGCTCACATATTTATGGCCTGCCATATATTGAACTGTCCGTAAGTCTTTTTCTTTCAACCATTCAGTGATTACACTTTGACGGAGCTGTACTGCATTTTTATATTTTACGTTCAACCTACGTAAAGCCTGGTTCAGATGATATAAGCTGTTTTTGATGTTTTCACAACCATTCATACTGATGAACAACTGACTGATTTGTTCAGCTGATTTCATTGTTTTAGGTTTTCTACCGGAACGTCCTGCCATTCTGTTAACCAGGATCTTAGAACGGGTAACATGGATATATTCATACAGTTCCATGATCTGAAAGGCTTCCAGCCTAAGCATTCTGCTATTGCTATGCTCATTTGCAGCGATGTATACCTTTCCTTCTTTTAGCTTGAGATGCTCTTCTTTCAGCTGATGCAGATCCTGAGTACTCAAACCCTGATAGATCAGCAAAGACAACATCACTTTATTACGCTGACTACGCTCATCTTTAACCTGATAACTTTCATATAAAGCATCCAGCTCGCCTTTTTCCAACAGACCACTGGGAACAGTTCTGGTACTGCCTTTCAACCTGATACCTGCTACCGGATTACTACTGACCCTGCCCTGTTTCTGTAACCAGCTAAAGTAATACCGGATAGCCAGCAGCATCCGGTTAACCAGTCCCACTCCTTTATTTTCCTGCTTCTGGTAAGCTGCATAATCAAGGATTTCATTATAGCTCACCTGCTCCAGATTGAAGCCTTCCTCTGCAAGCCAGCCCAGAAAGTGACTCGTATATTTCCGGTGCTGGTAAACCGTAACAGGTTTTAAGCCATGATGCTCCAGGTACTGCTCAAAGCTCATGTACAATATGGGTATAGATCTGCGTACTTTCCAAACTGCTGTGACCCAGGAACCGCTGGATCTGTTCCAACCTCATTCCTGCTGCAAGCAGATGAGTCGCTATACTATGACGAAGGGTATGGGGGCCGATGGCCTGATCAAGATCTGCCTTTTCTTTTAACCGTTCAATACGTTTAAAAGCCGTCTTTAACCGTCCCCCATGGATCGTTAACACCAGCGCAGATTCTTTATTCCCACTCAGCAGATAAGGCCGCCCATAGCGCAGGTAATGCTCCAGATCTGTTTTATTGCTTCCTGTCAGCGGAACATAACGCGCTTTATAACCTTTACCTTTACGAACCAGCACCAGTTCTTTTTCCAGCAGTACATCTTCTGTATTCAGGCTCAGCCCTTCACTTTTTCTAAGACCACATCCATAATACAAAGCCAGTAGTGCACGGTCTCGCAGACCCAAAGGACTATCCGAGGTGGCAGCATAAAGTTTCCCCACTTCCTTTCTGCTCAGTATATTCTTGCCCATTACAGGCTTCTCTTTAAGCTGAACCTTGACCGTAAAGCTTTCCTGTCCGCTTTCAGCCAGATACCGCGCAAACTTACGGATCACCTGCAGGTGTTTACGCCGGTAGTTCAAACTCAGTAAACCTCTGCCGGTTTTACCCGGTTTCTCACTCAGCTCAATCAGGTAATTGTGCAGATGACTTTCCTGGAGTTGTGACAGGCTAACACAAGCCTGTGATTCCAGATAGCTCAGGAACTCTCCCAGCAGCTTAGGCATATCCCTTTGACTGCTGACATCAAAGTTCAGTACCTTGAGCCACTGTTCAAAGCCTGTTTGCTGCCGGATATAAAGTGGATTTTCCATCATGTATATTTTTTACTAACTGTACGTTTCTTAACCAGTCCGGGTTACTGCCCCTTTCTTACTGAGGCTCTGCACCTTGACTAACCCACTGCTCTTCTGGGATACTGATGGGTTACAGGATACTGAACGGATCTGAGAGAGGATACCCAACACCATGGCCTGACCACTCTCCTGCAACGTTTCCAGATCATTCCATCGCTGCACCTTATACTCAAAGCCTTTATAGCGGTTTCCACGGGTGATCCGGATATAGCCCATCCGTTCCAGCTCATACAGATAACGACCAATACTACTGGGCGTAAGCCGGAAAGCTGAGCGGATCTCTTTACTATAAAAGCTATCTGTATCATTCCCTTTCAGGTAACTCTTCAAACGTTCAAAGAAGTTACGACAGGCATCATTCAGCTCATCACTCTTTTTCAGCAGCGTGGTTTCCAATAACCTGAAGGCGGTTTCTACATCTTCAATCGTACTCTCGATATACTGTTCTCCGGTATCCAGGTCTGTTTTCAACTCCCGCTGGTACTGGTGGTAATAGGTCACCGTCTCGGTAAACAGCAGCAATAACAGCATCGTCCGGCGGGGCTTGAACACCTCTTCAGGTAGTTTCATGTAAACAGCAAAGGGATTTCTTACCGTAATAGGATTTAAGATACGCTGCACGTTCTTGATCAGTGCGCGGCTCTGCTGCTCGGCACCCTGATCAACCTGTCCGGCACTAAGCCGGCGCTGGTATTCCATGATCCGCTGATCCTGTTCTCCGCTCACATCCATATAGAGCAGAATACACCGGTTCGCGTTATCTTCATACAATTGCTCACGCGTGGTACAGCCACTCACGCAGACCGGACCTTCGACATTCAGCGTCACTGTTTTCAGGTTCCCCTTATTGTCTTTTAAAGTCACAGTCTTGGAGATTCTCCGTTTACTCTGCAATTCACGCAAAGGATAAAGCGCACTTTCTGCACCATCCAGGTCTTCGATCAGTAGCAGTTTATGTTTCAGCTCTTCCCGTCCAAAGTAATAAAAGGCATTACTGGAAAGCGTAGTAATTTCAAGCTTGTCTTCTTCGGGCATCAGCTCTGATACTTTCTCCTGAAGCCAGGTCTTTCCTGTTCCGCTGGCTCCCAGACACATCAGGTGCAAAGGTGTATTGCGCTTACGGGAAGTATAGCTCAGGTAAGCAATCAGACTATTGGATTCCTCTCCAATCAGCCCGCTGGCAGCAATCGCCTCCCGCGTTCGCTCCAGCAGGTTTCCAGATTTCAGAAAAGCCAATGCTGCTTTACGTTCTGCTGCACTCAGTTCTCTTTTCTCCGCCTGCTTGGGCTTCATCGACTCTAGCCGCTCCCCCCGGTAATTTTCCAGTGCACTAGTCAGACCTTTCACCGCCAAACTCACCTCCACCGTACTCACTTCCAGTACTTCCGCAGATTTCTCAATCAGCTGCTCACTATGGATACTGTTATACAGATCCAGATGATGACGAAAGGCATGATCCCGATTATCTATACGGATCAGCTTCAGCGTAACTTTCAGCCGCTCAAGACCGGTCAGCCGCACACCACCCAGTACTGTGATGTGCAGCTTCCCTTCGGTATACAGCAATAACTCAGGATTATCACTATGCAATTGTCCTTTACTCATTACCGTTTCACTTTAATGAGCAGCTCCCCTTCAACAATAGCGATATCAACCATATCGCCCGCATGAAAGCCGCACTGATCCAGCCAGACTCCTGAGATTCTCAGTTCAGGAACCTGTCTGGACTGGTGATAGGCCAGTGGTACATATTTAGTTTGTAACTTAATTGATCTGTGTTGCTGATTTTCCATCTTTATTAAAGTTTTTATATGTAACTATCAGATACAAATATACCCTATTATTTACTTTACACCAAAAACTATTAGATTTTTTTATCCCTTTTATTTACGCTAAATTTGACTTATCAGGCAATAATGAACAAAAAAGTGTCTTTTAAGAGATGAATACAGGCAAGATTATATCAAATTTAAGAGATCGCAAAAACTGGTCACAGAGTGACCTGGCTGCCAAAAGTGGCATTTCAAGGGTCATGATCGGTAAATACGAAAGAGAAGAAGCTATTCCTTCTATAGAAGTAGCCAAAAAGATTGCCCAGGCTTTCGAAGTCACTTTGGATTATATCGGCGGCGAAGGCACCAGCGCCGCTTTTGATAAAAAGACAGTAAAAAGGATACAGGAGATAGAAGACCTGCCAGAAAACGACAGAACTCACTTACTGGTGATTATTGACGCATTTCTTAGAGATGCTAATGCCAGAAAAGCTTACGGACAATAAACAATAAAACCCAGCTTATAGCTGGGCTCCTATATACTTTAGAGTAGATCAAACAGACCACTAATACTATAATTCATCTCTCTACATAAACTCTATATGACTCCCATAAGTCTTATACTTTATGCGTCTTTTATATTCTTGATTGTCTGGCTCAAAAAAACGAATTTCTATTGCGTCAAAATTCACTTCACCCTCTTTAATCGTCACATCTATTACAACTGCTCCAATTTTATATTGCCCATTTTCAACTCCTCTTTTCATATTCTCTTCCAAAAGGGATATTACTTCCAAAGAAGTAGGATTGTCATTATCCAAATAAACCCCTACAGGTTTGACATTTTCATTTTTATCAATACAAGTCCCAAAAGGATAAAATTCGCCAGCATCCAACAAAAACATCTGTACCTGCTCCTGTATAATCAATGTCAATTTTTGAATATATTGTTCTTTCATAGCATCAAATTTGGGTCTAATGGTTTAGGCTTGTTGCCTTGAGGCACCAATACTGGACTAACTACTTTTACATTATCAACTTTTAAAGTTGGCGAAATTTGATAGGTCTTTATAATAAAAGAGGATTTTTTCAAAGGCTCAGATAATCTTGCACCTTTATTTATGATCAACTCAGGACTATAACCATTATCATTAGAATATTTTTCTTGCATCCTTAATTGTTTGGTAAA
This sequence comes from Pedobacter lusitanus, assembly GCF_040026395.1. Taxonomy (NCBI): domain Bacteria; kingdom Pseudomonadati; phylum Bacteroidota; class Sphingobacteriia; order Sphingobacteriales; family Sphingobacteriaceae; genus Pedobacter; species Pedobacter lusitanus. Next base: position 3,269,510 of record NZ_CP157278.1, read on the forward strand.
CGACTGGTTTTTTACGTCTTTTATTTCTACTGTAGATTCACCTTCATTTTTAAATGCATCAGGAATAGTCTTCCCCTCTTGTCCTGTTTTAGGATCAGTCTCTTTTATCGGCTTGTAATTCTTCTCCAATCCATTTTTAGACAATTGCTCCGCTTCTGTCGCATTACCTCTTCTAAAACTTTCTAATGTTTTTCCACTAAACTCACCGCCCGCTTTTGTAATATTTTCTGCAGAATATTTCGCGCCTGCTTCAGCCAAAGGGGCAAGTTTAGGAACCATACTGGTACTCTCAAAGAAGAAGGTAAATGGCAATCCCTCTAACCCATCTAAATCAATGTTTTTAATAGGGTCATTAGAACCATACTGATAACTAGTCATCCAAGGGAAATGTTCAGCAACCGGATCTATTGCTGTAAAACGCCCTATTACCGGGTCATAGAACCTTGCCCCGTAATCGTGTACCCTTATGCGACTTTTTTCGGGTTCGCCGGATTTGCCGGCTGCACTTTTTCAGTGCTATAAAGAACTTTCCTTTTCCGTAAAGTTAGTGCTTTATTTGTGTTTACTGGTTGGACTTGTTTGGCTTTTTTTTGTTGGAGATTCGACTTTGAAGGTGCGGAACTATAAACGGTACTGCTTGTTCGTTAGTTCATCTGTTATAGCAAAGATAGCCCCGAAAGTAAAGCTGTAAAGGGCTTTCGCGGCATAAACGCTCGTAGCCTTTGCCCTCAAAAAGGCCATTTATTCCACGATCCCTTGACAGCTTCACTTTCTTAGGCTCGGGGTGGCTTAACAAATGAACTACCTGAACCCATGATGAAAGGGGCGCCATCTTGCTCCCTCCAGGGATAAAACGAGCTTTGGTAGCGGGGAGGACAAGAGCGGCTCTTTTGATCCCTGAGAGGTTGGGCGGGAGCACTGTCCCTGTTTCAGGGGGCATGAGATGTTCCCCCGACCAGTCTTGCACTGCCACCATCAATGAACAATACCTTGCTGCCGCAGGCCTTGCCGCTGACCGACTGGAAGGAGACGGCATATATCAACAAAGGCAAAGGCTGCTTTTCGCAGGCGTTTGCCTACACTGTAGGCAGTGGAAGCCGATAGCCCGGGTACACCTTTTTTCATGAAAACACTTTGGCTATGGGCTGGAACGCGAGCGGTGGCCGAGCGTAGGCCGAGCGGCTATTTAACATAATACCCATTATCAGCTCAGCTCTGGGAGTTAACCAAAGTCATGGAGCACTGCTGAGATTATAATGTGTATTATGTTATTTTGCTTTGGGCTGGTTCTTCACCGGCAGAAGAGATGGCCAGCGGAAGGACAGCAAAAGACAGAGACAAGCGAGCCCCTTTAGCGAGCTGGCTGGATTTTGATGGACTGAGGGCGTGCGCAATTTTATTTTAGCGGATGGTGTTTATTCAGAGCCTCTTTCAGGTCTTCCAGATTACTGGTCTGATACCATTCAGTACTGCTCACATATTTATGGCCTGCCATATATTGAACTGTCCGTAAGTCTTTTTCTTTCAACCATTCAGTGATTACACTTTGACGGAGCTGTACTGCATTTTTATATTTTACGTTCAACCTACGTAAAGCCTGGTTCAGATGATATAAGCTGTTTTTGATGTTTTCACAACCATTCATACTGATGAACAACTGACTGATTTGTTCAGCTGATTTCATTGTTTTAGGTTTTCTACCGGAACGTCCTGCCATTCTGTTAACCAGGATCTTAGAACGGGTAACATGGATATATTCATACAGTTCCATGATCTGAAAGGCTTCCAGCCTAAGCATTCTGCTATTGCTATGCTCATTTGCAGCGATGTATACCTTTCCTTCTTTTAGCTTGAGATGCTCTTCTTTCAGCTGATGCAGATCCTGAGTACTCAAACCCTGATAGATCAGCAAAGACAACATCACTTTATTACGCTGACTACGCTCATCTTTAACCTGATAACTTTCATATAAAGCATCCAGCTCGCCTTTTTCCAACAGACCACTGGGAACAGTTCTGGTACTGCCTTTCAACCTGATACCTGCTACCGGATTACTACTGACCCTGCCCTGTTTCTGTAACCAGCTAAAGTAATACCGGATAGCCAGCAGCATCCGGTTAACCAGTCCCACTCCTTTATTTTCCTGCTTCTGGTAAGCTGCATAATCAAGGATTTCATTATAGCTCACCTGCTCCAGATTGAAGCCTTCCTCTGCAAGCCAGCCCAGAAAGTGACTCGTATATTTCCGGTGCTGGTAAACCGTAACAGGTTTTAAGCCATGATGCTCCAGGTACTGCTCAAAGCTCATGTACAATATGGGTATAGATCTGCGTACTTTCCAAACTGCTGTGACCCAGGAACCGCTGGATCTGTTCCAACCTCATTCCTGCTGCAAGCAGATGAGTCGCTATACTATGACGAAGGGTATGGGGGCCGATGGCCTGATCAAGATCTGCCTTTTCTTTTAACCGTTCAATACGTTTAAAAGCCGTCTTTAACCGTCCCCCATGGATCGTTAACACCAGCGCAGATTCTTTATTCCCACTCAGCAGATAAGGCCGCCCATAGCGCAGGTAATGCTCCAGATCTGTTTTATTGCTTCCTGTCAGCGGAACATAACGCGCTTTATAACCTTTACCTTTACGAACCAGCACCAGTTCTTTTTCCAGCAGTACATCTTCTGTATTCAGGCTCAGCCCTTCACTTTTTCTAAGACCACATCCATAATACAAAGCCAGTAGTGCACGGTCTCGCAGACCCAAAGGACTATCCGAGGTGGCAGCATAAAGTTTCCCCACTTCCTTTCTGCTCAGTATATTCTTGCCCATTACAGGCTTCTCTTTAAGCTGAACCTTGACCGTAAAGCTTTCCTGTCCGCTTTCAGCCAGATACCGCGCAAACTTACGGATCACCTGCAGGTGTTTACGCCGGTAGTTCAAACTCAGTAAACCTCTGCCGGTTTTACCCGGTTTCTCACTCAGCTCAATCAGGTAATTGTGCAGATGACTTTCCTGGAGTTGTGACAGGCTAACACAAGCCTGTGATTCCAGATAGCTCAGGAACTCTCCCAGCAGCTTAGGCATATCCCTTTGACTGCTGACATCAAAGTTCAGTACCTTGAGCCACTGTTCAAAGCCTGTTTGCTGCCGGATATAAAGTGGATTTTCCATCATGTATATTTTTTACTAACTGTACGTTTCTTAACCAGTCCGGGTTACTGCCCCTTTCTTACTGAGGCTCTGCACCTTGACTAACCCACTGCTCTTCTGGGATACTGATGGGTTACAGGATACTGAACGGATCTGAGAGAGGATACCCAACACCATGGCCTGACCACTCTCCTGCAACGTTTCCAGATCATTCCATCGCTGCACCTTATACTCAAAGCCTTTATAGCGGTTTCCACGGGTGATCCGGATATAGCCCATCCGTTCCAGCTCATACAGATAACGACCAATACTACTGGGCGTAAGCCGGAAAGCTGAGCGGATCTCTTTACTATAAAAGCTATCTGTATCATTCCCTTTCAGGTAACTCTTCAAACGTTCAAAGAAGTTACGACAGGCATCATTCAGCTCATCACTCTTTTTCAGCAGCGTGGTTTCCAATAACCTGAAGGCGGTTTCTACATCTTCAATCGTACTCTCGATATACTGTTCTCCGGTATCCAGGTCTGTTTTCAACTCCCGCTGGTACTGGTGGTAATAGGTCACCGTCTCGGTAAACAGCAGCAATAACAGCATCGTCCGGCGGGGCTTGAACACCTCTTCAGGTAGTTTCATGTAAACAGCAAAGGGATTTCTTACCGTAATAGGATTTAAGATACGCTGCACGTTCTTGATCAGTGCGCGGCTCTGCTGCTCGGCACCCTGATCAACCTGTCCGGCACTAAGCCGGCGCTGGTATTCCATGATCCGCTGATCCTGTTCTCCGCTCACATCCATATAGAGCAGAATACACCGGTTCGCGTTATCTTCATACAATTGCTCACGCGTGGTACAGCCACTCACGCAGACCGGACCTTCGACATTCAGCGTCACTGTTTTCAGGTTCCCCTTATTGTCTTTTAAAGTCACAGTCTTGGAGATTCTCCGTTTACTCTGCAATTCACGCAAAGGATAAAGCGCACTTTCTGCACCATCCAGGTCTTCGATCAGTAGCAGTTTATGTTTCAGCTCTTCCCGTCCAAAGTAATAAAAGGCATTACTGGAAAGCGTAGTAATTTCAAGCTTGTCTTCTTCGGGCATCAGCTCTGATACTTTCTCCTGAAGCCAGGTCTTTCCTGTTCCGCTGGCTCCCAGACACATCAGGTGCAAAGGTGTATTGCGCTTACGGGAAGTATAGCTCAGGTAAGCAATCAGACTATTGGATTCCTCTCCAATCAGCCCGCTGGCAGCAATCGCCTCCCGCGTTCGCTCCAGCAGGTTTCCAGATTTCAGAAAAGCCAATGCTGCTTTACGTTCTGCTGCACTCAGTTCTCTTTTCTCCGCCTGCTTGGGCTTCATCGACTCTAGCCGCTCCCCCCGGTAATTTTCCAGTGCACTAGTCAGACCTTTCACCGCCAAACTCACCTCCACCGTACTCACTTCCAGTACTTCCGCAGATTTCTCAATCAGCTGCTCACTATGGATACTGTTATACAGATCCAGATGATGACGAAAGGCATGATCCCGATTATCTATACGGATCAGCTTCAGCGTAACTTTCAGCCGCTCAAGACCGGTCAGCCGCACACCACCCAGTACTGTGATGTGCAGCTTCCCTTCGGTATACAGCAATAACTCAGGATTATCACTATGCAATTGTCCTTTACTCATTACCGTTTCACTTTAATGAGCAGCTCCCCTTCAACAATAGCGATATCAACCATATCGCCCGCATGAAAGCCGCACTGATCCAGCCAGACTCCTGAGATTCTCAGTTCAGGAACCTGTCTGGACTGGTGATAGGCCAGTGGTACATATTTAGTTTGTAACTTAATTGATCTGTGTTGCTGATTTTCCATCTTTATTAAAGTTTTTATATGTAACTATCAGATACAAATATACCCTATTATTTACTTTACACCAAAAACTATTAGATTTTTTTATCCCTTTTATTTACGCTAAATTTGACTTATCAGGCAATAATGAACAAAAAAGTGTCTTTTAAGAGATGAATACAGGCAAGATTATATCAAATTTAAGAGATCGCAAAAACTGGTCACAGAGTGACCTGGCTGCCAAAAGTGGCATTTCAAGGGTCATGATCGGTAAATACGAAAGAGAAGAAGCTATTCCTTCTATAGAAGTAGCCAAAAAGATTGCCCAGGCTTTCGAAGTCACTTTGGATTATATCGGCGGCGAAGGCACCAGCGCCGCTTTTGATAAAAAGACAGTAAAAAGGATACAGGAGATAGAAGACCTGCCAGAAAACGACAGAACTCACTTACTGGTGATTATTGACGCATTTCTTAGAGATGCTAATGCCAGAAAAGCTTACGGACAATAAACAATAAAACCCAGCTTATAGCTGGGCTCCTATATACTTTAGAGTAGATCAAACAGACCACTAATACTATAATTCATCTCTCTACATAAACTCTATATGACTCCCATAAGTCTTATACTTTATGCGTCTTTTATATTCTTGATTGTCTGGCTCAAAAAAACGAATTTCTATTGCGTCAAAATTCACTTCACCCTCTTTAATCGTCACATCTATTACAACTGCTCCAATTTTATATTGCCCATTTTCAACTCCTCTTTTCATATTCTCTTCCAAAAGGGATATTACTTCCAAAGAAGTAGGATTGTCATTATCCAAATAAACCCCTACAGGTTTGACATTTTCATTTTTATCAATACAAGTCCCAAAAGGATAAAATTCGCCAGCATCCAACAAAAACATCTGTACCTGCTCCTGTATAATCAATGTCAATTTTTGAATATATTGTTCTTTCATAGCATCAAATTTGGGTCTAATGGTTTAGGCTTGTTGCCTTGAGGCACCAATACTGGACTAACTACTTTTACATTATCAACTTTTAAAGTTGGCGAAATTTGATAGGTCTTTATAATAAAAGAGGATTTTTTCAAAGGCTCAGATAATCTTGCACCTTTATTTATGATCAACTCAGGACTATAACCATTATCATTAGAATATTTTTCTTGCATCCTTAATTGTTTGGTAAACGACTGGTTTTTTACGTCTTTTATTTCTACTGTAGATTCACCTTCATTTTTAAATGCATCAGGAATAGTCTTCCCCTCTTGTCCTGTTTTAGGATCAGTCTCTTTTATCGGCTTGTAATTCTTCTCCAATCCATTTTTAGACAATTGCTCCGCTTCTGTCGCATTACCTCTTCTAAAACTTTCTAATGTTTTTCCACTAAACTCACCGCCCGCTTTTGTAATATTTTCTGCAGAATATTTCGCGCCTGCTTCAGCCAAAGGGGCAAGTTTAGGAACCATACTGGTACTCTCAAAGAAGAAGGTAAATGGCAATCCCTCTAACCCATCTAAATCAATGTTTTTAATAGGGTCATTAGAACCATACTGATAACTAGTCATCCAAGGGAAATGTTCAGCAACCGGATCTATTGCTGTAAAACGCCCTATTACCGGGTCATAGAACCTTGCCCCGTAATCGTACTCCTCCAACTCTTCCTGTAACTCTTTCTTATTATAAAGATATTTATTAGTTCCTGCGCTTACAACTTTCCTTAGTCCAAATGCATAATAATCATCACTCTGTATCTGTTGTATCAAACCCGTTACAGGATGCTTGTTAAAACTATAACGCACATTACCCAAATGATCACTCAGGTTATATTCATAACTGTAAGTTCCACCATTATTTCTCGCTAATCCTTCCTCAGTAGCAATGAAATCAATACTTCCATCAGTCTTGTGCTGAATGCCACCGATATAATCCGTAACCTCCGATCCACTTGTTTTTCTCAGTTTATTTCCAGTCGCATCATAAGTATAACTCAAAGTCTTATTACCCGTAACTTTCTCCGGCAAATTCAGGTAATTATAAGTCAGCGTTATTCCCTTCCCGCTATCAGTGATTAAGTTTCCATTGCTATCGTAACTATAAGTACTATTGGTAGCCCCTTCTATTTTGGTCAGCTGATTCCCGGTATACCCACTATAGTTATTGATCGCTTGACCTTCCCGGTTCAGCATCTTGATATTTCCCATCACATCATAAATGATGTTCTCTCCAAGACCTGGTGATACAGCTCCAGTCAACCTGTTTAGTTTATCATAACTGTATTTGAACGTATTATCAAATTTACCTTCTCCTCTACCCCAAACCTGACCAGAAATATTACCATTCCATTGAGGCACATCACCCTCAGTATATTTCAGCTGCAGATTGAACTCTTTGCCTGTAGCCTTGTTCAGCCAACCTCTTTCATTATAAGCATAATCTGTATGTTGTAGATAGTTCGATCCACTATCCGTACTATGCAACTGTTTCTTCAGCAGCTGCCCGGTTTCAGTATAATCCAGCTGACTCAGCACCACTTCTCCTTTGTTATTGATATTCTCCAATGTTGCAATCTTACGCCCCATATGGTCGTAGAAATAACGATTGGCAATCTCTGTAGTCGTACTGCCAGTCGTATGACTACGTGTACTCGCTGTCAGCTCTCCCGCAAAATTGTACGTATTATCAATAATATCCTTTCCACCCAAATGGTTCTCACTTTTACTCTGAATCACCCGACCTTCATCATCATAATAATGAACTGAAAGTAACATATTCGCTGTACCCAAAGTAGTCACTTTAGTCCCGGTTAATAACGATTTAACCCGGTCACCCTTCATCTGGCTTCCTGATGGCTCACCAAAAGTATTCTCCGGGAAACTATAATCATCATAATAATTGATCACATGATAAGAACTTATCGAAGAAACCTGTGGAAAAGAAAGATTATCATAACCTATACCACCAGCAACTCTTTTCTCCCAAAGTACAGTCTGTGCATTGACAACTCCTTGTAAAGTAGTTCTATCATTCTCTCCGCTATATATACCCGAACTCACTACCCGCCCAAAAGCATCATATTTGGTAAACAACCACTGACCTGCTCCCTGATTCGCATCCCGGGTCAAAATCACCTGATCCAATGTATTATACACCATAGATTCCTGACCTTTGCCCGGTATTTTCTTTTCTACCAGTCTCTTCCTGCCATCATAATGATACCCGTAAATAAACTGCTTATAGACATCATCACTCTCAGAAAAAGTGCTGATACTTCCAACTCCCGGAGGCAATACATAGCGCAAATTGCCCAGATCATCATACACATAATATGTAGAAAGACCTTGCGCGTCACTTTCCCACACACGTTTTAAAACCACTCTGCCTTCAAAATCTTTATACTCATCTACTGTCCCTGCTTTTAAATCCGCAGCAACCCAGTTCTCATCTTTTGTCGTCGTTTTATATAATGTCCCTGCAGCATAATTAGAGCTAGCCGAGGCTCCAGTTGCATTCACCACCCAAAGTTTTACCTCTGCAGCATTAGTTCCATACTCAATTTTCTGAGTATGCCCGGTACTATTGCCAGAGACTGGTTGCCATGCAGCACCTGGTGCACCCTGTTCTAAAACACGGTTCAATGGCGAAGATTCAAAAACAGTTACCCCATAAGCATTAGCTGTTGCTGCGATACCCGCCGGAGGCGTTGTATAGAAAGCCCCTTGTTCAGTTACCCCGCTACCTCGATACCCACCCCCGTTGCTCCCAATCGCATAAGGCTGATACTTTACCGCCTCACGTCCAAAAGCATCATAAACAACAGGCTGCACTACATCAGCAAAACTGGGACTACCCTGTACCGTTACTGTTTGCAGCGGGCGTCCTAACCCATCAAAATATTGTATACTCTGGTTAACTTCACTTGTCTTATAACCATTCGAGCCAGCAGCAGCGTCATCCTTAATACCAGGTTTTTTAAAGACCCTGGTCAATATATAATTCTGATCAGCACTTGGATTACTGGCAATAGCCCTCCATGTCCCAAAACCTGCACCAGTAAAAATCCTTACTTTTTTTCCTGCAGGAATACGAAATCCAGACTTAAGTGTAATCCGCCGTTTAGCGGTAATCTCGGTTTGGCCGGTATAAGTATCCAGCACCGTATCCTGAGGTATCTGTGCATAAGCAAAACCATTCACTAAAAATAAGGCACAAAAAATTGAACCAAAATGTAGTAATCTTAATTTCATGAGGCATTAATTCTTAAAATGGCAATTATTCTTTCTGATGTTACGTTCATCGTGATTTTGCAACTATTCAAATTCGTCTTATATGGCTTAATATTGAGGATCGCACAAGTCGCAATTCCAATAGCTAATCTACTGGTATACAAAAACAACACCTGTTGTTAAAGTGATATTTATAAAATGATAATTTTCATATTTATTATAAACGCCACTCCATATCAGGCGTAAATATATTACTAAAATATTCGCATTTATTGTTTTACACAAATAATTTTATTTCTCTGTGAACAAGGTAATTGAAGAAACTCACACATCAAAAACAGTTATCTTTCCTTCAACAGTGCAGGCAGTTCAATTTCATCCATATTAGGAATAACAGAGTTCTCAATCAAAACAACCCTCTTTTTCAACATTTCCGCTATTTCAACTGTCGGTTCCGCATTAAAAGGATAACAACCTGCAACAGATAATCCTGATTCGACTTTAGTAATCCAGTCTTTAGCCAGATCAGCATAATCCGCAAGGACATGCATCGTAGTTTTAGGTCCATAAGTATCCAGGTACATCGAAGGAAGATCACCTACTATAACCCAAAGGAAATTATCTTCTTTACTTGCCGAATTATCAATTTCATAAAGAAAAACACATAACTTCTCTCCTAAGTTGAAATAAAGAGAAGAGGTTTTAACAGCGGCGCACCAGGGAAACCCTTTTATATATTGATCTGCTCTGGCCTGCATTGAAATGACTTCGGTATAAAAGTCAAGACTTTCAGTCAGTGAACTTGTGTTTATTGGATATATCATGTTTTTATAAAAGAAGAACTGATCAATCAATTCTTATTCAATGATAAGAAATCAGAAGGCATCAAACAAATCCGGCTGCATCAGATAAAGACCGGCCCCGGCAATCGCCAGTAAACCAATAACCAAAAATATAATTTCAATATATGCCGAGCTCCTGTTATCAATAATAAACTTTGTACAATCCTCCTGCTTATAAATTACCTTTACCTGCTCTCCCCGCTTATAAACCGAAGGAGATGTCCCCATACCATATTCCTCTACCATATCCTGCTTATCCAGCGTCTGATAATTCACAATCGGATAATAATTTCTGCCACACAATACGATATCAGAAACAACACCAGGAACTCTTATTCCCGATCTTTTATACTGTCTTCTTTCCAAAACTTTAAAAAGGCCAAAACCTGACATCAGCAAACCTGCAATCAATACATATATCATCTCAAATCCTGTTTTTTTGTCTTCCTGATTTCCTGTTTCCTGTTTCCTGTTTCCTGTTTCCTGTTTATTACGCCAACAGCGTTATTAGACAGGTAAATCAAAAGGCAAGTTACCACATTTGCGATACTTTTTACAAAAAACAGACTAATTATTTACGTATTAATAAAAAATAAACACTGACAGATAAGAAAGATACAATCCCGGTTTCTGTCTGAATAATCCCTGTCAGAGATCTCTCTGAGTCCACCGCGAGTCCACAATGAGTCCACGTCGGGTCCACCTTTTTCCAGGAATAGGTGGACTCGTTATGGAGCTGCGCTGTACCTGAATTGGATTCACAGCGAACTATAACTAACTTAATTAGATCAAGAACATTAATTCACTATAAACAATTAACACTATGGCAATAAGAAAAGGCGATTTCCTGATCGGAAAACTCAAAGACCTCGTTTACAGAAAAGTTAAGAACACACAGGTTGCACAAAGCGCCCCCGGAAAAGGTCGTGTCAGACAAACAACCGGAACCAAAAAACTAGCCTACCTGTTTGGAAGAGCAAGTATGCTCGGAAAGATTATCCGCTATCAGTCAGCAGACCAGATTTTCGGGTTCCACGACGGGCCGATGGTCAACCGGCTAACCAAAAAACTTCAGGAAATACTGCTGCACTATTACCCGGTTGACAAGGAAACACATCCTTTTAATGAAGAAAGTTTTATTCAGCTGAAAGGCTTTGACTTCAATCTGAACTCCCCTTTACACAAAAGCCTGTGGGCAGAACCGCTGATTACTTTAAAAGGCCATGAACTTCAGTTCATCTTACCCGAAATTAAAATCCCTGAAGAATTAAAATTTCCGGGAAACTGCGACAGCTGTGTCATTACAATCAGTACCAATTACTTTGACCTGGAAAAAGGATACCTGAACATCTGGCCTGATGTAAAAAAAATAGAAATTAAAAAGAATAGTCCGCTGCTCGAAAAACAGGAATTCAGCTTTCAGCTACCAGAGGGATGTCTCTGCCTGACCACTATGGCAATTCAGTATTTTACCAAAAAACACCAGTTAACCGTACTATATAATCATAAAGACTTTAACCCCGCACAAATTTGCAGTGCAGTAGTTACTGAAGGAACTTTTGTCTTCCAGAAAGATTTCCCCTGGCAACAGACCAAATGGACTAAAGCAGCTTTTGATAAGTACGCCACCACAAATCAGGCATCTCCCCATTCACAGCCATCGTATAGTCTTCATACCTACATGGAACCAGATGATAACGCTCATTTTTAGATACACCTGTGGGATAAGGAACCTGCATCCACCAGCGGTCAGATTTCTTGCTTTTCACAAAAAGCATCTCACCGGTGCCATCATTTAAACTGGCACGGTAAATTAAATACTGAGACTTCGGATTTAATGGAAAATCCTTTTTACGGTTATAAAAACCATCTACAAAATACCAGACCATCTGGCCAAGCAACATTGCCGACTGGCTGCTCCGGTCAAAAGCGGGATTAAATTCATAAAAACCGATTGAGGTTAACTTGTCATTTAATCCCGCATAATGCGCGATCTTACAAGCCTGCTCACCATAAAAACCATTCGGGCCCGCATTTCCACTGGCCGGAGCATCAGAAGAACGGATAGCCGAAAAATCAAAACTCATCATGTTCGCATTCCTGATTACAGGTTCTGCAGAACTTACATCAGTCAAAAATTCACCCAGACGATGCACATCAAAATACAGCTTATTCATCACCTTCAGACTATCCTGATTGACCAGATAAGTCTGATAACCGATATTACTGAAATTAAACAGATAATTAGGCTGATGCATAAATATCCTGTTCAGATAGGTATCCGACCTGGTCGCAATACTTACCTGCTCATTTTCATCCTCATCCAGATCAAATTTATTGTCTACCACAACCAGATCCACTTTCTGCTCCAAAGCTTCATAAGCCATATACTGGGCATAAGTCAGATCCTGTCCGCCACCGATAATCACCGGAACGATATTCAACCTGATCAGATCAGTGACAACCATTTTCAACGCCACATAAGTATCCGAAACCGCAGCACCTGCAATGATATTCCCCAGGTCAACAATCCGGCTTTCAAATGCACCTTCATGCAATAAATAAAACTGCTCCCTGAAATAATCAGGCCCCAGAGAACAGCCATTATTATTCACCGCAGCACGGTCATCTTTAACACCTATAATGGCAATATCGAAAGCTGCATCACCCAGTTCAGGAAATTTTTCCGTGTAAAAAGTAGCCTTCATTCCCAGCTGACTGGTATAAAAGCCCTCTTTAGGAGTGAATTTTTCGAGAGTTAAAGGGGAGAAAAAATCGGATAAGGACATAATTAATGGTATCTATGCTGTCAAATATCTATTTTTGAGATCATATATTAATGAACATCCTAAAAAAAATGAAATGATTTTAGTTACCGGTGCCACAGGATTTTTAGGATCTGAACTCATTCATCAGCTGACAGCACAGGGCAGTAAAGTACGTGCGCTGAAAAGGGAGAAATCAGTAATCCCTGTTTTATTAAAAGACAATACACTGATTGAATGGGTTGTAGCCGACATTAATGAACTTTCTGCATTAGATGATGCCTTTGAAAATATCACCAAAGTATATCATTGTGCAGCTATGGTTTCTTTTGACCCCAAAGATAAAGCAGCCCTGCTGAAAGTCAATATCGAAGGAACCAGCAATGTCGCCAATCTATGCGCCCATCATCACGCAAGACTGCTTCATGTAAGCTCGGTTGCCGCGCTGGGAGAAGCCAAAAAGGGAAAACAGATTACAGAAAAAGATTTCTGGGAATATGATGCCAATGTGCACTCTTACGCAATCTCCAAATATGAAGGAGAAATGGAAGTATGGCGCAGCATGGCCGAAGGACTGGATGCGGTAATTGTTAATCCATCAGTAATCATCGGCCCCAATGCCGGATATGCCGGAAGTGGCGCAATTTTCAAACTGGTCCGAGATGGCCTGAGCTACTATACCAAAGGTGCCACCGGAATTGTCGACGTAGAGGATGTGGCAAAAAGCATGATCACTTTAATGGAAAGTGAAATTACCGGAGAAAGATTTACAATATCAGCTGAGAATTACCACTATAAGCAGTTTTTTTCAGAAATTGCCAAAGGAATGGGCGTTAAAGCACCCTCCAGAGAAGCTAAACCATGGATGCTTGGCATTGCATGGCGCGCCGCGAAATTTGCCTCCCTATTTACAGGAAAAGCAGCCGCACTGACCAGCGATGCTGCTAAAAGCAGTTTAAATATAAGTTTATACAGTAACGATAAGATCAGAAACAGTACGGGTATCACCTTCAAGCCCCTGCATCAAAGCATTCAGGAAGTATGTGCAGGCTTAAAAAAACTTTAAAATGAAGCAAAAGAATATTTACATCATTGATTTCGACAGCACTTTCACCCAGGTAGAGGCTCTTGATGAGCTTGCCCGCATCTCTCTGAAAAAACATCCCGAAAAGGAAGCTATTTTCAAAAAAATTGAGGACCTGACCAATCTGGCCATGGAGGGGAAATTATCCTTCAGTGAAAGTCTTGCGCAAAGAGTAAAATTACTGGAAGCTTCAGAAGATCACCTTAAACAACTGATTACCCGCTTAAAGAAAAAAGTATCCAGATCTTTTTCCCGCAATGCAGCCTTCTTTAAAAAACATGCCGACCAGGTCCTGATCGTATCCGGAGGATTTAAAGAATTTATCACTCCGGTAGTAAGTCAGTATCATATTAAAAAAGAAAATATCTACGCCAATACCTTTGTCACCACCGGCGATGGCAAAATTATAGATTATGATCACGCCAACCCGCTTAGCGAGGAAGGTGGTAAAGTCAAACTGATGCAGCACCTCAATCTTGAAGGAGACTTATACGGAATCGGGGACGGCTATTCTGATTTCCAGCTGCGTGAAAGTGGTATGATCAAAAAGTTCTATGCTTTTACCGAGAACATATCCAGAGAAAGCATAGTCAGCAGAGCGGATCATATTACGCCAAGCTTCGACGAATTTCTATATGTAAATAACCTGCCAAGAGCGATTTCCTACCCTAAAAACAGGATTTTATGTCTGGCCATTGGCGATGTTCCTGAAGAAAGTCTGGCACTGCTGAAAAAGGATGGTCTTTCTATCCGCCACAAAACTTCTTTTGAAGATAAATATGTGAAAGATGTGCATATGATCCTGCTGGCTAAAGGAGAGAAAATCGATCCTGAAAAACTGAAAATGGCCCTGAAATTAAAGACCATAGGTTACCTGGGTGGTATTGCCGGCAAACTGGATCTGCAGACCTGTACAGCTATGGGTATCGTCATTTTTGAAGACCCTAAGAACAATCCGAGAAATGCCAATTTCATTCCTAAACGGATGCTGGATTTCATGAATAAAGGAACGACTTATCTGAGCAGTAACTTCCCGAACCTGCAATTGCCAAGAATTGAGTCTTCACACCGCCTGATTCACGTCCACCACAACGTTCCGGGTATTATGGCACAGATTAATACCGTTTTTGCCAAACACAGTATCAATATTGTAGGTCAGTTTCTGATGACCAATCCTACTATCGGTTATGCGATCACAGACATCAATGCAGAATATGATAAAGACCTTTTTAAGTCTTTAAAGAAAATTGAACATACTATAAAATTCAGAGTACTATACTAAGAAATGGAGCTTACACCCGAAATAAAAAGCAAACTGGACAAACTCCAGGAAAAGTATGAAGCTATGGGCCAGGATATGGCCGCCTATCTGGACGGGCTGCTTTATGCTGATTTCCTGACCTATTGGGATTATATCCATCTTGACACCCTGCTGAGTCTTCAGAATCCGAAAACACCTTTTCCGGATGAAGAGATTTTTATCATGTACCACCAGATTACAGAGCTTTACTTTAAGCTTTGTCTGCATGAATGTAAACAAATTGCTGAACAGGCTGATTTAACAGTAGAATTTTTCACTGCCCGTGTGAAACGGATCAATGCTTATTTCAATGCACTGACCAGCTCTTTTGAGGTTATGGTAGATGGCATGGAAAAGGAACAGTTCCTTAAATTCCGGATGTCGCTGTTACCGGCCAGCGGTTTTCAATCCGGTCAGTACAGAATGATAGAAATCTGTGCTACCGACTTCACCAGGCTGGTTGACAAGAGCAAGAGAGAAGAACTGGCAAACGCAACTATAGAAGAGAAATTTGAATATATCTACTGGAAATTTGGTGCTACTGAATTATCCAGCGGAAAACAGACCCTGACATTAAAACAATTTATCAGCAAATATGCAACACAGTTTTTACAACTGGTTAAAGACCGTGAACACACCAATTTTTCCGCTTTATATACTAAATTCGCAGAACAAGGACAGGATGTAAGTGCTTTAGCAGAAGAATTAAGAAAACTGGATCTGTTTGTCAATGTGGAATGGCCTTTATCACATTATAAGTCTGCAGTAAGATACCTGGAAAAAGATCCGGTAGATATTGCAGCTACAGGAGGCACAAACTGGCAGAAATATCTGCCTCCGCGTTTTCAGAAAAGAATTTTTTACCCTTTTTTGTGGACAGCAGAACAACTGGAGGAATGGGGGAAATCGTGGGTGCTGAGTGTGCTGAAAACTATCAAAAAATAAGATCTGCCTGACAAATGATAGTTCCGGCACTGATAACGGAGAATTGTCATAAATAGAAATAAAATATTATATAAAACGAATATTTCGTAATTTTGTACTGATAAATTAGAGAAACCGTGATAGATACATTAACTATTAAAACCACAAAAGCTGGTCATTCCAGACTGGCTGAAACAGATTACACTGACCTGCCTTTTGGAAAAGTTTTTACTGACCATATGTTCGTCGCTGATTATGAAGATGGTGAATGGAAGAATTTTGAAATCCTTCCTTACGGCCCTATTTCTATGAGCCCGGCTATTTCGGCTTTACATTACGGACAGGCAATTTTTGAAGGACTGAAAGCCTATAAACAGGCTGACGGAAGCGTAAGCGTTTTCAGAGCTGACAAAAATTTTGCACGTTTCAATAAATCTGCTGTCCGCATGGCGATGGCAACTATTCCTGAAGAAGTGTTTATGCAGGGTATTGCTGCATTAATTGATATTGATAAAGCATGGGTTCCTGCTGAAGAAAATTATTCTTTATACATCAGACCTGTGATGTTTGCGACAGATCCTGTACTGGGTGTAAGACCGTCATCAACCTACAAGTTTGTGATCCTGACCAACCCAAGTGCACCTTATTACAGCAAACCGCTGAAAGTTAAAGTGGAAACGCATTATACCCGTTCGGCTGAAGGTGGTGTTGGTGCTGCAAAAACTGCAGGAAATTACTCCAGAGCAATGCTTCCTACTGCTGAAGCACAGGCAGAAGGTTTTGACCAGCTGATCTGGACTGATGCAAAAGAACACAAGTACCTGGAGGAATCCGGAGCTGCCAACCTGATGTTTGTCATCGGTGGTAAAATCGTAACTCCTGAAGTACGCGAAACTATTCTGGATGGTGTAACCAGAGATACGGTTATCCAGCTGGCAAAAAGCATGGGTATAGAAGTGGAAGAAAGAAGAGTCCTGATACAGGAAGTTCTGGACAACATTGAAAACGGAACCTTAACAGAAGCATTCGCTGTAGGTACTGCTGCAACTGTTACACAAATCAGTGAGATCACTTATGAAGGTAAAAAGTATACCCTTACTGATCCTGCTACAAGAACAGTTTCAATCAGCATTGCCAAAAAATTAAATGATATCCGCTACGGAGTTACAGCCGATGAATTTGGCTGGAACTGGACAATTTAATTCTGCATAAAATTTTTAAATAAAAAAGGGATGTTCATAGTTTATGAACATCCCTTTTTTTATATTTATGGAAAAGAGGACGTTTGGGCATCATGTTGGAGTAAATATTAACACACACACAATGAAAACATTATTTAAAAACTTCGGCACAAAACTAATTTTAACAATCGCATTTATAGCTGGTCTTTCATTCTATACCAAAGCAGAAGATATCCAAATGGTTATCAAAGAGGAACGGGCAAACTGCACGGGCGTAGGTCCGCAAACCTGTTACCTGGTTAAATATAAAACCAGCAGGGACTGGGAGTTTTTTTATAGTGGCATTTCAGGCTTCAGCTATAAACCAGGCTACCGCTATACATTGCTGGTTACCCGCACCAGAAGAGCCAATGTACCGGCAGATGCGTCTATCTATACCTATAGAGTCAAAAGAGTAATTAAAAGACAAAAAATATCGGCAAATACCGGCACAACACCGAATACACCAGAAACAAATTTTGTATTCAACCATAAATGGAAACTGATCCAGATGGAAGGAATTACCCAGGAAGAATCTCCTGCTTACCTGATTTTTCACAGGGAAGACCAGCGGTTTAATGGTTCTGCCGGTTGTAATAACATTTTCGGCGGCTATGAATTCAGTAATGGAGCCATTACCTTTAAACAAATAGGCAGCACGATGATGGCTTGTCCGGAAGACAAAATGAAGCTGGAAAACACGTTTGTGAATCTCCTGAATGACAAAACTTTCAGATATGATATTGCTGATCAGACTTTAAATCTTTATCTGGGTAATAAGCTGGTGATCATGTTTGGCATGGCGGATCTGGAAACGGAATAAGACATTGATCAGGCCCGGCACACCTAAACCGGACCTGATTTTTATTGGCTCTAATCTTTACACCCGTTAGAATACCGGATGATCGTTAAGATTTAAAAGTCCTGATCTAAAGGACGGATCAACAATTCACTAATCAGCACATGATCGGGACGCGTAACAGCAAAAACAATCGTTTCAGCTATATCTGCCGGTTGTAACTGACGCATCTTTGCTGCTGCAGTATCAATACTCTTCTTTGCTGCTTCATCGGTAATATGTTGACGTAATTCTGTTTGTGCTACGCCAGGTTCAATGACAATTACCTTTACGCCTTTGGACGAAACTTCTTTACGTAAGCCTTCACTAAATCCATTCACGCCCCATTTTGTCCCTGAATAGATTCCTCCGTTCAGATTTGCGGCACGGCTGGCCGTAGAAGAAATCTGCACAACAGCACCACGTGTTTCAATCAGGTGTGGTAATGCAAACCGGGTCATATACATCAGTCCTAATAAATTTGTGTTGATCTGTTCTGCCCATTCTTTGAGATTCCCATCCTGAACCGGCCCTAACAGCATCAACCCTGCACTATTGACTAAAATGTCTAAACGTCCAAACTTTTCAATTACACTATTAATTGCTTCTTCACAATTAGCGGGCAACGTTACATCCAGCTCTATGCTAAGAACAGTTGAACCCTGCGCAACAAGTTCTTTTTCAAAAACTGCCAATTTTTCTATCCTGCGTGCTGCGATTACAATAATTGCTCCCGATTGAGCCAAAGCTCTTGCTGTTCCCTGACCAATACCCGAGGAAGCTCCGGTAACCAATGCAACTTTTCCTGCCAGTGGTAAATTAAGTTGATTATTCATAAGTATCCTATATTAAATATCTTTGTTAACAACAGAAACATCACCGTTTTTGTTCGTTATTTGCAACACACTTGCAAAATCTTACACTAGAAATACATAATAGGTAACATCTGTTAAACAATACTTGGAATACGCATCAGCTTTATTATGTTTGCCACAAAAATTTTCAACATGAAGAACGCTTTACTATTCAGCCTGGCTGTCGGATTATGTCTCAGTTCCAATCTGCAGGCACAGCAGCACAAACTTAATTTTGCACAGACTCAGGGCAACGCTCCTTCGCTGACCAAAAGCATGAATAAAATATATGGCTGGAGTGATGAAGAACACTATATAGAAAGAGATGAAAAAACACGTCAGCTATATGCGGTGAACATCAATTCTGGTGCACGTACCGCTTATACACCGCCACCTAAAAGTAATGTCGAGGTAATGGTGAAAGACAATGATGTTTATATTCAGTATGGTAAAGCTACCCCTAAAAGATTAACCAGCAACCTACAGGAAGAGCAAAACCCAACACTCTCTCCGGACGGCAAATACGTGGCTTTTACCCGCAATAATGATCTGTATGCAGTTGAGTTGGCAACAGGTAAAGAAATCAGATATACTACTGACGCTACTGATGTAATCTACAACGGTTATTCTTCATGGGTTTATTATGAAGAAATACTGGGCCGCCCTACAAAATACAAGTCTTTCTGGTGGTCTCCGGACAGCAAACACCTCGCTTTTATGCATTTTGATGATACTAAAGTCCCGATGTTCCCTATCAACGGATCAACCGGACAGCATGGTTATGTAGAAAAAACACGTTACCCTAAAGCCGGAGATCCAAATCCGGAAGTTAAAATAGGTTTTGTGGAGGCTGCAGGTGGCAAAATAGTATGGGCAGATTTCAACGAAAAAGACGATCAGTATTTTGGCACTCCATACTGGAGTTATGATGGCAGCAATATGATGGTGCAATGGGCAAACCGCGGACAGGATAACCTGAAATTTTATGCTGTTAAACCAGAGACCGGTGCTAAAAAAGAAATTTACGATGAGAAACAATCTTCGTGGGTAGACCTGGAATTTGATGGCCGTATTACCTATCTCGAAGACAAAAAACACTATATCTTAAAAAGTGATAAAACCGGATGGGCACACTATTACCTGTACACGCTGGACGGCAAACTGGTAAACCCTTTAACCAGCGGTAAATGGCAGGTAAAAGACATCGTTAAAGTAGATGAGAAGAACAAGCTGGTTTATTTCATGGCGATTAAAGAAGCCAATACCAGAACAGATTTATACCGTGTAAACTACAACGGTAAAGATTTGAAAAGACTGACCTTCGGGGACTATACGCACGAAGTGGAAATGTCTCCTTCGGGCGATAAATTCATTACTACTTATTCTAATGTGTCTACACCGCCAAAACAAACTTTAGTGGATCACAATGGAAAAATCATTAAAGAAATCGGAGACAGCAAGGCTGCTGATTTTGCCAGTTTCAATATCGGAAAAACAGAAATGATCACCATCCCGACAGATGATGGTTATAACCTGCCGGCTACAATTACTTATCCTGTTGATTTCGATGCGAACAAACAATATCCAGTAATCTTCAGTATTTACGGAGGTCCGAACGCAGGGACAGTAAAAAACACCTGGAAAAAAGCTGATTTGCAATGGTGGGCTAATGAAGGTATAATCCAGATCGAGGTAGATCACCGTGCTTCGGGCAAATTCGGTAAAGAAGGTGTTGCCTTAATGCACAGAAACCTTGGTAAATGGGAAATGAAAGATTATATCACCGCAGCAAAATGGTTAAAAGCCAAACCATGGGTAAATAACAAAAAACTGCTGATCTCTGGTCACAGTTATGGTGGTTATATGGCTGCAATGGGCCTAACTTATGCAGCAGACTACTTCGACTACGGTTTTTCGGGTGCTCCTGTAACGAGCTGGGAACTGTATGACAGTGTTTATGCAGAGCGTTTCATGGATACGCCTCAGGAAAACCCTGAAGGTTATAAAAATGCTTCTGTATTAACCTACACTGAAAAATACAAAGGACTCCTGCGCATCATGCATGGAGACATGGATGATAATGTTCATATGCAAAACACCATTCAGCTCATCAATAAGCTGGAAGATGAAAATAAACACTTTGAACTGATGATTTACCCTGGCGGCAGACATGGCTGGAAAAACACAAAAGGTAAACATGATTTTTCAGAGCGTGCACGTTTCTATTATAACAACCTGCTGGAAAAACCAATCCCGGCAGAGGCGTTAAACTAAAAAAACAGCCTGTAACAAGTTTACAGCTGCGTAAATAACCCAGTCCTGTTGAGCAAGATTATCCTTCCGGGGAAAATGAAATGCTGAACGGAACAGGGTTATTTTTTTAACTGGCGTTTTCTCCTGGCTTCACGCCTTAGCTCCCGGTCTCTTTTCATCTGCTCAAATTTCGCAATCTGATTATCAATTTCTGCCTGTTTCTCTGGCGTTAATCCTACTGTATACTTGATCCCCTGCAATAATGTTTTCCAGATAAAGCTGAAAAAAGAAATTCTCGGATCTCTCTGAAAGTATACAGACGCTGAAATCTCTTTCCCTCTGGCATCAGGATTATCCGGCCGGATGACCAGTGAGTTGGCCAGCATAGAAAACAGTCCCAGCTTGACCAGCCTGGTTTTACCCTGTACTTTTTTCAGCAGGCCTATTGATAAATCTTTATATTGAAAATTCAGATCACCACTCGCTTTAGCCTCATCCGCGATGACCTTAAAACTTAGTTTCTTAACCATACCGCTGTTTACCTGAAGCATCCCGAGCGGTTTGGTAATTCTGTTCAGCACCCCGCCATCCATATTACCCAGTTCACCCTGATAAGAAAAAGCTCCGTTGGGGGCATTCAGGTCAAACTTAAAGTTAACCGCCAGTTTCCCCTGTCCCATCATATAGGTGTTCAGGTTAGCGAGCATAAAGTGATTTTTTGCTTTTACCTTTGCTTCATTGGTTACATTCGAAATTGTTCCTGAAGTCTTCTCAAAGGTTATTCTGCCCTTTTGCTTACTGTCACTATCATATTCTGCATAACTGATATCTATATCATTCAGATTTAATTTCTTTACGGTAAGCTGCGCTTTAACCAGCTGCAGAAGCTGATGCGGAAACTTCCCTATGCGCTCTTCTCCGTGTCCGGGAAGTTCATTGTTATTGAAAACTGATACGTAACCGTTGTTAATATTCATTTCACTGGCCGCAAGCTCCTGCTTTTTTACATATAAAGGCAAATCGACCCCCTTCAGATTAATATCACTCAGCTGGATATTAAAACGCTCTTTGGCAAAACCGGCTTTGCGCCCAAAGTCCATTTCTGAATATCTCGGAATAACCCCGAACTTTTTAATATTCAGCTTCCCCGTAGAAGCGGTAAATGAGAACTCGTTCATCCGGATATCGTATAAACTATCCGGGGTGGCAAACTGATAATCATTTAAATTGATCAGCACGTCTTTTAACAGGTAAATCCGGGTTGGATCTGTGGCTGATTTTGCATCAATTAACCAGTCTTTAAGTGTAATATCCAGCTTATTTACAGAATCTGTTTCAGGTACCGGAAGGTTTTTATTGATGTATTTAAAGCTGACATCTTTCAGACTGACCTTGTCCACACTAACTTCACGGAGAAATCTGGAGATATAATCGTAGGGCGATTTATTGGGTCTGGGCGGCCTGTTTTCATTAAAATCAAACTGTCTGTTGATCATCACAACTTTAGGATGTTCAAACAGTAGCTGACCAACATTCAACCGCTTATCTCTGTAAATCCGCAGCGGATGAAAATGTCTTATCGTAAGCTTCTTCAAACTTACTTCGTAAATATTATTGGGAGCTCTTTTTAGCTTGATCAGCTTATTAAAGATATTGGTATCGGGAATGATCTTCACATCGCTGACAGAAGCATTTCCCAGCAGAAAATTGGTATTCACCCTTGAAAATTCAACACGGTATAAACTATCTGTCGCATTCAGCACCAGATCTTTCAGTTCTTTGTTAATAACGGGCCTTAGTTTGACGCTAAGATACCAGGACATAGCATCTGCTGCTAAAAACAGCAGAAACATGACTCCGGCAACCCATTTAACTACCGTAAATGTCTTTCGGTTTTTTTCAATCATGCCTAACCTGTGTATAAAATGTTACTTATTTTAAACGGACTCTTACAAGATACGTTTTTTAATAACGCTATAAAACATCAATCATTTCTCTTTTCTCCTTGTTTCTGCTGCTTTTTTTGTTCTTTTTTCTCTTTACGGTCTTCCATTTTTTTAACAACCGCCTTCCGGGTTTCTTCCGGACTCTTCATCGGGATTATTCCCAGTCCGATGGTTTCCCGCATACCGGTATAAACACTTTTCCATAACAGGTTAAAGAAAGAAGCACCGGGCGGACGCTCATAATGAATTCTGGCTGTACGTACTGCCTCTCCTTTTGACGGATTGGCATCTTTAATAATCAGCGTATTGGCTAAAAAAGAAAGTAAACCTTTCTGATGTGCCGGCTTCCCTTCTTCTCCTTCTTTCAGCAACTTAATCTTCAGCTGATTATAATAGAGCTGCATCACACCTTCAGAACCCTGCTCACTGGCTTTCGCCTCAAAGTCTATTTTCTGTATTTGCCCGGTTTCAATCTCTACCAGCCCCAATGGTCTGGACAATGGATTTAAACTGGTCATATCCAGCTTACCTATATTTCCTTTAAAAGTGAATGCCCCGTTTTTTGAAGACAGATCAAAATTAATCAGGATGTGCAGCTGTGCAGCCTTAATGAGCTGTGCATGCAAATCGGCTGCTGCATAATGATTTTTAACCCGGGATAAAGAATCGTTGGTCACATTCAGAATATGGCCATTTAGCTGGTCAATATTCACCGTTCCTCGTTTTTGTGACATCGGATTATACTCGGTATAAGCCACATTTACTTTTTTAAATTTCAAGGTATCAATCGTAACCGGAACCGGCAGTCTTTGTAAAGCCACATGCGGAAAATTACGGCCCTTATTTCCTTTACCAGGAGGCATCTCTCGGTTCATAAATATTCTGGCCTCTGTGTTTTTAATCTCAAGCGCCTTTGCATGAATAACACGATCTGTGTTAAACTTCATAAAATCGACTCCGCTGAAACTGACCTGACCGAAAACCAGATCATAACGGTCTTTCTGGATTTTGAGCTTTCTGCTGAAAGCCAGATCGGGATACATCGGAATCACTTTAAAACCTTTAATATTTATCTTTTTACCTGTTGCCGACCCTGTAATTGTATCAGCTTTCATGGTGTAAAGTTTATCTTTTGATACAGCATGATAACCCGCCAGCTCAAAAAATACATCTTTGGTATAATAAAATCTTGTGGTATCGCTTTCAGACCGGGCATCCAGTCTGAAATCCCTGATCTGTACATTCAGGTGTTTTACGGAATTCAGCACCAGGCTGGTTGAACCATTGACATAGTCAAAATCAGCATCTGCAATTTTAATTCCTTTGATGTGAACTGATTTCAGTGTGCCTGAGATGAGCTGGTACAAACTGCGTCCGGCTTTTGCGGTATCAGCCTTTTTATAAACTTTGTTATAAATCATGTTAATGGAAGGGTTCTCCAGAATAATATCATTCATTGCTATCTTTTGCTGAAAATAGACCTGGAGTATTCTTATATGGCGCAATTTCAACCTGGCCAGTTTAACCTGAAACAGGTGTGTGGGCGCTGTCCCTGCTTTCTTTCGCTGTGCGAAAATGGCGGTATCTGGTCTTAGAAAAATACTGTCAACAGTCACACTTCCTGAAAGCAGATTAAGCTGTATATCTTTAAAATCAATCTGATACAAATGCCCGGAACCCCGGTAAACTACTTCTTTAATCTTCTTTGTCAGTACAGGCTTCCAGCTCAGGCTCAGGTATAACGAAGCACCGCCAATGATGACGAACAGGGTAATAATTATTGCGGTAATCCATTTCCATAACTTTTTACTCCCTGATCTTTTGTCTGTCATATTTCTGGTTTTTCATTAAGATTACAGCTGAAGAGTTATAATGTTTTCGATATTTGAAATAAGGACGAGCTAATTTAAATGCTGCCAATTTGTCATTTACAAATTAAATTTAGTATTTTTGTCCTCTTACGAATGTTACTCTTTTATGATCGATTTACAGCTAACAGACAAAACTCATGATGAAGCCCGCCAGGGTGAAGCCCTGATTGTTGAGGCCCCGAAACTGCTTAATGCGAGAAAGCTATATATTGAAAGTTATGGTTGTCAGATGAACTTTGCTGATAGTGAAATTGTTGCGTCTATCCTGCTGGATCAGGGTTATGAGACGACAGGCAACTATCAGGAAGCAGATGCAATTTTCATCAATACCTGCTCCATCAGAGAGAATGCCGAACAGCGTGTACGTAACAGATTATCGCAGTTCGGTATAGAAAAACGTAAAAACCCAAAACTGATTGTCGGCGTACTGGGCTGCATGGCAGAACGTTTAAAATCCAAATTCCTGGAAGAAGAGAAGCTGGTAGACGTGGTTGTTGGCCCTGATGCCTATCGTGATCTGCCTCAGTTGTTAGAACAGGTGGGCGAAGGTCAGAAAGCGATCAATGTACTGTTATCAAGAGAAGAGACTTATGCAGATATCAGCCCGGTCCGCTTAAACGGAAATGGGATTACTGCTTTCATTTCCATTATGCGTGGTTGTGATAATATGTGCTCTTTCTGCGTGGTTCCTTTTACCAGAGGACGCGAACGCAGCCGTGACCCGCATTCTATTCTGGCAGAAGCACAGGATCTATATGACCGCGGTTACAAAGAAGTTACACTGCTTGGACAGAATGTGGACTCTTACAAATGGAAAGGTAAAGAAGAAGCGGAAGACGGAGCAGAAATTATGGTCAACTTTGCCCAGTTACTGGAAAAAGTAGCATTGATCAGCCCGGAACTGCGTGTTCGTTTCTCAACTTCTCATCCTAAAGATATCACTGACGAAGTATTATATACGATTAAAAAGCATGATAACATCTGTAACAATATCCACTTGCCTGTACAATCGGGAAATAGCAGGATACTGGAACTGATGAATCGTACCTATACCCGTGAATGGTATATTAACAGGATTGATGCAATCAGAAATATTATTCCGGATTGTGCAATTTCTACAGATATCATCGCAGGTTTCTGTACAGAGACTGAAGAAGAACATCAGGAAACATTGAGTATGATGGATTATGTGGGTTATGATTTTGCTTTCTGTTTCAGTTATTCTGAAAGACCGGGAACCATGGCAGCGAGAAAACTCGAGGATGATATTCCTGAGGAAGTAAAAAAACGACGCCTGCAGGAAATCCTGTTAAAGCAACAGTCTACTTCTCATTACAGACTGCAAAAGTCTGTAGGAAAAACGGTTAGAATCCTGGTAGAAGGTTTCTCCAAAAAATCTGACAAAGATCTTTGCGGCAGAAATGACCAGAATGCCATGATCGTATTCCCGGCAGTAGAAAATGTTATGCCCGGACAATATGTAAACGTCATTATTGAGCGTTGTACATCTGCAACATTACTGGGCAGAATTACAGATTAGAAAAGAAATACATCCTGGTGAGACTTTAAATATAAAATTATTTTGGACGTACAAGATATTAAAAACCGATTCGGAATTATTGGTGGTTCTCCACTTTTAAACCGTGCTATTGATATTGCCAGACAGGTAGCACCAACGGATATGTCAGTATTGATTACTGGTGAAAGTGGTAGCGGAAAAGAAGTGTTTTCGCACATTATACACCAGATGAGCACCCGTAAACACGGTGCCTTTATTGCCGTAAACTGCGGAGCAATTCCTGAAGGTACAATTGACTCAGAATTATTCGGACATGAGAAAGGGTCTTTTACTGGTGCACATGAAGCACGTAAAGGCTATTTTGAAGTCGCTAACGGAGGAACAATCTTTCTGGATGAGGTTGCTGAATTACCTCTGGGTACTCAGGCCCGTTTATTAAGGATACTGGAAAGCGGAGAATACCTGCGGGTAGGTTCTTCAAAAGTACAGAAAACAGATGTTCGTATTATTGCAGCCACCAACGTGGATGTTTACAACAGGGTTAAATCCGGCAAATTCCGTGAGGATTTATATTACCGTTTAAATACCGTGCCTTTGCGTATTCCTGCGCTGCATGAACGTAAAGAGGATATTTTCCTGTTATTCAGAAAATTCTCTGCTGATTTCAGCGACAAATACCGCAGCCCGGGTATCCACCTGGAACCGGATGCCATACAAATGCTGAGTAATTACAGCTGGCCCGGCAACGTAAGACAGCTGAAAAATATCGCTGAACAGATCTGTGTATTAGAGAAAGACCGTAACGTAACAGCCAATGCCTTATTAAGCTATATTCCCAATGAAGGCGGCAGCAATCTGCCTGTAGCATTGAACAATGGTAACAATAAAGAGGATTTTTCTGAACGGGATATTCTTTACAAGGTTCTTTTTGATATGAAAAAGGACATGATGGATCTAAAAAAACTGGTTGCTGAAATTATTCAGAGCGGCGGAAATACTTCGCATATCATGGAAGAGAATCCGCATTATATCAATCAGCTTTATCAGGAAGTAGATCAGACCGGTAATACGGAGTCCACTTTCATGATCAAAAAGTCTCCTCAAAGTACACCTGTAGATTATAACTACACCCATGATGCGGAAGAAGTGGAAGAGTCATTATCCCTGATTGACAAAGAATCTGATTTAATCAAAAAGGCCCTTAAAAAACATAAAGGCAAACGTAAGTTCGCGGCTCAGGAACTGGGAATCTCAGAACGTACGTTATACAGAAAAATCAAGGAACTCAACTTAAATTAGTTATGACACCATATACACCGATGAAAAAAATCTGTTTGCTGTTATTGCTTCCTGCACTTACTTTATTGAATTCATGTTCTGTAAAATTAAACGGCGCATCTATTCCTGCAGAGATGAAAACTGTAACGGTAGCTTATTTCGAAAATAATGCGCCATTGGTTATTCCAACATTAAGTGCTGATTTTACCGAGGCATTAAAACTGCGCATCAGGAACCAGACACGTCTTGCTGTTACGCAAAGTAACGCGGATGCAATTTTTGAAGGCAGAATTACTGGTTATGATATTAAACCTATCGCACTGCAAAATAATAATGCACCGAGTGCGGGTGGAAACAGGCTGACCATCAGAATCAGCGTAAAATACACGAATAATCTGAGTCCTAAACAGAGTTTCGAGGAATCTTTTGAAAGATTCAAGGATTTCAACATGGGTTCTCAGAGCCTGGAATCTGTTCAGAATCAATTAAATAAGGACATCAATGCACAGCTTACTGAAGATATATTCAACAGGGCTTTTGCACAGTGGTAAAGAAACAGTCATACCGTTCATAAAAATGAATTTCAATCGTTAACTTAGTCTCGTGAAGCTGGATAAAAACATACAACAACAACTTGCTGAATTAATAGCGGACCCTCAAAAGGCTTCTCCGCAGCATTCGGCTATGTTGAGTGATTTGTTGCAGATGTACCCTTATTATCAACCTTTGCATCTGCTATTGGCCAAAGCTGATCTGCAGCGCGCAAAAGACACCAATCAGCTTGCTCAGGCTTCTCTTTATACCAACGGCTCTTTATTACACCATTTCCTGTTCAGAAAGGAAAACAAAGCAGCAAATTTCCTGATTGTCAATGGCTGTAATGGGGTAAGGGAAGAAAATGAACAGGAGATACTTGATCAGCAGGAGATTTATGAAGAAATTGCTGAAGTTGATCATACCAATTATCGCCCGTTTAAAAATTCCGAACATCCTGCCGAAACTATAAATACAGAGGAAACTGCTGAGCGTAAAAATTCTCTGGAAGATGATTTTGTATTTGAAAGCATCGCCTCATCAGATTTCTTCGCCTTTGAACAGAACTTTAGTACTGAGGTTATTGAACAGCAGGAAAAAGAACCTGAACAGGTAATTCCGGTAATTGAAGAACATGAATCTGCAGCAGCAGCCGAAGTGGAAAACAGTCAGATAAGTAATTATCATGATGAAAATTTACCTTACACCTTTTTATGGTGGCTGGCTAAAACCCGCAAAGAACACCAGAGTATCTTTCAGCCTTATGCTGTACCCAAAACAAATAATTCTCAGGAACTGCAGCAGCAATATGTAGAGCATATTTTTCATATACAAAGTCACCTGACCGGAAATGAAACCCTGCTGGAAAATGAAGAACAGCACAGGCCGGCAACAAAGGATGCAGAAATTATAGAGAGCTTTATCAAAAATGATCCGCAGATTATGCCTCCCAAAGCAGAGCAGATCGATAATGAAAACAAAGCGAAGAAAAGTGCAGAGGATCAGAACGACCTTGTATCTGAAACACTGGCCAATATTTACATCGAGCAAATGCTTTACGACAAGGCTATAGATACTTATGAAAAATTAAGTTTGAAGTTTCCAGAAAAAAGACGTTACTTTGCCGACCTTATCCAATCTATAGAAAAGAAAATTTAACCATTTAACATACTATGCTTTTTTTAATTATTTTATTGATCATTATTTGTGTTGCATTAGGTCTGTTTGTTTTAATACAAAATCCTAAAGGCGGTGGTCTTGCAACAGGCGGATCGGGCAGCAATATGTTCGGCGTACAACGTACCGGTGATGTACTTGAAAAAGGCACCTGGGTACTTTTAACGTTAATCGTGGTTGTTTCTCTTGCAATTACTGCTATTGGTAAAACCGGCTCAACCGGAACTACAGGCGGCGGAGATTCAAAAATTCAGCAGCAATTGGATAAAACACCTACACCTTCACCAATTGGCGGCGGCGTAAAACCAGCTCCTGCTACTACTACTCCTGCAACTCAGGAAGCTCCAAAAAAATAAGCTAAAACACATTTTCAGGAAGCCCGTCAGAAATATTTCTGACGGGCTTCTTTCGTTTATCCCTGCCAGTCTGACACAAAAAAAAACAGGCAATAATCCATTAGCTGACAAGCCTGTGTAAATTTGGCAACCAATAGCCCCTTGGCATAAAAACTGATGTATCTTTAATGTTATTACAAAATTTATACGTTAACCTTTAAATTAAAACAATAATTAAGTTATGGCTTTAAACATTAAACCCATTGCAGATAGAGTAGTTGTTGAAGCTGCTCCTGCCGAAGAAAAAACTGCTTCGGGTATTTATATCCCGGATACAGCTAAAGAAAAACCTCAGCAAGGAACAGTAGTTGCAGTTGGCCCGGGTAAATATGCCGAGTTAACAGGAAACTTAGTACCATTGAGCGTTAAAGTTGGTGATGTAGTTTTATATGGCAAATACGGAGGTACTGAAATTACCTTTGAAGGTAAAGAGTATCTTATTATGCGTGAAACTGATCTTTACGCAGTTCTTTAGTTGCTGGTTTAATTCTGGCAAATCTCACCAAATATTAAAAAAATAGTTTAAAAATGGCAAAGCAAGTAAAATATAACGTAGAAGCCCGTGACGCCCTGAAAAAAGGTGTTGACACTTTGGCTAATGCAGTAAAAGTAACTCTAGGTCCAAAAGGACGTAATGTAATTATTGATAAAAAATTCGGTTCACCAGCTATTACTAAAGATGGTGTTACTGTTGCGAAAGAAATTGAATTAAAAGACCCAATCGAAAACATGGGTGCTCAGATGGTTAAAGAAGTTGCTTCTAAAACTGCAGATATCGCAGGTGACGGAACAACAACTGCTACTGTACTGGCTCAGGCAATCGTTACAGCGGGTATTAAAAACGTTGCTGCTGGTGCAAATCCAATGGATTTGAAACGTGGTATCGATAAAGCGGTTACTGCAATTGTAGCTAATTTAAAAGCTCAGTCTCAAACTGTTGGTGAAGATAACAACAAAATCAAACAGGTTGCGTCTATCTCTGCTAACAATGACGAAGTTATTGGTGCGCTGATTGCTGAAGCAATGGGTAAAGTAGGTAAAGATGGTGTAATCACTGTAGAAGAAGCAAAAGGTACTGAAACTGAAGTAAAAACAGTTGAAGGTATGCAATTTGACCGTGGTTACTTATCTCCATACTTTGTAAC
Organism: Pedobacter lusitanus; assembly: GCF_040026395.1. Lineage (NCBI taxonomy): Bacteria > Pseudomonadati > Bacteroidota > Sphingobacteriia > Sphingobacteriales > Sphingobacteriaceae > Pedobacter > Pedobacter lusitanus. The sequence goes on from NZ_CP157278.1 coordinate 3,300,663, forward strand.
TAACGCAGATAAAATGGAAGCGGAATTAGAAAACGCTTACATCTTAATCTATGACAAAAAAATCAGCAACATGAAAGAATTGCTGCCGATTTTAGAGAAACAGGTTCAGACTGGCAAACCATTATTAATCATCGCTGAAGATTTAGATGGTGAAGCTTTAGCTACTTTAGTAGTAAACAAAATCCGTGGTTCTCTGAAAGTTGTTGCTGTTAAAGCTCCAGGTTTTGGCGACCGTAGAAAAGCAATGTTAGAAGATCTTGCTATCTTAACAGGTGGTACTGTAATTTCTGAAGAAAGAGGTTACAAATTAGAAAACGCTGACCTTACTTATTTAGGTACTGCTGAAAAAATCGTTGTTGATAAAGACAATACTACTATAATTAACGGTGCTGGTTCTTCTGAAGACATCAAAGCACGCGTTAACCAGATCAAAGCTCAGATCGAAACTACTACTTCTGATTACGATAAAGAAAAATTACAGGAGCGTTTGGCTAAATTAGCTGGCGGTGTTGCAGTTCTTTATGTAGGTGCAGCTTCTGAAGTTGAGATGAAAGAGAAAAAAGACCGTGTTGATGATGCTTTACATGCAACCCGTGCGGCTGTTGAAGAAGGTATCGTTGCTGGTGGTGGTGTTGCTTTCATCCGTGCTATCGAAGCATTAGAAGGCATGAAAGGATCTAACGAAGACGAAACTACTGGTATCGCAATCGTTAAACGTGCTATCGAAGAGCCATTACGTCAAATCTGCCAGAATGCAGGTATTGAAGGTTCTATCGTAGTTCAAAAAGTTAAAGAAGGTAAAGGTGATTTCGGTTACAATGCCCGTACTGATGTTTATGAAAACTTAATCAGTGCTGGTGTTATCGACCCAACTAAAGTTGGTCGTGTAGCTTTAGAAAACGCAGCTTCAATCGCAGCAATGTTGTTAACAACTGAGTGTGTATTAGCTGATGATCCTGAAGATAATGCAGCAGGTTCTGCTATGCCTCCTATGGGTGGCGGCGGAATGGGCGGAATGATGTAAGTCAATTCTGTTAATTACTAATTAAAACCTCCAGTCTAAAAACTGGAGGTTTTTTATGTTATAGAAATTTTAACTCGTTGTAAGGCAGTTGTTTGGAAAATTAGATTCTATTTTCTAAATTGATATACCGATACAATATGAGGAAAATTCTAACTGTTTTTTTCGCTCTCTTCCTTAATATTATATCCTTTCATTCCAATGCCCAGCTTACTATTGGAATGGTGGATGCAGGCCCCTATACGCCCGGGTCAACCATTAGCGCCACTTTTACTATTGGAACAAACAGTTGTATTAAGATTGGTAATACGTTTAATCTGTACCTGGTGGACGCCGGAGGGAACGAAGTTTCCATCGGAACGTATAATGGATTCTACTCTACTTTTGTCAATGGGGTTATTCCTTCAGGTATAACGGCAGGCACAGGTTATAAAGTAAGGGTTAAATCTTCAAACCCGGCGTTGAGCTCTGATTTATCTGCCGCTTTCGAAATTAAAGCTGGCACAGCGGTTACCGCAGGTGTTAGCAGCGTAGCTTCTACCATCAGTAACAATCCGCTGACTTTTGGCTCTTGTAACAGCACAGATAATACAAATTTCAATTTCACCAATACTTCTTCCACTAATCAGGTAACCGCCACAGTTAACAATGAATTAAATCCGGGAACTCCGGTCACCTTAACTTATTCGGCTACTACTCCGGTAAATACTTTTAAAGCAAATCTGGCTCACTATACCGTTTTTGTTAAAGCAACTGCACCTGACGGGACGGTTGGGACACATGCCTATTTTCTGATTAACAATCTTGCAGTGACAGCGTTTACTACTTCCAGTAGCAATACGGTTTGTTACCCGATTGGTTCTTTTGAATATGGTGTTACTGTTAATGGTTCCAGTGGTATTTCAGCCAATTTCCCGGGGAACACGTATAAAATAGACTGGGGAGATGGAACATCCAATGAATATACAATCTGCGATATCATCTCAAACAGCAATAAGGTACAGCATACCTTTACCAAATCATCCTGCGGATTCACTTATACAACAGGTAATCAAACTACCTATAATGCATTCGGAATTAATGTGGGTGTCTACAGTCCTTATTGCGGGGCAATAGGCACGCCAATTTCCACAACGGCAAGGGTTGTGTCCAGACCGATAAACAGATTCAGTGCTCCCGCTGTAGCTTGTCTTGGTGATCATCTGGCGATAACCAACCAATCTACTGCCGGACAGAATCCAAATTCGACTTCTTCTGGCTGTACCGATAATCAAATTTTTTATACGTGGTATGCAAATGGCGTAGCTGTTGCTACGGATGTCCCTTTTTCATTTATCCCGGATATTGTATTCACTTCCAAAGGCAAACACAAGATCAGGCTTACCGCCAGGAGCGCGGGTAACTGCCAGCCAGATGATGCGGAGCAGGAAGTATGTGTACAGGATCCTCCAAAACCCAGCTTTGATCTGGGTAATCCGCTGATCTGTCTTAACCCGGGTACTTTAACTCCGGCCAATACTTCTGTACTGGATAATACCTGTCCGGCGGCGCTGCCTGTTTTCAAATGGGTAATTACCCCTCCGGCTGGTGTCCCGCTGTCCAGTATCACTTTTGATCCTGCTAATCCGGCTCCTCAGTTTAAGTTCACTCAGATTGGTGTATATAATGTCACTTTAACTATCCAGTCGGGAACTTGTTCTGTGACGAGTGCATCACAGAAAATCGTAGTCAACACACAGCCGCAGGCATCTCTTTCGCCAGACAAAACTCTTTGCGCAATTGGAAATTACACTTTTGGCACCGCAACCGGACCGACCCAGACTACACTGAGCGGGACAGCAGAAGAAATAGCGGGAACTTACAACTGGACAGTAACCGGAAATACCAATTATACTTTTGTTGCTCCGGATGGCCCGTCTACAAAATATCCAACAATAAATTTTTCTGATTATGGTACTTATACGGTAACAGTAACCCATACCAACAACTGCGGTACGATTACCAAAACACAAAACATTACCTTTTCTAAATCTCCTAAACCGGAAATAACTGCTTTACCAAGCGCGGTCTGTTATAATGCAGCGATTAACTTAACGGGAAAAATAATTGATGATAATCCGAATACTAAATTTGAATGGATAGGCAACGGAGGCGTTTTCTCTGCTCTGTCAGATCTGATTACAACTTATACCCCCACAGCCGCTGAACGCATTGCAGGAACTGCGACAATTATACTGCGGGTCAAAACAGGTCTCCCTGATCCATGTGCCCAGGTTGAAGCCAGTTTACCGGTGCAGATCTACCCTAACAATACAGGCACCAATGTCACCCAAAATATCTGCTCTGGTCAGCGGGCATTTCATACACCTGCATCCAGTGTACCCGGCAGCACTTTCAGCTGGACGGCAGCAAATGCAGACGGAATGGCTAGTGGTTTTACACCTGCGGGAACCGGTGCTATTAATGACGTGATCACCAATAGCAATGCAACGGCCAATGCTGTGGTAGTTTATACCATTACTCCTCAAAGCAATAGCTGTGATGGAGTTCCCTATACTTTTACAGCAACGATTACCCCTATCCCGGTAATCACGCCTGCCGCGCCACAGTTTGCCATCTGTGGTAATGAACATGCTGGTATCACCATGTCTTCAACGATAACAGGTACCAAATATACCTGGACCAGTACAGCAACTGCAGGAATTACTGGTAATACGAATCAGGGAGTGCCTGCAGCAGTTACTTCTATTGATGACATCTTATCAAACAGCGGTGCTGTACAGGGAACAGTTACTTATGTGATTACACCGGTTTCCGGCACAGGATGTCAGGGTGCAGCTGTAACGGTAACGGTAAAGATTGATCCGGCGATTACTGCTGCCAATGCCGGCCCCGCCCAGCTACTCTGTAACCAGTTAGCAGCAACAATGGCGGGTAATAATCCAAAGGCCGGAGAAACAGGTTTATGGTCTCTCGTTTCAGGAACTGCCACTATTACTGATGCGTCGAATCCTACGACTACAATTACGGGATTAACAGGTGGACAGACCTACGTGCTGAGATGGACAATCAAAGGTCCTTCTAACTGTACGCCCACTTCTGCTGATGTGACAATCACTAATTTCCCTGTAATCAGTAATACGATTGCCAGCAGCAGTACGGAAGTTTGTTACGGACAAAATATTACTATTACAGGTGACACGCCTGCCGGAGGGAATGGAACCTATACATATAGCTGGGAAAGCAGTGCAGATAATGGAACAACATGGAGTCTGATCAGCGGTCAAACCCAGCAAAACCTGAATTTTCAATTGTTAAGCACTCTAAGCTTCAGAAGAACAGTCAGCAGCGGGCCATGTCCAAAAACAAGTAATGTGATCAGTATTATTGCGCAACCTCCTATTGACAACAATACCATAGCAGCAGCACAGACTATATGTACCGGTCTGATTCCTGCTCCGCTGACAGGAAGTGCACCAACTGGTTCTGATGGTCATTTCAATTATCAATGGGAGTCTGGCCCTGATAATGTAAACTGGACTGAGATCAGCGGTGCTGTATTTGTCAATTATAGCCCGCAGACATTAACAGCAACCACTTATTACAGACGTAAAGTAAGCACACAGGCTTGTAACGGGGCACTGCAAAATATAAGTCCTGCGGTTAAAATCACGGTTAAGCCAAATGCAAAAGCCGAATATACTTTTACTGCGGACAATGGCTGTATCCCTTTTACGTTGAATCTGACAGCAACACCATATCCCGACCGTAATGACACCTATACCTGGTATGCTGACAATGTACAGATCGGAACGGGTATCAGGTTCCCTGGTTATATCATGAAAAACAGTAATGCGACTGTAGTCATTAAACTGGTTGTAAGCAGCAGTCTGGGCTGCACACAGGATGAATTCAGCCATACTTTCAGTACGATAGAGAATGTGGTGCCGGCATTTACACAGAGTGCCAAAGAGGGATGCGGCCCCTTGAAAGTCACTTTTATCAATACCTCTACTTCCTTAACAAGCGCCACATTCAAGTGGGACTTTGGCAATGGTATTACCACCACGGATGTGATGCCCGGGCAAATCACTTTTTCACCTGATCCGCAGGGCAAAGACACAACCTATATGGTTTCTCTGACTTCAACAACTGCCTGCGGAAAAACTACGGTAGTCAATAGTGTATTTGTTAAGGCAAAACCAGTTTCGTTGTTCTCTCCGGATAAAACGGTTGGCTGCTCACCAATGAAAGTGACTTTCAGCAATACCTCGCCGGGCGGAACCAATACTTATTATTATGATTTCGGAGATGGTACTTTACTGACAAAGACTGATAAATTACCTGTAGAGCATACTTATGTCACCGGAGCTGTAAAAGATTATATAGTCAGGATGCTTGCAAAAAATGAATGTGGCAGCGAAGAAAGCTTTTATACCATTCGTGTATCACCAAATACCATTTTACCGGAATTAGTAGTTAATGCAAGTGAAAAGGAAGGTTGTGCTCCTCTTAAAGTAAATTTCTATAATAACAGCAAAGGAGCAAGCAGCTTCAAATATGATTTTGGGGACGGCAGTACCCTGGTGACCCGGTCTGCTCCAGAAGTTGTCACCCATACTTTTAATACTTCCGGGACCTTTACGGTTACTTTAACAGCTTCAAATGGCTGTTCTGATACAACGACCACAGAAACTGTAAAAGTGCTTCCACAGCCCGTTGTATCCTTTACAGCTGATGTAACTCTGGGCTGTCCGGGACTGCCGGTTCAGTTTAAAAATACGAGCGTTGGCGGGGTCGGTTATCTCTGGGACTTTGGAGACGGGACCACTTCCGGAGAACTTGAACCGAAACATATATTCAGCAGCGGCCAGGAGTTCTACACAGTCAGCCTCAAAGCGACCAATACACTGGGCTGCACCAATACGCTGGTGATGAATGAATATATTCATATCGTTCCACCGCCCGTTGCGTCGTTTAACGTCCTGCCTTCAACCCTCATCAGCATCCCTGATTACACATTCAGATTTCAGGATGAGAGTACCGGAAATCCTACCATATGGTCGTGGGATTTTGGCGACAAACAACTTTCTGCTTTGAAAAATCCTTCTCATACTTATCCTGATACGGGTACTTATGTGGTTACGCTAAGGGTGACCAACCAGCAGGGATGTTTTACCACTACATTTAAAAAAGTAACCATTGTTGGTGTTCCGGGTTATCTGTTTGTCCCTAATTCGTTTATACCAGGAAGCGAAACGCCTGAACTCCGGGTTTTCAAAGCCAAGGGATCTGGTATAAAAACCTGGAAGATGTCCATCTTCAATAAATGGGGACAGTCGCTTTGGGAAACAACAAAACTTGATGAAGGCCGGCCGGCAGATGGCTGGGATGGCATCTTCAATGGAAGTCCCGTCCCCCAGGACGTGTATTTCTGGAAGATTGACGTCCAGCTCATCAATGGTACGGAATGGAAAGGGATGACCTACGATTCTTCAGCCCCCAAAAGAACAGGAATTATTCACTTGATCAGATAACCGGAAAATGAAGCTGTACTTAAAATGTGTCTTTCTGCTATACGTACTGACCAGGTCAATCGCTGCATCTGCTCAGGATCATATTTATTCTCAGTTTTTTAATGCTCCGCTATATCTTAACCCTTCTCTTACCGGGCAGTTTGAGGGGGATTTCCGGATGAATATGATTTACCGGAACCAATGGACAGGACTGAGTGGTACTTTATCTTATATCAACGCTTCTGCTGATCTGAATATTCCCCGTTTTGGTGGCGGTGTGGGTATACAGTTCAACCGCAGCTCTGAGGGCACAGCCTTCCTGGTAAAAAACAATATAGCAGCAAGCTACTCTTACAGTGTCGGGACTGATGATTTTGTTTTATCTTTCGGCATACAGGCTGGCTTTACAAGCCGGCAGATTGACTGGAACAAACTGGTTTTTTCAGATCAGATAGACAACAGACTGGGATATATTCCCGGCAGTATCAGTGCTGCCCAGCCTCCTGCACAGGCCCGCAAGTATTTCTTTGATCCTGCTGCCGGGATCAACCTGGTTTATGGAAATTTCATGGCCGGCACAGCAATGCATCATATTAACCAGCCTGATGAATCTTTTAGTGGGGCACAGGCAAAACTTCCGCGCCGGATTACGGGTTATGCCAGCTACCGGATCGCTTTAACACAGAATTTCATTTACGGGGAAGACATCGCTTCTTATCTGATTCCATCGGTAGTTTATTACAGACAGCAAAACGTATCCTCCATGAGTGCAGGTTTACAGTTTAAACACAAAGGACTGAATTCTGGTCTCTGGTACCGTTCGGCAGGTGAAGGCGGCCCGGATGCAATTGTGGTCTCCCTGATCTTTGATATTTTTACCGGCCGGGAAAACGGAGAGAAATTAAGACTGGGTATCAGTCATGATGCTACAACTTCAAAAATCAATTACACCAATACAAATGGCACAACCGAAGCCAGCGTAGGTTATCAGAAGTATTTCCCTAACAGTGCGGGATATAATAAGTTCAATGGGGTAAGGTGTTACGATTTTTATTAGAACCCGGCTCCCTGCATAACTATCTGAAATTCTTTCCTTAACTTTAAAACTGTTTAAATCTCACAGACAGGTTTAACCGGTTTTTATCTTTTTGACAGCAATGGAGCAACTAATTGAAGGCAATCATTTTCTTACACAGAGTGAAGTATATAAATTTTTACTGGCGATATTACTCTGCGGACTTATTGGCCTTGAACGGGAGTTGAGAGCCAAACAAGCCGGGCTGAAAACTATGATTATGATCGGCCTGGGCTCTACGCTGTTCACCATCTTATCTATTAAAATCGGGATAGGTAATGCTGATCGTATCGCCTCTAATATTGTAACCGGTATAGGTTTCCTGGGTGCAGGGGTAATTTTCAAAGAGGAGAGTAAGGTAAGAGGATTAACTACTGCCTGTGTAATCTGGATTGTCGCAGCAATCGGAATGGCTATCGGTGCTGGTTTTTCTGAACAGGCCATCGGGGTAACGGTCATCGTTCTGCTGGCATTAATTCTTTTTCCCTATGTGGAAGATTTCGTGCAGCACAGGTCTACTTCCAGAGAATACAGAATTGTCAAGAAATATGAAAATGAAGGTCTCGACAGCTATGAAGAGCACTTTAAAATTGCCGGTTTAAAATTAAGCCGTGGACAGCAAAATCTTTCTGATGGAATTATCAGTGGTACCTGGACTGCTGCGGGTAGTCCGAAAAATCACAAATTATTTGTTGACCACATGCTACAGGATGAAAAAATTCTTGAATTTCAGTTCTAATTTCCCTTTATTCACTTTAACTATTTAGCTTTGCATCATGCATAGAGAACAAATCTCCGTATTCGATATTTTTAAAATCGGGATAGGCCCGTCAAGTTCACACACTCTTGGTCCCTGGAGGGCCGCTCAGCAGTTTACTGCTTCCTTAGCCAGTAAGCATTTGCTGGATAGTGTAGAACAGATAAAAATATTGCTTTATGGTTCTCTTGCCAAAACTGGTCATGGCCACGGTACCGATATTGCTATTCTTCTGGGAATGGTTGGTGCTGATCCGGTAACATTTGACGTCAATGCAATTGACTCAACTATTGAAGCTATCAAAACCGGGCAGCAGCTATCTCTTGCAGGCAGCCATCAGATCTCTTTCAATTATACAGACGACCTTATTTTTCTATATCATGAAAGCCTTCCTTTTCACCCTAATGCAGTTACTTTTCAGGCATTTTTGAGTAACGGCACTGCATTCTCTGAAACTTATTATTCCATTGGAGGAGGCTTTGTAGTCAAAGAAGGTGAAACAGGCGGAGATAAAGAACAAGTAGAATTACCTTTCCCTGTTGAAATTGCAGGAGACTTATTACACTGGTGTTTAACCACGGGATTAAAGGTTTCTGAAGTGGTCATGGAAAATGAACTGATGTGGCGCACTGAGGCAGAAACTAAACACGGTATTCTCCAGCATTTTAAAGTCATGAAAGAATGTACTTTCAGAGGCTGCCATACAGGTGGATTTTTACCTGGCGGATTAAATGTTGGCCGCAGAGCTACAGCTTTAAATAAAAGACTGATTGGAAACAGACCGTACACCGACTATGAAAGCTGGATACAAGCAATCAGAGCCGGAGGAAATGGTTTTAATTATACTTTAGACTGGGTAAGTTGCTTCGCCCTGGCAGTGAATGAAGAAAATGCTTCATTTGGCCGCGTGGTTACCGCCCCTACAAATGGAGCTGCGGGAGTAATTCCGGCAGTATTACAATATTATATCGCTTTTTGCGATGGTTTTGATGAAGAGAAAATCATACAGTTCATTGCCTGTGCATCTGAAATAGGCAGTATCTTCAAAAAAGGAGCAACTATATCAGCTGCAATGGGTGGCTGTCAGGCTGAAATCGGCGTATCTTCTGCCATGGCTGCTGCTGCCCTGACCGAATGTATGGGAGGTTCACAACGACAGGTGATGATGGCAGCTGAAATTGCTATGGAACATCATCTGGGCTTAACCTGTGACCCTATTGGCGGTCTTGTACAGATTCCATGTATTGAGAGAAATACAATGGGTGCAATTAAAGCAATTACTGCAAGCCAGCTGGCCTTACAAAGTAATCCCGATAAAGCCAAAGTAAGTTTAGGTGCTGTTGTCAACACAATGTGGGAAACCGCATTGGATATGAACTCCAAGTACAAAGAAACTTCGGACGGTGGTTTAGCCACTAATATCCCGATCAGCTTACCGGAGTGTTAATTTTTAAAAGCTTTAATGACTGATGGACTAAGCGCTTCTGCCCATTCCTTATACATTTTTCCTGAAGGGTGAAGTCCGTCTGTTGTAATGAGTGAAGCATCAGCCGATGCTTTTCTTGAACCCGGTGTAATATCTGTATAGCTTATTCCTGCCTGAAGCGTTTCTTCTCTGTTAACCGTATTAAAAGCATCAATTTCTCTGGCAATAGCCTTCACATCTCTGCCACTTTGTGCACCGTAGGCAGTCGAGCCCCAGTCAGGGATAGATACCACAAAAACATGTGCAGTATTTCCTCCTGCAAAGCCAACAGCAGTTTTGAGCAGCTCTTTAAACTCATTACGGTAAATAGCTATTGAGTTACCACGATACTGATTATTAACACCAATCAGCAGCGTGACCAGATCATATTTCCGGTTAAGATTTTCAGCCTTAATCCCGGCTATTAATTCGCCGGTTGTCCATCCTGTTGTGGCAATAATTTTAGGCGCAGACAGATTTAAAGCTTGTTTACTCAGGCTCACAGTTAACTGGTATGGAAAACTTTCCATTTGCGTTACCTGTTCTCCAATAGTATAAGAATCTCCCATTGCCAGATATGACAACTGATCTGTAGGCGGGCCGGTTTCAGGTGTAGTAATTTTATTCATGCCGTTTATAGTTTCCTTTGCACACCCAAGCAGGAAAATCAACAGGACAAATGTGGTTATTAACTTCATCTGAAGATTTACGGAGACTGGATGCAATCAGATGTTGAAGGTAATAATTTATATATTCTCCGAGCAGATATGCATCATTTTATTAATGCGTATGCGGCATAAAAATCTTAAACAGATAACTGATGGTAATGATAGATGCAGTAATCATGTACAATACATTAATCAGGTTTTTACTTTTAGGGCCCCACCAGAAATGGGCAGCAAGGCCTGTTATCACAGTTATCAATATAGGTATAGTAGCAGGATATAGATAAAAACTATGATACAAATCACCTTTGAGCAAGGCTAAAAAGGAACGCTGAAAACCACAGCCGGGACAGTCATAGCCTGTAATATATTTAAAGGGGCAGGGCAGCATATAATTATCAGCTTTCTCTAAAAAGGCAGAGAAAGCTGATAAGATAAATATTTTATGCATTGGAATTATGCCTCCGGTGTTGTTGGAGGTGTAGGAGGTTGATTAAAAGGATTGTTCCCACCGAAAGGATTGTTTGCTCCAAATTGGTTATTAGAACCAAATCCGTTTGCTTCTTTAGCCGAAGGCCCCAGATATCTTGCATCTGTGAAAGCCAGTAATGGGAAAAATATAAATGGTAATAAGAGTAAACCTACTGTAAAACCTTCCGATTTACCAAAACTCTTAGCCAGAAGATTGATTGACCAGATACCAAAAACAATGTTTGTACATGGCAAAATCAACCATAGAATCCAGATTGGTGGTTTTCCAATAATTTCCAGTATAACAATCATATTATAAATGGGCACGATTGCCGCCCACCCAGGTTTGCCCGCCTTTTCGAAAATCCTCCACATGGAGTACACAATCAAGATAAGGACAGCAAAATACATTAATCCTCCAAAAAGGCCGATTCCCATTGGAGAAGTACCAGTAGCGTTATAATCCATAGTTTATTTTTTTAGTATTTGTAAGATAGGAAAAAAAATAAATAAATGTTTTACTAAACGGTGACAAATAACAATTAATTAATATAATTCCATTTGAAACAGAGTGGAAATATGTTTTTTAAGCACGTTTTTTACCTCAGACAAATTTAATTCATAACCAAGTTCTTTCTGCATAGAGGTAACGTCCTTATCATCTATCCCACAAGGAATTATATTTTTAAAATACTCCAGATTCGCATTTACGTTAAAAGCAAAACCATGCATGGTTACCCAACGGCTGCAACGCACACCCATCGCACAGATTTTTCTTGCCTTTTCATTATCAGCATCAAGCCATACCCCCGTAAACCCAGGATACCTGCCAGCTGCAATACCATAATCTTTTAGGGTTAGAATAACAGCTTCTTCCAGAGTTCTGAGATATAAATGTATATCTGTAAAAAAATTATCCAGATCAAGAATCGGATAACCTACAATCTGTCCGGGGCCATGATAAGTAATATCTCCTCCGCGATTGGTTTTATAGTAGGTAGCTTCCTTCTCTTTAAGTCCTTCTTCATCCAGTAAAAGATACTCCGGATGTCCACTTTTTCCTAAGGTATAAACATGGGGATGTTCACAAAACACAAGGAAGTTTGGCGTTTCATCTGTAGTCTCCTGTATGCGGTTATTTGTCTTGACAGCAATGGTATCTTTAAAAATAAGTTCCTGATTATTCCAGGCATCCTGATAATCCACCAATCCCCAGTCAACAAATTTTACTTTCTTATTCATCTCAGTTTAAAATTAAGCAACAACGTATCCCAGCATATAACCATCTGTTGTCTTAAAATAATTTGCAGTTAAAGTTCTCCGGCCTTCAGGCAAATCTACCAAAGCAGTTAAAGATCCTTCTTCATGCAACTCAAAAGGCTGTATGTGAATATCCCTCTTAAATTCCAGGCCTTTTTTACCATACCATTTATAGATTGCTTCTTTTACACACCAGCAAACATAAAGTCCGTCAGTATTATCCTTAACATGCAGCAGTTCGGGAGGGGAAAGAAATTTTTGCTGAATACGGTGAATCTTAGGTTCGATTCTTTCAATGTCAACGCCTACTCCATTTTTTTTTCCGATCATCACCGCTGCGTAATCAAAAGAATGACTCAGTGAAATGGTAGAATCAGAATTAACCAGATATGGTTTTCCATGCTCATCAATACGACAATCAATATAATCGGCTGTATTCAGCATCGTACGCAGAAGCAAACGCGTACTTAACCAGTGCAACAGCCGCTTACCATTGTTCAATGTCGCCAGAAAATCCAGCTCATGCTTCTTTAACTGCAGGCCGGAAATCAGGTCTTCTTCCCGTTCTTCGATTTTCCATACGGCAAGTATGGTTTGATCGTCAATGTCTTTATTATAGATTACAGGCATCGTATTTAAAAAATCAATGCAAAAGTATCTTAAATTAATCATAATTTCGCCCAAAGACTTTACAAATGATACTTTCCGATAAGCGTATTCTAGAAGAAATTGACAGAGGAACAATAATTATTGAACCTTTTGATCCAGGATGTTTAGGCACAAATTCCTATGATGTTCATCTGGGGAAATACCTGGCAACTTATACTGACAGGGTACTTGATGCCAGGGCACATAATAAAATTCAACATTTTGAGATTCCAAAAGATGGTTTCGTTCTGCAACCAGGTACTTTATATCTGGGCGTAACCCTTGAATATACCGAAACACATGCACATGTTCCATTCCTGGAAGGTAAATCAAGTACCGGCCGCCTGGGAATTGATATCCATGCCACAGCAGGAAAAGGTGATGTCGGTTTCTGCAATACCTGGACACTGGAAATTTCCTGTGCACAACCCGTAAGAATTTATGCAGGCATGCCTATCGGACAGTTGATCTATTTTGCTGTGGAAGGAGATATTGAGAAGATGTATAACGCTAAAGATGATGCAAAATACAGCAATAAAACAACCAAACCGGTTGAAAGCATGATGTGGAAGAATACCTTTTAGAAGCTTCCTAAAATTGCATTAATAATATAGCAATTGAGCCTCAATATCCCTATATTGAGGCTCAATTGCTATATTATGAAAACCAAATATCTTTATGCATGCCTTGTCCTGCTGATCTGCACTTTCTCTTTTGCATTCAGACTGGCGGATGACCCATTTGAGGCACTGCTAAAAAAGCTATCAGACTTTAATGAAGAGAATCCGCAGGAAAAAGTCCATCTGCATCTGGATAAACCTTACTATGCCATTGGCGATAATATCTGGTTCAAAGCCTATGTTACGGATAATTCCACTAATCAGCTTTCCAAAATCAGCAATATTTTATACGTAGAACTGATTAATGAAAATGACTCTGTAAAACGTCAGGTCAAACTTCCGCTGGAATCAGGTTTATCCTGGGGAGATTTCAAATTAACTGATACTCTGCCAGAGGGAAATTACAGAATCAGAGCTTATACGCAATGGATGAGAAATGCCGGCCCCGATTACTTTTTTGATAAAACGATTAAAATCGGGAATGCCTGGACAAACAAAGTCTTAACTGATACAAAATATACCTATAGCAGCACTAACAATGAAGAACATGTAAATGCGGTAGTTACTTTTACAGATAAAAAAGGACAGCCCTATGCGAATGTTCCTGTCAGCTATAATGTCCGTTTAAAAGATAAAACTGTAGAAAGAGGAAAAGGCCTGACTAATGCACAGGGTGCGATGACTATTTCCTTTAGCAGTAAACAGGCAGAAGCTAACGTATCCGGGAGAATCACTGCAACACTAACTATAGACAACAAGGAGAAAGTTGTTAAAACTATCCCAGTCAAAGCTACATCAGATGCAGTTTCAGTTCAGTTCTTTCCCGAAAGCGGAAATCTGACAGAAGACCTGCCTTCAAGGGTAGGTATCAAAGCTATTAACTCTGCTGGTCTGGGTGAAGATGTTTCAGGCGCTGTTATTGACCAGGATGGTTCAGAAGTTCTTCCTTTTAAAACCAGCCATCAGGGTATGGGGAGTTTTATCATTAATCCCCAGGCCGGAAGAACATATACAGCCAGAATTAAATTAAAAGATGGCTCAGTTCAAAATATCGCCCTGCCAAAAGCACTTACAGCAGGCTATGTAATGACTGTCAACAATAGTGACAGCAGTAAAGTAAATATTAAATTACTGATCAGTGAATCTTTATTGAATAAGGGAGAAATGAAACTGGTGATACAGCATAATAATACTGTATCAGGAGTGCTGAAAATCACCACAATCAAACAAGTATCCACGCTGTCATTGAATAAAGAAGAACTTCCATCGGGCATAATTCATTTCACGTTATTCTCTCCGGATAATATTCCGGTTGGAGAAAGATTGATTTTTAATAATAATCCTGCAGAGCTGATGAATACAGAGCTGCTGAATTTAAAACCATCGTATGGTATCAGAGAAAATGTACCGCTTGAATTAATGGCTAAAGATAATGGCAAACCTACAATAGGTAGCTTTTCTATTGCAGTGACCAACGCCAGTATCGTAGATCCTGATGCAGATAATGAGAGTAATATACTGACTTCTTTACTGCTCACTTCAGATCTGAAAGGATATATCGAGAAGCCCAATCAATATTTCAGGGATAACAGCAAACAAACAAGAGAGCATCTGGATCAGCTGATGCTTACTCAGGGATGGAGCCGCGTATTATGGAAGGATATCATGGGAAACACATTTGCCAAACCTGTTTTCCAGGCCGAAAAATCCCTTAAAGTCAGTGGTACGGTGACCACCCCTGGAGGTAAACCGATCCCTAACGGGAAAGTCACTCTGTTTTCAAACGCAGGCGGGATCTTCATGATAGATACTTTGACAGATGCCAAAGGGCATTTTAATTTTGATAATATTAGTTTTGGTGACAGCACAAAATTTGTAGTCCAGGCACGTAATGCCAAAGACAAAAAAAATGTGGAGATTAATCTGGACCAGATTCCGGGACAAATAGTAACCAGGAATAAGAATACCGGCGATATCGAGGTCAATGTCAATGAAGCTATACAAAGTTATATTATCAAAAGTGAAGGATATTTTAATGACCTGACCAAAAGGGGGCTGCTGGAAAGAAGTTATACACTGGACCAGGTTAATATTGTACAGAAGAAAATACAGGCTAAAAACTCTGCAAATTTAAATGGTGCAGGACGTGCGGATGCTATTTTAAAAGACACAGATCTGGGTTATTGCACCAATTTATCTCAATGTTTGCAGGGCAGAGTGGCCGGATTACTGATCCGGGATGGGAAAGCCTATCTGATGCGGAGCAGCAACACACCGATGCAGATCATTCTGGACGGAACCAATGTAGGATCAGATTTTCTGGATAATATACAGCCTACAGAAGTAGCCACTATAGAGGTATTAAAAAGTGTGGGTAATACCGCTATATATGGATCTCAGGGTGGCGGAGGTATTTTAATCATCACTACCAAAAGAGGCGGAGATTCCAGCTATGTCAGATACGCACCTGGAATTGTGACCACAACACCTTCAGGTTATTATGCCGTACGCCAGTTCTATTCTCCAAAATATAGTACTCCGCAACAAATAAGGGCAGCAGATAAAAGAACTACAGTATACTGGAATCCGCATTTACCAACCAGTGCTGCAGGTTCTGCTAAATTTAATTTCTATAATACAGACGAATCAGGAACTTATAGAGTTGTTATAGAAGGAATCAATGCCGAGGGGCACCTGGCAAGAAAAGTATATACTTACGATGTAAAATAAATAAGCTATGAACACAATTAATGTGACAATAAAAGACCGTTTAGCACTGATAACACTCAACCGTGGTAAATCCAATCCCCTGAACAGGGAAATGATCACTGAGCTTACCGATATGCTCCATAATATAGCCAATGATGATAATATTGGTGGTGTGATTATAACAGGCAGGGAAAGCTTCTTTTCTGCCGGTCTGGATCTGATTGAGCTATATGGTTATAATGAGGAAGAAGCCAAATCTTTCTGGCACTTATTTCTGGATTTCATTGCTAAAATTACAGCTTTCAGGAAACCAATGGTTGCAGCAATCAACGGGCATTCTCCTGCCGGAGGCTGTGTGATTGCATTAGCCTGTGACGCCAGGATTATGGCAGAAGGTAAGTTTATTATTGGTTTGAATGAGGTTCCGGTTGGAATTATAGTGCCTGAAAGCATTTTCAGCTTATACTCTTTCTGGCTGGGTAAGGGGCATGCGACCAGAAGTTTACTGGAGGGTAAGTTATTCAGCCCTGAAGAAGCATTAAGTATAGGCCTGGTTGATGAACTGGTTAATCCGGACAGCATCATGACTGCTGCCGAACGCAGAATAAGAAAATATATGGCCCTGGAGCCTAATACGTGGCAGCAAAGTAAACTGAATATCAGAAAAGAGCTGATTACTGCAACTTCAGCCGATCAGTCTGAAGCATTAAAAATTATGCTGGCACAATGGTGGTCTCCGGCTACCAGGAACATCCTGAAAATGATTATTGACAACCTTCAAAAGAAATAAGTTATGTACAATCAACCTATGTTAAGAGATGATGCTTTAAAAGGCAAAACAATTGTAGTTACAGGCGGTGGTACCGGTCTGGGTAAAGCAATGGGCACCTACTTTTTAAAACTGGGTGCTAACCTGGTAATCACCAGCCGTAAAGCTGATGTACTGCAAAAAACAGCAGATGAGCTGGAGAAAGAAACCGGCGGTAAAGTATTAGCTGTAACCTGTGATGTACGCGATTATGAGCAGGTAGAACATGTGCTGGCAGAAACTATAAAAACCTTTGGCCGCGTGGACAGTCTGTTAAATAATGCAGCTGGAAACTTCATCTCTCCTACTGAGCGTTTATCGGCCAATGCCTTCTCTACTGTAATTGATATTGTTTTAAAGGGATCTGTAAATTGTACGCTTGCTTTTGGAAAACACTGGATCAAAGAAAAACAACCCGCCAGCATTTTAAACATTGTGACAACTTATGCCTTTACAGGTTCAGCTTTTGTTGTTCCTTCGGCCTGTGCTAAAGGCGGCGTCTTAGCGATGACACGTTCTCTTGCCGTTGAGTGGGGAAAATATGGAATCAGAACCAATGCAATTGCACCTGGACCTTTCCCGACCAAAGGAGCCTGGGAACGCCTGCTACCAGGTGATCTGGCAGAAAAATTCGACTTTAAAAACCGTGTCCCGCTGAAACGTGTTGGTGAACATCAGGAACTGGCAAATCTTGCAGCCTTCCTGGTCAGTGATTTCTCCGGATATATCAATGGAGAAGTAATTAGTATAGATGGGGGTGAATGGCTACAGGGCGCAGGACAATTTAATGGGCTGGAAGCTATCCCGGATCAGATGTGGGATGCCTTTGAGCAAATGACCAGATCAGCTAAAGGCAGCTAAACTGATTTCCTGAATCAGAATCATTCGTAACCTGATAAGAGACTGTTTAATTTTATCATCTAAATTTAAACAGTTTCTTAAGAATAGCTTATTTTTGTATCATGTCAACAGAAACAAAAGAAGAAACATTTACACTGGAAGAGATTTTAACCTCATTAAAAACCTCTCACAGACTGATTTTATGGAATGATGATGTAAATACCTTTGATCATGTAATCTACTGTATGACAAAATACCTGGATTATACGGATTCTCAGGCAGAAAAAATTGCATGGGAAGTTCATAATAAAGGTAAATGCGCTGTACTGGAAGGTTCTTTCACTGAAATGGAAGTTTACCGCAAAATTCTTCAGCAGGAAGGTTTAACAGTTACAGTGGACTAATCAGACTATTCCAGTTTACTGATCAGCGCAGTTAATTCCTGCTGGGTAGTCTGTGTTTTGTCTCTGGCATACCATAAATGCAAGCGCTCAGCTAATTCAAACATATCTGAAATCTCAGCTTTCCATTCTCCTAATAAGTGCTGAAGAATGTCTGGTCTGGGACCCCATTTTGAAATCAGTTCGCCTTGTGCATCCAGTAATAATAATACGGGAATAGCCCGGCCCCCATTAGTCAGGTGTGCATCTATCAGCGGCAGATTTTTATCTCTCAGTACTAAACGCAATGAAAGTTTTTCCGGTGCAAGCTGAGTCATCTTATCAAACAAGGGAACAATCTGCGCCGCATCCCCACACCAGCCTTCAGAAATAACCAGTAGCTGATAGCTGTTCTTTAATCTATTAATTGCTTGTATAAAAGCATCATTAAGCTCAACAGTTTTGTCAACTCTGCTCATACGCTGTACATTCATTTTACTGTAATGCAGCATGGCTTCACTATTATCTTCTCCCGTTGTTTTATTGCTTTTAAGAAGAGAATCTATCAAATCCCTATACCCGGAATAAGTCATTCCTTCATTCACAAAAATATTACTGTAATTACTCATAATCCTGCTGTAATAAAATAGTTACCCCCCGTTTTTTCCATTCTCAGGCCGTTACTTTGCCGCTATATAAAAACCTAAAAACAGACTATTCTCAATGAAGAAATATCTCTTTAAATTTCTATTGGTAACATTCACTATTTGTACTACAATCTTTCAACTAAATGCACAAAACCTGCCTACCGGTAAACTTACTGGAAAAGTAGTAGACATCCAAAATAATGAAACAGTTCCTTTTGCCACTGCTGTACTAATTAACAAAAAAACAAAGGCAACCGTAAAAGTCGCACAGACAGATGCCGACGGTTCATTGATTATGAATGATGTTCCTGCTGGCGTATTTACTTTTAAAATCAGCTATGTCGGTTATCAGACGATGGTAAGAGATTCTGTCGCAATTACTAAAAACCAGCGGTTAATCAGCTTAGGCACTATAAAGATGAAAGCCGCAAAAGGAAATGTCCTGAGCGAAGTTACTATAACCGGGCAGAAAGCCCCTATCCAGCTGGGCATAGATAAAAAAGTCTTTGCCGTAGACCAGAGTCTGGTAAGTGAAGGAGGTTCCGCCGGCGATTTACTGCAAAATGTACCCTCAGTTCAAACAGATGTAGATGGCAATGTCAGCCTGAGAGGCTCTACCGGAGTAAAAGTACTGATTGATGGAAAACCTTCATTAATTGCAGGAGGCAACATTGCACAAGTACTGGCTTCTATTCCCGCCAGCTCTATCGAGACCGTAGAAGTGATCACCAATCCATCGGCAAAGTATGATGCAGAAGGCCAGTCTGGCATTATCAATATCGTACTGAAAAAGAACACCAAACTGGGTTTTAACGGGAATGTGGCTTTGACCGCTGGCAACAGAGATAATTACAACGGAAATGTCAGCCTGAGTTTCCAGAATAAAAAGATTAATATTTACGGAAACTATGGCTACCGTTATGGCAATCGCCCTGGTGGTGGTTATAATAATATCCAATATCTGACCCGTAAAGATTCACTGGTTTACGCTGATCAGCTGAGTAACTGGAAATCAACTGATAAAAGTCATAATGCAAAGGCCGGGTTGGATTATTACCTGACTGATAAAGATATTTTAAGTTTTTCAGGTGGTTTCAACAGCAGGGAAAATGATCGTACCGAGCTATTAGACATTAATAAATACAAAAAGGGAAGAGCCCCGCTGGAATTTAGCAGGCGAATCAATACGAATAACGGAAGCGGACATAGCTATGATTTAAATCTGGATTACAGCCATAAATTTAAACCTAATCAGGAGCTGACTTTTAATTTTGGCTACTCCAATGGAACCAACGACAATTTTCAGCTTTACAACACTTCAATATATAGTGTAAACGGTGCACCTGTTACCACAACTCCTGAACTGTTGAACAACACCAATGACGGAACCAATAAGAATTATAATATACAGCTGGATTATACCATGCCATTAGGGAAACTGGGGAAAATTGAAACCGGTTACCGCAGCCAGATCAAATATGCTGATGCCAACACTATAGCTAAAAAATATGATAATGCTTCAGGCACTTATACAGATAATTTTTTGTTATCAAATGAATTTGACAGTAAAGATCAGGTTCATGCCCTTTATTTGAATTATCAGAATCAGATAAAGAACTTCGGATACCAGATTGGTCTGAGAGCAGAAGATGCTTTATTAACTACAAATTCCAATGGTTATGATCAGACCGGGAACCTTACAACTGCTCCTGCACGCATCGCTTATAAAAGATTATATCCAAGTATTTATTTAACGCAGAAGTTTACAGGCGAACAGCAGATACAGTTAAGTTATACCAGAAGAGTAAACAGACCAAGACCATGGGATACGAATCCTTTTATTGATTATTCTGATCCACTTAACTGGCGTCAGGGTAACCCAAACCTGCTGCCAGAAGATGTTCATTCTTTTGAACTGGGCTACAGCAAATTCTGGCCAAAAGTCACGTTGATTTCCAGTGCTTATGTCAGACAGACCAATGATCTGATTCAAAGAGTGCGTTCTGTGCCTGATGCGGATGGCGTAATTATAACCACTCCGCAGAATTTAACCAAAGACCTTTCAAGTGGTTTAGAGTTTATTGCCAAGGCCGATATAGTGAAACCGTGGAACTTTACTGCCAATGTGAATATATACCACAGTAAAATTGATGCTGTTCCTGCTTACAACATTGCAGGTAATTCGGGCTTCAGCTGGAATGCGAATCTAACCAATAACTTCGTGCTGCCGCATAGTATTACGCTTCAGGTCAGAGCCGATTATAATTCTTCGCAGGTTATGGCTCAGGGAACAAGAAAAGCAATGTACGGTGTTGATGGTGGTGCAAAATATGATTTTAAAAACAAGAAAGCTTCACTGAGTTTAAATGTGAGAGATATTTTCAACACAAGGAAATGGGGCATGATCACCGAAGATCAAAATTCTATTATCGCTTTTCAAAGATATCAGCAGGGACCAATGGGGAACCTGACCTTTTCTTACAGATTCGGAAAAACCAGCTTTATGAAAAAGAGTAAGAAGCCGGAACAACAGGAGAACAAACCTGATGAAGGTTCCTTTTAAGGAAGCTTCATCAGGGGTAATTCTCAGGGGGTAAAAAAAAGAGGCCCTGTCTGCAGACTGCATTTCTCTGAAATGAGAAATAATGTCCGCAGACAGAGCCTCTTTTTTTTACCTGCCTTAAATTACATATGATATCAGGCCTTCCTTCTGCGTCATGTAAAGATAAACACACCGTAGACAGCTTCTTAAAAGACCACCACCACTCAAATATACCATAGCCGTTTTTTAGAAATTTTGTAACTTGCGGACATGGAAGATCACAATCCCTGGACTATTTTAGATAGCCGCAAGATTTATGAGAATAACTGGATTGGGATAACAGAACATAATGTACTAAATCCCTCGGGTGGGAAAGGTATTTACGGGGAAGTTCATTTCAGAAATTATGCAATTGGTATTTTACCACTGGATGAAGAAATGAATACCTGGATTGTAGGGCAATACCGCTTTCCGCTCAAGGCCTACAGCTGGGAGATTCCCGAAGGCGGAGGCCCGCTGGATCAGCCAATACTCAATAGTGCCAAACGTGAACTACAGGAAGAAACTGGACTTATAGCCAGTGACTGGACTGAGATACAAAGAATGCACCTGTCCAACTCAGTAAGTAATGAACTCGCTATAATTTATGTAGCCAGAGGACTTACCATGGGACAGGCTGAACCTGAAGAGACCGAAGAGCTCGTTTTACGTAAGTTACCCTTTGAGGAAGCCTATCAAATGGCTATTGATGGCAGAATTACCGACAGCATGAGTGTCGCAGCATTATTGAAAACCAAAATATTACTACTAGAAGGCAAATTATAGCTTAGCATAATCATATGAACAAATTTCTGGGATATATCTTTACTCCTGTATTTTACATTTTCTTTTTCCTGATACTTATTATTTTTCAACCCATTCAATGGGTATGCTTCCGCCTTTTTGGCTATAAAGCACATAAAGTATCTGTAGACTGTCTGAACTTTTTTCTGACGTATTGCCAGGTATTTTTAGGAAATTCAACTACGTTTATCAATCATCAGGACTTACCACTTAACCGCCCGATTATCTTTGTAGCCAACCACCAGAGTATGTACGATATTCCTGGTATCATCTGGTTCTTAAGGAAATACCACGTCAAGTTCATTTCAAAAATTGAACTGACCAGAGGTATCCCTTCCATATCTTTTAATTTAAAACATGGAGGAGGAGCCAATATTAACCGTAAGGACAGCAAACAGGCCGTATCTGAAATCATCAAACTGGGCCGCAGAATGAAAGACAATAACTGGTCTGCAATGATCTTTGCCGAAGGCACCAGGGCAAAAGACGGGCGAATGAAACCTTTCCAGGTAGGAGGAATTGCCACGCTGCTCAAAGCTGTACCTGATGCGATGATTGTTCCTATAGCCATAGAAAACTCCTGGAAAATTGTACAGTACGGGGCTTTTCCACTAAGCGCCGGAGAAAAGATCAGATGGACTGTCCTTCCTCCAGTGGTGACTGCCGGACTTAACCCCGAAGAACTTACACTGGCAGCCGAACAGGCCATCAGAAAAGCTTTAAATCAATAGCCGGCTAAATATTTTTATTCTCTATCCGCTTAAAAAACTCATCCCGGTAGGTATCGCCTATCGGGATAATCTTTCCGCAGATTGCAATCCGGCTACGCTCGATACTTTCTATCTTATCAAGCGCAATAATATATGACTTATGAACACGGATAAACTGAGCCGGAGGCAACGTTTCTTCCATCCTCTTCATATTCTGCAATGTGATTATCCGCTCCGTTTTCGTGAAAATTGAGATATAATCCTTCAAACCCTCTATATACAGAATATCATCCAGTTCAATTTTCTGGATTTTATGTTCGGTTTTTACAAAGATAAAATCCTGAACAGGCTGCACCGCTACAGGCACAGGTGCCGCTACAGCCACAGGCGCGGGAACAGCTACAGGTTCTGCATTATTCTTATGCTGATTATGTACTTTCTCTACTGCCTTATAAAACCGGTCAAAGGCAATTGGCTTCAATAAGTAATCAGAGACATTCAGATCATAACTCTCCAGTGCATATTGCGAATAAGCAGTAGTCAAAATATAACTGGCTTTATTATTCGCAATTTTCAGGAACTGAATACCCGTCAGATCCGGCATCTGTATATCCAGAAACACCAGGTCTATTCCACCAGCCTGAACGAGCTGCAAAGCCTCGATGGCATTTTCTGTCCTTTTTACAAGCTCCAGAAAGGGCACTTTTGAAACATAATCTTCAATGATATCAAGCGCCAGAGGCTCATCATCTACGGCTATACATTTTAGTGTCATTTAATTTCTTTTGTTTTTTATATATCAAGCATGAGCTCACTAGTGTAGTGGGTAGCCGAATTTACGATATTTAACTTATACCTTTCCGGATAAAGTAACTGCAAACGACGTTCAACATTATTTAAGCCAACGCCCCCTACCTCATCTTTATTCCCATTGCTTTTTTTATTCGTAATACTGAAATGCAGAATCTTCTGATTAGCAATAATATTGATCCGGATAGGGTCTTTAGGGTCATTTGCAACACCATGCTTAAAGGCATTTTCTACAAATGAGATAAGAATCAGCGGTATAATCTGCTGATCGTTAATCTCACCGTTCAATGTCATTTCAACTGCAGCACCGTTTTTAAATCTTAATTTCTGCAGCTCTATATAACTCTGTACATACTCAATTTCTTTACTCAGTGCCACCCAGCTATCATTACTTTCATAGATCATGTACCGCATAATTTCTGATAACTTTAAGATAGCATCAGCCGTTTTATCAGATTTCTGATAAGCCAGCGAGTAAATATTATTTAATGAATTGAAAAGAAAATGCGGATTGAGCTGCGATTTCAGGAACTGCAGCTCCATATCCTTTTTCTCGGTTTCAAGACTGCGCTGAATACGGGTATTACTAAACCAGTCCAGCATAAACTTAATCAGACAGCTCGAAATGATAAAAAATCCGGAAACAAATACCGTCAGTACCATATAAGAAATGAGATCCTTATATTCAACTGCACCCGTCTTGGGGTTGTTATACTGAAGGATCACATCCCTGTAAAGCACCGCAAGAACCGTTTTGACACCAGCCATCAGGATGATCAGGCCAATCAGAGAGATCACATATACCCAGTATCTTTTCAGCAGCTGCGGAATTAGGAGGGTATAATTAATATAAAATATAGAGATATTAATAACCGAATAATAACCAATGCCAACCAGAAGTACAGACCTGGTTACAGGCTCTTTACTAAAAAGCATAATCAAACCCATAATACCACCAATAAACAGCCAGTAAACGGAATGTGCTATCAATGCTCTCTTATCTATCATTTTTATTTATTGTTTTATACTGAGGTCCGCTATTGAGACTTTCCAAAGTAGTGAAAGTAACAATTTTTGGTCATAGCTTTCGACGAACTGGCATTTTTCTTCTACGAACTCCTCAAAACCCGCCATTCTCTCTTTTATTTAGTTAATTACCCGTTGATCTATAATTATATCCACTTGGTATAAAACATTTTAAGGTGGTTAATTTTATGAGTCTATTTGTTTCATCAAAACGAAACAATTATGGAAACTGCATCTATTCAATACATCAATACTACAGTAAATAACAGACTGCATAATTCCTACAATTTAGAAATCAGTAAACTGACCAATGTAAATACCTATATCATGAAAAAGTTAACGAATGTCTCTCCTTTTATCCTTTTGCTGATTCCCGTTTTTGTAATGATGATTTTTGCGCTAACCAACGGTAAAGACATGAATCAGCGTGATGGACTGGCAATGAAATCTGCTCCGGCAGCAGAAATTGCAAAAACAGCCTATTATCAGGTCAAATAGACCTGAACCCTCTTTTAGAAATTTAGTTTTTAGTTAATAGTTAGAAAATATGGTGACTGGATGGTCTCCATATTTTTTTTGCAAATACATTTTGAAACTAAAGAATTAGTTTATACATTTATATAACTAAACTTTTAGTTCTATTGTAAACCAAAGAAAACCAACTATATGGAAATTAAAGATCTGACCAAAGCCGAAGAACAACTTATGCAAATTGTCTGGCAAATCGATAAATGTTTTGTCAAGGATGTCATAGATCTATTGCCCGAACCCAAGCCGGCTTATAATACAGTCTCTACCATTATCCGGATATTGGAAACCAAAGGGTTTATCGGACATGAAGCTTTTGGAAAATCACATCAGTACTATCCCCTTATATCTAAAGAAGACTATAAACGTCACGCAACAGAAAAACTACTGGGAGGTTACTTTGAGAACTCGGTAGAAAGTATGTTTTCCTTTTTTGTGAAGGAAGAAAAGATGGACGTAAGTGATGTGGATGAAATTCTTAAAATGATCAGCAAACTTAAAGACAAATCAAAATGACCTGGGCCCACTATCTTCTGCAGGTAAATATATACCTGGTTATATTTTACGCCTTCTATAAATTGTTGCTGGACAAAGAGACATACTTTATGCTGAACAGGATATATCTCATTTCGGCCGGTGTATTTTCTCTGGTTATTCCATTTCTAAGACCGGAATGGTTTGTGAAACAACCGGCAACCCAGCAAATTAAGATCGGCATCGAACAGCTGAGTATGATGGCAGAGGGCACTGTCGCATCTGATGAAAATTACCACCTTAGCCTGAGCGAGACGGTAACCATTATCTATATCATTGGTGCATTATTCTTCCTTGGCCGGTTCCTGTTTCAGCTATATCGTGTAAAAAAGCTGCTCAGAGCCAATCCGGCAGGCATGGCCTTTTCATTCTTCAGAAAAAAAGTAATTGATCCGGCATTTAAAGGCAAAGATATCATAGAAAAACACGAGGATGTACATATTCGTCAGTATCATACCATAGATGTCTTGTTTTTCGGGCTGCTGGGAGTCCTGGTCTGGTTTAACCCCATTATTTATCTCTATAAAACCGCTGTAAAGAACATCCATGAATATCTGGCTGATGAAGCAGCCGCCCGTTTTCAGGGAGACAAAGAAACTTATGCCATGCTTATCCTTAGCCAGGCATTCGGAGTAAATCAGAATATATTAACCAACAGTTTTTTCAACAAATCATTAATTAAAAAACGTGTATTTATGCTGTATAAACAACGCTCCACAAAAACTGCCATATTGAAATATGGCCTGTTTTTACCCCTGTTCGCGGTTACTTTGCTGTTATCATCAGCAACGATCAGCGAAAATGAAAGTTTAAGAAATGTAGCCAGAGAAATAGCTGCCCCGGTTTCTCTCACCGCATCCCGTTTACCTTTACCCGGTAGCGAATTCCTTACACAAGAAACCAATATCTGGGACCCGTTTTACAAGCATTTAGCCAGCACCATCAAATATCCTGCTGCTGCTTTTAAAGATCAGCTTCAGGGGAATGTGATCATTAAATTTACGCTGCAGAATGGCGAACTGAAAAACGTCGGTGCGATCACTCAGCTGGGCTCGGGCTGTGATGCCGAGGTTATCCGCGCAATCGCAGCATTTGACGGCTTTAAATCGACCGAAAATGGCTTATATAGCATTGCTGTAGCTTTCAGATTGAACGGAGCTGGTACACAGATACAGAATAAGTTTACTGTTACTCCAAAAGGTTATCAGGCACTGAAATCAGTTACGATAACTGGTTATAACAGTTCAAAACCAGATAACAGTACTAAGGTTTATGATTTCGTTTCTATAACCAAACAACCTTCATTCCCCGGAGGAATGAACAAATTTTATGCTTACCTGGCTAAAAGCGTTAACTATCCTGCCGAGGCCAAAAAGAATAATGTACAGGGAAAAGTATTTCTGTCTTTTATCGTAGAAATGGATGGAACGCTCAATGATATCCGTGTAATTCGCGGAGTGGGAAGCGGCCTTGATGAAGAGGCAGTAAGAATCCTGAAAGAATCACCAAAATGGGAACCGGGTTATAATGACAATCTGCCTGTAAGAGTCAAATACAATATTCCTATTTCTTTTTCTTTTACAAAGGAGGATAACAAGGCTCAGGAATTACCACCAGCTAATGCTTTATATGTTATAGATGGTAAACCAGTATCAGATAAAGCTGCTTTAGATGCTATTTCACCAAATGACATAGAATCTGTAGAGGTTTTGAAAGGCGCCAAAGCCACTGAAATTTATGGTGAAGCGGGCAAAAACGGGGCTATTGTGGTTACAACCAAAAAATAGAACTAAGCCTTAAAACAAGGATTTAACACAGAACCCCAGCTAAAATAGCCGGGGTTCTGTGTTAAATCCTTGTCTCGTTGACTAAATTTATTAAACTTCTTCCTCAGAAACAAATTTTGCAGAATAAAAGTCTCTGTTCATTCTTGCAATATTCTCTAAAGAAATTCCTTTAGGGCATTCTGCTTCACAGGCACCGGTATTGGTACAGTTACCAAAACCTTCAGCATCCATCTGTGCAACCATACTCTGTACACGACGGTAGCGTTCTGGCTGACCCTGAGGCAATAACGCCAGTTGTGAAATCTTAGCTGAAGTAAATAACATCGCCGATGCATTTTTACAGGTAGCCACACAAGCACCACAACCAATACAAGCCGCAGCTTCAAAAGCTAAATCTGCCTGGAACTTTGGAATCGGCAGTGCATTCGCATCCTGCGCATTACCCGTATTTACTGAAATAAATCCTCCTGCTGCAATAATTCTGTCAAATGCAGTACGATCTACAGTTAAATCTTTAATTACCGGAAAAGCTTTCGCTCTCCATGGTTCTACAACAATAGTATCACCATCTTTGAAAGAACGCATGTGCAACTGACAGGTAGTAACACCCTCTTTTGGTCCATGTGGTCTTCCATTAATATACATAGAACATGCACCGCAGATACCTTCTCTGCAGTCATGGTCAAAAACTACCGGCTCTTCACCTTTATTAATCAGCTGCTCATTTAAAACGTCGAACATTTCTAAGAAAGACATATCAGGAGAAATTTCTGATATTTTATAGTCGACCAAATTGCCTTTGGCTTTGTTATCTTTCTGACGCCATACTTTCAGCGTTAAATTCATATTTCCTGTACTCATGGTATGGAGATTTTAGTACTAGATTATTTATAACTTCTTTGTGCAATTTTGATGTTTTCGAATTTCAATTCTTCTTTATGAAGTTCAAATTTAACATCCCCCTTGTATTCCCATGCTGAAACATAAGCATAGTTTTCATCATCCCTTAAAGCTTCACCCTCGTCAGTCTGATATTCTTCTCTGAAGTGACCTCCGCATGATTCATTTCTGTTCAATGCATCCAGACACATCAACTCACCTAACTCGATAAAGTCAGCCACACGGCCGGCTTTCTCCAGTTCAGGGTTGAACTCATTAGTTGAACCGGGAACACGTAAATCAGACCAGAATTCTTTACGCAGCTGCTGAATTTCAGCAATTGCTTCAGATAATCCCTGTGCATTACGGGCCATTCCACATTTTTCCCACATGATCTTACCTAATCGCTTGTGGAAATAATCCACCGATTTGGTTCCTTTGATAGAGATAAACTGATCAAGGATAGCTTTAACACTAGCCTCAGCCTCTACAAATGCCGGGTGATCCAGCGGAATTGCTTTAGTAGCAAGCTCTTTGGAGATATAAGAACCAATAGTATAAGGAATCACAAAGTAACCATCCGCAAGTCCCTGCATTAAAGCAGAAGCACCTAAACGGTTAGCGCCATGGTCTGAAAAGTTAGCTTCACCTAAAGCATATAAGCCCGGTACAGTTGTCATCAGGTTATAATCTACCCATAGTCCACCCATTGTATAGTGAACCGCAGGATAAATACGCATAGGCAATTCATAAGGATCTTCACCGGTAATCTGTTTATACATGTCAAACAGGTTTCCGTATTTTTCTTTGATTACTTCACGACCCAGGCGCATACAAGTTTCTTTATCCGGGTTATGAATATTGTGGACAGAAGCCTCAATACGTCCGTAACGCTCTGTATTCGCAGTGAAATCCAGATATACAGCCAGTTTAGATGAACCTACACCATAACCTGCATCACAACGCTCTTTAGCCGCTCTTGAAGCCACATCACGTGGTACAAGGTTACCAAAAGCAGGGTAACGACGCTCTAAGTAATAATCTCTTTCCTCTTCAGGAATATCTGTTGCTTTACGCTGATCGTCTTTTTTCTTAGGCACCCAGATACGTCCGTCATTACGTAATGACTCAGACATCAGGGTTAATTTAGATTGGTGATCTCCTGATACCGGGATACACGTTGGGTGGATCTGGGTAAAACAAGGATTACCAAAGAAAGCTCCTTTTTTATGTGCTTTCCAGGCAGCAGTAACATTACTACCCATTGCATTGGTAGAAAGGAAAAATACGTTTCCGTATCCACCTGTTCCCAATAATACAGCATGGCCGAAATGACGCTCCAGCTCACCAGTGATTAAGTTACGTGCAATAATACCACGTGCTTTACCTTCAATCACAACAACCTCAAGCATTTCGTGACGGGTAAACATCTCAACTTTACCCATACCAATCTGACGCTCCAGTGCACTGTATGCACCTAAAAGCAATTGCTGACCAGTTTGTCCGGCAGCATAGAACGTACGCTGAACCTGAGTACCACCGAATGAACGGTTATCCAGTAATCCACCATACTCTCTTGCCAGAGGAACACCCTGAGCTACACACTGGTCAATGATATTTGCACTGACTTCAGCTAAACGGTGAACGTTAGCTTCACGGGCACGGTAATCACCACCTTTAATTGTATCATAGAATAAACGGTAAACACTATCTCCGTCATTCTGGTAATTTTTTGCCGCATTGATACCACCCTGAGCCGCGATAGAGTGCGCTCTTCTTGGTGAATCCTGGAAACAAAAACATTTAACTTTATATCCCATTTCAGCCAGAGTTGCTGCTGCCGAAGCACCCGCAAGTCCTGAACCTACTACTACAATTTCTATACTTCTTTTATTCGCCGGATTAACCAGAGGCATTGAAGACCTCAGTTTAGTCCATTTCACGGTCAGTTCCCCTTCCGGTATATTTGCATTAAAATCTGCCATTTTATTTAGCGTTTTATACGTTCGAAATTTTATTTAATAAGCCCTGCATAAACTGCAATCGGCATAGCAGCAAAAAGTACTGCAATGATAATCGAATACCATACTCCCAATCCTTTAATAAGCGGAGTGTATTTTTTGTGATTCCATCCCAGTGTCTGGAATGCAGAAGCAAAACCATGTAATAAATGGTAAGCTAACGATCCCATTGCAAGGACATATAAAACCACGATCCAAACATTTTGAAAAGTCTCTTTCATCACTGCGAACAAATCTTCATGTCCATTTAAGTCTTCTGTAGGGATACCTGTAAAACGGGATACTACCCAGAAATTAGACAAATGCACAATCAGAAAGATCAGCAATAACGTACCTAATAATCCCATTGAACGGGAGTACCATTTACTATTTGCATTTCCATCACTTACTGCATACTTTACCGGACGGGCTGCCTGATTTTGAAAAGTCAGACGAAGACCTTGTACAATGTGTAAAAGCAAACCAACCATCAGGATAACTTCTGACCCCCTGATTAACCAGTTAGTAGCCATAAAGTGCGCACC
This sequence comes from Pedobacter lusitanus, assembly GCF_040026395.1. Classification (NCBI taxonomy): domain Bacteria; kingdom Pseudomonadati; phylum Bacteroidota; class Sphingobacteriia; order Sphingobacteriales; family Sphingobacteriaceae; genus Pedobacter; species Pedobacter lusitanus. The sequence goes on from NZ_CP157278.1 coordinate 3,331,749, forward strand.
AAGATTGAATGTTAATCCACCGTCATTCAGAAATATCAACGAATTGATAAAGCAATGTACGATTAGAAATAAAATAAGAAACAGGCCGGTGATACCCATTATTAGTTTTTTTCCTATAGACGAGGAAAAAGCGTTTCCGAAACTAGCCATTAGATTTATATTTTTGAGTTCTATTCCTGCAAAAGTATTTAATAAATGACTTAATTTATACAAGAATTACAGTAAAAATCAATAAATAAACTATTTAGAAACGTTCTAAGTTTTCTCGTTTTAAGGGGTTCCTGTACAAATTACACGAACCGGAAGGCACAAAAAAAACGGGAAGCAATATGAATTGCTTCCCGTTTTAAAAACCTTAAAATCAGTTCTGATTAATTAAAGCTGAAAGTATAATTTCCATTCGGTCCTACCCCCGAAACTGTAGTCTTTCCATTTTTAGATGTCGGCAATGCGGCCTCTACATCTTTAGCACTGTTAACAGGTTTGCCATTGATAGACGTTACCAGCAGTCCTTTAGGAATATCCAGATTATCAAAGGCTTTACCAGGTTCAACAGCAGTGACAACCACTCCGTTTTTAGCGCCGAATTTAGCTTTAACCGCAGGTGAAGCCGGTGCAAATGAAGCACCCAGTTTACTCATCGTAGTTCCTGTTGTTTTTGCTGCATAAAGATTTTTGGCTTTATTAACGCTTTCATCACCTCTTAAAGTTACATTTACATTCTGCTCTTTACCATCTCTGGATATAGTCAGCTGAACTTTATCACCAGGGCTCATACGTCCAATTTTTTCCTGAAGATCAGGAGACGCAAAAACGTCTTTACCTTCTACTTTTTTGATAATATCACCTTTTTTGATACCCGCTGCAGCACCACCACCATTTGGCATTACATCATTCACATATAATCCCGATACATCTTTAATTTTCAGGTTTTCTGCTGCATCAGCATTCAGTTCCTGGAAAGTAACGCCTACATAACCACGTTTTACACTTCCGAATTTTTTGAAATCTTCCAGAATCTTTTTAGCCAGGTTAACCGGAATAGCAAAACCATAACCTTCGTTAGTGCCTGTCTGAGAAGCTATCGCTGCATTAATACCAATCAGTTCACCATTAGCATTCACTAAAGCGCCACCGCTGTTTCCAGGATTAATTGCCGCATCAGTCTGGATATAAGACTCGATAGCACTGTTTGTTCTTGCAGGTGCCTTACCAGTACGCTGATACTCTTCAAACTCTTCTTCAGTTGGCTGCTGATCTCTGTTTAAAATACCAATAGCACGTGCTTTGGCACTTACAATTCCGGCAGTTACCGTAGTTTGCAGATCTAACGGGAAACCTACTGCCAGTACCCATTCTCCTACCTGAACATTATCAGAGTTACCCATTTTTACCACCGGTAAATCTGTTGCGTCCACTTTGATTAAAGCTAAATCTGTATTCGGGTCTCTGCCGATTACTTTGGCCTCAACCTTACGGCGATCAGATAAAACCACCTGGATTTTCTCTGCATTATCTACCACGTGATTGTTGGTTACGATATAACCATCAGGCGTTAAAATCACACCAGAACCTGATGCAGCCCTTGGTGCACGTGATCTTCTGCCTCCACGGCCACCAAAAAACTCTTCCATCATATCCATTGGAGAACCTGAGCCTCCGCCAGCATTTTCTGTATTAAAAGTTGTTCTGATATGTACTACTGCCGGGGAAACCGCTGCAGCAGCCTGAACAAAGTCAACTGCTCCTGTAGAAGATATCTTTACCGGATTGCTGGCAAAAAGAACATTTTGCTTTTCAGCCAGCGTGAGCCCACTACTATTGCGCTCTAACATTTTATAACCGCCAATTGCTACTGCACCTCCAATGAATGCAGCTAAAACTATTAATGCTATTTTTTTCATTAGTCTGTTAATTTAATATTTAAATGGTATTGAAGCTTGCGGGACCCTATTTTATTCATTAATTTGAATGAAATAAACTCATACAGGTTTCATTTGTGCGTATTATGTAATTTCTTTTGTCTGACAATTCAAATTTAATACCAATACAACGATATTTGTGTCACCGAAGCATCCCTTATTTGTTAAAAAATGTTAAATACAAAAAACAACGATCCGTTAAAACCTCATTTCTATAAATACCAGGGAGCTGGCAATGACTTTGTTTTAATCGACAACCGTCGTCAAACATTTGAATATAAGGATAATAATCTTGTTTACCAACTGTGTGACAGGCGTTTTGGCGTTGGAGCAGACGGTTTAATGCTGCTGCAAAACCACTCTGAATACGATTTTGAAATGCTCTATTTCAATGCAGACGGAAAGCTGGGCAGCATGTGCGGAAATGGTGGGAGATGTATCGTCGCCTTTGCCAAACACCTCGGCATTATAGACACCCAAACTAACTTTTTGGCAGTGGATGGCCCTCATTATGCCAAAATTACAGCAAAAGGCGACTGGGTTGATCTGCAGATGATTGACGTACATCAGATCAGCAGAGACGGAGAGGCTTATGTTTTAAATACCGGTTCTCCGCATTACGTGGAACAGGTCACAGAGCTTAAGGAAATGGATGTTTTTAAAAAAGGAAAAAAAATCCGCAACAATACGACCTACAAAAAAGAAGGTATCAATGTAAATTTCGTGGAAGACAAAGGCGATCATCTTTTTGTACGCACCTTTGAACGTGGTGTAGAGGATGAAACTTTTGCCTGCGGAACCGGAGTAACCGCAGTTGCACTTGCTATGGCTAAGAAGAATGAAAAAACCGGCAACCAGGTTACTGAAATAGAGGTTCTGGGCGGAAATCTTCGCGTTGGTTTTAACTATGACGGCAATGATTTCACCAAAGTATTTCTTTGTGGTCCTGCCGAACTGGTGTTTGAAGGCAACGTTAAATTCTAATTCTCCGCCAGATGGGCAGCAATGCCAATCTTAATTTCCCCGAAAGTGAAGCTTTTACCCAGGTGATCCCTGATGGGTGTTAAACTCATGGTCTGCAATTCTTTAATTGCCTGCAGAATATTGTCCAGTTTTTTGCGACCTAAAATATCTTTGGCAGAAATCTCCTGCAGAGCGACATAATGCGCAAGGTGCCCTTCTATCGTACCCACAACCATTTTTCGCTCTTCAGCAATTTCAGCTATATTTTTCCCTTTTAAAAACAGCTCCAGAGAAACCATTTTGGTATCTTCTTTAGGCGGTTTAACTACAGCAGCTTTTTTAGTTCTTTCTTTTTTCGCTGTAAAATCCAGTTGATTAGGCATCGCAAAAACCGTCTTCATCTGGGCTTCACGCTCTTTCTGATTCAACAGAGAGCCTACATCCGTTTTAGTAAAATCTGTACCATTGATTGTCGCCTGCAATAAACCAGAAGCTTTTCTTATCTTTTTAAATTGCTCATAAAACAGTGATTCCATGTCCAGCAGTTCTGTCAGATAAGCAGTCACCTGTTTATCCTGTTTAACCAGTTCCATCCGGTCAAAAATACGCTTCGAAAGATCCAGTATCAGCGGATTGAAATAATTCTCTGCTGCAGTAGTTCTCACCAGCAGACTGGCCAGCCCCTCTTCAGACTGATCGTTGCATAAACGGTGAAGCTGCGCCAGGAATTTATTGGCATTAGCCTTAATCTCACTCAGATCTTTTAACAACTGCTGAGCCCATTTGACATGTTTCTGTTTCGCAGATTTATTGATATCCTTACTGTAAGAGTGAACATGCTCATAAACATAATTATCGAGCGGCGTCAGGTCAAAACAAGTCAACAGGTAGCTTTTCAGGAAAGCTTCGCTCTCGAGTTTAATCTGGGCGTTCAATTCCTCCTCCTGCTGTTTATTCTTTGAGAATAAGGCAACATTCTGATCCTGTCTGATTCCTGTTCTGGAAATTAAAGAAGTAAGCACCAATCCGTCAAGCGAACGCAAACGCGACAGGGCTACATAGATTTGTCCAGGCGCAAAAGCATTACCAATATCAATGATGGCTTTGTCAAAAGTTAAGCCCTGGCTTTTATGTACAGTAATTGCCCAGGCAAGTTTAATCGGGTACTGAATAAATTTACCAATAACCTCTTCTTCAATTTCATTGGTAATTTTATGATTGCTGTATTTTATATTTTTCCAGGTAAATTTTTCAAGAACGATCCTTTCCCTTTCGCCCTCTGTTTCTACTTCTATGCCATCCTCCCGCAAACCGGTTACTGTAGCAATTTTTCCGTTAAAATAGCGGCGCTCACCACTCTGATCGTTCTTAATAAACATGATCTGCGCACCCAGCTTTAGCTCCAGTGAGTACTCGGCAGGATAAGAACTTTCAGAAAACTCATCTTCTATGGTCGCTCTGAAAAAATAAGATTTACCCGAAAGCTCTTCCAGGCTTTTCTTGTTTAAAGTATCTGCACGCTGATTATGAGTAGTCAGCGTGATATATTTATCGTCTTTTGCCGGTTCGAAATCAGCTTTGTAATATTTCTCCAGCAGCGTAATGTCTTCTGCTGTAATTTCATTATTTCTCAGATTATTCAGCAGGTTAATGAATACTGAATCTGCCTGTCTGTATATTTTTTCCAGTTCGATATATACCGGAGGATTATGATACAGTGCATGGGCATCAAAGAAATAAACACTTTGATAAAACTCACCCAGTAACTGCCATTCATTAGACTTAACTACCGGAGGTAACTGGTGAAGATCACCGATAAACAGGACCTGTACCCCTCCAAAACTGGCATTATTTTTCCTGATATAGCGCAGTACCATATCTATCGCATCCAGTAAATCTGCACGTAGCATACTGACCTCATCAATGATCAGTAATTCCAGATCCTGAAATATTCTTCTTTTGGTTGTGTTCATCTGCAGGTGACGAACGATAGATCTCGGCGTATTATATTGCTGATTCACCGGTTCAACTGCTGGCTGTTTAGGCAGGTAAGTGCCAAATGGAAGCTGAAACAGCGAATGAATGGTTACCCCTGCCGCATTAATCGCAGCAATCCCCGTAGGCGCCACAATAACTGCTTTTTTATGCGTCAGTTCAATTAAATTTCTCAAAAAAGTAGTCTTCCCGGTTCCGGCCTTCCCTGTAAGGAAGATGTGCCTGGAAGTATAATTGATAAATTTAGCTGCTATCTCAGCAGGGTTGTATTCAGACATATCTTGTACCAATTTTGAGAAGCAAAGGTACTAAAGCTTTCCAGAAACTAATTAATCAAAAGTTTATAGCCCTTACCATGTACATTCAGAATCTCCACTTTAGGGTCTTCTTTCAGGTATTTGCGCAGTTTACTGAGAAACACATCCATACTTCTGCCATTAAAGTAATTATCATCATGCCAGATACTCAGCAAAGCCTCCTCGCGGGTAAGAACCGCATTCTGCTTCAGGCAAAGCAATTGTAGAAGCTCAGCCTCCTTGGTTGAAAGTTTTTGCTGCTGTCCGTTATGCTGAATCAGTTGTGTCGTATAATCAAAAGTATAACTTCCTATCTGGAACTGCGACTGAACAGGCTCAGCAGTCTTCGTTTCCCTGGCTGATACACGCTTAAGCAGCGCATTGATTCTGAGCAGCAGTTCTTCTATACGGAATGGTTTTGTAATATAATCATCTCCCCCTAAGTCATAGGCCGAAGCTTTATCTTCCATCATCGCTTTTGCAGTGGCAAAAATAATAGGAATATTCTCATTGATCTTTCTGATCTCTTTACCTAATGCAAAACCATCTTTTTTGGGCATCATCACATCCAGAATACACAAATCAAAAGTCTGCTTATTAAAAGTCCTGAGACCTTCTTCGCCATCTGCACATAACACTACATCAAGTTTACCCTTTAGCTGTAAATAGTCTTGCAGCAGCATTCCCAGGTTAGGATCATCTTCGACCAATAGAATTTTCATAAGTTCTTATTGTTGTTTTAGGGGTATAATTATTTCAAATACTGTTCCTCTGTCCTTCTCACTTTTCACCTTTATCGTTCCATCCATCTGTGTAACGATGTCCATGACGTAATTCAGGCCAAGTCCAAATCCTTTCACATCATGCAGATTCCCTGTCGGCACCCTGTAAAACTGATCAAAAGCACGCTTACATTGTTCTTTCGTCATTCCGATACCCTTATCTTCTATATCAATATAAAGGTTTTTACCCGAATTCCTTGTACTTAATACAATCTGTGGTGGCCCGACACTGTACTTATTCGCATTATCAATCAGATTATAAATCACATTTGACAAATGCAGCTCATCTCCGGATACTACCGCAGCAGAAGCATTCAGCTCCAAAGTTAAAACAGCTTCTCTTTTCTGCAGCTGAAGACTCATACTATCGGCCACAGCAGCGATGAGTTCATTCATCTCGACATCCTCGGCCTCCAGCTTCAATTCCTTTTTATCCAGTCTCGCAATACTCAGTACACGCTCAATATGATTTCCCAGACGAACGTTTTCATCATATATAATTCCGGCAAGCCTGCCAATTCTTGTCTTATCTCCCTGAATATCCGGATCCTTCAGAGCTTCACTGGCAATCATAATCGTAGAAACCGGGGTCTTGAATTCATGAGTCATGTTATTGATGAAATCAGTCTTCATTTCTGCAATCTTTTTCTGTCTCAATATAGCGTAAAGTGTATAAGAGAAAATAGATATCAGCACGATCAGCAAACCAGCAGAAGAGGCCATCGTTACGCTCAGATTGCTGAATATTGCAGCGCTTTTATTTGGGAAATTGATATACAGCATCCCCGGATCGCGGAGCACATCATTACTGAAAAGTGTCGTTTTATAAGTATTGGCAGGCAAAATCTCTCCTGAAACCGATGATATTTTACGAAATACAATCGAATCACTGGCTAAACTTTTCAGCCAGAAGTCATAATCCAGGTCTATATTTTTATTGACCAGTTCTGCGCGCAGCAAAGTATCAAGGGTTGCTTTGGAAATCCGCTCAGTCAATGGAATATCCAGCTGACTCATCTCTTTGGCAGCCGCTTCCAGTACATTAAAACTACCTTCATCAAGCAGACGCACTGTATCAGCCTGCAATTCTCTTAAAGCATGGTCCCGTCTTCTGTTGGCAATCTCATCCTCAACTTTGAATTTAATCCGCATGTCTCCGTTGAGTGTTGGTAAAGATACCCTCAGCGGTCTGCTGTCATAACGGCTGTAAACAAGGTAACGAATACTATCGGGCAGTTTTTTAGGCTCTATATCGAAAGTTTTAACAGATCCGAGCTTAAATGTTTTTTGCACGTTACTGCCAATCATATTCAGATTGGCATCAAAACCTACATTAACATCTACATTCAAAGGCGTTGTAGCCTGGTTGGCCAGGTTATAAAAATCAGACTCTGAAATTATTGTCGGACTCAGATACATTTTTCTGATCATCTCATCCTGATAATTGAGTTCATCAATCATCTGCTTGCGCTGATCATATTTTCTTCTGCGCTCTTCTTCTTTGTATTTCTGATCCAGATCTATCAGACGGCGGGTTCTGTCGCGACGCTGATTCTCTATTTTAATCCGCCATTCCACATCTTTTTTATTCAGATGATTCACTGCATTCAAACGCTGTACCTTATCGGCTACGGCACTTAAAGCCTGATTCACTTCCTGCTCGAAAAGCTGTGATTTAAGTCTATAAGCCTCCCTGATGTAATACAATTGCATTACAAACACACCAAGCAGCGCTATGGTCATGAGGGCAGTAATCAGCCAGAGACTTCTTTTCTTCATTTATCGAATTCAAAAATAAGGAAGACCAGTTTAATAACGTCTATTTTAACAATATTTAACACGAGTGGATTACAAAAATATACAATCAGCCATCTGTGAGCCGGACAAAAGACATACTGCATAAATTGGAACGGTTTTTGAAAAAAGCAATAAAGTTTAGTATAAATAAACAAAGTTCATTAAAACCAGTATCCTAATTATTCTTATGATGATACTTAAAACATTCCGATACCTGTTTTTCACGTTGCTTGCAGGAATATTTGTCCTCTTCGTATTTACTTTTGCTGTAAAAAGAACTCCTGAAAACAATTACAAGAATCTAAATCAAACAGATAAACAATTGTTTGATGAGCTGACCTTACAGTATAAAACCTTCGCAGAGAAATCAGAACAGATCTGGACAGCTAACTATCGTTACGACAAAAAACCACTGATTCTGATCCGTTCTGTTAAAAACAAGTTTATATGGAACTATATCTATCTTGTAAACGCAGGTAAACTGATAGATACCAGTAAATATACAAAGATACACTTCCCCGGCAACCCCTACCTGCAGGATGTATATGCAACCACTTCTTTAGGTACAACGTCATTGCAATATTGGTTCCCGTTTGCTTTTGACTATAGCACCTTAGGCAATCAGGAAGTATTGGCTTTTAAGTATTATCCGGAATTATTTAAAAATGGGGTTACATTTCCGGACTTCTCTTTTTTCTCCATGCATGAAGCATTTCACCTGTATGCACAAAAAGACTGGAAATATGATGCTGATGCTAAAGCATCGACCAATCCATACCCGCATAATAACGAAAATTACAACCTGCTAAAAAAAGAATATGTGCTGATTGATACCGCATTAAATACAACTGATACTGTCGCTTTAAACAAGATAATGAAAGAATGGGTACAAGTACGAAATAGCCGTTACGCAAAATGGCCTCAGCTTATCGGAGAGACAAATCTTGAAGCGATCGAGGGTACTGCAAAATATATAGAATTAAAATATGCAAAACTGATTGACCATAAGAAGAAACAAGGACCCACTTTTTCACAGGCATTGGACAGCCTGTTAAAAAGCGGGCAAAATTATTCTTTTCTGGAAAGATCAGTCTTCTACTCTACGGGCGCTGCATTAGGCTATATACTGGATCGTTTAGATCCTGCCTGGAAAGAAAAAATCACGGAAAGCCCAACCCATAAAGGACAAACTCAATATCAGATTTTAAAATCCCGTTACTAAAAAATGCCGGGAAATATTTCCCGGCATTTTCATAATATTTGTTTCCTGTAAAAAAGATCCTTAGAATGGCAGATCATCTTCCTCACCCGGTGCATTGTTTAAATCTGCAGGGGGAGCATATTGTGGAGTAGAAGCCGCAGCACCGCTATTAGTCAGTGCATTGATACGCCAAACTACCAAACTATTGAAATAAGAAACTTTTCCCATTTTATCTGTCCACGGGCGACCACGCAAATTGAATGAAACTTCAACATCATCACCAGTTTTTAAGCTATCAAATAAAGCAGTTTTATCTTGTAAAGCCTCGAACCTGATGTATTCAGGATAAGTTGGGTTTTCTGCATATTCAATAATGAGATCACGCTTTTTAAAAGTCTCACTCACCTGCTGTAATGCACCAATTTCGTGCACTTTTCCTTTTAATTCCATAACAATTACTCTTTTATTCTACTTTCTAGTTCAAATCTCTATATTATTATTGATAACTTAGCACAATAATTATGCAAGTTTTCCACAACAAAAGTAAGGTTATTTTAACCTGTAACAAAAGACTTTCGCCTTATCTGGTAGAAGAGGTAAAAGCGCTTGGCTATGAAATCGTAAGAGATTTCCCTACCGGAGTAGAGTTGAATATCACCTTAACAGAGTGTATTAAACTGAATTTAAACCTGAGATGTGCCAGTCAGATCTTATACTGTTTAAATAGCTTTAAAGCCAATAATCCCGAAGAATTATACCGCGAACTGGTAGATATGCCATGGGAAGATCTGATTGATTTTTCCGGTTATTTCTCGGTTACTTCCAACGTAGATAATCCAACGATAACCACTCCGCTTTTCACTAACCTGAAAGTTAAGGATGCTATCGTTGACAGAATAAAAGACAAAAAAGGAATGCGTCCGAATTCGGGTTCAGATGCGAACAAAACTGTAGTCCACCTTTACTGGAAAGACGACGAAGCAGCTATTTTTCTGGATACCTCGGGAGAAACTTTAGCCAAACACGGTTATCGTAAAATTCCTGGAAAAGCACCGATGCTTGAAGCTCTTGCGGCAGGCGTAGTGATGAGTACAAACTGGGACCAGAAATCACCATTTATTAACCCGATGTGTGGTTCAGGAACCCTGGCTATTGAAGCCGCATTACTGGCGACCAACAGAAGACCTGGTTTATTCCGGATGAATTATGGTTTTATGCATATCATTGGCTATGATGAGGAAGTGTTTTTTGCTGAACGCAGAATTCTTAAAGACCAGGTCATCAAAAATGTTGATTTGCAGATTGTAGCGACAGATTTATCGGAAGACGCAGTTGATGTGAGCCGTAAAAATGCAAAAACTGCCGGTGTAGATACCCTGATTACCTTTGAAGTTTGTGATTTTGCAGACACACAGGTTCCTGAAGGCGGAAAAGGTGTGGTCGTATTCAACCCTGAATATGGGGAGCGTCTGGGTGTTCACTCTCAGCTGGAACTGACCTATAAGCGGATTGGTGATTTCCTGAAAAAGGACTGTAAAGGTTACAGTGGCTATATTTTCACCGGTAATCCTGATCTGGCTAAAAAAATCGGATTAAAAGCATCCCGCAAAGTTGAATTCTATAATGGTAAACTGGATTGCCGTATGCTGGAATACGAATTGTATGACGGTACACGCCGGGCTGAAGAAGAAAGACCTAAGCCTAAAGAACATAATCCGGAAAACTAGTTCTCTTTAAACAAACAAGTAATCCTATATAAGACCTGCAGGCCTGAACATTCCTTTAAAAGGAAATAATGTTCAGGCCTGCAGGTCTTTTTCTTTTGGTTCCAATAGCAGAAAAACTGGTATGACATTATTTTGTCGCTAGTTAGTCGTTAGAGTTAATACGCCATTGAAACGGGGTTGAAGCGGGGTTGAAACGCTTCGACCCGTATCAACCCCGCTTCAACCCCGTTTCAATCCCGCTTCAACACTAACCAGTATATATCCGGTTCTATACTAGAATATAGATGCAATAGTAATTTGTCTTATTCCCACTCTTTACCCTCAACAGGAATATATTTTCCAATTCCAAATCCGCCGGCTCTGAATTCTCGTTAGTATGTATTCAGTATCATATATTATGAAAGACGCCCCGGATATAAAACCAGAAATTGTGGCAAGCAACATCAGAAAAATCAGAGAGTTTAGGAATTACACTCAGGATTATCTTGCTGCCAAACTTGAAATTTCGCAAAATGCCTACAGCAAAATTGAGCTGGGCTACAGTAAACTTACTGTAGAAAGATTATTTCAGATAGCCGCTATACTTGACGTTAAAGTCACGCAGCTGATTATGGCGGATTACAGCCATGGTGTTAATCTTAATCAGTTAACCGAATAACCCGGAATATAATATCTTTGTTTCATGCAAATGGATCTGGATATTATCAAAGAAAAAACAATCAGTTTTGTAAAAAAAACGCTCGAAGGAGCTGAGGCCGGTCATGACTGGTTTCATATAGAAAGGGTTTATAAAACAGCCCTGAGTATCAATGCAAAAGAAAACGGCGATTTACTTATTGTAACTCTTGCTGCATTACTGCATGATATTGCTGACAGCAAATTCAATAACGGAGACGAAGAAATCGGGCCGGAAATCGCAGGCCGCTTCATGCAGTCAGCAGGTATCCCTGATGACATCATTCTGCAGGTACAGCAAATCATCAGAAACCTGAGTTATAAAGCCAGCCTGGGTCAGATAAACTTTTTTTCCAGAGAGCTGGATATTGTACAGGATGCAGACAGACTCGATGCTATAGGTGCCATTGGAATTGCCAGGGCCTTCACTTATGGCGGATTTAAAAACAGGGTACTCTATGACCCGGAAATTCAGCCCGACCTGAATATGAGTAAAGAAGCCTATAAAAACTCGGTCTCCCCTACCATCAATCATTTTTATGAAAAACTCCTTCGCCTGAAGGATCTGATGAAAACCGGCACCGGAAAACAAATTGCAGCGCAGAGACATCAGTTTATGCTGCTCTATCTGGATCAGTTTTATGCAGAATGGGAAGGTGTAAGTTAAATTTAAAACCTGTTAAAACTTATCTGATAATTATCTTGTAAATTGCCTGCCATGAAGTTAAGTGTCCTTGTTCTGATTACTGCTCTGGCAGTTGGCCTGTCTATCGGGCTGGTAAATTTCCATTTCCAGCAAAGCTGGTATTTTATGCTTGTCTCTTTCGGGGTTTCGTTCGTGACAAGTTTTATTATGTTTTACTACCTGCTGGAAAAATACATCTATTCAAAAATTAAACTGATCTATAAACTGATCCATAATCTTAAGCTGGGTAAAGACCTGAAAGATGCACTGGGCGAATATGTGAGTACAGATCCGATCAATGATGTGGAGCACGAAGTGAAAGAATGGGCCGGTGCAAAGAAACAGGAAATTGACCTGCTTAAAAAACAGGAACAGTTCAGAAGAGAATTTTTATCAAATGTCTCTCATGAATTTAAGACCCCGCTTTTTGCAATTCAGGGTTATATAGAAACTTTACAGGACTGTCTGCTGGACGATCCTGAAATGGCTGTTAAATTTCTGCAAAAGGCAGAGAAAAATGTTGAACGCCTGAGTTATCTGATCAATGACCTGGATGCGATTTCAAAACTTGAATCAGGAGAGGTACCTATCGATTACCGGAAGTTTGATTTTGTACTGCTGGCTAAGGAAGTTATGGAAGCACTGGAGGATAAAGCCAGCAAAAGAAAAGTTCAGCTCTCTTTCAAAGAGAAATATATGCACCCCGCTTTTGTAAACGCCGATCGCGAAAAAATCAGACAGGTTATGATTAACCTGATTTCCAACTCCATTAAATATGGAAAAGAAAACGGATCTACTGCTATAAAAATATTTGAATTACATGATCAGTACCTTATTGAGGTCACAGACGATGGAATTGGAATTGATGAAAAACACCTGCCCAGACTTTTTGAACGCTTCTACAGAATTGACTCTCACCGGTCAAGAGAAGTTGGCGGAACAGGTTTGGGACTGGCTATCGTCAAACATATTCTGGAAGCTCACCAGCAGATTATATCTGTGAGAAGCACTCTTCAGATCGGGACAACTTTTGCTTTTACGTTGCAAAAAATTGGTTAAGATTTAAAGAAATATTCCTTTAATGTTAACACTTAACACTAACTTAACATTGCGATCCTACTTTTGTAACCATATCTTATAGTTAACATGAATAATATTTTCAAGTTCTTTACACCAAAAGACAAAAAATTCCAACCGCTGTTTGAACAAGCCGGAAGCAATGTATTAAAGATCTCAGAAGCACTTTTTCTTGCATTAAGTACAAAAGATCTGGAAAAAAGAAAAGAATATATAAAAGAGATTGAACGTCTTGAGCACGTTGGTGATGAAATCACTCACTCTATCTTCTTAGAATTAAGTAAAAACTTTATCACTCCTTTTGACAGGGAAGATATTCATGCACTGGCTAGTGCAGTTGATGATATTGCAGATTATATCCATGCTTCGGCAAGTAATATAGAACTGTATAACATTACGAATATCGGCGATGCCATGATTAAACTGGCAGAATTACTGGTAGAAATGTGTACAGATTTAGATAAGGCAATCAGAGAATTGAGAAGCTTTAAAAATATCCGTGTAATTGCTGACGCCTGTGTACGTATTAACAGTGGCGAGAATCAGGCAGATTACGTTTGTAATATTGCAATTGCGAGGTTATTTGAATTTGAAACCAATGCAATTGAACTGATCAAGCAAAAAGAAGTCCTTCAAACACTTGAAATGGCTACAGATAAATGTGAAGATGCAGCAAATGTGTTGGAATCTATATTGGTTAAAAACGCTTAAAATTCAACGAAAATGCTTACACCCTTATTGATCGTCGTAATTGTACTGGCCATCGGTTTCGATTATATCAATGGTTTTCACGATGCAGCTAATTCTATAGCAACCGTTGTATCAACAAAAGTACTTACCCCTTTTCAGGCAGTACTCTGGGCAGCACTTTTTAATTTTGCTGCTTACTTCTATTTTACGGATCACAAAGTTGCCAATACGATTGCTAAAACGGTTGTGGAGAATTTTATCACCCTCGAGGTAATTCTGGCCGGACTGTTAGCTGCGATTACATGGAACCTGTTTACCTGGTGGTATGGTATTCCATCGAGTTCATCACATACCCTGGTTGGAGGTTTTGCAGGAGCTGGTATGGCTAAGGCAGGATCACTGGGTTTTGGTGTGCTGTCTGCAATTAACCTTGCCCCGATCCTTAAAATCATTGCTTTTATTGTACTTGCCCCTGTTATCGGGATGTTCATATCAGTAATCATTTCGATTATTTTATTGCATCTTTCTAAAAATGCAAGACCTTCGGTTGCGGAGAAATGGTTCAAAAAACTACAGTTAATCTCTTCTGCAGCATTGAGTTTCACTCACGGAGGAAATGATGCACAGAAAGTAATGGGTATTATTTATGTAGCCATGGTTGCTGCCAAAGTATTAAAAACAGGAGATACCATGCCGGAATGGATTCCATTTACCTGTTATGCTGCCATCTCTTTAGGTACAATGAGTGGCGGATGGAAAATTGTTAAAACAATGGGTTCAAAAATCACCAAAGTAAATGCCTTTGAAGGTGTTGCTGCAGAAACTGCAGGTGCGGTAACCCTGGGTATCACAGAACATTTTGGTATACCTGTATCTACTACACATACCATTACAGGTTCAATTGTTGGGGTAGGATTGTTAAAAAGAGTTTCAGCAGTAAGATGGGGCGTAACGGTAAGTTTGCTTTGGGCATGGGTATTAACTATCCCGGTTTCAGCATTACTGGCTGCCATTATCTTTAAGGTAGTTGACGTTTGTTTTCCAGGTCTGGGAGCTGTATAAATAGCATTAAGATAAAATAAAAAAAGCCTCTGAACATGATGTTCAGAGGCTTTTTCTTTTCTTTAAAACACAACCGTGTAACTCACACGGCTTTCTTTATTTTTAGGTTGTTCCCATTTAGGTCCTTCCTTAATCAGCCTTACAGCTTCTTCATCAAATTCTTTACTGATACCTTTCATGACCTTCAGATCAGCAGGCTTACCTTCGCTGTCAACCAGGAAGCTTAATTCGACCAGCTTATCTCCGGTACCACGCAATTTATTGTGATCATTCAGGTAAGTATCGAGATTTACCCATCCGCCCACCGGAGCAGATAGTGCCGGTACAGCCGTAGCTACTGCTACTTCTGCCAGTGGTTTACCCTCATTTTTCTCTATCACGGGCTGATCTGCGGCCGGAATACTTTTACTCATTCTGCGCATCGCCTGAACAGGAACCACTGTACTATCACCAATCCTCACCGGAGCACTCTGTATGGCATATGGCTGAACCACTCTGTCCATTGCCACGACTTCACCCTGTATCTCTTTTTTAAGATCCGGCTGCCCGGTTACTGCTTCTTTAGTTCTTTTTGCAGGTACATTACTGGCATAAATATCATTTTTAGCCGAATCTATAACTGCCTGACCTGGTAAAGGAGCAATGTTTACTTCAACCTTTTCCGGCCTGGTTCTCGCTAACTCATTTCTTTTCTCCCTGTCCTTCATGAAGAACATGATACTGACAGAAATAAACATTACCGCCGCTGCTGCTGCCACGCTCAGACGCTGCCAGGTAAAGACAGTTTCTCTTTTAGTTTCCTGCTGCCGGGCTATACGTTCATATAGCTGCTGCTGAAGCAGAGATACGTTTTGCACAGCCCTTCCCGGCGATTCACTTAAACCTGCAAGTGCCTGTGCAACAAAAGGATCTTCCAGCGCCTGCTTTTCAATCTTGTGCATAGCTTTGCTGTCAAGCTTACCATCCAGGTAATCTTCCAGTAATTCTATATCTAACCAATTGTTATTCACTGCTGTTTTTCTCTATGCAAATTTTCAAATTGCGTTTTCCGTTCTGAATATAGCTCTTTACCTTGACCATTTCATACCCGGTCAGTTCTGCTACTTCTTTATAACATTTTTCCTGGAGATAGAATAAATCCACACTCGTGCGCTGCTCTTCGGTCAGGGTCTCCATACACCTTTCCATAACGGTCAGTTGCTTTTCTTTGGTATCATCTATATCCAGATGCACAAAGTCGGTATTTTCCACAAAAGTATCATCAATTGAGACCGTATTGTTTTTAGCTAACTTCCTCAGTGCCATTAAACAATGATTTCTGGTCAATACATGCAGCCAGCTTTTGAAATTCTGAACCTCATGAATCTTCAGTTTGACTACCAGTTCTTCAAAAATCTGCATAACGGCATCCTTGCTCGCTTCCTCGTCTTTGAAATAATTAAGACAAACCCCGTAAACAAGATGCATATACCGGTTATAAAGCACCCCTAATGCATCCAGACTTCCTGTACTTTTGTACTGTAAAAGAAGGCCTGCATCATCGGTATCTCTGACTCCTGCTGTATTTTTTATAAATTTCAAATTATATATGGAGGAAAATTCTTTTCAAGTATAAAAATATTTTCTGACTCTGAGCCTCTTTAAATTCATATGATTCTGATAATCTTCATTTAATGGCCAGAAATTTGCTTACTATTGACTTTATACCAAACAAATGAATAAAATCAAATTATTATCCCTGGCTTTCGCAGCCATCGCACTGAACACCTATAACGCACAAAGCCAATCACTTGGAAGCATTTTAAAAAAAGTAAAATCTGCAACCGAGACTAAGACAACTACTACCCAGCCGGCAAACCAGCAAACAAATCAGCCCACGGCTACCGCAACAACTTCTACAGCAGTTAAACCAAGTACCCTGGAAATTGGTACCGGAATTAAACAGGCACTGGAAGCAGGTATTTCCAAAGGGGCAGATCAGTTATCTATGAAAGACGGTTTCCTGGGTAATATGGCAGTTAAAATATTATTCCCTCCCGAAGCACAAAAGGTAGAAAAAGCACTGAGAAGTGTAGGTCTGGGTTCTCTGGCTGATAATGTCGTGACCAGTTTAAACAGGGCAGCAGAAGATGCAGCAAAAGAAGCTAAACCGATATTCGTCTCGGCAATTAAACAAATGACCATTACTGATGCTACAAATATTTTACTGGGGAGTGAAAATTCAGCAACTGAATATTTTAAAAAGGCAACGACTTCTCAACTGATGGAGAAATTCAAACCTGTCGTTACTTCCAGTTTAAGTAAAGTCGGCGCAGCTAAATATTGGGGAGACGCAACCAATCAGTACAATAAATTACCATTGGTTAAACCGGTAACTACTGATCTTACGGGTTATGTAACTCAGAAAGCCGTAGAAGGCATGTTTATCCAGGTTGCACAGGAAGAGGCAGCGATCAGAAATAACCTGGGCGGACGTACGACATCAGTTCTTCAGAAAGTATTCGGATACGCCGATCAGAAAAAATAAAAAAGCCGAAAATAAAGGCTACTTTTATGCAGTACAATTACGAATAACTTACAAGTATATTGGATTTTAAAGATTTTAATTTTAACCCTGATCTATTAGAGGGTTTATTAGCAATGGGTTTCAGAAATGCAACCCCTATACAACAGGAAGCAATTCCGCTTATCCTGGCAAAAAAAGACCTGATTGCCTGCGCCCAGACCGGGACAGGAAAAACAGGAGCTTATTTGCTGCCGGTCATGAATATGATCAGCCAGACCGAGGAGCGGCATAATAATACGCTTATTCTTGCCCCTACCCGGGAGCTTGCACAGCAAATTGATCTGCAGGTTGAAGCACTTTCCTATTTCACCAATATCAGCTCCCTGACAGTTTACGGAGGAGGAGATGGTATTGCCTATGAACAACAGAAACGCAGTATGCGTGAAGGTGTGGACATTATCATTGCCACGCCGGGCAGACTGATTTCTCACCTTTCTTCAGGATTACTCAAACTTGATCAGCTACAGCACCTGGTTCTGGATGAAGCGGACAGGATGCTCGACATGGGTTTTTATGATGATATTATGCGCATCGTAAGTTTCCTTCCGGAAAAAAGACAAACGGTATTATTTTCGGCAACCATGCCACCTAAAATAAGAAAGCTTGCAGGTAACCTGTTAAAAGATCCTGAACAGATCAGTATTGCAATTTCAAAACCTGCAGCCGGGATCAATCAGCAGGCTTATATCGTACATGATACACAGAAAGTAAAATTGCTTACTGAACTCATGAAAAACGTTGATTATCCAAGTATTTTAATTTTTGCTTCTACGAAAGACAAGGTTAAAAATCTGGGTAAAGTCTTCCGTGGACTTGGATTTAAAGCAGAAGCTTTTCACTCCGATCTGGGACAAAAAGAAAGAGAAGCTATTTTATCAGAATTTAAAAATAAACGTGTTCCTGTGCTGATTGGTACTGATGTATTATCCAGAGGAATTGATGTGGAAGGAATCACGCTGGTAATCAATTTTGATGTACCACATGATCCGGAAGATTATATTCACAGGATAGGCCGGACAGCGAGAGCTGCAACCACAGGTACAGCGATCACTTTAGTTAATGATAAGGACAAACGTAAGTTTGCCAACATTGAGAAGCTGATTGGCAAACCCATAGACAGAATGCCTTTACCTGAACATCTGGGTGCGGCACCTGTAGAAACAGCTGTTACCACAGAACCTAAAACAGAGCACAAAAAAAAGAAAGCACCTCAGCGTAAGTTCTGGAAAAAGAAACCTAAAACCAATGGTTCGTTGCCCCAGGCTGAGAATACTGCACCAAAAACAGAAGGTTCCGTACCTAAATCTGAATAATATAACAACCGCTTAAAGTAAAATTTTATTGTTTTATTTGTAAAATTAAGCAGTTCAGGAACAGGAGCAATTTTTATTGCTCCTGTTTTTTTATCTTTACATTTATGCAAAACCTACCTCCATTAGCCGAACGGATGCGTCCGCAAAATCTGGATGAATATGTTGGACAACAACATTTGGTAGGTCCGGATGCGGTACTGCGCAAAGCGATACAAAGCGGCCAGCTCCCTTCCATGATCTTCTGGGGCCCTCCGGGGGTCGGAAAAACAACTTTAGCCTATATTATCTCGCAAACGTTAGATCGTCCGTTTTTTAATCTGAGTGCCATTAATTCAGGAGTCAGGGACATACGCGATGTTATCGATAAAGCAGCACTGTTAAAGGATAGTTTTCTGGGCTTACCGATCTTATTCATTGATGAGATCCACAGATTCAGTAAATCACAGCAGGATAGTTTACTGGGCGCAGTAGAACGCGGCCTGGTTACACTCATTGGTGCTACGACAGAAAATCCTTCTTTTGAAGTGATTTCCGCTTTATTATCCCGCTGCCAGGTTTACATCCTGAAATCACTGGATGAGCAGGAGCTTTCCGGTCTGCTGCAAACTGCAATCCGTGAAGATGTCATCCTGAAAGAGAAAAAAATCACCATTAAAGAGCATGAAGCACTGATCCGTTTATCCGGAGGTGATGCCCGAAAGCTACTCAATGTACTGGAAATTGCAATTAATGGCATTGGTGGTGATCAGCTGGTTCTGACCAACGAAAATGTACTGAAACACGCCCAGCAGAATCTCGCTTTATATGACAAGGCCGGAGAACAGCATTATGATATCATTTCTGCTTTTATCAAATCCATAAGAGGAAGTGATCCCAATGCCGCTGTTTACTGGCTTGCCAGAATGATTGAAGGCGGCGAAGATCCGTTATTTATTGCCAGACGGTTACTCATTCTCGCTTCGGAAGATATCGGCAATGCCAATCCCAATGCGCTGTTACTGGCCAATAACTGCTTTCAGGCGGTGAATGTCATCGGTTATCCCGAAGCCAGAATCATTCTTTCACAGGCAGTGACCTATCTTGCCTCTTCGGTGAAAAGCAACGCTGCTTACGAAGCGATCAATAAGGCACAGCAACTGGTCAGAGAGACCGGTAATTTACCTGTTCCCTTACCTATCAGAAATGCGCCAACCAAACTGATGAAAAATATCGGTTATGGAAAAGACTACAAGTATGCTCATGGTTATGAAGGGAATTTTACTGCCCAGGAATATTTACCTGACCTGATCAGCGGCACCAAACTATATGATCCGGGACATAATCCTGCGGAAGATAAACTCAGAGAAAAATTGAAACAGAACTGGAAAGATAAATACGGTTACTAGACAATTTATCCCCAGCTTTTAAGACAGTTGTACAGAATTGTAGTCAACATAGCTGTTTCGGGACACTTTTGTGTCAGCTATTCGATGAAATTTAGACAAAAATCCTGTCTTATTCTGATAAATCACAGAAAACTTACACTTGGCATTACCTTTGAGTAAAAGCCAATATAAACAAATAAATTATTATCATGATTACTTCGAAATTCAAAATAGCTACATTCAGTATTGCATTATCGTTAAGCGCAATGGCTTTTCAGGGCTGCGACAGTTTAACTAAAACACAAAAGGGTGCTGGTATCGGTGCTGCAGCAGGTGGTGTATTAGGTGCTATTATCGGAAAAAAAGCTGGTAATACTGCTATTGGAGCAATTATAGGTGGTGCTATTGGTGGTACTGCTGGTGGATTCATCGGAAAACGTATGGATAAACAGGCTGCTGAAATTCAGAATGCTATTCCAAATGCAGAGGTAGTACGTGAAGGTGAAGGTATCATCGTGAAATTTGATAGCGGAATCTTATTTGATTTTGACAGTGCAAACTTAAAAGCACAAGCTAAAGAAAATGTAAAATCATTATCCGGATCTCTTGAAAAATATCCTGATACTGAAATCAAGGTTATCGGTCATACTGACAGCAGAGGTACTGAAACTTATAACATGAGTCTTTCTGAAAGAAGAGCAGCAGCTGTTAAAGCTTATGCAGTTTCTCAGGGCGTACCATCATCACGTTTAACTACTGTAGGTAAAGGTTTCTCTGAGCCAATTGCTGATAATGCAACTGACGCAGGAAGAGCTGCTAACCGCAGAGTTGAAATTGTTATCGTAGCAAATGATCAATTGAAAAAACAAGCTCAGCAAGCTAACAACTAAAAATATTAAGATCTACCTATTTTAATAACAAAAAGCCGAAGTAATTATACTTCGGCTTTTTTGATGACATAGATTTTTTATCCTGTTTTATTGATAGATATCTTCAAAATAATGAATTGCCAGTGATTTTAAGAGTAATTCCTGCTCCATCATTGCAAATGACGGAACCTGTTTTACCAGCTTCCAATGCGGCCATCCGTCCTGATCCAGTCCTTCAAGCTCATAAAATCCCATTTCACTCAATAAACGGCAGGTTGCGATATGCATCAGCTCTTCTTTTTGACGTTTGCTATACTTACCTGGTCCCTTGCCGAGTTCCTGAACACCTATCAAAAATAACATTACCTTTAAATCAGGTATATCTGAGTCAAATTCTTCAGCAATCTTTTGCTGAAGAACCTTCCATTTGGCATTAATTTCTGCGGGTTTCATAGTCCAAAGATAAAAAATATAAAAACGGTTTATGACAATTATATTAATACATCAATTTTTGGATTCGCTAATTTAGCCGTTAAAATATATTATTGATGACTAAAGTAATCACAACGGGCCTGATGGCTTATGGTATGTCCGGCAAGATCTTTCACGGACCTTTTCTAACTTCACATCAAGGATTTAAACTTCATGCTGTAACTGAACGTAATCAAAAAAATGCGGAAAAGGATTTCCCGGGGATTATCAGTTATGACAGTATTGAAGAGTTACTAAATGATAAAAGTTTGGAGTTGATTGTTATCAATACTCCAAACAATACACATTACGAATATGCAAAGCTGGCACTGAATGCGGGCAAACATATTTTGGTAGAAAAACCGTTTACCGCAAATCTGGCAGAAGCAGCGGAAATATTTAAACTGGCAGAAAGTCTGGATAAAAAGGTATTTGTCTATCAAAACCGCAGATGGGATAGTGACTTCGTCGCAGTAAAAAATATAATTAATAGTGATAAGCTGGGTAAACTGTCAGAAGTTCATCTGCGCTTTGACAGATATAAAGCTGGTATTGGTGTAAAAAGCTTTAAGGAAGAGCCGATAGCCGCCAGTGGTTTACAGTACGATTTAGGCCCGCATCTGGTGGACCAGGCAATCAGCCTGTTCGGACAGCCTGATTCATTTCATAAAATATTAGGCAGAAACAGAGAAAACACAAAAGTTGATGACTTCTTCTCTATCCATCTGAGCTATCCTGACAGCTTAAATGTATTTGTACATTCCAACATGATGGTGACTGACATACAGCCTGCTTTTGTATTGCATGGCAGAAACGGCTCGCTTATTAAAGAGAGAGCGGATGTACAGGAAGAACAGTTACTGAAAGGGATTAAACCGAATGAACCGGGCTTTGGTATTGAGGCAAAAGGTAAAGAAGGGAAACTGACCCTGATCAATGCAAACGGGGATAGAACAAGCCAGCTGATAGCTTCTGAACCAGCCAGTTATATGGCTCTTTTTGAAGCGGTATATCAGTCTCTGGTAAACCAGCAACCCTTCCCGGTACTACAGCAGCAAATATTAAAGCAGATAGCAATCCTGGAAGCCTGATCATGACAACCTACCTGATCTTACTCGCCGCATTTCTGATCGCTCTGTATTTTATATTCAGAAACAAAAAATCTAAACAGCTCCCTGAAAACATCATCGGTGAAGCTGAAAGGCAGCTACTGCTTAGTCATGTGGCTTATTATAAAAACCTCGATGCTGCAAACAGAACAAAATTTGAGCAAATGCTCGAAGACTTTTTAAGTGATGTACGCATTGAAGGTATTGATCTGACACCTGACAGGACTGATCGTTTATTAATTGCATCCAGCGCCGTTATTCCGGTCTTTGGATTTGGACAGTGGAAATATAAAAATCTGCATGCAGTGATCCTGTATCCTGACACTTTCAACAAAGATTTTCAATTTGAGGGCGGTGACCGCAACATTCTTGGAATGGTAGGTACCGGGTATATGAACGGCCAGATGATTTTATCACGTTCTGCCCTGCTGGAAGGATTTTCTATCAGTGCAGACAAAGAAAATACAGCCATTCATGAATTTGTGCATCTGCTGGATAAATCTGACGGGGCAACTGATGGTATTCCTGAAAATCTGATGCCGCATCAGTATATTATTCCCTGGGTAAAAATGATTCATCAGGAAATCAATCAGATTGAGGCCGGAAAGTCTGATATCAATCCTTATGCTGTTACCAATGAGGCTGAATTCTTTGCTGTAGTTTCAGAATATTTCTTTGAGAAACCTGCTCAGTTCAAAGACAAACATCCCGAGCTTTATCAAATATTATCCACTACGTTTTCACAGGATCCGGTAACCAGATAATTCTGCTCTGGTAAAAGAATAATTCGGTTACCGGTTCTGCTGGTTCTATAAACCACCCAACAGGGCTACGGTAAATTCGGTAGGTATTTCCAAATGCGGAATGTGTCCGCTACCATCAAATTCTATCAGCTTGGCACCCGGTATTCTCGCCGCAATCTGCTTCCCCAATATTTTGTACTGACCATGAAGCGCCTGCTCCTGCGGGCTTAACAATCCCTTTCCGACGATAGTTTTATCTTCCTTACCAATAAAGAGAATCGTTGGAACTGTGATATTCTGAAATTCATAAACAACAGGTTGTTCGTAAATCATAGTAAAAGTCATTGCAGCAACCTTAGCCCATCGTGGGTAATCGGAACTCAGTGTTACTCCGGAAGCAATGCTTACCAATTCATCATATTCTGGTTTCCAAACAGTAAAATAAGAGCTTTGATAGTATTTCTTTATGCTTTCTGCTGTTGATTTAAGTTCTGTTTTATATTGATCTTCTGTAGTGACATAGGGCACAAATGCACGGTAATCTTCCAGTCCGATAGGGTTTTCCAGTAATAACTTTTCAGTAGCCTGAGGGTACATTAAAGCGAATCTCGTAGCCAGCATGCCTCCCATTGAATGTCCCAGAATGCTTGCCTTCTGAATACCCAGGGTATCCAACAAAGCTTTATTCCAGCGGGCCAGCTGATGAAAACTGTAATGAATATAAGGTTTTGACGATTTCCCAAACCCGATCTGATCAGGCACAATTACCCTGAATCCTCTGCTGGTTAATGCTTTGATCACATTAGTCCAGTAGTATCCGCCAAAGTTTTTACCATGAAACAAAACTACAGTTCTCCCATTTGCATTTTGTACCGGGGCAACATCCATGTAGGCCATACGTATATCCTGTCCTTCTGTACGGATGGGGAAATATTTTACGGGATAAGCATATTTGACATTTTCTAAAGTAACAGACAGTGTATCTGTTTGTTGTGCGGAAGCCGACAGGGAAATACTAAATAATAGAAGAGCGGGTAGAAGTAGTTTTTTGAACATATATTTTACTGATTGTAGCCTAGAAACAAAGTAAAAGGCCGAAAGTTCTAAAACTAACGATTATTTTACAGAAAAACCCCGTTCCTTATACAGGAAGCGGGGTTTCGTCTCAAACGTGTGTGTGTTTGTTATTTTTTTAAAGTAAATGGGATATTCACACCAAAGGTGATATTACGCCCCATGTTATAGATACCCAGTGTAGGATCTTCATCGCTTAATCTTCCTGGTTTAAAACGGCTTAAATGATCATAATAAGCTTTGTTCAACAGGTTTTTTCCAGCTATATAAACTGTGATATCCTGATTCTTGCTTAACTTCAGTGTTGTTCCAACCGATGCGTTCAACAAAGTATAACCTGAAGTTGAGGTCTCAAAACTATCGATTTTAGTTTGCTTGAAATAATTATCAATACCTACTGAAACATAAGAATGTGAGGTTCCGGCGATAGTTGGCTCAAAACGTAATTCATTATGTAAAGTTGCTGCAGGAATAAATGGTAATGATTGTTTAGTCGTGCGATTAGTTGCCCTGGTATAAGAGAATCCATTTTCAAAATGGATGAAACTAACCGGGTGTAAAGTTAAAGAGGCTTCTATTCCACGTAAAAAGGCATTGTTCTGTACAAAGTTATATACCGGAAAATCTCTGTCATCTACCTTTTTGGTTGTCCCGTCGGTATTGTAATAGATATAATGATTAATAAAATTGGCAAAACCACCCAGACTTGCACTTATATATTGATTTTCATAATCAAAGGAAGCATCAAACTGATAACTCTGCTCTGGTTTAAGATTCGGGTTACCTACCTCATAACGGAATACACCTTCATGCACACCGTTTGATGCCAGTTCAGCAATATTTGGTGCTCTGAAAGCACTTCCGGCATTCGCTTTAAAACTAAAAGCCTCATTAAATTCATGGGTGTAGCCTAATGCTCCGGTCACATGTGAAAACTTATTGCTGAATGCAGGATAGTCTGAATCACCATGAAACTCTTTGCCCGTCATTTTTCTGTAGTCAAAACGAATACCTGCGTTAAAAGTATCATCATCCCATGTCTTTTTAACAAATGCAAAACCACCAAAAGCCTGAGTATCAAAATCAGGAATCAGCTGTTCTTTCCCTGTAGTATTTAAACTATGGATATATTCCCCTGAAACACCTACGACCGGTGCCCAGCCGTTGATTTCTTTGAAGGAGTATTTCAAATCATAACTGTAGGTATAACTGTTCAGAAACAAATCCGGACCTTCTCCTGCTGTCCCCAGTTCTCTGCGCAAATTATGCTGATAACCTAAAGTAGTTTTTAAACTTCCGTCTCCTAAAAGGATATTACTGTTTAAAGCAATCTTATAGTGACGGACGTCCTGTTTCGGATAAGCCAGCGTTCTGTCTTTATTCTGGGCATCTGTGAATGGCTGATCGTCTTCTCCTACCAGCTGACCTGCTTCATTTCTTTTCGGTTCGTAAAAACCAATATTTGTACGGAAACTTGACGCGTCTAAATGTGCATATCCCCATTTCTTGTTCAGCCCAATCTGTCCTTCAAAATTTGTCTCATTGAATCCTGAATTAGGTACGTATTCTGTTGGTGTTTTATAAGAATAGGCATTTTTATAAGAACCACGTACTTTATAAATAAAGCCATTTTCGTTACCCTGTAACATTAATGAACTTCCTGTAAGACCATTATTGGTCGCATAATTAGTCAGGAATTCACCTCTTAAAGTTCCGTCCGGTGCCGGTAATCCATCCAGAATATTAATTACTCCACCGAGTGCGTCTGAACCATACATTAAACTGGCAGGGCCTCTTAATACCTCTACGCGGTCTGCACTGTACTGATCGATTTCAATTCCGTGTTCATCACCCCATTGCTGTCCCTGTTGTTTTACTCCATCGTTTAGTGTCACAACACGGTTATAGCTTAAACCACGGATAACTGGTTTGGAAATTGCAGGGCCGGTAGTAATCTGCGAAACGCCCGGCACCCTTGAAATAGCATCCATCAGATTTGTAGACGGACGGTATAATAAATCAGCCTTGCTGACAGTAGATACTGAAGTACTGTTTTTACGGTTATCTGAGCTTGAAGCTGAGCCGGTAATCACCACTTCCCGTCCTTCAATCACACTTGGCTCTAAAGCAAATTCCAGTTTTCCAACATTCGAAAGATCTATCGACTGGGTAATTGTTCTATAGCCAATATAGCTTACCTGAACAAGAAAACGGCCACGTGCCGGTATATTTTTGAAGATGAATTCTCCATTTTGGTTAGTAATAGCTGATGTGCGCAAATCAGGAATAGTGATTGAAGCACCCGGTAATGGTGTTTTAGTCTGAGCATCAATAATTCTACCTTTGATTTCTGCCAGATCAGCAGCAAATGCGCCGGTAAAAGTAAAGACAGTTAACAGTACAACTAAATATAGATGTATCTTTTTCATATATTTTTATAATGATCATGAATCTTTCATGAACCGGTAAGGTCATTCAGATTTCATATGTGTGTGTTTCTTTTTTGAATAAAATTGACTGGTGCAGCAATATATCAGAAAGATATATTCAGCAACCGGTATATAACCGCACTGGAAAAACCGGGACAGTTATAACCTGAATCAGAAGATTTTTAAGCTAACACGACAGGGGGACCACGGAGGGAGGTACTGATTAATGCAATATAAAAAGATCCTGTCAAAGCATAGTTTCGCACGATGGGCTTGCTTTCAGGTTTTGCCTTATAAGCTACTGCGACAGTATAATAATCTTTTTCGAAATGTGCGGAACAGATCAGACAGTTATGTCTCTCACTTCCCACATGCACTTTATGCATACATTCTTTCCCGTTTCCAGCACAATAGTCTGACTGCACTTCATGATGATGAAGCGAGCTCCACGGCGTCAGTGCAATGGCAAATACCCAAAGCAGCAGCGTCGCAAGAATACGGTTGATATGTAAGCGTCTGTTGTTCAATTCAACACAAAAGTAATCAAATCTCTATAATTCAGGTAATGTTCTCGTAACATTGCTTTTATATCTTTAAAAAGACGCCAGAAGATCAACCTGTTGTGGTTCTGCAGTGATATGTCATCAGAATGCTTTTATTCAGTCTGATACCGCCTGATTACGCTGTGCTTAAAACTATTCAGGATTATAAATCGTTAATAAAAATAAAAGATATGGCAACGTCTCAACAAATCAGAACTGCTTACATCGACTATGTCTTAACGCAGGACGAAAAACCTAAATCTGTTTATAGTTTTGTTAAAAAACTGAAGATATCAGAAGCTGAGTTTTATGAATTCTATGGTTCTTTTGAAAGTATTGAAAAAATGGTATGGGCAGACCTCACTGTCGAAACTATTGATGCAATTCAACAGCAGGAAGTCTGGGCACAGTATTCATCCAGGGACAGAATGCTTTCGTTTTTCTACAGTTATGTGGAATTACTAAAAAAACACAGAAGCTTTATCGTCTATAGCCTTAAAAGCCACAAAGACAGATTTGCTACTCCTCAGGTCCTGTCAGGAGTAAAACCAATTTTTGAAAACTTTGCAGATGAACTGATTAATGAGGGTCTGGAAAGTGGTGAACTCGCAGACCGCAAACTCTTCAGCAAAAGATACAAGGATGCTCTTTGGGTTCAGTTTGCCTTTATCCTGAATTTCTGGGTTAATGATGACAGTACTGAGTTTGAAAAAACCGACGAAGCCATTGAAAAAGGAATCAATGTGACCTTCGACTTATTCCAGCGTTCTCCTATTGACAATCTTTTAGAATACGGTAAATTCTTATCCAGAAATGGGAAATTTGCTGAAACCAGAAGCAGATAATGACATGGCCGAACAGAACAGTATACCCGTAACCAAAACTGAACGCTCTGCTAAATTTGTAAAAACAGGCTTTCAGATTGGAGGAAATTACATTAAGCACTATTCTAAAAAGCTATTTAATCCGCAGCTGGGCAGGGATGAACTGAATGAGGATAATGCTACCGATATTTATAAATCACTAAGTGAATTGAAGGGCAGTGCGCTGAAGATCGCACAAATGCTCAGTATGGATAAAAACATACTTCCCAAATCATATGTGGACAAATTCACGCAATCACAATATAATGCACCTCCGCTATCAGGCCCGTTGATTGTAAGGACATTTACCAAAAATTTCGGTAAGACACCGGAGGTTATCTATGATAAATTCAACCTGGTTTCTACTAATGCAGCTTCTATAGGCCAGGTGCATGAGGCTGAACTGAATGGAAAAAAGCTGGCCGTGAAAATCCAGTATCCCGGAGTCGGAGACAGTATTTCTTCGGATTTGAAATTAGTAAAACCTTTTGCTTTCCGTCTATTGGGGATGAGCGAGAAGGAGCTTAATATCTACATCAGGGAGGTAGAGGAAAGATTATTGGAAGAAACCGATTATGAACTGGAGGTTCGCCGTTCTATTGAGATTACCCTGGCTTGCAAAAACCTGAAGAATGTGGTCTTTCCTGCTTACTATCCCGATCTTTCGGGCAAGCGGATTATTACGATGGACTGGATAGATGGTCTCCATTTAAAGGAGTTTCTTCAGACTAATCCATCACAGGAACTCAGAAATAAAATCGGGCAGGCACTTTGGGATTTTTACAATTTCCAGCAACATGAACTCAGAGCGGTACATGCAGATCCACATCCTGGTAATTTCATGATCACACCGGATGAAAAATTGGGAGTGATAGATTTTGGCTGTATCAAAGAAATGCCGGATGATTTCTATGTGCCCTTCTTTTCGCTGATTTCCTCAGATATTATTAATGATAAAAAGAAAACGATTGAGGCTTTCAGGAAACTGGAAATGATACATCCGGGTGATGATGCTGCACAGATCGAATTTTATTATAAGGCATATCTTGAAATGATACAATTATTTGCCAAACCTTATACGAGTAAAACATTTGACTTCAGCCAGCCGGAGTTCTTTGCTCAATTGTATGCTTATGGTGAAAAGATCACTAAAATGCCGGAGTTTAAACAGGCAAGAGGTGTAAAACACTTTATTTATATCAACCGTACAAATTTTGGTTTATACACTATTTTACAGGAGCTAAAAGCAGTGGTGAAAACGGATACCTATAATCCGCATATTTAAGTCTTTATGCATCCTGAAAAGGGTCTGTATCTATAACAAAGGTAGAGGTATAGTCGCCACAACTATACCTCTACTAACCTAAAAACTTGTATATAAGACGTAAATGAACTAAAAAGGTTTCATTGAGTTTGCAAATATTTTTTAACATTTCAACACGTCTCTGCCGAAAAGCAATTTTCACATCTTAATATATAGATATTCAACTGAATCAGAGATTTAGTACGCTAGAATTATTATATATATTAGTGTAATCAAAATCTCAATATCTACAACCTGATACCACTATGAAAACCAACGAAGAACTGATTCATCATTTCTATACCTCTTTTAAAAATAAAGACTTTAAGGCTATGCAGGAATGTTATGCTGATCACGCAACTTTCAATGACGCTGCATTTAGAAATCTAAACACTGCACAGGTACGTTGCATGTGGGAAATGCTGATTAAAAGTGGAAAAGATATGCGTGTGGAATACAATCACGTTAAAGCGGATGAACAAACCGGCTCTGCAGAATGGGTTGCACATTATACTTTTTCTGCAACTGGAAAAAAGGTCGTTAACAGTATCAAAGCATCGTTCAGGTTTGAAAACGGGAAAATTGTACAACATGAAGATAATTTCAGCTTCTATAACTGGTCAAGACAGGCTTTGGGATTACCCGGATTACTGTTAGGCTGGACTGATTTCCTGAAGAACAAGATACGTAAACGGGCTGCAGAAAATCTGCGTTTATATATGGCCGCTCATTCTTAACTCAAGCTAAACAATATAAATTCATCTTTTGTTTATACCCTAAAAATCATATGAAACCAGCACTTACACTTGTTCTGACGCTTGTAGTATCAAGCACCTTTGCACAGCTAAAACCGGTTGCCTACCATGATGGCGCACAAAAACTGAATGGTCTGGTAATTGCACCGGCAAAGGCTACTCAAAAAAAAGCAGGTATACTGATTCTTCCGGCCTGGAAAGGAATTGACAACAATGCTAAAGAAACAGCGGCTAAATTAGCCCAACAGGGTTATTATGCGTTTGTGGCCGATATATATGGAGAAGGAAATTATCCAAAGGATACCAAAGAAGCAGGTCAGCAATCAGGCTATTATAAAAAGAATGCCAGTGTATACCAGCAAAGAATCAGCCTGGCTTTACAACAGCTGATTAAGGCAGGTGCAGATCCTTCAAGGATAATTGTTATTGGATATTGTTTTGGCGGCACAGGTGCAATAGAAGCTGCAAGGGCTAATTTACCAGTCAAAGGGGTCGTTTCTATCCATGGTGGCTTAGGTCAATATGCGGGGGAAAGAAAAACAGCGGTTATTAAACCAAAGGTTCTGGTATTGCATGGCGCAGATGATCCTTCAATGACCACGGAACAGGTCCTGGGTTTTCAGCAGGAAATGAGAAATGCCAGGGCAGACTGGCAAATGATTGAATATGCTAATGCAGTACATGCATTTACTGACCCTGATGCAGGTAATGATAATTCGAAAGGTGCAGCTTACAATGAGCTGGCAGCGAAAAGATCATGGAAACATATGTTATTATTCTTCGATGAAATATTAGCCGGTTAACCGGCTGATATTTCAGTTTGAAGCAGCTCTACGATAGCAGCGGCGGTAATTTTCTGCTGCTCTCCTGTATGCATATTTTTAAAAGTCAATATGCCGCTCTGCAACTCATCGCTCCCTATCAGAATCACATAAGGAATAGATTTTGCATCAGCATAACTCATCTGTTTTTTCAGTTTCGCAGCAGATGGGTAAAGTTCGGCAGCAATACCTGCATCTCTTAATTGCTGCAACAGCGGTAGCGCATAAAGTTCAGATTCCGCGTCAAAATTACTGATCAGAACCTTTGTTCCGGCAGCAGCCGATTCAGGAAACAGATTCAGCTCCTGTAAAACATCATAAATACGGTCAGCCCCGAATGAAATACCCACTCCTGTCAGTCCTTTCAAACCAAACATTCCGGTCAGATCATCATAACGTCCACCACCGCAGATACTCCCCATCGCTGCTTCATTGGTTTTTACCTCAAATATGCAACCGGTATAGTAATTCAAACCACGGGCAAGTGTGATATCCAGCTCCAGATCAGGTTGTTTCAGATCGCTGTTTTTCAACAGCCCCTGCACATAAGCAAATACGGTTTCAATCTCTGCTATTCCTTTTAGTCCGATCTCAGAACCTGCTAATACCTCTTTTAACCGGTTTAATTTTTCAGCATTTGTCCCTTCCAGTAAGATTACTGGTTTTAGCCTGGTAATATCATCTTCAGTAAATCCTCTTTCCAGCAATTCTTTTGTCACCCCTTCAAAACCGATCTTATCCAGTTTATCAATGGCAACAGTCATGTCTATGATCAGTTCTGGTTTACCGATAATCTCTGCAATTCCTGAAAGAATCTTCCGGTTGTTGATTTTAATTGTAAAATCTGTCATGCCTAAATTACATAACGCTTCCTGATAGATCAGTACAAATTCAGCTTCATTCAGCAGACTTTCAGATCCCACTACATCCACATCACACTGGAAGAACTCACGGTAACGTCCTTTTTGAGGTCTGTCGGCTCTCCATACCGGTTGTATCTGGAAACGTTTGAAAGGAAGAGAAATATCATTCTGGTGCATCACTACATAGCGTGCAAAGGGCACAGTGAGGTCGTAACGTAATGCTTTCTCACTGATTGAGGAAATCAGTGCATTGGAATTTAATGCGCTCAGATGAGCTGCATTAGCTTTAGAAAGATAGTCTCCTGAATTTAAAATCTTAAAAATCAGTTTATCTCCCTCATCGCCATATTTACCCGTCAGCGTAGAAAGGTTTTCCATCGCAGGGGTCTGTATTTCAGCGTAGCCATATTTCTTAAATACCTTTTTAATGGTATCAAATATGTAATTACGTTTCACCATTTCCTGAGGTGAAAAATCACGGGTTCCTTTTGCTAAAGACGGTTTAATGTTTGACATGGGGGCAAAAGTACAAAATTACAAAACCAAGAGCCAGTTTAAGTTTATAATTAAGCTTAAAACGACATTAAAAGGCACAAAAAAAGCTGCCGAAGCAGCTTTTTAACTCATATTTAAAATTATTAAACCAATAATCTTACCGGTTCTTCTAATAATGCTTTGAATGTTTGCAGGAATGCAGCACCTGTAGCCCCATCAACCGTACGGTGATCACAGCTTAAAGTAACTTTCATTACATTTCCTGGAACAACAGCACCATTTTTAACTACCGGAACCTGTGATATCCCACCAACTGCCAGGATACAAGAATCAGGAGTATTAATAATAGCTGTAAATTCTTCAATGCCGAACATACCTAAATTAGATACGGTGAAAGTTGAACCTTCCCAGTCTGAAGGCTGTAGTTTTTTTGCTTTTGCACGTTGCGCAAAATCTTTGACCTCAGCCGAGATACGTGACAATGGTTTTCCATCAGCAAAACGTACAACCGGAACTAATAGTCCGTCTTCTACTGCGATAGCTACACCAATGTTAACATGCTCATTGTAACGGATCTTATCACCTAACCATGAAGAGTTCACATTAGGATGTTGTTTTAACGCAACAGCCACAGCTTTAATCACTAAATCATTGAATGACAATTTAACCGGAGAGAACTCATTCATCTTAGTACGCGCATCCATAGCAGCATCCATATCAATACTCATCGTAAGATAGAAGTGCGGAGCAGTAAATAAGCTTTCTGATAATCTTTTCGCGATTACTTTACGCATTTGAGAAACTGGTTTCTCTGTATATTTTTCTTCTCCTATATACTGAGCAAGAACAGGTGCCTGTTTCTCAGCTGCAGGGGCTGAACCAGCATCAGCTGCTTTTGCCGCAGCAGCAGGCTTGAAGTTTTCTATATCTTTTTTAATGATACGACCACCATCAGCACTACCTGAAACCTGTGAAAGATCTATACCTTTTTCTTTTGCAATTCTTTTTGCCAGAGGAGATGCTTTCAGACGTGAGCCATCAGCGTTATGTTGTTCTTCCTGTGCTTCAGCAACAGGAGCAGCAGCTGCTTCTTTTACCGGAGCATCCGATTTGTCAGCAGCAGGTTTAGCCGGAGCATCACCCTGACTTAAAATTCCACTGATATCAAATCCTTCAGGACCTACTATTGCAATAATACCGTTTACTTTAGCAGCAGCACCTTTTTCTACACCAATATGTAACAAAGTTCCGTCTGCATAACCCATTACCTCCATAGTAGCCTTATCGGTTTCTACATCAGCCAGGATATCATCATTCTTAATTTTATCACCTACTTTTTTATGCCATTCAGCAATTACGCCTTCAGTCATAGTATCGCTTAACAAAGGCATACGTACTACAGTAACACCTTGTTTTTCCAGATCAGCATCACTTACTGCAGCACCTTTTGCTTCAGCTGCAGGAGCCGCTTCAGCAGGTTTTGTTTCTGCAGCTTTTTCTTCTTTTGCCGGTGCAGAAGCACCTTCAGCATCAAGAGCAGCTTTATAATCTTCGCCTTCTTTACCAATAACTGCAATTACAGCATCAACAGGAACAGCTTTACCTTCTTCTACACCAATAAAAAGGATGGTGCCATCCCAGTAGGATTCAAGATCCATGGTAGCCTTATCGGTTTCCACTTCTGCCAGAACATCTCCACTTTTAACTTTATCGCCAACTTTTTTATGCCACTTAGCCATCACCCCTTCGGTCATGGTGTCGCTCATTTTGGGCATCTTAACTACTTCAGCCATTCTATAATATCAATTGAAATATGTTGTAAAATTAATCTTGGATATATGGATAGTCTTGTTGCACATAAACATCAGTATATAATTCTGATGCTTCTGGCCATGGTGACTCTTCAGCAAATTTTACAGATTCATCCACGATCTGTTTCACTTTAGCTTCAATTTCATCAATCCACGCCTGATCAGCATACTTTTCATTAAGAATAGTTTCTCTTACTGATTCAATCGGATCTTTAGCTTTATACTCTTCCAATTCATCTTTAGTACGGTATTTAGCAGGATCAGACATAGAATGTCCACGGTAACGATAAGTTCTCATTTCTAAAAATGTTGGTCCTTCACCATTACGCGCACGCTGAGCTGCTTCATCCATTGCATTGTGAACAGCAACAGGATCCATTCCATCTACAGGAGCACATGGCATATCAAATCCTAAACCGATTTTATACAGATCCAGCATATTTGTTGTACGTTCTACAGAAGTTCCCATCGCATAACCATTATTCTCACAAACAAAGATTACAGGAAGTTTCCATAACATTGCCATATTAAAGGCTTCATTCAGTGCGCCCTGACGAACTGCACCATCACCCATATAACAAACGTTTACATTTTTAGTCCCTTTATATTTTTCAGCAAATGCGATACCCGCACCTAATGGTATTTGTCCACCTACAATTCCGTGACCACCATAAAAATTATGTTCTTTGCTAAACATGTGCATTGAACCACCTTTACCTTTGGAACAGCCGGTAGCTTTACCATACATCTCTGCCATTATAGCGTTTGCACTTACACCTTTCGCCAAAGCATGAGCGTGATCACGATAAGCGGTGATCATAGAATCTTCAGGTTGTAATGCAGAAATCGCTCCGGCAACTACAGCCTCCTGACCGATATATAGATGACAAAAACCACGGATTTTCTGTTGTCCGTAAAGTTGACCAGTTTTCTCTTCGAACTTACGCATCAGTAACATCGACTCAAACCACTTCAGATAGGTATCCTTATTAATTTCTACTGCACTCATTTTTGGCTATTGATTTTTATTTATGAGAGCAAATCTACTTTTTTATTGTAATATATCGAAGGAAT
Source organism: Pedobacter lusitanus (assembly GCF_040026395.1). Classification (NCBI taxonomy): domain Bacteria; kingdom Pseudomonadati; phylum Bacteroidota; class Sphingobacteriia; order Sphingobacteriales; family Sphingobacteriaceae; genus Pedobacter; species Pedobacter lusitanus. The sequence continues at coordinate 3,367,086 of NZ_CP157278.1, forward strand.
AGTGTAAAATGGATGTGATCAATGACCGTAAAATGTTAATAACTCACACATTTCAACAAAATACATTTGGATAACATATCTAATTTACATAGTTTTGACAACCTGACAATAAGCCTTAGCTGGTGTACGTTTAAGTGCAAGTACCTTTTACCCAAACTTAACAGTGTAACATGATAAAAAAATTTTTGTTTTCTGCCCTTATTGCTTTGTGCAGCGTAACTGCTTTAAACGCACAAACTAAAACAAAAGAAACCAATAAATTAGAGGATCCTGACAACTTAGCTTCCCAATATTTCTCCCAGGTTATGGGTATCGCAGTCGACGCGACATCTAACGTCAAACTCTACAAATTCATTTATGAATGGATAGGAACTCCTTACCGGTTTGGTGGAAATACCAAGAAAGGAATTGATTGTTCAGCCTTCACGAAAGCGATTTACGATAAAGTTTTCAACACTACATTGTTAAGAAATTCAAGAGACATCTTCAGCATGGTAGACCCACTACCTAAAGATGAACTAAAAGAAGGAGATCTGGTCTTCTTTAAAATCAGAAGTACAAGAATTACACATATAGGAATTTATTTAGGTGATAACCGTTTTGCACACGCTTCCTCTTCAAGAGGTGTCGTGATCAGCAATCTGAATGAACCTTATTATTCCCGCTTCTTTTATAAGGGTGGCAGGATTTTAGAATCAGCTAAAAAAGATTTAATAGAAGAATAAGATCTTCGTCAAAAATAGCTACAAAATCCTTCTAGATCCTTTTAGAAGGATTTTTTTATGCTCCTAATTACTACAAAAACAAATTTACCTCAATGAAATTCAAAATAACAGGCTTTATTTTACTCGCTGTAATAACCAGCCTTATCCTGTTAAGCTGCACAGGAAACGTTAATGTAGCTGCAGAACAGAAAACATCACCCCTAAAGGATACTCTGCTAAAAGTCACTAAAGATACGCTCACGATTACAGCTGTTGGTGACATTATGCTTGGCTCTGCCTATCCTTCAAAATCCAACCTTCCTGCTGATGATGCTGTGGGGAGTTTCAAAAATGTAGCTTCTTTTCTAAAGGGTGATATCGTATTTGGTAACCTGGAAGGATGTTTCCTGAATGCAGGAAAATCCACGAAATGCAAAGACACAATCGGTAATAGTTGTTTTGCTTTCAGAATGCCGGAACGTTATGCAGGTATTTATAAGGAAGCAGGATTCAATCTACTTAGCGTTGCCAATAATCATGTTGGTGATTTTGGATGGAAAGGGAGAAAGCGCAGTGCTGCAATCCTGGACTCTCTTGGTATAAAATATGCAGGCTTAACTTCTCATCCCTATACAATTTTTGAAAAAGACAGTGTAAAGTACGGATTCTGTGCCTTTGCACCGAACGAAAATACAGTTTCTATCAATCAGATTGACAGTGCAAAGGAACTGGTGTCCTTTCTTAAAAAACAAGTTGATATTGTTATTGTGTCTTTCCATGGTGGTGGTGAGGGAGCTAGATTTGAACATGTAACCCGGGCCAATGAAATTTTCTACAAGGAAAACAGAGGAAATGTATATGCCTTCTCTCACGCTGTCATTGACGCTGGTGCAGATATTGTATTAGGACAGGGCCCACACGTCACCCGTGCAGTAGAGGTTTACAAAAACAAGCTCATTGCTTACAGTCTTGGAAATTTCTGTACTTATGGCATGTTCAGCTTAAAGGGACCAAATGGATTTGCTCCGCTTATAACAGTCAAATTAAATGGTAAAGGCGATTTTCTCTATGCCGACGTTGTTTCTGTTAAACAGGATAAAGTCAACAGACTGACACTGGATAATAATCACACCGCATTTAATAAAATCAAGTCTCTTACTGATTTAGATTTCCCGGGACATAATCTGGTTTTTAATGATCAGAGAATTGAACTGAAAAAATAAAAACTGTCTTTCCCGCTTCTTTCCTTTTTGCTCTGCCGGGCAGCGGTAATCGTATGCCCTTTCTTAAGTAGTTTTAAGATACAAAGGAATATCTTCAGCGATTAAAAATGGACAATTAGACTGATATTAATATTTCGTACCTTGAAACAGTTTAACTTATTTAATTATTAATCATGAATTACGCCATGTACATTTTTTTCTTCTTTGTCATAGTAGTGCTGTTCAGCTCTTTTGTGACGGTAAAGCAAGGGACAATTGCTGTTGTTACAGTCTTTGGAAAATACAGACGCCAGCTGAGACCAGGACTAAATTTCAAAATCCCGCTTATTGAGGTTATACATTCCAGAATTTCGATACAGAACCGTTCTGTAGAACTTTCTTTCCAGGCAGTAACACAGGATCAGGCCAACGTATATTTCAAGGCTATGCTATTGTATTCAGTACTGAATCACGATGAAGAGACTATTAAGAATGTAGCCTTTAAATTCGTTGATGCGACAAATTTAATGCAGGCACTGATCCGTACTATTGAAGGATCAATCCGGGCTTATGTCGCCACTCAGAAACAAGCTAATGTTTTAGCACAACGAAACGAGATCGTAATGCACGTAAAAGAACAAATCGATATCGTACTGGAATCATGGGGCTATCACCTGCAGGATCTGCAATTGAATGATATTACTTTTGATGACGAGATCATGAGATCAATGAGTCGTGTGGTAGCTTCAAATAATCTTAAAGCAGCAGCCGAAAATGAGGGACAGGCTTTACTAATTACCAAAACCAAGGGAGCTGAAGCTGATGGTAATGCCATCAAGATTGCCGCAGCTGCCGAACGTGAGGCCGCACAGTTACGCGGACAGGGTATTGCACTGTTCAGAGCCGAAGTTGCACACGGGATGACAAAAGCTGCCCAGGAGATGGAGCAGGCAAATCTGGATATCTCAGTGATCTTATTCACGATGTGGACTGAGTCTATTAAACATTTTGCAGAGAATAGCGATGGTAATGTGATCTTCCTTGATGGTTCTACAGATGGGATGAATAAGACGATGAAGGAAATGATGTCTATGCAATTCCAGAAACCGAAAAATTAGTCTTTCTCACAAACACTAATTAAACAAAGAGGCCGCAGCAGATTAATCTGCTGCGGCCTCTTTGTTTAATTAGTGTTGATCGTATAATTATTTCTTTACCTCCATAAAGTCTCCCATAACTCTCAGACTTTCGTCCTGAAAGAAATCAAAGTCTTCATTCTTCTTGATTTTATCTCCTTTTTTAACCGGAGGCAAACCTCTCGAAGCTCTCAGCTTATTGGTTTTCTCCAAAGATTTGGCTTCCAGACTATCTCTTTCAGCTTTCAATTTGCTTTCATTTAATGTTACTGAGGTTTCCAGATCACGTTTTTTCATATCTGCAATACCCTGGATCAGGACTTTATAATCCAAAGATTTTTCCATCCTTGCATTATGCAGCTTAACCAATTCAGGTTTAACTGCTGACAGGTTAGCAACCGGTGTAAAGTTGGATCTCTGAACTTCATCCCATGGCAGTGCCGATGTCTCAGTATCTTCGCCAATCTTATCCATTGGATAGAAAGATGGTAAAGTAATATCCGGCATTACTCCTTTATGCTGAGTACTGCTACCATTTACACGGTAAAACTTAGCCATAGTCAGGTTAATCTGTCCAAGCTGAGGCGTATCCTTTCCTCCTTTGATTGTCAGTCCAGCTCCGGGATTACCCTTCTGAACAAGACTAGCCAGACGCTGCAGGATAGATGGGTTTACCAACTTATTTAAATCAATAGAAGACTGAACTGTACCTTTACCATAAGTTTGTGTACCTATAATGATTCCTCTTCCGTAATCCTGTATTGCACCAGCAAAAATTTCAGATGCAGAAGCACTTAAGCGATCCACCATTACACCGAAAGGGCCGCTCCATGCCACACCAGGATGTTCATCATTACTCACTTCTACATTGCCTTTTAAGTCCTTAACCTGAACGACAGGTCCCTTATCAATAAATAACCCTGTAAGATCAATTGCCTCGAGTAAAGATCCACCGCCATTGGCACGCAGATCCATCATGATTGCATCAACCTTATCTTTATTTTTCAGTGTATCGATTAATAGTTTTACATCACGTGTAGTACTTTTATAGTTCGGGTCACCAGCATTTGCCGCTTTAAAATCTGCATAAAACGCAGGGACAATAATGACACCGATTTTATAGGATTTACCATTGGACTCTATAGTTTTCACTTCTTTTTTAGCCGACTGATCCTGCATCACGATCTTCTCCCTGGTCATTTCTACAATGATCGGCTTTGAAGACATATCCTGACCTACAGGAATGATTTTCAATCTTACTTTGGTTCCCTTAGGGCCTTTGATTTTAGCTACAGAGTTATCAATTCTCCAACCGATGATATCTTCAAACTCTCCGGTCGCCTGTCCTACAGCAACAATTCTATCTCCGGAATTCAGCTGTTTGCTTTTGAAAGCAGGACCACCCGGGATAATTTCTGAAATCTTCAATATATCATTTTCCAATAGCAGATGTGCACCAATTCCTTCAAAAGAACGGGCCATATCCTCATTAAACTGAATAGCTTTGCTTGGATTAAAGTAATTTGTGTGCGGATCAATTGTTTCTGTAAAAGCATCCATGATCATTTGAAATACATCCTGATTATTCAGTTTAGCAGATTGTGATTTCAGATTCTGGTATCTTTTAGTCAGTGTCTCTACATTTTTAGCTTCGGCAGTACCGGCTATTTTTAAATTGATCAGTTCATATTTAACTCTCTTTTTCCAGATATCATTCAATGCCGCTGTCGAAGTTACCCATGGCATTTTCTCTCTGTCAAAAACATAGGTATCATTCTGGTTGAAATCATATTTATCCTTGATATGCGCCATTGCATAATCAAGAGTCTCATTATATCTTTTGGAATAGACATTAAAAATATAAAATGGAGCACTTAAATCGCCTGCTCTGAAATCATCGTCAAGAGTGGTTCTGAATTGCTCAAAATCTTTAATATCCGAAGCAAGAAAATAACTTCTGTATGGATCAAGTGCCTTGATATACTTATCCAGTACCAGAGATGAAATCGAATCGTTTACCGTTAATTTCTTATAGTTGTAATTTTCTATCAGAGCGACAATCTCCTTACATACCAAACTCTGTTGCTCATCAGGCTTAATATTAGGGATACCTTCAACAAGCGGTTGTGCTTTAGGCGCTGCTGAACAGGCTAGAACAGCTGCAGTGAAGGTTACCAGTAATATTCTTTTTAACATCTCTTTAAATAATTTAAAATCCATTTTTATAATAACAACCAATATGATACCAATTTCTCAAATAAACAGAAAAGAGACAGTATAATACTGTCTCTTTTCTGTAATCTTTACCAAATATAATTAAATACTGTATAATACCATCCATCATAACGATTAAAATACACTATAACACCCACATAAACAGTATTTTCTGTTCAAACAAATGGTAGTATTTTTTATTTCAGGACGCTCTTTTTTTCAGCGATAGAGGTTCTTGCCAGCTTAAACTGACCATTATACTGGCTTATTTTTGAAGTTTTGGCAAAAAGCTCCGCCCGGTTAACATCTTTTAAAGCCAGAGAAAATTCTTTTTTCTTCATTTTCACCTGAACAAGTCCCAGGATAGAGTCAATATAAGCTGAATTATTATTAACCTGTCTGGCTAAAATCCCCTGCTGGGTAAAAAACCACATCGACTGTGTAAGCTTATTTGCTGCCAGATAAATTTTACCCAATTGGTTATATGAAGCCATTTGCCCTGCTCTGTTTCCAAAACGGGAATAAGTTTTAAGTGCAACGTTTAAAGTAACCTGTTCAGCTTCCGTATAATGCTCCATCAGATAGTGTACGTTACTTAATCTTAAAAGTGAAGCACCGTAACGTGCAAAATTCTTAGAATTATTATATTCAAAAGCTGCCTTTCCAAATAAAGTAACGGCATCATTCAGATCACCATTTTTTTCGTTCTTTTCGGCCTGTTCAAAATAGAAATCACCATCTGCTCCAGATACAGCGATCGTAATAGAACCATTACTGGAAAGTGGTTCCTGCTGAACAAAAGTATTTGTTTGTGCCATCGCTGACCCGGAAAAAACCAGGCATAACAAAGCGAAACAGAGTTTATACATATTACAAATATATATATATTTTAGTTAAACACCTGTAAACTAACATCAAAAGAAGCCCACACCATATATGGATGCGAATCAGTATGATAAATTTCGCCGGCCGACGTTATGCCAATTACCCCGGCAAAGCCATTTATAGCTTTAAGTTCATTAAAAGATTTATCGCAAGCCTCCTTCAGTGTAAAGCCATCAGTAACACGTGTAACAATCCGGGCTGACAAGGCTACACTAACGATATCTTCTCCTACACCTGTACAGGAAATACCAGCATAATTATTTGCATAATTTCCAGCAACAGTAGCAGAATCGCTGACTCTGCATGGAATTTCAAATCCTTTTCCTCCTGTAGATGTTCCCGCAGCAAGATTCCCTGCCGCATCAAGAGCTACACAACCAACTGTACCTTGTTTATTCTGCTGATTTAGTTTCAATTCAAATTCAGCTAAACGCTGAGGAGTTACAGGATCAAAAAATTCATACCCATTTTTTCTTGCAAAATCAATTGCACCCTCTCCGCTTAAAACACTGTCTTCATAATTCAACAGTAAAGAAGCTACCTGAATGGGATGCCTGGTATCTTCTATATTAATTACTCCTGCAAATTTCTGTGTTTTTCCATCCATAACAGAGGCACTTAATCTTACCTTGCCATCACTTTGAATCTGTGACCCCAAACCCGCATTAAAAAGCACATTATCTTCCAGCAGATTAACAGCATAAGTTACTGTTTCGAGTGCTGTATGAGTCTGCAGATAAGCATGGGAAAGTGTGGCAATTTCTGCCAGTGCATCTTGCTTGGCTTTTTTAGTTTCCTGATTAGTTGATGATTCACTAAAGAATCCACCGTGGATAATTAATTTCATGAATATTATGCTGTCGGTATTACTTTAGGGTGATGAATATTCAGCTGATGCGCAGTCAGGTCATAAATATCTCCGTCACACATCACATGTACAATCATATTTTTTATAGAAACCGGTTGTCCCATTTCCACATCTGTCAGATTGGTATCTGACATACTTCTGCCATCTACTAAAATGACCATACCGGAGCCTATCGCTTCCATCGTATTACCATTTGAAATATACAAACCTGTGTCTTCACCAAGACCAATCCCAAGTATCCCCGGACTGCTTGCCGTAGCATAAAGAAGCCTTCCTATACGCCCACGCTGTACAAAATGAGTATCGACAATTACTCCATCAATAAATCCCAGTCCGGCTGTAATTTTGACTTCGCCTTTCAGCAAAGCATCTTTACTGTTCCCCTGGTATATCATATTTTTTGAGCTAGCCGCAGCACCAGCTGATGTCCCGGCAATTACAACTTCTTCATTTGCATACTTATCCAATAGTATTTCATGAATAGCTGTACCACCAAAAATAGAAGATAGTCTTAATTGATCTCCACCTGTAAAAACCAGTACATCAGCAGATTTAACCCGCTCACAATTCAAAATATCGTTCGCCTGTTCTCTGTTTACTATGTTTAATACACCAACATCATGAACATCGAGTTGCGCAAAGGCTTTGATATATTCTTCTCCAACTTTTTCCGGAACCAGTGAGGCTGTAGTAATAATTTCAAAGCGGGATAACGTATCTTTTACCGATTCAGTAGTAATACGTTTTAGGATTCCGCGCTCAAAGAAATTCATGTTCTGAGGCAGCCCGAATTGTGTTTCAGTAAAACTCCCGGTATTTATTGCACCACCAATAATTATCAATTTACCCTTTGGAACCATCTTATTTATTTTCTTAACCTAAAATCTCAAATATATACTCATTACTTTAAATATTACCATATTTCATCAATAATCTGATTGCTAACTACAATTATTCCTTTATTATCCAATTCTTTGATTAAATTTATGCACGTTTTTATGTTAAGTGTTTTTAAACGGATAGCATACGTTATTTAAAAAAAACATTCATATATTAATAGTCTGGATTAACTGCGTTTTAACAGCAAAAACCTAATCAGACGATAAGTAAGATTATCCAAACAGAACTTTACTGAAATTTAAAATTGATTAACCTGAAATCAGGATGATCCCCAGGGGTCAAAGGTTTAATGTTAAAAACTGCATTACCTGAAACAAAAAACAATGAGCTTCGAATAAGCGTTATTACCTAAATACAGCCAAGCAAGCGAGTTCTTGAGTACCATTGAAAACAAGATATTCTGACAAAAAAACACCCCCAATATACAACCTGCCTGAGCTCCTTCAGCCCGGCAAGCTTCATAACCATAAAAAACAATAAACAACATATGAAAATACTCGGCATTCAAGTGCTAAGAGGACCAAATATCTGGTCGGTCAACAGAAAAAAGCTAATACAGATGAGACTGGATCTGGAGGACATGGAACAACGTCCTACAAATGTAATCGACGGATTTGGTGATCGTCTGGAAAAAATGATTCCAAGTCTGTTTACACACCGGTGTTCAAAAGGTGAACCGGGAGGCTTCTTTGCCCGTATTAAAGAAGGAACATGGATGGGACATGTCATAGAACACATTGCTCTTGAAATCCAGACACTAGCTGGTATGGATACAGGCTTTGGAAGAACCAGACAGACCAAAACAGAAGGTATTTATAATGTAGTATTTAGCTATCTCGAAGAAAAAGCCGGTATTTATGCCGCTGAAGCCAGCGTAAAAATCGCAGAAGCATTAATTGATAATCTGGATTATGATCTTGAATTTGACATTCACCGTTTAAGAGAATTAAGACAAATGGAGCGTCTTGGTCCAAGCACAGGCTCTATAGTAGATGAAGCGATTGCAAGAGATATTCCTTGGATCAGACTGAATAAAAGTTCTCTGATACAGCTGGGTTATGGCAAAAATCAGGTACGCTTCAGAGCTACCATGACAGAACGTACAAATAGTATTGCTGTAGATATTGCCGGTGACAAAGATGAGACCAAACGTATTTTGAAAGATTCAGCCATTCCGGTAGCTAATGGAGTCACCATCTCAAGTATAGACGAACTGGATGATGCCATTGAGCGTATTGGTTTCCCTCTTGTATTTAAACCTCTTGATGGAAACCACGGTAAAGGTGCATCGATTAATGTCAAAACACCAGAAGCTGCCAGACTTGCGTTCGAGCATGCTAAACAGTATTCAAGAAGAATAATCATTGAAAGTTTCATTACAGGTTATGACTTCAGAATACTGGTAATCGACAACAAAATGGTTGCAGCCGCCTTACGTGTACCGGCACATGTCACCGGAAACGGAATTGCATCGGTTCAGCAATTAATTGATAAAGAAAATGAAGATCCAAGACGTGGATACGGACATGAGAATGTCTTAACGGAGATACTTATCGACCGTGACACACTGGATTTGTTATCTAAAAAGAATTACACACTGGAAACAGTTGTACCTAACGGAGAGCTTGTTTATTTAAAGTCAACGGCCAATCTTAGCACAGGAGGAACTTCCATAGATGTAACTGACCTTGTACATCCCCAAAATATTTTCATCAGTGAACGTATATCCCGGATTATCGGATTAGATATTTGCGGAATAGATGTAATGGCGCAAAACCTTACTCAACCATTAACGGAAAATGGCGGCGTGATTCTGGAAGTCAATGCTGCCCCTGGTTTCCGCATGCACCTTGCTCCAAGTGAAGGACTGCCGAGGAATGTAGCTGCCCCTGTCATAGATATGTTATACCCTCCGGGCAAATCAACCAGAATACCAATAATTGCAGTAACCGGAACCAACGGGAAAACAACGACGACCAGACTGATTGCACATATTGTAAAAAGCAATGGTACCAGGGTTGGTTTTACAACTTCAGACGGAATCTATGTGCAAAATACTATGCTGATGAAAGGTGATACCACAGGACCTGTCAGTGCAGAATTTATACTCAGAGATCCGACTGTTGAATTTGCAGTACTTGAAACCGCAAGAGGTGGTATTCTAAGAGCAGGACTTGGCTTTAAACGCTGTGATATTGGTGTGGTAACTAATATACAGGAAGATCATCTTGGGATTGCCGATATACACAATCTGAATGATCTTACCAGAGTAAAAGCAGTTGTTATTGGTGCAGTCAAAAGAGACGGCTGGGCTGTATTAAATGCAGACAATAAATACTGCGTCAAAATAGCTGAAACTGCAGACTGCAAAATCGCCTACTTTAGCATGGATGAAAATAATCCCGTTATTGTTGAACATTGCAAAAAGGGCGGTTCAGCAGCCATTTATGAGAACGGATATATTACTATCAAAAAAGGTGACTGGAAAATAAGAGTAGACAAGGTTACCCATATCCCACTTACCTTTGGTGGGAGTGTTGATTTCATGATTCAGAACGTACTTGCTGCAACATTATCCACCTTCCTTTGGGGGTATAAGATTGAAGATATCAGAATGTCTCTGGAGACCTTCATTCCATCCGCTGCCCAAACACCAGGAAGAATGAACATCTTTAAATTCAAAGAGTTTAAAATTCTTGTAGATTTTGCCCATAATACCAATGGATTCAACGGGATCAAAGATTACCTGAAAACCATTGAGGCTACAGAACATATCGGGGTAATATCCGGGACTGGTGACAGACGTGATGAAGATATTAAAGCAACCGCCCGTATTTCAGCACAGATGTTTGATAAAATCATTATTTGTCAGGAAAAATATCTTCGTGGCCGTCAGCAACAGGAAATTATAGACTTACTGATTGCCGGAATTAAAGAAGTTAAACCTAATATGGAAATCATCATTAATAATGATTCCACTGACTGTCTGAAGTTCCTGATTGCGACTGCAAAATCAGGTTCTTTTATTACTATTTTGAGTGATACTATAGATAATGCGATAGAAAAAGTCACTGAGTACCTGGACAAGGAATTCGGTATTTAATCAAATAAAAAAGCCGGAGTAAAGTGGTGTGACCCCAAAAAGTTGGACAGATTCAAAATTAAGTTTTTTGTACGAGAGCTCGGTATTCCACCGGGCTCTTTCCATTTAACCTGTTTTTTATTCTTTTATTGTTGTAGTAATGAATGTATTCTTTTAAAGAAGTGATAAATTCTTCTGTAGTTTCAAAGCTCTCTCTGTACAGCAATTCTGTCTTCATAATACCAAAAAAGCTTTCGGCCAAGGCGTTATCTAAGCAATTTCCTTTTCTGGACATGCTTTGAATAATTCCATTTTTTTCCAGAGCCTTTCTATATCCGTAATGTTGATATTGCCAGCCTTGGTCAGAATGAAAAATAAGTCCCTTTGTATCTTTCACTTTATCAAAAGCCTCGTATAACATTTCTTCTATCATCTGCATATTTGGACTTTTTGAAATACTATAGGAAATGATTTCCCCATTGAACATGTCAATTATAGGAGACAGGTAAATCTTCTCCCCTTTAATGTTCATCTGGGTGACATCCGTAGCCCATTTCTGATTAGGCAAACTTGCTTCAAAATCCCTTTCAAGTTCATTAGGGGCAATTTTGCCAACCTCGCCTTTGTATGATCGATAACTTGCTTTCCTGATAGTGCATTTTAAGCCTAATGTTCCCATCAATTTTTGCACAGTCTTATGATTTATGTTATAACCCCGGTTCTTCATTTCGGCGGTGACTCGCCGATAACCATATCTGCCTTTATGCAGGTGGTATATACTTGCGATCTCTTCTTTTTCATGCTTGTACTTATCATCAGCATTCAGCCGCTTATGATGATAATAAAATACCGAACGAGCCATCTGTTTACAATCCAATAGAATTGCAATATCATGTTCCGGCCTTAGTTCTTCGATGGCTTTTGCCCACTCATACGTTCGCGGGCTTCTCTTTCCTGTACTAAGGCCTTGACTTTTTTTAATAGCGCGTTCTCTGCTCGCAAGCGGGCATTCTCCGCCTGGAGCTTCTCTAGTTCTGTTTCAGGTCCAAGTTTCTTTGATTTTCCCATGCCTTTAGGTGGTCGTCCACGGGGCTTTTGTTTGTATAGTACTGCGTAGCCTTCACCTCGTACTAATCTTACCCAGCTCTCTAAGGCACTTCTACTTACTTTACGTTCCAGAACAACCTGTCTTAAAGGTACACCTTTTTCTATAATGAGCCTTACAACTTCTTCTTTGAAACCAGAAGTAGACTTGATATTGGCTTGCTTGCGTAGCCCACTTTCTCCATGGAGGTTATATTTCCGAACCCATTCCAATATCATGTCATCATCAATACGCCGTTCTCGGGATATCCAAAGAATCGGTGTCCCTTTTATCACTTGAGAAACTATATCGAGCTTCTCCTCAAATGTGTGTTTTGCCATAAATGATAAACCCCAAAAGTTTTTGTCCAACTTTTGGGGTTCACTTCAAAAGTCTCCGGCTTTTTTATTTTCATCATCTTATACGGTCTGATCTCTCAATGCCCTGATCTGATCGTGCGAAGCCCGCAATTTCACTTTCTGCTCTTCGATCAGATTTCTCGTTTCGGCAGACAGATCTTCCTCTTCCAAAGCCATCTTATATGCTTTTTGAGCTGCATCTTCTCCGGCTTCACAATTATTCAAAATTGTTTTACGATCATACCCTGTAAATACACCTTTAACATCCATCCATGCACGATAGATTTTACCTGCAGCAGTAGTTCCTGTTTCCAGTTCAGTTCCTGAGCCCTGAACAGCAGAAGCAAGAGCCATTTTATTGGTATGACTTTCGGCAATCATTTTCAAAAACAAGTCCTTTAAGTCACGATCGTTATCTGTTAATTCCTGAATAGCTTTTTCATATCCGGTAATACGATCATTATTAATTTTAATCAGGTCATTCAGTGTCTCTGGGTTTACTTTAGTATTTTCCATATCTCTAAAAAATTTGATGTCAGGAAGTAACATATCCCCTAAAAAAAAGTTTTACAAATTTTTCAAAGGAAAATACCCCAGGTGGATTTCATCTTTAAAAGTCGTTTCAGCCGGAGATATTACAATTTTGTAATTCTCTTTTATTCCAGCCGGTAACACATCTTCAATTTCAAATATATCATCTACATCAACTCCATATTTGTCATCGATGTGAGATGGTGCCCCTTCAAAGCCTGTATGAAGGAAGAATGCCGACTCTTTGGCCTTTTTAATAACTTCAGCTTTACCTGCACCAATCAAAAGCATTCTATAATGCAGCTCATCAAATTCATCTGGTTTATATCCTCCCAGATTAAGAAAAAAAAGTGCATTTGGTGATGGCTCCGAAGCTTTATCCTTCTCAACTACCTGTATACTGAAACCCTCAACAGCAGTAACCTCTCTCCAGGCATCTAAATGTATTTTACCATTAGCCTCAGGCCAGAAATTTAAAATTTCCTGTTCCAGATCTTTCAAACAGGTTCCAACAGCAAAAAACACATCATGCTGTTCCGTATTTCTGCCGGCAGGTTTACAACCCAATAATAACTGGTACAATTTCAAAGACTTCATTAATGTTTTTTTAGCTCTTCAATCAGTCTTTTAGCTCTTTCTTCAATAGTCAGAAAGACCGGATCAAATAATTTATCATCAAAATACGGATCTGTAACTTCCTGATTATCCGTTAAAAATAGTCTTACTTTTTTACGTTGTTCTTCATTAACGGCCAGTTTTAGTACATCACGCAAATTGTTTTTATCCATCACCAGGATATGATCAAATTCATCAAACAGTTCCCCTCCGAAAAGGCGGGCACGCTGTCTGGAAATATCGTATCCATAATTTTTAGCAACCGCAATACTTCTACGGTCAGCGGGCTGGCCGGTATGCCAGTTCCCTGTTCCTGCCGAGGCTACTTCCCAATCCAGATTCTCATTTGCAATCAACTGTCTGACAACCCCTTCTGCAAGCGGAGAACGACAGATATTGCCCAAACAAACCATCAGGATCTTCATTGTTTTATGAATAAATATCATTAATAATCTGTGCCAGACGCACACCGCCTTTTAACAACTGCTCATTCAGCAAATCGATAAACTCAAAATTATAGCGATAGCTCAGTTTATCATCAGCTTTAGTCTTGTCATATATCTTATTACAAGCCATGTAAGATTCATAAACTGTTTCTTTCAGTGAGTCATGACTCCATTTGGTAAATTGCTCTTTTGAAGGATGGTTAATTGCTTCGGCATACTCTGTATAGCTTAATTGCTGTCTGTCAATCAGATCTTCATCCCAAACATGGTGAAGATTAGACCGCTGTCCAAACCACATTACACTTACTTTATTGCCGCCAAGATCTTCTTTTCTTGCGGTATGCATCGGCTGATGAACATCACCCAGCATGTGTATTAATAAACGCATAGCCCACTGTTGCTTATCGGCTGTGCTTTGTTTATTTTTAAGTATAGCAATCATCTCAGGAATCTTATTATACACATTAGCTTCCTTAGTTGTTTCCAGGAAATTAAATACTCCGTTCTGATCTAAATCGCCAGGAATATTTACATAATGCCAGCTACCCATATAATTATACGAGGTATCTGATTTGATAAAGTCAGGCCAGTTACTCGCGATAGCCATACTTTCATTACCCAAAACCTGTTTTACTGCTTTCCGGGCTTTTGCGGTCAGGTAATAGTCGGCAATCTGTCCGACAATTCTATGTCCTGTCTGCCCCCAGGCAGCAGCATTCAATGGTAAATAAGCAACTAATGCGATTGCGATACAAACCTTTTTTATTTTAACTACTGAAATCATTGTTTTATTTTATAATTCTTGCGGTACGCACTTGATTTTTTGTTTCAGGACTAGATTTACGTCCCGCTGATCACTCAGACTCTGTAAAAAAAGATGAGTAGAATCAGTTGATCTGATCAAAAAACTTTTTCTGTATATCCCAACTGTATAGCAGCCGGAGACTTTCTGTTTATAATTAGCTTTGGTATACGTTCCTTCCAGAAACAAACTATCCTTTCTTACCTGATATACACCTTTTGCATATTCTTTCCAAACACCATTATTATAGCACGGATCTTCATAGTAATTCACCTTTGAATGTGTAGTCAGATCAACATAAAAAGAGTCACAGGTAATTTTTATCTGATGCTGAGTGTAATTCATCAGTTTAGCAGCATTGGTAATGCTGTCCTGACTCCAGACACCCTGTAAAAATTTTTCTCCATTACCCTGAACGTTTGGGCGTCTCTCACAACCGAGAAACGCCATCAAACAAAATAGAATAATTAGATAATGGTATCTATTCATATTATTTTAAACTACCTACCATATCTCCCGGTTTTACCCATTCATCAAACTGTTCACTGGTTAATAACCCCAGTTCTACTGCAGCCTCACGTAATGTTTTATTTTCTTTATGTGCCTTTTTAGCAATCTTAGCAGCATTTTCGTAACCAATATGTGGGTTCAGAGCCGTAACAAGCATTAAAGAGTTTTCAAGATGTTTTTTAATTTCCGGTAAATTAGGCAGAATACCAACAGCACAGTTATCATTGAATGATACACAGGCATCACCCAGTAATCTTCCTGACTGTAATACATTTGCAGCGATAACCGGTTTAAAAACATTTAGTTCAAAATGGCCGTTGCTACCACCAATACCTACAGTTACGTCATTTCCCATTACCTGTGCACAAACCATTGTCAATGCTTCAGGCTGAGTAGGATTAACTTTTCCAGGCATAATAGAAGAACCTGGTTCATTGTCCGGAATGATGATCTCACCAATACCAGAACGCGGGCCTGAGCTTAACATTCTCACATCATTGCCGATCTTCATTAAAGCTACTGCAGCACGTTTATAAGCACCTGACAATTCTACCATAGCATCATGTGCAGCCAGTGCTTCAAATTTATTCGGAGCCGTAACAAAAGGTAAACCGGTAAGTTCTGCAATCTTACGGGCAACCAGTACATCATATCCTTTTGGAGTATTCAGACCCGTTCCTACGGCAGTACCACCTAAAGCCAGTTCAGTAATCATTACCAGCGCATTTTTAATTGCTCTGATACTATTGGTGATTTGCTGTGCATAACCTGAAAACTCCTGTCCAAGTGTTAACGGAGTTGCATCCATGAAGTGAGTTCTTCCGGTTTTAACAATATCAGCAAATTCAGTTGCTTTAGCCTGTAATGTCTTTTCCAGTTTTTCAAGCCCTGGTATAGTAATTTCTACAGCTTGTTTATATGCCGCAATGTGCATAGCTGTAGGATAAGTATCATTTGAAGATTGTGATTTATTGACATCATCATTCGGATGCAGAATTTTCTTTTCATCTGTCAGACTACCACCGTTCATAACATGCGCACGATAGGCAATCACTTCATTTGAATTCATATTGCTCTGTGTTCCTGAACCTGTTTGCCAGATTACAAGAGGAAACTGATCGTCTAATTTTCCGGCAATAACTTCATCACATGCCTTAGCAATCCATTCTGCCTTATCACTTGCCAGTACACCAAGTTCCTGATTAGCCAGTGCTGCAGCTTTTTTGAGATAACCAAAAGCATGGATAATCTCTTTTGGCATGGAAGCCTCAGGACCAATTTTAAAATTATTACGTGAACGTTCAGTTTGTGCTCCCCAATACTTATCAGCAGGGACCTGCACTTCGCCCATGGTGTCGTGTTCGGTTCTAAAATTCATTTCTTTTGTTTTTTTTCAAAAATAAGGTTTTATCTCTATAGAAGAATGTAAAGTATATGATAATGTTTAAAACTCTTTTGCGTTTAAAGGGTTAATATTGTTTATTTTTCGGGCTTCAAAAAAGACTAATCTAATTCATGACCTACCGTACCTTTTTTCCCGTGGCTGTGCTGGCCACTTTTCTCATTAGCGCCTGTTCACATGCCAATAAAAAACATCAGGATCCAAAAATCAGAACTGTAAACGATGACAAGACAGATAGCCTTCTCATTTCGTACGATCCGGCTAAAGGAGATAAATGGATAGCAAACTTTGTAGATAACCTGCATAGGAAATTCGGATTCAACGGAAATATGCTTGTAGCAAAAGACGGCAAAATACTTTATGAAAAAGCTATTGGATGGGCTGATTATCTGCATCGCGATAGCTTAAAGATTAATTCAGAATTTGAGCTTGCTTCAATCACCAAGACATTTACCGGTGTTGCGATCATGCAACTGGTTGAACAGGGCAAAATTAAACTGACAGACAATGTAAAAAAATTCTATCCTAATTTCCCTTACGAAGATATCACCGTAAAATTACTGCTTACACACCGCAGCGGAATGATGAATTACGTCTATTTCAGTGACGGGGTTTGGAAAGACAAGAAGAAGCCGATGAGTAACGTTGACGTTATGAATCTCATTGCACAATATAAACCCAACCGTTACGCTAAACCCGATACAAGATTTCATTACAACAATTCCAACTTTATGGTACTTGGTGCCATTATTGAAAAAGTAACCGGCAAAACATATGCAGAATATATGATGGAAAATGTATTCAAGCCAGCGGGGATGAAACATACCCACGTATACTCTACAACAGCCTATTCAAAGATCCCGGTTGATGTAGTAGGCCACGACCGTACCTGGAAATATTCAGTAGTACAAAATTTCCTTGACGGGCCCGTCGGTGATAAAGGGATTTACAGTACTGTTCATGATCTAGTACTTTATGATAATGCATTAAAAAAAGGCCGTTTGTTAAAACAAGCCAGTCTTGACTCAGCTTACACCGGCCATAATAAAGCCATCAACGGTCACTTTAACTATGGCTACGGATGGAGAATGTACGATGGAGAAAACGGACGCAAAGTAGTCTACCATACAGGTTGGTGGCATGGTTTCCGTCACATCTATGTACGGGATATACAAAAGAATATCGTCATTATTTTCCTGGGCAACCTGACTAATGGCAGTTTAATGCATCTGGATGACCTGTATAAACACCTTGGTGTTCCAGTAATCAGAAAAGGAGCATACACCGGAACAGGGTCTATGCCTGGAAGTGATGAAGATTAAAAAATTAAGATATTTTATCTAAAGCGATCCCTCTGCTTTTTTTATCGACAAAACGCTTAAGCAGAGCGTTTTCCGGTAAAGAAAGCGTAGGGTCCTGCTGAAAGACATCAATCACAGTATTTCTTGCTTCATGTAAAATCTGCTGATCCTTTACCAGATCCGCAAGCTTAAGATCCAGCACTCCGCTTTGCATGGTACCCGAAAGATCTCCAGGTCCGCGCAACTCCAGATCTATCTCAGAAATTTCAAACCCATTATTGGTTTTCACCATCGTTTCCAGTCGTTTCCGGCCCTCCCTGCTTAGTTTTTCACCAGACATTAAAATACAAAAAGATTGTTCAGCACCCCTGCCAACCCTTCCACGTAACTGATGCAATTGAGAAAGCCCGAATCTTTCTGCATTTTCAATAATCATAACAGATGCATTCGGAACATTTACACCAACCTCAATTACAGTTGTCGCTACCATAATCTGCGTTTTGCCTTCTATAAACTGCTGCATCTCAAATTGCTTGTCCTTATTTGGCATTTTCCCATGAACAATACTAATCTGATAATCCGGCAGCGGGAACTGATAACGCATTTGTTCAATACCAGCCTCCAAATGCAGCAAATCTAATTTTTCGCTCTCCTTGATTAAAGGATAGACCACATATACCTGCCTGCCTTTGGCAATTTCTGTCTTCATGAAACCAAACATCCTCAAACGCTGCCCTTCAACCAGATGTTTAGTCTCAATTGGCTTTCTGCCAGCAGGAAGTTCATCAATCATAGAAACATCCAGATCTCCGTATAAAGTCATGGCAAGCGTTCTGGGAATTGGCGTAGCAGTCATAACCAGAATATGAGGGGGAATACTATTTTTTCGCCATAGCTTTGCCCTTTGCTCTACACCAAAACGATGCTGCTCATCGATAACAACCAGTCCCAGGTTCTTGAATATTACCTTATCCTCAATGAGTGCATGTGTCCCTACAAGAATATCAATTTCCCCAGCCTCCAGCTGCTCATGCAAAAGAGTTCTTTGTTTTTTTGTAGTATTACCGGTTAATATATCAACCTTAATTAATCTTCCATCCAGTAAAGAAGCTATAGAATGATAATGCTGACGGGCCAGGATCTCAGTCGGAGCCATCATACAGGCCTGATAGCCGTTATCATTTGCCAGCAGCATACTCATTAATGCAACTACTGTTTTTCCACTTCCTACATCACCCTGCACCAGGCGGTTCATTTGAATGCCGCGCTGAGTATCAGTTCTAATCTCTTTGATAACTCTCTTCTGTGCTCCTGTAAGCGCAAACGGCAGGATTTCCTTATAAAAAGTATTTACCCTTTCGCCAACAGTACTAAATAAATGCCCTTTGAATTTTAGTTCTCTGAATTGTTTATTACTCAGTAACTGCAGCTGGATAAAGAATAATTCTTCAAATTTCAGTCTGCGTTCCGCATCCTGCAAAGCTGTCGTATCTTTCGGAAAATGAATATTTAACAGCGCTTCACGACGGTTAATCATCCGGTACTTATCCAGAATATATGCCGGAATGGTTTCCTTAATTTCATGCAGACAATGTTCAATTACCAAAGCCTGCATTTTTTGAATACCCTTACTATCAAGTGAAAACTTTTTAAGTTTTTCAGTGGAGTTATAAACAGGTTGTAAAGTCAGATTCCCTGTGAGGGTAGCCGGTCTTGGATAATTCTCCATCTCCGGATGAGAAATACTAAATGAGCCGTTAAAAACAGTCGGTTTGCCAAATGCAATGTATACTTTGCCGCGCATTACATTTTCATCTACCCATTTCAAACTCTGAAACCAAACCAGTTCAATAGTTCCGGTTTCATCAGTCAGTCTGGCGACAATTCTTTTTTTATGCTTTTCACCTATAGTTTCTTTTCCTGTAATACGCCCCAGGATCTGAACATAAGGTAAATCCGGATGGAGTTCATTGATTTTATAGAAACGCGTTCTGTCAATATACCGGAATGGATAAAAAGCCAGTAAATCGGCATAGGTGAATATACCCAATTCCTTTTGCAGGATTTCGGCACGTTTAGGACCTACTCCTTTCAAAAATTCAATCGTTGTATCTAAATCAGAAGCAAACAAGCTGTTGGTAATTAGGTATTTTGTTATATAATTTTTGAATTCACTCTGGTTCTTGCAGTAAACATATCCTTTATCAGACTCCAGTTAAATAAAATTACCGAAAATAATAACAACAGATAAGCATAAAGCTGATTAGTATTAATCGCTTCTCCAAAATAAAATACAGCTATTGCAAAGGCAATAATCGGATTAATATAAATCAGTATACCTAATGTAGATGAAGGTATACCAATAAGGGAATAAAGACTTAAAAACAGTGGGATAATTGTAAATACAGCAGCGATAATCACAATATTCATCCAGAACCATCCGCTTTGCGGAATCCCGTTAAACTGATAAAAATAAAATGGCAGCAGAATCAGACAGGCCACCAAAAACTGAACAGCAAGTACATTAAGCTTATCAATGCCCTGCATCTTTCGCTGAATAACCAGATAACCAGCATAAAATGCAGCTATAATAACTGACCACAAGACATCCCTTAATGAACCTGTAGCCAAAAAGACGACGCTAACCAGCGCGACAGCCAGGGAGACCAGCTTAACCGCAGACAATTCTTCCTTCAGAATAATAAACCCTCCAAAAGCCGTAAGCAACGGACATACCATATACGCAAATGCCGCCGAAGTAAGACTTACATTATTGACTGCATAAATGAAGGTGTACCAATTGAGTGTCAGAAATACAGTTGCCAAAAGGATCTGCCATATATAAGTTATTTTCTGTGTCTTTGATATAGACTTTACATAGACTATGTCAGCCTTTAATTGTTTTTTCCTGAAAAGCAGAATAGCCGCCCAGATTAAAACCACAGACGTAAATATACGGTAGTACAGAATCTCTTCAGATGGGAAGCCTTTGATATTCCTCAAAGGAATAGCAAAGCATCCCCAGATTACAAAGGGGATGAATCCTGCCAGCAGGTAACGTACATTTGACGCAGACATTTATCCCTTATAAGCAATAACTGAAATCTCTACATTTACACCCTTAGGAAGACCCTTCACAGCTACGGTTTCACGCGCAGGGAAGTCAGATTCAAAATATGAACCATATACTTCGTTTACTTCTGCAAACAAATCCATATCCGATAAAAATATAGTCGACTTCAGGATATGTGTAAATTCAAAACCTGCTTCTAATAAAACAGCATTCAGATTACGCATAACCTGTTCAGTTTCTTCTTTAATTGAAGACTGTGTTAATTGTCCCGTTGCAGGATTGATTGGGATTTGTCCGGATACATACAGAAATCCATTAGCTAATACAGCCTGGCTATAAGGGCCGATCGGAGCTGGTGCATTCGAGGTGTTGATGATTGTTTTCATTTATATCCAGTGTAAAAGTTTCAAGATGATTCCAATTATGAAAATTGATATGGCAAGCGCATTGATGACATGCATAATTTTGATGTCAACACTAGTTGGCCTGTTCGGATCTTTTTTTCTAAAAAAGTACATATCACAAATGTATAAAATAAAGTTTCATTCAGGTAAAACCCATCCCGATTTAAAGCATAAAAAAAGGGCTCTGATAAATCAGAACCCTTTTCTATGTTGTTTAAGAAATACTAGTTTCTTGAAGTTTCAACACGACGGTTTTGGATACGACCTTCTTCAGTATCGTTAGAAGCGATTGGATTTGCTTCACCTAAACCTTTTGTAGCAACTTTGCTAGCACTAACTCCAGAGTTAACTAAGTAAGTTTTTACTGAATTAGCTCTGTCTTTAGATAATTTCAGGTTATAAGCAGCAGTACCTTCGCTTGAAGCATAACCTTTTACTAAGGCTTTACCATTGCTTTCTTTTAACACTGAAGATAATTTATCTAAAGTTGGGTATGATTCAGTTTTTAAAACTGAAGAGTTGAATTCAAATTGGATAGTCTCAAAACCAGTTAAGTTACTAGTGTTAACAGGAGCTACAGTAGTAGTAGCAACTGGAAGAGGACATCCTGATCCATCAACTGCAGTACCTGCAGGAGTTCCTGGGCATTTGTCAAACTGATCAGAAACACCGTCACCATCGCTATCTTTTTTCAAATCTTCAACAGATTTTTCAACGTTAGAAACACGAGATTTAAGTGCTTCAACTTCACGACGTAATGAAGGATCTTTCAATTCATCATACATCATTGCAAGTGGGTTAACCCAATCCAGGTTTGGTTTAGATTTAGAACCTAATGAGAATTCTAATCCAGCGTAACCGTATGAGAATTTATCTTTAGTAGTTGTGCTACCATAAATTCCGTTGAAGTTATCACCATCAATGAAGTGCATTGTATAACCTAAGTTAAAAGCAACACGGTCAGAAACTTTGAATTTCACACCAGCACCAACTGGGATGTAAGCTTCTTTAACATAAGTTTTGTCATGGTTATCACCAGCTTTGTCTTTCCAGTCAGTAACTGCACCACCAACTGCTGTTACTTTAGGAGCATAAGCAACTAAACCGTAACCAACAGTAACGAAGAAGTTAACTGAATTCTCACGACGTAAGAAATCTACAGTTGCAACATTAACAACACCACGGATGTCAGCAGCATAACCGATCTGAGTTTCAGAAGCAGTGATACCATTAAGCTGACCACCTGGTCTGTCTTTGTTAGTTCCAGAAACTTTTCCACGGAAAATGTTACCTTCTAAACCAAATGCATGACCTAATTGTTTTCTCAATGAAACGCCATAACCTAAGTTAACATCAGCATTTTTCAAGTCATTTGTACCACCAATCGCAACGAATGGAGATAAAACACCAGCATTAACACCGATAGACCAGGTTCTGTACTGGCCTCTTCCGCCAAACACTTTGGCTGAAGTTGAAGTCGAAGTAGAATCCTGTGCTGAAGCAAGAGTGGTAACACCCATAACTGCAACAAAAGAAACTGCTAAACCCTTCTTTAAAGTAGAATAATTCATAATTTTTCTTTTTTAAGGTTAAACAAATTTAAAAATGTATAATTTTTTTGTGTAGCAAAATTAAACAAATTTTTAATTCTCACAAGGCACATACAAACTCCGTTCCAATTTTAACAAATTTTAAGAATTCGATATAATTGACTTTATTTGTCTACTCATAAAGCCAGATATGAAATATCAGAATCCTGAAAATAAACTCTTTGTTAAAAACAGAACAAATTTCAATAAACACCTAAAAAACAATTCATTAGCTATATTCAATTCCAATGATGAGTTTCCAAGAAGCGGGGACCAGAGTTTCCCTTTTAAACAAAATTGTGACCTGTTTTATCTTTCCGGGATAGACCAGGAAAAAACAATATTGCTGCTTTATCCTGATTGTCCTAATCCCTTATATAGAGAAGTCCTTTTTTTAAGACAGACAAATGAGCACATCAAAATATGGGAAGGTCATAAGTATACCAAACCGATGGCAGAACTTGCCTCCGGCATAAAAAAAATCTACTGGCTGGAAGATTTTGACAATATTATTCACAGTATTATTCCTTATGCAGATCACATTTACCTGAATACCAATGAGAATGACAGCAGCCCGCATACAGTTGCTTACCGGGATATCCGTTTTATTGAAGAGATGAAAAAGAGATACCCGCTGCATCATTATGAAAGAGCGGCACCGATTATGCGTCAGCTTCGCGAAACAAAATCTGCCGAAGAAGTGCAGTTAATCCAAAAAGCATGTGATATTACAAAAGATGCTTTTATCCGGGTACTTAAATTTACGCGTCCCGAAGTAACAGAATACGAGATAGAGGCGGAGATTATCCATGAATTTATCAGACAACGGGCTACCGGACATGCCTATCCGCCAATTATCGCTTCAGGCAATAATGCAAACATTCTCCATTATGGCGATAATAATCAGACATGCAAAGAGAATGAATTAATCCTGATGGACTTCGGTGCAGAATACGCTAATTACAACGCAGATTTATCCCGTACCATTCCTGTCAGTGGCAGATTTACACCAAGACAAAAAGATGTTTACAAGTCAGTACAGCATGTAATGCAGGAAGCGAAGAAATTAATGATACCCGGCACTTCAATAAATGATTATAATACCAATGCCGGTGAGCTAATGACTGAACAACTGGTCAGACTTGGGTTAATCTCTCTGGAAGAAATAAAAAATCAGAACCCGGCATATCCCGCTTATAAAAAGTATTTCATGCATGGGATAAGCCATCACCTTGGTCTGGATGTTCATGATTTCGCTGGCAGATATACACCTTTCACTGCAGGTAATCTGCTAACCTGCGAGCCCGGAATTTATATTCCTGCAGAAGGTTTCGGTATCCGTCTGGAAAATAACATATTGATAACAGCAGATGGCAATATCGATTTAATGGCTGAAATTCCGCTTGAAGCAGAAGAAATTGAAGAAATCATGAATAGTCCCATCTAAATTTAAGCAGCAACAATTATAAAACATGTCAATACCCAAAATCATACATCAGACATTCAAAACGTCTAAGCTACCTTTGATAACCCGCTGGCATATTGCAGGATTCAGAAGAAAAAACCCGGACTATGTTTATGAATTTTATGATGACAAACGTATTGAAGCCTTCCTGTCAGAAGAATTTGGTGAAGATATTTTATCTCTTTATCAAAGAATTAATATAGGTGCAGCTAAAGCAGATTTTTTCAGATACGCGGTACTCTATAAAAAAGGCGGGGTTTACCTGGATATTGACAGTGGGATAAATGGCCGTCTTGACAATTTCATTCTCCCCGGCGACAAGGCCGTGGTCTCTCCCGAAGGAAATCCTGACATGTTTGTACAATGGGCGTTAATATATGAACCGCATCACCCATTCCTAAAAAAAACCCTTGAGCTGATGTACGGGAACATCAGAAGCAACAGGTATCCACATGATGTTCATCAAATGACAGGACCATCAGTTTACACCAGAGCTGTTCGTGAATGTTTAACAGAATCGCCGGATATTCCTCATCGTCTAACCGGGGTAGACTATGATCATCATTTCAGATTTAAGTACCCATTAAGCAAACTGCTCTATGAAAAAGGGGAACACTGGAAGAAAGCTCAGCTGACTAAACCTGTACTAAAACCGGAATAAAACTATCTTTGCCTTATCAAATACCCAAATTAATTTAATCATGAAAGTTGCCGGTTTTACCTTTATCAGAAATGCAGTAGTAAATGACTATCCTATTGTTGAAGCAATCTGCTCAATTCTACCTATTTGCGATGAGTTTGTCGTTGCTGTGGGAAACTCCGGAGATGACACCAGAAAATTAATTGAGCGTATCAACTCTCCAAAAATAAAGATCATAGATACAATCTGGGAGGAGAACCTCAGAGAAGGCGGGGCTGTGTTTGCTTCCGAAACCAATAAAGCTTTTGAAAATATATCCAAAGATGCCGACTGGGCATTCTATATACAGGGTGACGAATGTGTTCATGAAAATGACCTCCCGGAAATTCTGAAACAGATGCAGGACAACCTGGATGATAAACAGGTAGAGGGCTTACTTTTCAAGTATAACCACTTCTATGGCTCTTATGATTATATAGCCGAATCAAGAAGATGGTACAGAAGAGAAATCCGCATTGTAAGAAGAAATCTCAACGTCAGTTCGTACAGAGATGCTCAGGGTTTCAGAATTGACGGAAGAAAAATAAATGTAAAATTAATCAATGCTTTCATTAACCATTATGGCTGGGTAAAACCGCCACACGGACTAGTGAAAAAAGGGTTAAACTTCAATACATTTTATGATCCCAATGCCGTTATCAGAGAGGTGCCTGTAACCGCTACTTTTGATTATGGCAATGCCGATAAGTTAAATCATTTCAAAGGAACACATCCGGCAGTCATGACCGGGCGTATCCATAAGGCTAACTGGAAATTCAGCATCGACCCTACAAAAACCAAAAATAACGACAGCTTCCGTATCAAATTATTATTAAAAATATATAAGCTTACGGGAATCAGAATAGGTGAATATAAAAACTACAAGCTGATCCGGTAGACTATCTGTACTGATTAATAAACTTATACAAATTAAAATTATCCTCCGCATAGGCCCCGGCAATTTTTTGCTGGAGGTCTGTTCTGATTATATCCTTCATTCTGTAATTCTGAATTAACCTGAATGCCTTTTCTACATACAGGTATATTTTCCGCTCATTTTCATGAACAGGTGCTTCGTTAATCCAGTTTAGCAATTCATCAATACCCGTCCCCTTATCAGCAACCGTTTTAAAAACAGGAACAACGGTATGACGCTGATGCAGCATCTTGGTAAGATTATTCGCAAATGTAGCTGCGCCATCCCTGTCTGCCTTATTAACTACAAAAACATTTCCGATTTCCATTAAACCCGATTTAATATGCTGAATTTCGTCACCCGCCTCAGGTACTAAAACTACGATGGTTAAATCTGCCAGACCCGCAATTTCTATTTCTGACTGCCCAACTCCAACAGTTTCCACAATGATATAATCAAAATCAGCAGACCTCAGTACATCCACCATTTCAATAATCTTTGCAGAGAGTCCACCAACTGACCCTCTTGTTGCTACCGAGCGGATAAATACATTAGGTTTATTAAAATGTGCAGACATCCGGATCCGGTCCCCTAAAAGTGATCCCAGATTAAACGGAGAAGTAGGATCTACTGCAATAACAGCTATACGTTTTCCTTTTTCAGTCCATTTTTCAATCATCGCATTGACTAATGTACTCTTACCAGCACCTGGAGGGCCTGTAATACCAATCACAGGAACCTGCTGATTAATCTGTATTTCTTTTAATAACTCTTCACTCCCGTTTATACTATTCTCGACCAAAGTAAGAGCTCTGGCCAACGCAATAAAATTTCCCTTCTTAATATCAGCAACAAGCGACAAGCAGCTATTCATTTTTGATTTTTTTTAACGTTCGATCTGAATCATCACCGGAACTCTGTAATGGCATAGAAAGCCAGTAAATAATACCAATTATAAACAAAGCTAGTAAATCCGTAGCTTTGAAAAATTTTTAAATTCTGATGAAGATCTATTTCAGGCTATTAAGCTTTGCAAAACCAATTGAGAAATACGCTATTCCATATATTATAGTGACCTTATTAGCCATTTTCTTTAACACATTCCTATTCACCTTATTAGGTCCGTTACTGGAAACCCTTTTTTCTACTACAAAAGTAACGATGCTGGAAAAAGCCTCAACGCTTGACTTTATTGGCCAGTTCAATAGTTATATCAACTTCACTATAGTCACTTATGGTAAATTATATACCTTAAAGATAGTTTGTGCTATTATTGTCGGCAGTGTCTTTTTGGCCAATTTTTTCCGTTACATGTCTCAGCGCATCATGGAAGACCTGAGAGTTCACACTTTGCTTAATTTACGCCGTGCAGTTTTCAATAACGTTATGGATCAGCATATCGGCTACTTCAGCAATGAGAAGAAGGGTGATATTATCTCTAAAATTGCTTCAGATGTTCAGGTCGTACAAGGTACAGTTACCAATACCCTCCAGGTCGTTTTTAAAGAACCTGTCCAGGTAATATTTTATATTGGAGTTTTATTATCTATTTCCATAAAACTGACCGTCTTTTCCCTTCTTGTTATTCCGGTTTCCGGCTTTATCATTAGTAAAATTGTTAAAAGATTGAGACATCAGGCAAAAGAACTGCATGAAAGTTTTGCCAAAATGATTGGGTTCTTAGACGAAGCATTAGGCGGGATAAGAATTATTAAAGCCTTTAATGCAACCTCAAGAATAAAAGATAAGTTTCAGAATGAAAACATTTATTATTCCGATTTAACCAGAAAAATAGCCCGCAGGCAGCAACTGGCCTCGCCGGTATCTCAAACGCTGGGAGTTCTTGTCGTTGTTTTCATTGTATTATACGGAGGATCGATGATCCTGAGCAATCAGGGAGATCTTACTCCTTCTAAATTCCTGGTATATATTGCCGTATTTTCACAGGTGATGCAACCAATCAAAGCGTTGTCAGATTCCTTTAGTGCAATCCATACCGGGATAGCAGCCGGTGAAAGAGTTCTAGATCTGGTAGATATTAAACCAGAATTAACGGATAAAGAAAACGCTGTCCAGCTTAATGAATTTAATGACCGCATTCAATTTGACCATGTCTTTTTCAATTATGGAGAAAAAGAAGTCCTGAAAGATATCAATATAACAATTACCAAAGGTCAGACCGTTGCTCTGGTTGGTCCTTCCGGAGGCGGAAAAAGTACATTGATAGATCTTATCCCAAGGTTTTATGATCCAAAATCCGGCAGTGTCCTTATTGACGGTGTCAATCTGAAAGATGCAGCGCTCAACAGCCTTAGACATCAGATGGGAACAGTTAATCAGGAGTCTATCCTTTTTAATGACACGATCTATAATAATATTGCATTCGGAAAACCAGAAGCAACCCAGGAAGAGGTTATTGCTGCTGCAAAAATTGCCAATGCACATGATTTCATTCTGAATACAGAAAATGGCTATGAAACCAGCATAGGAGACAGGGGTAATAAATTATCAGGCGGCCAGAAACAAAGGATATGTATTGCCAGAGCCGTATTGGCTAATCCACCGATCATGCTGCTCGATGAAGCAACTTCAGCACTGGATACAGAATCAGAAAAACTGGTACAGGATGCCTTAAACAACCTGATGAAAAACAGGACTTCTATTGTGATTGCACACAGATTAAGTACAATTCAGCATGCAGACACCATTATTGTAATAGATAACGGGACAGTTTCAGAGCGCGGCACCCACCTTGAATTACTTGCGCAGAATGGTCTTTACAAAAGACTTATTGACATGCAGACTTTTGCAGATTAACGAATATAAAAATATAACCTTTTAGCCGAAATGAAATTAGCCTTTGATTGTGAACGAATGAAATATGCTCATACAGGAATATTTGAGTATTGTCATCAATTGGGGCAGGCACTGAAGGCAGATAAAAGTGCAGCAGATCAGATCAGTTATTATCTTAAACCTGATCTGCAGCAATATTTTGATGCTGAAGATCATTTTCTTAATCAGAACAGCTTACAGAAATTCATTTTCCCCAGACACCGTCATATAGATCTCTGGCATACAACTTATCAGCTATCATCTTATATCCCGGTTAGTAAGTCCATTAAACGGGTGCTGACCATTCATGATCTTAACTTTCTCCATGAGGGCAAGTCTTTGTCAAAAACAAATTACTACTTAAAGAAACATCAAAAAAACATAGACCTTGCAGATCATATTGTAGCAATATCAAACTTTACGAAACAAGATATTCTCAAAAATCTGGATACAGGTAATAAACCCATAACTGTTATCTATAATGGCTGCGCTGAAGGTATCCTTTCTGCACAAACCATCCCGGCATACATTGCTGCAAAGCCATTCCTTTTTGCTTTAGGCACCGTAAATCCCAAAAAGAATTTTCACGTCTTAATCCCCCTGCTAACCGGAAACGATTACGAACTGATTATTGCCGGAAAAACTGAACCTGACTACAGAGACAAAATAATGGCCGAAGCGAGCAGCTATCAGGTAGCAGACAGAGTAAAAGTTATCGGTCCTGTATCAGAGCAGGAAAAATTATGGTATTATAAAAACTGTGAAGCTTTTTTATTCCCATCCATTGCCGAAGGTTTTGGTATTCCGCCTATAGAAGCAATGAGATTTGGTAAACCGACTTTTCTGTCCAGTGCGACTTCACTACCTGAAATAGGAGGTGATGTAGCTTATTATTTCAACAGCTATGAGCCTGCAGCTATAAAACAAGTATTTGAGGATGGCATGAATGCCTATAACCGGCTTCAACCTGCACAGGAAATCATCAGACACGCTAAACAGTTTAACTGGGATAACAGTGCCAAAGCCTACTGGAAAGTATACAGAGAGACGTTAAATCAATCGTAAAATCAGGAATTCTTTTCAGACACAAAATCTATAGCCTTTGTCATTTTACTAATCACTGCTTCCCAGCTATAATTTTCCGCTATATATTTCCTGCCATTATACTGCAGTGTATGCAGATCCATTCCTTTGCTTAAAATTTTATCCACAGCAAATTTAAAGCTTTCAAAATCGTTAAAAGTAAATCCTGCCTGACTATTTTCAATGTGATCTTTGAGCACTTCACAGTCTTTGTTGGCAATAACAGGGACTCCGGCTAACATTCCCTCTAAAGTTACCAATGATAAACTTTCATACAAAGAAGGCATAACCAGTGCTTTTGCCTCCTGTAATAAAGCATATTTAACATCATCGTCCACAAATCCCATACTGATAATATCTTCATGTTTAGGAATATCCATAAAAGCAGTTCCAACCAAAACCAGCTTTATTGCGTTTTTAGTAGCCTCTTTATATTTTAAGAAATTCTGAAACAGGATTTCTCCTCCTTTATCAGGATCTATTCTGCCAATGTAAATCAGATAAGGCTGATCAGATTTGAGGATTTCAGCAGCAGTAAATTTATGTTCAGGTATTACCTTCTCAATTCCTGCTCCGACAATGTCACTATAAATATCTGCGTTACTGAACAACCGGTTTACCAGTCTTTTTTCAGAAAGTGTAAGGTATAAAATAGCTTTTGGTGATTTAAAGAAAGACTTGTATACCGGTAAATAAATAGCCTCCTCATCATGCGCAGTAGGGATTAAAATAGAACGGTCAGCTGCCGCTTTAAGCCCATATAGCGTAGGAAAATACAGATAAGTAAAAAAGATCACTGCATCATATTCATGATAACTGGTTTCCAGATAACTGATCAGCCCTGGAGTAAACGGTCCTTGTTGCTTAGACCAGTCATAGCTTGTCTGTTCAAAATCCGTATGATCCTGAAGACCCAGTGTTTTTAATATTCTCTGAGAAAAAGTTCTGGATTGTAATTTCCTCACTAAACGATGTACCTTACTTTTATTCCTTTCCTGAGACGTACTAAACCTCCTCACCGTTACCCCGTTAATTGTTGTCACGCTTTCAGGATATTCATTGGCCCAGGTAAAATAATTCTTCGCACAGGAAGTCAGGATTTCAACCTCATACAGAGAGTTCAGTTTTTCAGCCAGCACTCTGCAAAGATATTCTGCACCGCCATTGACCTCTAAACCATATCGCTGTACAACCAGGGCAATTTTTTTCATTGGAATATATTTTCGTAGTAATATTTATGTCTTTAATGATGCTCAGTTAGCTGCACAAACTTACAAAAAAAACAAACTGGTTCTGTTTCGGCTGTATTTGAATAAAATTAACATTACCTTCGAGTCTTTATTCGCCTCTCAAACTGGGGCTGCAAGGCTTTAAAAGGCAATTATGAGTATTAAATTATCAATAATTACCGTCAATTATAATGACAGTGCAGGGTTACAAAAAACAATTAACAGCGTTTTAAATCAATCCCTCCAAAATTTTGAATTTATAATTATTGATGGTAACAGCAATGACGGAAGTAAAGAATTACTGCAGCAAAACAGTGAGCCGTCAATACGCTGGATAAGTGAGCCGGACAATGGCATTTATCATGCGATGAACAAAGGTACCCGCATGGCTACCGGAGAATACTTATTATTTTTAAATAGCGGAGATATACTATTCGATACAGAAGTGATTAAACAGGTTGACCAGGAAATAGATGGCACCTATGGTATTTACTATGGTGATATTATCTTCGAGGAGCCTGAACAACAGAAAAAGATAGTATTTCCTGATAAACTTTCTTTCACGTTTTTTTACAAACAAAGTCTGTCACACCAGGCAAGCTTCATCAAAAAAGCGCTCTTTGATGAACTTTTTTTTTACAATGAAGACTTTAAAATCGTATCCGACTGGGAGTTTTTCACCTACGCGATTTGCAAACAGAATATAACTTATAAACACCTGAATATATTAGTTACCATCTATGATGGGAACGGGATATCCTCCAATGCAGATAACTTAAAGCTGATGTATCAGGAGCGCGAAATTTCCCTGCGCAGGTATTTTCCTGCCTTTAAAGATGATTATACTCAGATAGGTGAACTGGAACACAAAAGAGTGAAGCAATTTTTTTATATCAAAGGGCATCCTTTTGCCTGGAAGATTTTAAAATTCTGCATTAAAGCAATTACGTTATTTCTCCCAAAGAACAAGATAAAAGAATGACAAGAATACTGTTAGACCCGGAAATATTTATACTTCAGGAATTCGGTGGTATCTCCAGATATTACACAGAACTTTACAGTGCATTTGAAAATAATGCAGAGACACAAATTACCTGTCCCATTCTTTACACTGATAATATTCATCTGAAAGAAACCCCGCTTTTCGAAAATAGCTATCAGCAAAAAAAATCCTTCTTAATTAAATGCAGTAAGCTATTGAGAGGATACTTACCGAGGAAACTAAAAAAGAAAAGCAAACAGAAAACCATATCTCTGCTAAAAAAACAGGAATTCGATGTATTTATACCTACTTACTACGATCCCTATTTCCTGGACTATATAAAAACCAAGCCGTTTGTATTAACTGTATATGATATGATTCATGAATTGTATCCACATTATTTTACGAATGATAAGACAACTGTTCCGAACAAAAAAATACTGCTGGAAAAAGCGACCAAAATAATTGCCATTTCAGAAAGTACAAAAAGAGATATTCTAAAGATCTATCCACATATCCCTGCAGAAAAAATCGATATCGTTTATTTGGCACATACAGTAAACACAGGAATTCAGACAAAAGTAGATACTCCTGAAAACTATATTTTATTTGTAGGTAACAGGGCAGCTTATAAAAACTTTATTTTCTTTCTGAAGGCGATGTTACCTGTTCTGAAGGATCGTAAAGATCTTTACATCCTTTGTGCAGGGGGGAATGCATTTAATGAAGAAGAAACCCATCTTATTCAGGAATCAGGTGTCAGAGATCAGCTTATACAACGTAATTTTAAAGATTCAGAATTAGCAGATTATTATAAAAAGGCTTTATGCTTTGTTTTTCCTTCCGAGTATGAAGGTTTTGGCATCCCGGTACTCGAAGCAATGGCATGCGGCTGCCCGGTAGTATTGACAAATCACAGTTCCTTTCCAGAGGTTGCCGGAGATGCTGGTATTTATTTTGAGCTTAATAATTCCACAGATTTAAAAGAGAAAATAATGAGATTACTGGATCATATTGAAATCCGTGAAGAATATAAGCTGAAAGGAATAGCCCAGGCAGATAAATTCAACTGGAAGAAAACTACAGATGAATGTTTAAAAGTTTATCAAACAGTATTATGAAGCAAAAAACGGCAATTATAAGCGGTATTACAGGACAGGACGGGGCTTATCTGGCCCAACTATTACTTCGTGACAATTTTAAGGTAATCGGATTAACACGTGGATATCATAATGATAATTTAAACGGGCTTTTCTATCTGGGCATAAAAGATAAGGTTACCCTGATGACCTGCGATTTGCTCGATATCTCACAAGTCATTAAAATACTCCAGCAAACCAAACCTACGCATTTCTATAATCTGGCGGCTCAAAGTTCTGTATCCCTGTCTTTCCAGCAGCCTATCGGGACATTTCAATTTAATACACTCAGTGTTTTTAATCTTTTAGAAGCTATAAAAATGGTTGATAAAAGCATTCGTTTTTATCAGGCAAGCAGTAGTGAAATGTATGGAAAAGTGAATAATCTGCCAATTACTGAAAATAGTGTCCTGCATCCATTGAGTCCATATGCGATATCCAAGGCAGCAGCACATTTTACCTGTATCCATTACCGGGAAAGTTACCAGTTACACGTTAGTTGCGGTGTCCTTTTTAATCATGAATCATACCTCAGACAGAACACTTTCTTTGTTAAAAAGGTAATACAGGAAAGCATTAAGATAAGTAAAGGTTTGATTGATGTACTTAAAGTAGGTAACATTGACATCAAAAGAGATTTTGGATATGCGCCAAAATACACAGAGGCAATGTATCTGATTCTTCAGCAGGAATATCCATCCGATTATCTGATCTGCTCAGGGCAGACTATAAGCCTGCGTGAGATTATTTATTATATTTTCGATAAACTGAATATTTCTCATGAGTTGTGCCAGATAGATGATAACTTATACAGACCTGCAGAGATCGAAAACATTTATGGCAACAATGCTAAAGCTAAACAGGAATTAGGCTGGGTATACGATCTGGATATCTATCAGACCTTAGACCTGTTGCTTAAAGAAGAGCTGGAAAACGCTATTTAATCCAGCTTTGATTTAACATATTCAAAATCCTTTGATAGAAGGGATTCCTTTTCCGGCACTGCTTTACGATCAAATTTATTGACCAGCTTTCTCATCTTTCTGATCAGAAACGGATCGCGTTTTACCGAGAAAGGATTATCAGTCAATTCTTTCTTAGTAAACAAATGATTGCTTTGTCCGTCAGTATAAAAGTTATAACCTAATAGTCCGGCAATATATTTCAGGGATTTTTCTGTGTGAAGAGAAATATGCTGCCCTGTTTCCGGTATAAAGTACCACCAGTCTGCTACAGAAGTCAGATCCTGTTTGGGTTGTATTTCTGTGGTAAAGAAAATATGATCACCATATTTGGTTATCGCCTCTATTTCTGCAATAGGATCGGGCATATGTTCAAATACCTCAAAGGCAGTTACCAGTTCAAATTTTGTATCGGCCTTTAATTCACTGATATCAAAATGCTCAGCAAATAAATTCTGGCAATAAATATCACTATGATAAAAATTATAACCTTTATCCCGCATCATCCTTGTAAACAATCCATAACCTCCTGCGTAATCAAGATATACCGAATCTCTGTCAAAATGCTTATTCAACACCTTAATCACGCGTTCCCTTAGCATTTCATTGCGATGAGCAAGTCCCAGGTCCAGTTTTGTTATTGCCGATGAATAGGCTTCATCCAGCCAGTACGGTTCCTCAGTCTGAATAAACCCAGTCTCCAGACACTGATAGTAACTGACATCATATCTGCCTAATATTTTTGCATCAAAGAGATGTTTGGTTAATCCGCCGGTAACTTTACTTTTCATCAAATGTTTTTTAGTAATTATTCTTATATCTTACTTGCTTAAACAGCTTTAAGCTCTTTTTGCAATAATTCAAGCAAATCGGCTTTAACAGAAGCTGCAGAAAATTTATTTATGGTATATGTTCTCACCTGTGTACAGTATTCAGCATAGGTCCGATCATCCAGGGCCAATACTTTTTCAATGGTCTGGTTTAATCCCTCTGATGATAACTCTTCCATCTCGAAGATAAATTTTTCCCTTGCAAATCCACAGTATTTACTTACTATTGGAATAAGACCTGCAGACATTGGTTCAATTGTGCCGCCTGGCAGGCCATCAACATAACTACTGGCAATTGTATAACTGCAATTTTCAATAATATGTCTCATTTCTACTGAGTCCATTCTTATATTTTTGTATAAGAACACATGAGGGGTATGATGTAATATTTGCTCATAATAATTTTCAAAATGGATATCCATATGAGGTACTACAATATAGAAATTCAGATCTGTTCTTAATTTTGCAACCTCCAGTAAAATATGCAACCCCTTGGTTACCAGTTTAGCTCCGGTTAGAAATAAGAAGCTTTTTGTACGTGATTCTGCAGTTTTGGGCTTAAACTCACTAAAGGAACCAAGAATATTATTATTTAGTGAATACAGATGATTCACGAATCTGCTTTTATAATCCTCATAAACAAAACCCCTGGCCAGAATAATAGCGAAATCTGCATTAAAAAGCGAGAAATAAGTACTTACTGAAATCATATTGGTTTCATTCGCCAGCCACAGCCCCGATAACCTGTGAAAATCATTTATACTTCTCAGGCACATTTCATTGTGCAGATGCTCATGTGCACCAGTAACGAACATGATCCTTGGAATATTTCGGTCTGCGTGGTAAAAGGAATCTTCGAATCGGTAACCCATACCAAAAATCACAGCATATTTTCCGTAATCAATCTCCGTAGTTTTGTCCAGGTAACTTATAATATCTACGTTGTATCCCAGTTCAGAAAAGCTTTCTGCGATGATATGCGAGGTAATATAATTCTGATGCGTAAAATGATTAGCCTTATAAAATGGATGCGTTATATAGCATATCAGGACGCTTCTTTCATAAGTTGTCTGATATAAATTATAAATCGGAGCCTGATCGGACTTTACCCTGCCAGTCCCGAATAATTTATTGACTTTTTTACTGATACTTCTTTTTATATTCATTTTAAGATGCTGTACCCGCCGGCAAGGATAGCTGTTCCGGGCAAAACGCTAATTTAAGCTTAATCCCATAAAAAACGCCCTGTTAAAAATCTTTTTCAAGATTCCTTAACAGGGCGTTCAATTAGTTTTAATTATAAACTTATAACTTTCTTTTTACTTCTACTTGTTCGTAAGCCTCAACGATATCACCTACTTCAATATTGTTGAAGTTTTGGATGTTCAGACCACATTCGTAACCTCTGGCTACTTCTTTCACATCATCTTTATAACGTTTCAGTGAAGCCAGCTCACCAGTGTAAACAACTACACCATCTCTTACGATACGGATTTTGCTGTTACGGGTAATCGTTCCATCAAGAACCATACAACCTGCAATAGTTCCCACTTTCGTGATTTTGAAGGTCTCTCTGATCTCTACGTTTGCAGTAATTTTCTCCTGGAATTCAGGAGCAAGCATACCTTCCATCGCAGCTTTGATCTCATTGATCGCATCATAGATGATAGAGTACAGACGGATATCGATTTGCTCAGCTTCAGCAAGCTTTCTTGCACCTGAAGATGGACGAACCTGGAAACCGATGATAATCGCATCAGAAGCCGAAGCTAACAATACATCAGATTCTGAAATCTGACCCACTGCTTTACTGATGATATTAATCTGAATTTCTTCAGTAGACAGTTTCAGTAATGAATCCGCTAATGCCTCAATTGAACCATCCACATCACCTTTAACAATCAGGTTAAGCTCTTTAAAGTTACCAATCGCTAAACGACGGCCAATCTCATCAAGAGTAATATGTTTCTGCGTTCTCAAGCCCTGCTCACGCATTAATTGTAAACGCTTGTTTGCAATTTCTCTCGCTTCAGACTCGTTCTCCACAGCATTGAATTTATCACCAGCTGTAGGCGCACCCTGCATACCCAGTACCTGTACCGGTACCGATGGACCTGCCTGCTCTACTTTCTGTCCACGCTCATTGAATAACGCTTTTACACGACCACTGTAACTACCCGCTAAAATCGGATCACCTACTTTTAAAGTACCAGCCTGAACCAGTACAGTAGTTACAATACCACGTCCCTTATCCAGAGTCGCTTCGATTACGCTACCAGTAGCACGTTTATTAGGATTAGCTGTCAATTCTAACAACTCAGCTTCCAATAATACTTTATCTAATAACAGATCAACGTTTAAGCCGCTTTTACCTGAAATTTCCTGAGACTGGAATTTACCACCCCAATCCTCTACCAGGATATTCATGATAGATAACTGCTCACGGATTTTATCAGAGTTTGCACCCGGTTTATCAATTTTGGTGAAGGCGAATACCAAAGGAACACCAGCTGCCTGAGCATGACTGATTGCTTCTTTAGTCTGAGGCATCACTGCATCATCCGCTGCAACAACAATAATTGCAATATCCGCTACTTTCGCACCACGTGCACGCATCGCTGTAAAGGCTTCGTGACCCGGTGTATCTAAGAAAGTAACTTTTTTACCAGTTGGTGTAGTTACCATATAAGCACCAATGTGCTGTGTAATACCCCCTGCTTCACCAGCTACAACATTTGCTTTACGGATATAATCCAGCAAAGAGGTCTTACCATGATCGACGTGACCCATGATCGTAACTACCGGAGCTCTTGGTACTAAATCTTCCGGATCATCTGATTCTTCAATAATACTGTCGCCTTCATCATCCGGTTTAACGAATTGTATTTCGTAACCAAACTCATCTGCAACGATAGTTAGTGTTTCTGCATCCAAACGCTGATTGATGGATACGAACATGCCTAAGCTCATACAAGTACCAATAATTTTGGTAACCGGTACATCCATCATACTTGCCAGTTCATTAGCGGTAACAAATTCTGTTACTTTTAATACTTTGGATTGCAGTTCCTGCTCCATTGCAGCTTCTTCAGCTGAAAGAGCTACATCATCACGTTTACCACGACGCAGTTTTGCACGCTGTGCAAATTTACCAGATTTACCAGCTCCGCTTAAACGTGCAAGCGTTGCTTTAATCTGATCCTGTATTTCTTTTTCCGTAGGTTCTTCTTTAGTGCCTCCAGTTCCGCCTGGTTTGCTGTTTCTAAAGTTAGGCCTGTTGGCTGTATTGTTTGTATTGTTCCTGAAATCAGGTCTGTTGGTAAAAGTAGGTGCTCCCGCAGGTTTTGCAGGTGCAGCAGGATTGTTGTTCCCGCCTTGCTGACCAGTAGCCGAAGGATGACCTCCTGACGACTGATTCTGTCCAGGTGATCCCGGAGCCTTTTTACGTTTACGTTTCCTTTTCGCATCATTACTGTCAGCTGAAGAAGCTACAGGTTGTGATTTACGCTCAGGTGTAGTAGGTAAAACAATTTTACCTATAATATTTGGTCCGGAAAGTTTTACCGAACGCGCTTTGATAACCTCAACTTCGTCAGGCTTATCTGCTTTTGGTGTATTCACTTCTTTAACCGGCTCTGCTTTAGCAACTGGTGATTCCACAGGTTTTGGTTTTTCTTCTTTAACTTCTTCCACAGGTTTAACTACTTCAGGTTTAATTTCAACAGGTTTAGCCTCAATAGGTTTTTCTACTGGCTTAACTTCCTCCTGAACTACCTTAGGTGCCTCCGGGATAATCGCTGCTGGTACAGGTGTCTCAACAGGAGCAGCCGGTACAACAACCGGAGCTTCCTCTTTAACAGCTTCAGCAGCTGGAAGTTCTTCTTTTTTAGCAGGGCGGGTCTTGGCGTTTAAATCATCGAGATTGATTTTTCCCACAATTTTAACACCTTTCAATGTTCCTTCATCAACCTTTTCGGCTTCTTTTTCCACTTCTGCTGCTTTTTCAGGAGCAGGGGCAGGAGCTACTTCTTCCTTCTGTTTCTCAACAGCAGGAGGAGTATAGGAATGAAGGTTTTTAATTAAAATGCCCTCGCTTTCGAATTCAACATTTTTTCTAGGTGCATCAGTAACTTTTTCAGTTACTTCAGGCTCATCACGACGAATTTTACCTATAACAATTTGATTGGCTTCTTCTTTTACGATTTTATCTCCCTGAAACTCTTTCAATAATGCATTATACATATCGCGGGAGAGTTTAGTAGTGGGTTTATTCTCAACAGAAAAGCCTTTCTTTTCTAAAAACTCAACGGCCGTAGCTATCCCTACGTTAAGTTCCTTAACTGCTTTGAATAAAATTATTGGTTTGTCGTCTGACATTGATATCCTATTTTTTCTTAATTCTTATACAAAAGTAACGTTTATTCTTGTTTTTTCTCATCAAGTCAACGCTTATTCAAATTCTGACTGTAATATACTGATAACTTCTTTAATAGTTTCTTCCTCCAGATCAGTTCTTTTTACTAATTCGTCTACTGACAGCGCTAGTACGCTTCTTGCAGTATCACAACCAATTGCTTTCAATTCGTCAATGATCCAGCTATCGATTTCATCTGAGAATTCTTCGATATCCACATCTTCATCTTCCTCACCAGCTTCACGGTAAACATCAATTTCATAACCGGTTAATTTGCCGGCAAGCTTGATATTATGTCCTCCGCGACCAATTGCAAGAGAAACCTGATCAGGCTTCAGATAAACCGAAGCATGTTTAGTTACATCATCCAATTTAATTGAAGTGATTTTGGCAGGGCTTAAAGCTCTTGTGATATATAAAGAGATATTATTTGTGAAATTGATTACATCAATATTCTCATTTTTAAGCTCTCTTACAATTCCGTGAATACGCGATCCTTTCATTCCGACACAAGCACCCACCGGGTCAATTCTGTCATCATAAGATTCAACAGCAACTTTAGCACGCTCTCCTGGCTCACGAACGATTTTTTTAATGGTAATTAAACCGTCAAAAATCTCAGGAACCTCAATTTCGAACAAACGCTGTAAAAACTCAGGAGCAATTCTCGAAATAATAATCTTAGGTGTACTGTTCATCATATCCACCTTTAAGATTACCGCACGGACAGTATCACCTTTTTTGAAATAATCCGCAGGTATCTGTTCAGTTTTAGGCATGATCAGCTCATTACCTTCATCATCCAGTACCAATGTTTCTTTTTTCCAAACCTGATAAACCTCTCCGGTTACAATTTCTCCAACTCTGTCCTTATATTTCTTAAAGATCTCGTCTTTCTCTAATTCAAGTACTTTAGATACCAGTGTCTGACGTGCAGCTAAAATAGCTCTTCTGCCGAAACTTTCTAAAGTAATCTGCTCGATGTAGTCGTCACCAACTTCCATGTCTGCATCTAACTGTTTAACCTCTGCCAGTTCGATTTCCAGATCATCATCTTCAGAAAAGCCATCTTCCATTACTTTTCTTGTACGCCAGATCTCTAAATCACCATTATCAGGGTTAACAATTACATCACAATTCTCATCAGTACCATATTTCTTACGCAACATGCTACGAAATACTTCTTCCAGCACACTTATCACCGTAGGACGGTCGATGTTCTTGAACTCTTTGAATTCTTGAAATGAATCGATTAAATTAATATTGCTCATTTTTATTTAAATGAAATTAAAACCTTTGTTTCTATTATATTATTAAAGTCCAGACTGGTTTCAACCAATTGTGCTTTCTTACCTTTTTCTTTTACTTTCGCTTCTATGGTAATGCCCTGTTCATTTACCTCTAATAGTTTCCCTTCAGTGATGTCACCACCGCTAAGCTTAACACTTAACTCCCGTCCGATGTTTTTTTCGTACTGTCTTTTAAGCTTAAGAGGCTCACCAACACCAGGAGAAGAAACTTCCAGATTATATGCTTTTTCAATAGTATTTTCTTCTTCCAGATGAAATCCAACATGTCTGCTTATGGCAGCACAATCCTGAATACTTATGCCCTGGTCACCATCTACATGAATAATCAGTTTATTGCCAGGCAACATCTTTACCTCAACCAAAAACAACTCCGGTCTGTCCGAAATTTTTTCCTCTACTAATTCTTTTACTCTGTTCTCTACTTGCATAACCCAATTTGCGGATAAAAGAAAAGAGGGGACCTCTGCCCCCTCTTGTCCCTCTATAACAGTGCAAAGGTAGAGATTTTATTTCAAAAATAAAAACAAATACCGCTTGTAAATCCATTGGATGTTTATCAGATCTAATTTAAAAAAATTAAATAACAGCCTGAAACAGAAAATAAAAAAAACAGAAACACAGGAAATTAGCGGTCTTAACGCTTTAGCATGACCTGCTGAGGCTTTACACTATGATCCAGCTTTCCCCTGATCAGCTTTGATGTACCGGCAAAATTGGTATTCATAAAAGATACAATCAAATAGTTTTTCCCCCGGACAAATGATTTCTCCGGTTTAAAAACCAAAGTACTGTCTGTTACTTCCAGTTTTCCGGCCACAGGATGCTCCATACCTGAAGTATCTTCATCTGCCGGTGTTTCCAGTACAGCGACCAGATCAGTATGAACAGTATCCGTATTCAATCCGTTTTTAATCTGCCACAAACCGGCAGGATCTATCTCAGAAAAAACAATCGCACTGCTGTCTGCCGAGAACCGTATAGAAAGTGGCTTATTATTTGCTAATGAACATGACATCAAACAGGCCATCCCAAATAGCACCGGAGGTAATTTTAACAAAACACTATACATTTTTTAAAACTAAACATTATGAAACTTATTATTGAAATTTTATTAATGGGTCTGGCTATGCTTCTGGGCTCATACATCGTTCCCGGAGTTCATATCGATGGATTCGGTACTGCTATCATTGCTGCCGTTCTGATCGCCCTGGCAAACGCTACGATCGGTTTTATCTTAAGACTCCTTACCTTCCCGGTTAATTTTCTAACCCTGGGACTGATGTCTTTCATTATTACTGTACTGATGATTCTTTTAGTAGATAGCATGATGTCAGGATTTAATACCTCAGGTTTCTTCGCAGCTGCATTTTTAGCTATAGTAGTGGCTATTATCAAAGCTTTATTTGGTACTATCGCTGGTACAGACAATGACTAAGACTAAATGTCAGAAATAAAAAAAGCGGTCTTTTCTAAAGGAAAAGACCGCTTTTTTTTCGATAAAACTATATTATCTGAGTATTTCCCTGGAGATCACCATTTGCTGAATCTCAGAAGTTCCCTCATATATTTGTGTAATTTTTGCATCTCTCATTAAACGCTCCACATGGTATTCTTTAACAAAACCATAACCGCCATGTACCTGAACAGCCTCTACTGTTACATCCATAGCTACTTTGGAAGCATACAGCTTAGCCATCGAGCCAGCCAGCGTATAAGGCAAACCCTGATCTTTTAACCATGCTGCTTTATAAACCAGCATCCTTGCTGCCTCAATCTGAGTAGCCATGTCTGCTAATTTAAAGGCGATTGCCTGATGTTCCGCAATAGGTTTACCAAACGACTTACGTTGTTTAGCATAAGCAAGCGCAAGTTCATATGCCCCTGCAGCAATACCCAGTGCCTGAGCTGCAATACCGATACGGCCACCTTCTAAGGTTTTCATCGCAAACTTAAAACCGAAACCATCTTCACCAATCCTGTTTTCTTTTGGAACTTTAACATCATTGAACATCAGAGAATGCGTATCAGATCCACGGATCCCCATTTTATTCTCTTTCGGGCCAATAGTAAAGCCTTCCATTCCCTTTTCTACAATAAAAGCATTGATTCCTTTATGCTTCAGATCCGGATGGGTCTGAGCAATTACCAGATAAGTTGAGGCATTTTTACCGTTTGTTATCCAGTTTTTTGTTCCGTTTAACAAGTAGTAATCACCTTTATCTTCGGCAGTGGTTTGCTGGGAAGTCGCATCAGATCCTGCTTCAGGTTCAGATAAACAAAACGCACCGATCTGCTGTCCCGAAGCCAGAGGCTTCAGATATTTCTCTTTCTGGAATTCAGAGCCATAAGCCTCCAGACCGTAACAAACCAAAGAATTATTGACTGAAACCACAACCGAAGCTGAAGCATCAATTTTAGAAAGTTCTTCCATGACCAGGACGTAGGATACTGCATCCAGACCGC
The DNA here is from genome assembly GCF_040026395.1 of Pedobacter lusitanus. Classification (NCBI taxonomy): domain Bacteria; kingdom Pseudomonadati; phylum Bacteroidota; class Sphingobacteriia; order Sphingobacteriales; family Sphingobacteriaceae; genus Pedobacter; species Pedobacter lusitanus. The sequence goes on from NZ_CP157278.1 coordinate 3,410,500, forward strand.
TGCCACCGAATTTTTCTGAAACCATCATTCCTAAAAAGCCCAGCTCACCAAGTTTTTTAACTTGTTCTGCAGGAAACTTCTGGTGTTCATCTCTTTCAATCACGCCAGGCTTCAATTCATTCTGCGCAAAATCTCTCGCAGCCTGCTGGATCATCAATTGTTCTTCACTTAGTTGAAATAGCATAATAATTATATTTGGAAAATTACTTTTTGCCAAATTTAGTATTTCAAAACGAAAGATACTATGGTTGCATAGTATCTTTCCGAAAAATAACGATATTCTGATAAAATTTTAACCGGCTGCCTATTTCAGCAAGTGGTTGTTATCATCAGGAAAAACCAGGATAGGTTTGTATTTTTTAGCTTCTTCTATAGGTAAGGATCCGTAAGAAATAATAATCAGCGTATCTCCAACCTGTACCTGTCTTGCAGCTGCACCATTCAGGCACACTGTACCTTTACCGCGTTCGCCTTTAATCACATAGGTTTCAAATCTTGCCCCGTTATTATTATTGACAATCTGAACCTTTTCATTAGCAATGATATTTGCGGCATCCATCAGGTCTTCATCAATAGTAATGCTGCCTACATAGTTTAATTCCGCCTGTGTTACTCTGACACGGTGTATTTTCGATTTTAATATCTCGATAATCATGCTGTAAAGTTAGATAATATAATATAGATTTAATGTAATTCGTGTCAGTTCAGCATCATGTTATCGATCAGCCTGGTCTCTCCGACTTTCGCCGCAACCAGTGCAACCAGATGCTGCGCCGTTTTGTCCTGTTCAGGAAGAAGGGTTTCGCTGTTTGCGATCGTAAAATAATCAAGTTCCACACCTTCTGCACTATGTATAATAGCAACAGCCTCCCGAAGCAGGGTTTCTATACTTTCTGTATGGAAATGATCTTTTACATAAAACAGCGCCTTACTTAGCACCAAAGCATGTTCATGCTCCAAAGCAGATAAATGTATATTTCTGGAACTCATAGCCAGACCGTCATCTTCTCTGATTATAGGACAGGAAATAATCTGTACCGGTAAATTGAAATGAGCTACCATATTGCGGATCATCAGCACCTGCTGAAAATCTTTCTGACCAAAAAAAGCAAGATCAGGATCTACTGCATCAAAAAGTTTTTTCACAATCTGTGTTACGCCCTGATAATGTCCGCGTCTGAATTCGCCTTCCAGCAAAAACTCGGCAGGACCAAGATCAATATGCCACTTTTCAGGTACAGGATACATCTCGTTAACCGAGGGCATAAAAACGAAATCGCAGCCCGCCTCCTGTAACATTTCAATATCATGTTGCAGAGGCCTCGGATATTTCTCAAGATCTTTAGGGTCAGTAAACTGCGTTGGATTCACAAAAATGCTGCATACCACAATATCTGCATGCTGCTGAGCAATCTTAACCAGAGAAACGTGTCCTTTGTGCAAAGCACCCATAGTAGGTACTAATGCAATTTTTTGTTGAGCCAGCTTTCGCGGCTTCAGCAAGCTATTTAAACCTGCTATAGTATTTATAACTTCCAAACCGGGTTGTAAAATTTCAAAGTCCAAAGTTGGTCAATTATATAATCCCAACAAAACATCTCGGCAAGATATTGATAAATTTGAATAAATTGCTTACCTTTGCCCCTTGATTATCTTTTCTTTAACATAAATATTTATTCACAAATATGGAGATGGCAAAAACGAAGCTACTGATTGTTACACACGAGATGTCGCCTTTCCTGGAACTCACCAAAATTTCAGAGATTACCCGTCAATTACCTCAGGCAATGCAGGAAAAAGGATTTGAGATCCGTATTCTAATGCCAAGGTTCGGGAATATTAATGAACGTAGGAACAGGCTGCACGAAGTTATTCGTTTATCGGGTATGAACATCATGATTGATGACAATGACAACCCACTTATTATCAAAGTTGCATCAATTCCAGCAGCCCGTATGCAGGTGTACTTCCTGGACAATGAAGATTATTTCCAGCGCAAGTATGTATTCAGAGATAAAGAAAACAAGTTTTATGCAGACAATGACGAAAGAACAATCTTCTTTTGCAAAGGCGCACTGGAAACTGTTAAAAAACTGGGCTGGGCACCGGATATCGTGCATTGCCATGGCTGGATGACCTCACTGGTTCCTGCCTATATCAAAACTTCTTACAAAAACGACCCTACATTCAAGAATTCAAAAGTTGTTTATTCTGTTTATGAAAATTGTTTCACAGAGACTTTACATGCTGATTTGCATAAGAAAGCCGTGATGAACAACATGACAGCTGACGACACTAAAGTTTTCGAAAATGCAGACAGTAATACTTTACATATGGGTGCAATTGCTTACTCTGACGCTGTGGTTCTGGCCGATGAGAAAATTGATGCCAATGTGTTAAAATTTGTTAAAGATTCAAATAAGCCAACTTTAGCCTTTAATTTAACCGAAAATTTCGAGAACTTCTACTCTTTATATGAGGAAATCTCGAACGATGAATTGGTTTCAATTGCATAAACTCAGGTATTATTAAATTAATTATGAAATTTTCAAAACTAGACTTATTGACCCTGTTAATAAGTCTTTTTCTTTTCTCGTCTTGTAAAGACTCCAGTACTATAGGTTTAGATGTTGATCCTGCTAACAGAATTGACGGAATACTGCTTGATACCGTTACAGTTACTTCAAGAACAGTAGCAGACGAGCCCGTTACTACCTACTTTTCAGCAACTCAAACCTCAGCTGCAGGACTTTCAAGATACCCGCTTGGACAGATGACCGATGCTATTTTCGGCTCTACAACAGCAAGTCTGGCTATGTCCCTGGGTTTACCTTCAAATACCGGATTTAATGATTTTGGTAAAAATGCAACGGTTGACTCTGCGGTTTTAGTATTACCTTATCAGATAACACCTGCAACAGCAGCAAGTACGGCAGCAGGCGTGAGCCTCTTCTCTCCATTGTATGGTGACAGTACTGCAGCATTTAACATCAATGTTAGTCAGCTGGATGCAAACCTGTATACGCAAAGTAAATTCATGAGTAATACAGCATACGCTGCAAGCACTCCACTGGGTTCATTACTCGCTTTGGCAAAACCGACAACCCCGTTCAAAGTCAGAACAATCGTAACCGGAGGTCCGGACACCCTGATTGCTGTAGTTCCTCAGCTTAGAATTAAGCTGACACCAAGCATGATACAAAGTAAAATCGCGGCACTGGATTCAGCTACATTAAGCACCGTAGCTAACCTGAATGCATCTTTTAAAGGTTTAAAAGTTACAGCAGCTGCCGCTTCGGGAAAACCAGGGGGAATCATGTTTATTGATTTCAGAAGCACAAGCGCTAATCTTGAAGTGTATTACAGAAGACCAAATAAAACGACACCGGCAAATACAGATACTGCTGTAGTCAGATTCCCTGTTAACGTGGGATCAGCTCCGGTTGCTGCAACTGTAAATCATGATTATACGAATACGCCAATAGCTGCGCAGATTAAGACACCTGCAGATTATCCGGTAACTTATTTACAGGCGATGAGTGGTGTGAGAAACAAGATCACTTTCCCTTATCTTAAAAACCTGAAAGCATCTCTGGGCACCAAAATTGTAATCAACAAGGCAGAACTGGTAGTTGATATCAGTGATCCTGCCGATTCAATTCCATTCAAAATCCCACCACGTCTTGCTTTATACAGACTGGATATTGCTCAACAGAGACAGAATATACCTGATAACAACCCGGCATCACAAACTAATCCTTCTGGAGATCCGCGTGCTGTATTACCTTTTGGAGGTTACTATGATAAGACCAAGAAAAGTTATACGTTCGTAATTACCAACTATATTCAGGATCTGGTTGATGGCAAAACTGTTGATTACGGAACTTATCTGGCCCCTACATCGGCAAGTGAATTTAATGTATTCCCTTATCCGACTTCAGCTGGCAGAGCGGTAATTGGTTCATTCAATAATCCGTCGAACACAAAAATCAGACTTAACATATATTACATTAAAAATCCTAATTAATCTTTAATGTTCATATTATAAAAAAGGCCGCCCAAACTGGGTGGCCTTTTTTGTTTCCGGACACCCCCATGTAAATCAGCAGGATACCAGCATGATCATATCAACTTCTCTGCGAGCCCACATCCGTTACACTTCAGATCCACATCGAGTCCACCTTTTTGCACAAAAAGGTGGACTCGATGTGGACTTACTGTGGACTCAACGTGGACTCATACGGTAGTTAACAGCCGGACTAAGTCTGTCTAATTAAATTCCAAATGAAAAAGCCCGGAATGCTGTAAGGCATTCCGGGCTTTCCATAAATTATGAGCCTGCTATTTCAGGCCTGATCAACAGACTGATTAAAAAGGCAGATCACCTGAAATACCATCTGCATCCAAATAATCATTTTCACTTTTCGGTGTACTGTTCGTGGTTACCGGTGTATTTTCAAAGTCGCTTTTTCTGCCCAGGATAGTAAAATTCTCAGCAACAACTTCTGTTACATATTTTTTTATCTTCTCCCGGTCTTCAAATGACCGTGTACGTAGTTTTCCTTCTATATAAACGAGTTTTCCCTTCTGCAAATACTTTGATGCCACTTCGGCTAACCCTCTCCACAGCACGATGTTATGCCATTCTGTTTGTTCAATACGTTTTCCATCTTTATTATAGGTTTCGGATGTAGCCAATGGAAAACTGGCAACGGTAACACCACCATCTAAGTGACGGACTTCAGGATCCTTCCCTAAATGTCCAACTAAAATTACTTTGTTAATACCTGACATGAATTTGGAGTTTGCTATTTGTTAAAATAGAAGTTAATAAATTTGGTTAGAATTTTCGGTTGCGGCAGTTGATCCAAATCAGGCCAAGTGACCCAATTCGCTTCTGTGCTCATATTAAAGTTAACGATATAATTATCTAAAGCAAAAAATTGAACATATATAATTTGGTGTGTCAGTAAATGTTTCATCTCCATCAACGGACGAATAATAACATCTGCCCCAAACTTTTGTTTAACTTCCTGAGTAAACTCTTCATGATTTACAGCTGCCTCAGCCGCAGTTTCTATACGCGGAAAATCATACAGATGCTGCCAGATATCTTCTAAAATCCTTTTATTAACCAGGACAGTATTATCCTGCTCACAGATAAAATAATTGATATAACGGGTTTTAACCTTCACTGTTTTGAGTTTAACAGGAAGAACAGGTATCAGTTTATTATTTTTCGCATAACAGGAAAGTACCAGCGGGCAAACTTCACAATCCGGTGATTTTGGCTTACACTGCAGTGCACCAAATTCCATGATGGCCTGATTATACAATGCGGGATCTTCCTGATCAATCAGAGACTGCGCAAGTTCAGAAAACTGCTTTTTTCCGGCAGTACTGTTTATTGGTGTACTGATCCCAAAATACCGGGCAAGTACGCGAAACACATTCCCATCTAAAACCGCTTTTGCCTCACCGGAAGAAAAAGACGAAATAGCTGCCGCAGTATATTCACCCACTCCTTTAAGTTTGATCAGGTCTTTATAGCTGACAGGGAAAACCCCATCATACAGATCCATAATCTGACGCGCAGTAAACAACATATTCCTCCCCCTGGAATAATAACCCAGACCTTGCCAGAGCTTTAAGATCTCTGTTTCACTGGCCGCTGCAAAATCACTTACAGCAGGATAGGCCTCCAGAAAGCGATTAAAATATGGCAACCCCTGTTCCACCCTTGTCTGTTGTAAAATAATCTCTGATAACCAGATCACATAGGGATCCTGTGTGTGTCTCCAGGGAAGATTTCTTTTGTTAGCCAGATACCATCTGGTAAGCTCTTGCTGAAATGCCATAACCCCAAAAATACAAGTAATCCATTATTTTGTCGATTTATAAATTATTATTTTTCAGTGCTCAAAATTCTCCAATGTATATTTTGCTTTACCCTGTAGAAAAGTCCATTTCTGTAAAACTTGCAATTCCCTGATACTATTTGAGATAAATAATTGATCTTTTATTTTCCTATCTCATTAAAAAGCAATACTTTTGCAACCCCAAATCACTTATAATATTAAACACACAACAATTAATAATAGAAAATATGACTAAGGCAGATATTATTTCAGAAATATCAACGAAAACAGGAATTGAAAAAGTAGATGTACAGGAAACCGTTGAGGCGTTCTTCAAAGTAATCAAAAGTAGCATGATCGGTGGCGAAAATGTCTATGTTAGGGGTTTTGGAAGTTTTGTTGTTAAAAAGAGAGCACAAAAAACTGCCAGAAATATTTCAAAAAACACTGCGATTATTATTCCAGAGCATTTTGTACCAAGTTTCAAACCAGCAAAAGTTTTTGTTGATAAAGTAAAAAACAATTCAAAAAAACTAAGCGTAGAAGCTTAATCTGCTTATGATGAACACTATCCGATCTAAACAGACATTGATTATTGCAGCAGTAATTTTGCTTGCGGTATTTTTGTTTACAAGAGATATTAAAGGTTTAGTGAAGCCGAAGAAAGAAACAACTGGCGTTCCTGCCGGGGGGCAACTTACTTCAGCAGGCAGTACAATTAATTTAACAGAGGTTTCAACCGCTGCTAAAAATTCAATTAATGCTAACTTAGCTGCTGAAATCACTACATTGGAAAATGCATATAAAACTGCATCTGAAGATCAGAAAGTGAATGCAGCAAAAGTTCTGGCAGAAAAATGGGATGATGTTGAACAAGCTGTTCCAAGCGCATTATATCTGGAAATCATTGCTGGCAAAGAGCGTAACCTGAATAGCTGGTTAGCTGCTGGTAGCCGGTTAATGAAAGCTTTTGACAATACACAGGATAGTTTAATCTCTCCTGTACTATTACAGAAAGCAAATGCAGCTTATACGAATGCTGTTGCACTGGATTCAACAAATCTTGAAGCTAAAACCGGCCTGGGGATCACTGTCGTTAACGGCATGGGTGCACCAATGTCAGGAATAGCAATGTTGCTGGATGTCATTAAAAAAGACCCTGATAACCTGAAAGCAAACATGAGCTTGGGGACTTTTGCGATAAAATCCGGACAATTTGATAAAGCAATAACCAGGTTTAACGGTATCATTGCCAAAAAGCCTTCACCAGATGCTTATTTTTATCTGGCTACAGCTTATGAAAACCTGGGCAAAAACAAAGAGGCTGTTGAGGCTTACTTAAACAGTAAAAAATTGGCAGCAAATCCAACCTTATCAAACTTTATTGATAAGAAAGTGGCTGAACTGAAAACCAAAAACTAATAAACAGATTTATAAAAATATTTAAACCTTACAATTATGCCAAGCGGTAAAAAAAGAAAAAGACATAAAATGGCCACCCACAAACGTAAAAAACGTTTAAGAAAAAACAGACATAAGAAAAAATAGATTTTTCTAGATGATCAACGAAGAATAGATACTAAGGCTGGCCTTAGTATCTATTCTTCGTTGATTTGTTTTTTATATATTCAGTCCATGTGTTTAATAAGGGATTCATCCCTTTAAATGTATAGCTTTTGGTAAAGGAATTAATTATCGATTCATCTCCTACGGGAGTAACCATAGCTTTGATTGAAGATAAACAACTTGTAGAACTTCATAAAGAACACATTAACACTAACTACGCCGTAGGCGACATTTATTTAGGCCGCATAAAAAAGATTATGCCGGGACTAAATGCTGCGTTTGTTGATGTGGGTTATGAGAAAGATGCTTTTTTGCATTATTTCGATCTTGGTCCGCAAGTTCAATCTTTATTAAAGCTTACAAAAATTAAGCGGAATGGCACTGTTAGTGGAACGTTATTAGACAATTTAAAGCTTGAAGCCGATATTAATAAGGCTGGCAAAATATCTGAGGTAGTTTCCAAAAACATGCTTATACCTGTTCAAATAGCTAAAGAGCCTATTTCAACTAAAGGACCGCGTCTAAGCTCTGATCTTTCTATTGCAGGACGGTACATAGTATTAGTCCCATTTTCTAATGTAATTTCAATCTCGAAAAAAATTAAGAGTAATACGGAACGTAATCGTCTAAAAAAGATTATTGAAAGTATTAAGCCTAAAAACTTCGGTGTGATCATCAGAACTGTTTCTGAAGGTAAAGGTGTTGAAGAATTACAAAAAGATTTATTGGATTCTGTCTCTAAATGGGAAAATTTCATCAAGAAATTACCTGAAGCAGAACCTTCCAAACGTGTTTGGGGTGAAATGGACAGAACGTCAACGTTAATTCGTGACATTTTAAGTGCAGATTTCACCAATGTTTATGTGAACGATACGGGTTTGTTTGAAGATATCCGTTCTTATGTGCATGAGATTTCTCCGGAAATGGAGAAAATAGTCAAACCTTATAAGCACAAGGAACCTATATTCGAGCATTTCGGTATTGAAAAACAAATTAAGAATGGCTTTGGCAAAACCGTAAATCTTGCCGGCGGAGCTTATCTTGTTGTAGAACATACAGAAGCATTACACGTTATTGACGTGAACAGCGGTAACAGAACTGCCAATAAGGAAAATCAGGAAGAGAATGCCTTACAGGTAAACAAAGAGGCTGCAAAAGAAATTGCCCGTCAGCTCAGATTACGTGATATGGGCGGTATTGTGGTTATCGATTTTATCGATATGCACAAACCGGTTAACCGTAAAATGTTATTTGATTACCTGCGTGAACTGATGCTGCTGGATCGTGCTAAACACACTATTCTGCCTCCAAGTAAATTTGGCCTTGTACAAATTACACGTCAGCGTGTTCGTCCTGAGATGAACATCGTGACCAGCGAAGTTTGTCCAATGTGTCATGGTACCGGCGAAATTAAAGCCAGTATTGTTTTAATGGATGATATTGAAAGTAATATGAACTACATTCTGCGTGAGCAAAATGAAAAGAATATTACACTTTGTGTACACCCGTATATAGAGGCCTTTATCAAGAAAGGTATTTACTCCCTGCAATGGAAGTGGTTCTTTAAATTCGGACAGAAAATTAAAGTAAAGGCAGTTCCGTCTTACTTACTAACAGAGTTTCATTTTATCTCTTCCAAAGACGAAGAAATAAAATTGTAGAGCTCATGTTCAAAACATAATAGAAAAGCCTGGTCAACGTACCAGGCTTTTCTATTTTATACCGGCATAAATTCGTTCCGGCTCCCAATATCCCACCGAATTATTTAAATTCGTCTTCTTGTAATTTTAATCTCAAATCAATTGGCTAAAACTAAATCAGCATATTTCTGTCAGAGTTGTGGATATGAATCAGCCAAATGGCTTGGAAAATGTCCTTCGTGTAATTCATGGAATACTTTCGTAGAGGAAGTAATTGAAAAACCAGGAGCTAGTGTACCTGCATGGCAGCCATCAGGTTCGGCAAAAAGATCAAATAAGCCCAACAAGATTACCAATATAGCTTTTACCGAAGAGAATAAAATCTCGACGAGTGATTTTGAACTGGACCGTGTACTGGGTGGCGGCCTTGTTGCCGGCTCCGTTGTACTTATCGGCGGGGAACCCGGAATAGGGAAGTCTACCCTGATGTTACAGCTTGCTCTGAATATTACCGGGAAAAAAGTCCTGTACGTTTCAGGAGAAGAAAGTGAACAGCAGATCAAAATGCGTGCGGAAAGAATAACCAGCAGTCCAACTGCTGAATGCTATATCCTTACTGAAACTTCTACTCAAAATATATTCAAGCAGATAGAAATACTTGAACCGGATATTATTGTGGTAGATTCTATACAAACACTCCACTCTGCACATATTGACTCCACGCCGGGCAGTGTTTCACAGGTAAGGGAGTGTACCGCAGAATTATTACGTTTTGCCAAAGAAACTGATACTCCCGTATTTTTAATTGGCCATATCACCAAAGACGGAGCCATCGCAGGCCCTAAAATCCTGGAGCACATGGTTGACACGGTTTTACAATTTGAAGGTGACAGACATCATGTATACCGGATTCTCCGCTCCATCAAAAACAGATTCGGAGCTGCCGCAGAACTGGGTATATATGCCATGCACAGCGGTGGATTAAGACAGGTATCCAACCCTTCTGAAATTCTACTGTCCCAAAGAGACGAGGAATTAAGCGGGATTGCCATTGCAGCAACCTTAGAAGGCGCCAGGCCCATGCTGATTGAAACACAGGCTTTGGTGAGTACTGCTGCATACGGAACGCCTCAGCGTTCTGCTACCGGCTTTGATACCAGAAGAATGAACATGCTGCTTGCAGTGCTGGAAAAAAGATGCGGTTTCAGATTGAGTACAAGAGATGTATTTTTAAACATAGCCGGAGGGATTAAGGTGGAAGATCCTGCTATTGACCTGGCTATTCTGGCCGCGATTATCTCCTCGCATGAGGAAATTTTCATCTCTTCGAAAATCTGTTTTGCAGCAGAGGTAGGTTTATCCGGCGAAATCCGGGCTGTCAACAGAATTGAACAGCGGATTGCTGAAGCAGATAAACTGGGTTTTGAAAGAATTTTTGTTTCTAACTATAATCTGAAAGGACTGGTTACGGATAAATATAAACTTGAAATTACGGGTGTCAATAAAATTGAAGATGTTTTCTCCCTGTTGTTCGGGTAGGATTCTGCCATAAAAGACTGATACTAAGCATTAAAATGCGGTTAAAATTAAACTGCATAGCGTTGAGATGGAATAAGAAAGCGTAGTTTTGATTAAAAATAGCCAAAATAATCATGCATCCTAATCTTAAAAAATTATCCGCAGCGGGTATGTTAGTTACACTGGGTATCATATTCGGTGATATCGGAACATCCCCGCTCTATACCTTTCAGGTATTACTCAAAGAGGGGGGACAGGTAAACCCGGCTTTAGTATTGGGGGCTATTTCGTGCGTGTTCTGGACGCTGACCCTGCAAACCACTTTCAAATATATTTTTATTACACTGCAGGCAGACAATAAAGGAGAGGGAGGAATCTTTTCTTTGTACGCACTAGTGAGACGTTATGGTAAATGGATGGCTATCCCTGCAATAATCGGAGCAGGAACATTACTCGCCGATGGTATTATTACCCCACCGATCTCTGTAACCTCTGCCATTGAGGGGCTAAATCTCGTGCCTGCATTATCACAGATTATTGTTCCCGGGAATACACTCATTCTGGGTATAGTGATCACCATTATTGTATTGCTGTTCTTTTTTCAACAATTTGGCACTAAAGTAATCGGGGCCTCATTTGGTCCGATTATGCTTTGCTGGTTTTGTATGATCGCTTTACTGGGGCTAATCCAGGTCATTCATTATCCGGAAATATTTAAAGCGCTCAACCCTTATTACGGGGCACGCTTACTAATGGATCATCCACATGGCTTCTGGCTGTTGGGAGCGGTATTTTTATGTACCACCGGAGCCGAAGCTTTATATTCTGACCTGGGACACTGCGGCAGAAAAAACATACAGATCAGCTGGATTTTTGTAAAGACAGCATTAGTACTGAATTACCTTGGACAGGGTGCATGGGTATTAATGCAAAGTCCGCAAAAAAGCTTTGATGGTGTTAATCCGTTTTTTGAGATTGTGCCGCACTTATTTTTAATTCCTGTTGTCATTGTTGCCACCATGGCGACAATTATTGCCAGCCAGGCATTGATTTCGGGCTCCTTCACTTTAATCAGCGAGGCTGTAAGTATGAATTTCTGGCCAAAGGTGACCATCAAATACCCCACTAATATTCGCGGACAGATTTATATTCCAAGTATAAACTGGTTGCTTTGTATAGGCTGTATTGCTGTTTCCCTTTATTTCAGAACATCTGAGAATATGACCGCAGCCTATGGATTCTCTATCACCATTGCAATGCTGATGACTACTATTCTGATGTATTATTTTATGCGTTATGTAAAACGGTGGCCACTCTGGCTGGTTCTTTTGATAGTCAGTGTATTTGCTGTGGTTGAACTTTCTTTCTTTGTAGCAAACTCCGTAAAAATTGTCAAAAGGTTATTCTTCCTCGTTTTTGAAGTGGGTTTGATTTTCACCATGTTTGTTTGGTTTAAAGCCCGTAAGATTACTAACCGCTTCTTAAAGTTTGTTGATCTGGAAGACCAGGTACCCATGCTGAAGGCTTTAAGCGAAGATCGCTCCATAGCTAAATACTGTACGCATCTGATCTATCTGACCAAAGCAAATAACAGTAAACAAATTGAACAGAAAGTACTTTATTCTATTTTCAGCAGGAATCCCAAAAGAGCAGATGTATACTGGTTTGTACATATTGAAAGAACCGATGAACCCTATACGATGGAGTTTATGGTCGAGGAGCTTGCTGATGATAAGATTATCCGCATAGAATTCAGACTGGGTTTCCGTATTCATCCAAGGATTAACGTACTGTTCAGAAAGGTCGTGCAGGAAATGGTCGCTAATAAAGAGATTGACATTACCAGTAAATATGATTCCCTGAATAAGTTTAACCTGGCAGCAGATTTCCGCTTTGTGATCATGGAGAAATTCCTTTCCTATGAAAACGAATTCAGTCTGAAAGACGGTTTTATTCTGAGAAGCTATTTTGCGATAAAAAAACTGGCGCAGTCTGACACTAAAGCTTTTGGCCTGGATACGAGTGAAACGATTATTGAAAAAATCCCACTGGTCGTTTATCCTGTAGAAAATATACACCTGAAACGTATTTTCAAGCCGGTCGGCTGACAAATCACACAGGCATAAAAAAAGTCCCGTAAATACGGGACTTTTTTGTTATCAAACATATATTATTTTGATAAATACATTGATTTGTCTTTATACAGTTTTCTGAAATAAGGATCTTCCAGGTCTTTGATAAATCTGATAGATTCACCTGTAGATTTCATTTCAGGACCTAACTCTTTCGGTACTTCAGGGAATTTATCGTAAGAGAAAACCGGCTCTTTAATTGCGTAGCCTTCTAATTTACGTTCAATTTTGAAGTCTTTCAGTTTGTTTACCCCTAACATTACTTTAGCAGCGATATTGATATAAGGAACATCATATGCTTTGGCGATAAAAGGAACCGTTCTTGATGCTCTTGGATTTGCTTCAATTACATAAACCTTTTCATCTTTTACGGCAAACTGAATATTCAGTAAACCGATTACATTTAAAGCTCTGGCTATTTTTTTAGAGTAAGTCTCCATGCTTTCCATCACTTTGGCAGAAAGACTGAACGGTGGCAATACTGCAAATGAATCTCCGGAGTGGATACCAGCCGGCTCAATGTGTTCCATTAAACCAACAATATGTACATCCTCACCATCACAGATTGAATCTGATTCAGTTTCTTCTGCTCTGTCAAGGAAATGGTCAATCAGCACTCTGTTACCCGGTAAATCACCCAGTAACTTCACTACTGCTTTTTCCAGATCTTCATCATTGATCACAATACTCATTCCCTGTCCACCCAATACATAACTAGGACGGACCAATACCGGATAACCTACTTCATTAGCTACTACGATAGCTTCTTCTGCATTCTCGGCAACACCGTACTTAGGATATGGAATATCTAATTCTTTTAACAGATCTGAGAAACGGCCACGGTCTTCTGCAATATCCATATCGTTATAAGAAGTACCAATGATTTTAATTCCGTTTTCATGAAGCTTTTCTGCCATTTTCAAAGCAGTCTGACCACCTAACTGTACAATCACACCTACAGGGTTTTCCAGTTCGATGATTTCACGTACATGTTCCCAGAATACCGGCTCAAAGTATAACTTATCTGCCATGTTGAAGTCTGTAGAAACAGTTTCAGGATTACAGTTGATCATAATCGATTCAAATCCGCTTTCTTTTGCTGCCAGTAAACCGTGCACACAAGAGTAATCGAACTCAATACCCTGACCAATACGGTTCGGGCCTGATCCTAATACAATAATTTTCTTTTTATCTGAAGGAACTGATTCGTTCTCCTCCTCAAAAGTCGAGTAGTAATATGGTGTCTGTGCAGCAAACTCAGCAGCACAGGTATCTACCATCTTATACACTCTTCTGATTCCCAGTGATTTTCTGCGGTCATAAACCTCATCCTCAGTTACATTACCCAACAGGTAAGCAATCTGGATATCAGAGAATCCTTTTTGTTTCAGGTTGAAGAAAAATTCCTTCGGTATATTAGTTAATGAATAACGTTTTAATTCTGTTTCCAGCTGTACCAGCTCCTGGATCTGAGCAAGGAACCATTTGTCAATTCTAGTGACTTTACGGATAGATTCCAGTGGAACGCCCATACTCATGGCATCCTTGATCAGGAATAAGCGGTTCCAGCTTGGATGCTCCAGGCCGTGCATAATCTCTTCGATGCTTCTGTTATGTTTTCCATCAGCACCCAAACCAGCACGTCCGATTTCCAGACTCTGACAAGCTTTCTGCAATGCTTCAGTAAAACTGCGGCCAATTGCCATCACTTCACCAACAGATTTCATCTGTAAGCCCAGTTCAGGATTTGCTCCTTTGAATTTATCAAAGTTCCAGCGTGGTACTTTAACAATTACATAATCTAAAGTTGGCTCAAAATAAGCCGAAGTAGTTTTTGTAATCTGATTTTCTATTTCATCAAGGTTATAACCAATCGCCAGCTTAGAAGCAATTTTAGCAATCGGATAACCTGTTGCTTTACTTGCCAGTGCTGATGAACGGGAAACCCTTGGGTTAATCTCAATAGCAATGATATCGTCGTTATCAGGATTAACAGAGAACTGTACGTTACATCCCCCTGCAAAAGTACCTATCGCACGCATCATTTTGATAGCCTGGTTACGCATGTCCTGGTAACAGCTGTCAGATAATGTCATTGCCGGCGCAACTGTAATAGAGTCACCGGTATGAATACCCATCGGATCGAAGTTTTCAATAGAACAAATGATAATCACATTATCATTGCTGTCTCTTAATAACTCTAATTCATATTCTTTCCAGCCTAAAACTGCTTTTTCTACAAGAACTTCATGTGTTGGAGAAGCTTCAAGACCACGTTTAAGCGCAGCATCAAATTCTTCCTTTTTATGAACAAATCCACCACCTGATCCTCCTAAAGTATAAGAAGGACGAATAACCAGCGGATAGCCTATTTCCTGTGCAGCTTCTTTACCTTCAAGGAAAGAGTTCGCAATTTTTGATGGTGCAACACCCACACCTATGTCAACCATTAACTGGCGGAAAGATTCTCTGTTTTCTGTTTTTTCAATGGCAGCAACATCAACTCCAATCACTCTAACACCATGTTTTTCCCAGACACCGCGCTCTTCAGCCTCTTTACAAAGGTTTAAAGCAGTCTGCCCTCCCATGGTTGGCAATACAGCGTCAATTTTCCGCTCTATTAAAATCTGCTCAATAGAGTCTACCGTTAAAGGTCTGAGGTAAACATGGTCTGCAATGATCTTATCGGTCATAATAGTTGCAGGATTGGAGTTAATAATAGAAACTTCAATTCCTTCTTCTTTTAAGGATAAGGCAGCTTGGGATCCGGAGTAATCAAACTCACAGGCTTGGCCAATAATAATAGGTCCGGAACCGATAATCAATACTGAACGTATGGATGTGTCTTTAGGCATAAGGCTTTAAAAAAGTCTAAAGTGTTGTTAAAAAATGTTCGTCTTGTAAGACTGATAGCTGGGCGAGATTTTCTATGCTATGGTTGAAGAATCCCGACTGTTCTGTCGGGATGCAAAGTTACATTATTAGCTGGTAATAATTCAGATTTATTTTAAAGAGTTTTATAAACTTAAACAGTAATAATTACGCTCAAAAAACAGCATTATCTGCTGCCAGAGACGGTTTGATTTTCAGGAGCGTACTTTGCACAGCTTTTATACGTTACTAGAAAACAGCTGACGCTGTCATACATGATTAAAAACAATGAAGAAATTACTATTTACAGTCCTTGCTGCAGTGATCTTATTAAGCGGTTGCGGAACTGTCCAGTCTATTATCAAGTCCAGTTTTCCGTATACCGCCACACTGGTTATTCCCAAATCTTCCAGAGCTGACAGCATAAGTTCAGTGACCAGTACAGCCGGCAGTTTTGATGAGGTCATCGGAAATCAGAGCGGAAATGACTATGTCAGGGATATCAGAATAGCTTCGGCACGTATTGTCGCCTCTGATCCCAATGATAAAAGCATGGGGATGTTTAAATCCTTAAAGATATTTGTTTCCAATGGAAACAGCGGAGAAGTTATGGTGGCTTCCAGAAACGACATTGCTGAACATATCGGATCTTCTCTGGTACTGGATATTGACAACTCCCGTTTTGTAGATCAGTACATGAAAGGCAACAACCTTAAAGTACGGTTGGAATATGTGTTAAGAGAAAACTTAACAACAGACGTAAGTGTCAGAACATCGCTGAGTTTCAGTTCGTCGCCTAACAGCAAAAAATAACAAAAAAGAGTCCGCATTAAACTGCTCCCGGAAATCCAGACAATTTTGGGACAGCCCATACGGACTCTTTTTCAAATAGCTTATGGAAACTTATTAAAATTTGTAAGCAATGCCGACTCTGTAATTTCTCAATGGCTCTGTCTGCCATGCATAAGCGGTAACAGTACCAAAATTATAGATTTCACCATCATACAGGTATTTATTTAAGATATTAAACACGTTACCTGTAATTTTGATATTGCCTTTACTCCAGAACAGTCCGCCGTCCAAACGGAAATAGTTTGGTAAAGGTTTATCATCAGATCTGCTCCAGCTACCCGGTACGCGGTCAATCTGCCAGGAGAAGCCTGTAGAAATTCCGGCACCTTGCAATAGTCCGTTTTGTACAGTGTAAGTTAACCAGCTATTTGCAGTATGTTTGGCAAACCCGGGCACAACATCTCCTACTTTAATACTTTCCACATCAGGATTTGCTTTGGTTACTTTACCATCAGTATAAGCATAATTGGCTATCAGCTGTAGTCCTCTGACTATTTCTCCTCTCAGATCAAACTCAATACCCTGTACTCTTTTTTCACCCAGAACAACACTGTATATCTTTTTGGGATCAGTTGGGTCTCCGGTCAGTTCGTTTTGTTTGACGATACGGTAAAAAGATAAAGTTGTGTTGACCTTACCGTCAAGCCAGTCCCTTTTGAGACCAAATTCCGTATTGACTCCGGTAACCGGTTTAATCTTGCCTCCGTCTCTGAGTATTCCGCTCTGAGGGATAAAAGCCTTGTCATAAACGGCATATAAAGAGGTATTGTTGTCGATAGAGTAGCTCAGACCAAACCTTGGTGAAAACTGGTTTGCCTTATTGGGATCTTCGGCACTTTTACCCCAGCTGTATTCTTTGATATTGGTAAACCTGCCGGCCAGGGTTAATCTTAATTTGTTATTAAAAAAGCCCAGTTCTTCCTGCAAATAAAAAGAGTGATACTTAGAGCCGATTAAACCTCCGGCATCTATAGCCCGCTCTTTTAAAGGAGTTAAGCGTCTGATATCAAAAGCCGTATATGCTGCCGGATTAGTCCCATATACAGGATGTTCGCTGTTAAATGGACTGGCATCGGAATCCAGGTTAACACTACTGTTCCAGTCAGCTGCGTATTTTTTATCTCCGGCATCAAAACCAGCCAGAATCCTGTGCTGTACAGCGCCTGTATTAAAGTTTCCGTTTAAAAATACCTGAGCCAGTTTCATACTGCTGGTTGCATCCCATATTCCAATGTTACGAATGATTGTTCCGTCGGCATTTATTTTAGATGGCCAGCCGCTGTTACCCGACATATTGTAATTATAATATGCTCCCTGGGCGGTTAGCTTCCAGTGCTCATCAAACCTGTGCTGCACATTCAATGTAATGCTTTGGTCATTGATGATTGTAGGTGGAATCAAGGGATCAGATTGTGACAAATTAACCGGTAAACTACCATAACCATTTACTCCAAACACATAAGAGGAGCCTACCTGACTGGTTTTAGCCCGCTGCAAAGTATACTCGGCAGTAAACTTAGTATTCCCGGTCTGATAAGACAGCACCGGAGCGATACTGTACCTGTCATTGTATTCAAAGTCTCTGTGTGATTTTTTATTTTGCCCGGATGCATTGAGTCTGAACAATAACTTACCATCTTCAGTCAGTTTTCTATCAAAATCCACAGTAGTACGGTACAATCCGTAACTTCCGGTAGTAAATGAAACTTCCCCTTTATTGATTCCCGTAGGCTTTTTAGTAACTACATTATATAACCCGCTCGGATCTCCGCTGCCCAGCATAAAACCTGCCGGACCTTTAACAAATTCAATATGATCAACAAAACTCATGTCTTCGGTAAGGGGTCCCCAAAAGGAATTAACCACATTAAAGCCATTTCTAAAAGCCTGAATCTGTGAACCCCGCATTTTGATATTGGCATACATATCAGCCCAGTGCTGGGTACGTATGGCTCCGCTGACATTTCTGATTACTCCATCACTCATACTGGTGATCTGCTGGTCTTTGAGGACTTGTTCGCTAACAATCTGAATATTTTGCGGTGCCTCCAGCAAAGGTTCATTTAACCTTAAAGTGGCAGATGGCAGACTTACTTTATATTTATTTTTAATCGCTGCAATTTTGACTTCCTGTAAAGCTTCATCATTTTCAGCTAACACAAAATCTATGGTTTGTGTTTCTCCGGCATTCACTGAGATGTTTTTTTCAGTAGAACGAATGCCTATTGCCGAGGCTTTGATTGTATGGGTTCCTGCTTTGACATGTTTAATCACAAACTCCCCCTTTTCATCAGTCATAGTGGCGATGCCTTTGCCTTTCAGTGTAATCGAGATTTGGGAAGCGGCCTTTCCGCTGGATATGGTAACTTTGCCTTTTATCACTGCGCTTTGTTGCGCTAAAGCGATTAAACTACTAAACAACAGCACTGCTGTTAGTATAGGTAATTTGGTTTTATACATCTAAGTTATTTGGATTGATTATGAATAAGGGCAAAAGTAAGTGATACATCTTTAAAATTCAAACTATTTAAAATAATTCTAAATAGTTATGGACAGAAAAATAATTTTACATTTGGCACATGGTAGCTATTGTTGATGTAGTCAGGGAGAGTATCACCCATTTTTTCAGGGTAACCAGCTGGCTGGAATGGTGCGGTGTGATTACAGGGACTCTTTGTGTCTGGCTCGCGGCAAAAAACAATATTCTAAACTGGCCACTTGCCATTATAAGTGTACTGATCTATATTTTCATCTTTTTTGAAAGTAAGTTATATTCTGATATGGGTTTGCAGGTATATTTCCTGGTCACCAACGCCTATGGCTGGTATTTCTGGAGCAAAAACAGGAATAACTCTGAGTCATCCAGACCCGTAAGTACAATTACCAATAAAGAAATGGCCCTTTCGGCTATAGCAATTATTCTCCTCACCATTCTTCCTGGAACTTTACTCCATTATTTTACCAAAGCATCCTATCCATTCCTGGATAGTTTTTGTACTGCATGCAGTCTTGTTGCCCAAATCTTCCTGGCCAGAAAAATATTACAGAACTGGCTGATCTGGATTTTTGTAGACATTATTTATGTGGGTGTTTATATCTCCAAAGATCTGTATGCAACGGCAATCATGTATACCTTGTATGTTTATATTGCATGGGTAGGTTATCAGGGATGGAAAAAAACAAGGTTAGAACAGCAATCACAAGGAATTCATGATTAAGAAAATAGCTATTGTAGGCCCTGAAAGTACGGGAAAATCAACCATTACAAAATTATTAGCCAAACATTATGATACGCTTTGGGTATCAGAGTTTGCGCGCTATTATTGTGCAGCATTGACAGCCCCCTGTACTATGCAGGATGAGATTAACATGTTTCACGGGCAGGTAGCACTGGAAGAGTCTGTACTGGCCATGACAGAAAAGGATTTTATTTTTTGCGACACGACGATTCTGACTGTAAAAATATGGAGCGATGAGATGCTCGGTGAAACACCGCAAATGGTTTTAGATGCGTTGAATGAAAGAACCTATGACCTTTATCTGCTGCTTGATATAGACTTGCCATGGCAGGAAGATCCTTTACGCGATTTTCCTCATATGCGTGAGCATTTCATGTCTGTCTGGCATAAAGAATTAAAAAACCTGAACGCTAATTATGTTGTTGTCGGAGGTATTGAAGACCGTCTGCAAAATGCAATTACAGTAATAGATCAGTTCTTAGAAATAAAAACGGCTTAAAATTTAAAGACATTAAATAAACAGATCAAATGAACGAAACAGAATTTTTAGCCTATTGTAAAAGCCAGCTTACCGGCCCGCTTAAGGATGAAGATGTGATTACCATGTTAACTGCCTGGGGAAGTATTAAATATTCACAGGGTTATCAGAATGCATTAGAGGAGAAAGAAGATATAGAGTAAGCCCTCAGACACCGTTTAATTGCTATATCTAAAATATTTCATACATTTGCCGATATCAAAAGGGGTGCCTTGTTTTGTAAAAAACACAAAGACGGGCTGAGATCATACCCATTATTTGATAGCTGAATAAATATCATGCTATTCAAATATACACCTGATCCGGATAATGCCGGCGGAGGGATTGGAGTTATGGAGTTTAATTATGTTGCATTAGCCCTATGTGTAACAGGTTTTACTAAAAAACAGTAGCAAATTGAAAACATTACTGATCGCAGTTATAGCTGTGTTCCTTTTACCTGTATTGGCCAGCGCGCAATTTACAATTTCGGGGTCCGTTTCAGAGCAAACAAAGCATACCGGTTTACCCGGAGCAAGTATCAGCCTAAAAAACACAAACAACGGTATAAACAGCAACTCTCGCGGAGAATATCAGCTCAAAAACATCAAAGCAGGTAAATATGTCCTGACAGTAAGTTTTGTGGGTTATGAAACTCAGCATCAAACTATTGAGGTTAACGGAGATCAGCGAATTGATTTTGAACTGAAACCTTCGGCATACCTGGCTGATGAAGTTATTGTAATGGCCACCAGAGCAACAGAAAAATCCGGTACCACTTATAAAAATGTAAGCAAAGCTGACATTGCTGTCAATAATTTTGGTCAGGATTTACCTTTTATAATCAATAATACACCAGGAGTCGTTGTGACTTCGGACGCTGGTGCAGGAGTTGGTTATACAGGTATCAGAATCAGGGGAAGTGACGCTGCCAGAATAAATGTCACAGTGAATGGTGTCCCATTAAATGACTCTGAAAGTCAGGGTGCTTTCTGGGTAAATATGCCTGATTTTGCTTCTTCGGTTGAAAGTATTCAGATTCAGCGTGGCGTGGGTACCTCTTCCAATGGTGCTGCCGCCTTTGGCGGGAGCTTAAACATCCAGACTTCTGCACCTGCCTTGGATCCTTATGCTGAAGTGAACAGTACTTACGGCTCTTTCAATACTTTAAAAAACACGGTAAAAATCGGAACAGGATTAATTGATAACAAGTTTAGTTTTGACGGCCGTCTATCCCGTATACAATCTGATGGATTTGTAGACCGTGGTGCATCGCTATTGAAATCTTATTTCTTATCTGGTGCTTACCATGGAAAAACTGATCTGTTACGTATCAATGTCTTTTCAGGTTCAGAAAAGACCTATCAGTCATGGAATGGTGTGCCTGAATCAAGACTAAGGGGAGACTTACAGGGAATGAAAGATTATATTGTTCGAAATGAACTGACAGGTGCCGATGCAGATAACCTGTTAAATTCTGACAGCCGGAAATACAACTCATTCCTGTATAAAGATCAGAATGATAATTACTGGCAGGATCACTATCAGGTATTATACGCCAAACAGTTTAATGATAAGCTCTCTTTTAATGGTGCGCTCCACTATACCTACGGAAGAGGTTATTATGAAGAATTTAAGGCCGGTCAGCTTTTCGCTGACTATGGTCTGAAAAACCCTGTAATTAACGGAGCTCCTGTTTTATCAACTGACCTGGTACGCAGACGCTGGTTAAACAACAATTTTTACGGCGCAACCTATAGTTTTAACTATAAGGCCAGTTCCAGTTTAAACTTCACGGTAGGAGGTGCATACAATCAATACCGTGGTAAACATTATGGTCAGATCAGCTGGTCACAGGTGTCTTCAAATCTGAATAACTCAGATCACTATTATGATGGCGATGGAAATAAAAATGATTTTAATGTCTATACCAAAGTATCCTACAGCCCGGCTGAGAAACTTAACTTATTCGCAGACCTGCAATACAGAGCACTGAAATATGATATTACAGGGAAAGATAATGACCTGCTGCCTTTAAATGTTCATGATAAACTCAACTTCTTTAATCCTAAAATTGGTGCATCGTACTTTATAGATCCGAAAAGTAATATTTATGCCTCCCTGAGTGTGGCTAATAAAGAGGGCAACCGGGATGATTATGTAAATGCCAATGTGGGGACTGTTCCTCATCCTGAACGTTTGTACAACGTGGAAGCAGGGTATCGTATCAAAGATAGCCGTTACAGTGCTGGTATCAATGTTTATGGTATGTTCTATAAAGATCAGCTTGTGGTTACCGGTAAAGTAAGTGATGTCGGTGCATCAATCAGACAAAATGTACCGAACAGCTCCAGACTGGGAATTGAATTTGACGGATCTTATACGCTTAGCAGATACTTTTTAGTTAATGCCAATGCCGCAATCAGCAGAAATAAGATTAAGGATTTTTCGGAGTTCATTCATAATTATGACACGAAAAAGGAGGATATGTATACTTACACCAATACCAATATTTCCTTTTCACCTGATGCGGTATTGTTTGGAGAGCTGGTTTATAAACCATTTACCGGTTTTGCGATTGCTTTACAAAGTAAGTATGTGAGCAAACAGTATATGGATAACACACAAAATGAAGGCAGGAAACTTAACGGTTACTGGGTTAACAATCTTCGTTTAGGCTATGATTTTAGCTTCAAAGGTGTTAAGAATATGAATATTGGTTTGCTGGCTAATAATATTTTAAACAAAAAATATGAGTCAAATGGCTATACCTATGGTTCTTATAGCGGTGGTAACAGGGTAACAGAAAACTTCTACTTCCCACAGGCCGGAACTAACTTACTTTTGTCCTTAAATGTTAGATTCTAAAGACTAAATTAAAAAAATTATCAGGTATATATACACATGAAAAAATTCATCGAAAAACTTCAGTTTATCACCCATGATATTGATACCCTGACTCACATAGAACAGGCGCAGATTGCTTGTGAAGCGGGAGCAAAATGGATTCAATACCGTTGTCTGACTAAAGATGACGAAGCTCTTCTGAAAGATATTCATGCCATCGCAGAGATCTGTGATGACTGGGGAGCTACACTGATTGTAACCAATCATATTCATTTAAACAGAAAGGCAGATATCCAGGGTTTCCACATTGAAGACATGGATGCTGATTTTAAAGCTTTACGTGAACAACTGGGCGAAGATATTACTATTGGCGGGTCTTCAAATACTGTTGAAGGGTTAATCAGAATTGCTGCTGAAGGTGCGGATTATGCAGGCTGCGGACCTTTCAGCCATACGGATACCAAACCCAATAATTCTCCATGGTTAGGACTGGATGGGTATACAGAGATTGTTGCAGTCTTAAAAGAAAAGGGAATTGAGCTTCCGGTGCTGGCCGTAGGCGGCGTTAAGTTAACTGATGTTGAAGCCCTGACAGGAACCGGTATCTTCGGAATTGCAGTTTCTTCTGCAATTAATCAGGCTGAAAACATGAAACATGCTTATCAGGATTTCTATGATCTTGTAAAATAATACTAATGTCAGATATGACTCTGTCATATTTGACATTACATTTCAAAAATCCTTTCTTATCCTATACATTTGTTCCAAATCATTTTCCTTTGGACAGTCCCAGAATTGTAGATAAACAAGATCCTTATGCCGCCCTGCGTTACAGGGAATTCAGATCTTTCCTTGGTATGCGTTTCTTTTTCACGTTTGCCTACCAGATGCAAGCCGTCATTATCGGCTTTCACATTTATCATTTAACAAAAGATCCGCTTGCACTGGGCCTGGTTGGGCTCTGTGAAGCACTCCCTTCTATAGGTATTGCACTCTATGGTGGTTATGTTGCCGATAAGTCAGAAAAAAGGGGACTGCTGCTTAAAATATTTCTGGGAGTCTTTATCTGCTCTTTGATTATGCTGGTCGCAACCTCCCATCAGATGCATCCTTATGTCCTGGAAAGTTATATCATTCCTATTATGTATACGATGGTATTTGGGATAGGGATTGCCAGGGGATTTTTCAGCCCTGCAACTTCTTCTCTGATGGCGATGACAGTTCCAAGAGAGCTTTATCCCAATTCCAGTACCTGGAACAGTTCTTCTTATATGACAGCCTCTATTCTGGGACCGGCAGTTGGCGGATTAATCTATGGTTTTTATGGAATCACCGTTACCTATTCGGTAATTATCCTGTTCATCTTCGTCGCACTGGTCTGTGTGTTTTTCCTGAAATCACATCCTCCAAAATACATTCCCAAAGAAAGTATCATGAAAAGTCTGACTGAGGGTGTGCAGTTTGTATTCAAAAGTAAAATGATGCTGGGTGCAATGAGCCTGGACTTATTTTCTGTATTTTTTGGCGGTGCGGTTGCTTTATTACCAGTTTTCGCGAACGATATTTTAAAAGTAGGTTCTGAAGGACTGGGCTTTATGCGTGCGGCTGCATCTGCGGGAGCTGTTCTGACGATGCTGGTGATGACCAGAATTTCCCCGATGAACAGACCATGGAGAAACCTGCTGGTAGCAGTAGTAGGTTTTGGCACAAGCATTATCTGTTACGGCCTTTCTAAGAACTTCTATTTAACATTGCTGTTCCTGTTCATGGAAGGTGCATTTGATAGCGTCAGCGTCCTTATCCGATCTACAATCATGCAATTACTGACACCCGACAGGATGCGTGGCCGGGTATCGGCTGTAAACAGTATGTTTATAGGTTCTTCCAATGAAATCGGCGCATTTGAATCCGGGCTTACCGCAAAACTCATGAGAACAGTTCCGGCAGTAGTATTTGGCGGATGTATGACTATTATCGTAGCGGGTATCACTTATACTAAAACCAAAAGCCTGCTTGGTCTTACTTTACAGGATATCCACGAAGAAACAGTTTAACCTGCTTATCTTTCTCCTACCTGCTGTCTCCACATTGCATAATACAGTCCTTTCTCTTCCAGCAGGTCTGCATGTTTTCCCTGTTCAATGATATGTCCTTTCTCAAGCACATATATACGGTCTGCGTGACGGATAGTAGATAATCTGTGCGCAATCAGGATGGTGATATGGTTTGTAAATTCTGAAACTTCTCTTATTGTAGCAGTGATTTCCTCTTCGGTCAGTGAATCCAGAGAAGAGGTCGCTTCATCAAAAACCAGGATATCCGGTCTGCGCAGTAAAGCTCTGGCAATTGATAAACGTTGTTTTTCTCCTCCTGAAACCTTAACTCCGCCTTCTCCGATTACTGTATCCAGACCTTTATCAGCTCTTGCTAAAAGCGTCTGACAGGCTGCCTGCTCCATCACACGTAAACACTCTTCATCTGTTGCTCCGGGACGGACAAACTGAAGATTTTCTCTGATTGTTCCGGAAAACAGCTGCGTATCCTGAGTAACAAACCCAATCTTCTCTCTTAAACGATCCAGATCAATCTCTTTACTCGAAATCCCATTATATAATACCTGTCCAACCTCTGGCTGATAAAGTCCCACCAAAAGCTTTACAAGGGTAGTTTTGCCAGAACCTGAAGGCCCGACAAAGGCTATCGTTTCTCCATCATGAACCTTGAAACCTATTTCATTAAGGGCATTGGTTTTTCCTGTCAGATGTCTGAAACTTAATCCTGAAAACTCAAGAGATTCAATTTTGTGCAGCACCTTTGGATTCAGCGGTTTCTGATCAACAGGTGTACTGAGAATCTTTTTGAAATTCCCGAGTGAAACTTCGGCTTCTCTCCAGGAAAGGATCACATTCCCCAGTTCCTGTAAAGGTCCGAAAAGGAAAAAGGAATAAAACAAGAAAGAAAAATACTGACCTGCAGAAATTGTATTTTCAAAAATCAGAATAAGCAACACAACTACCATGATACTCCTGACCAGGTTAACGGTTGTTCCCTGTACAAAACTCATACTTCTTACATATTTGACCTTTCTTAATTCCAGGCCAAGAATTTTGTAAGTGGTTTTATTCAAACGTTCTATCTCCTGATTGGCAAGCCCAAGACTCTTAACCAGTTCAATATTTCTTAAAGATTCTGTTGTTGAACCGGCAAGCGCAGTAGTTTCAGCTACGATATTACGCTGGATTACCTTAATCTTTCTGCTTAAAAACCAGCTGACAAAACTGATCACCGGGATAGCCAGAAAGTAAATAACAGTCACTTTATAACTCACGGATACCGAATAGACAATCACAAAGATCATCCCGATCAGACTGACAAACAGAATACTGATAAAAGAGGTTATAAATTTCTCACTGTCCAGTCTCACTTTCTGAAGAATACCCAGCGTCTCTCCGCTACGCTGATCTTCAAAGACCTGATATGGAAGTTCAAGGGAATGTTTCAGCCCGTCAGCATACATCTCTGCACCTACTTTCTGAACGATAATACTGGTAAAATAATCCTGAAAATTCTTTGCTATACGGGATACCATTGCGGCACCAACACCCAGCCCGATCAGTCCTAATACACCCCAGACAAACTGGTCGCGGTTAAGCACGTCCTTTTTCTCAATGAAATTATCAACGATCCTCCCGGTAATATATGGATCAAGCAGAGAGAAACCTATATTGATGGCGGCCAGCACAAGAGCCAGACAGACTACCCATTTGTAATTTTTAAGATACTGTACTAATAAGTTCATGCAGAAAAAATAGAGAACAAAAATAAACAAAGGGAATATAGCAAAAACCATATTCCCTTTTAATTACTCTTAAATTATATTTGTTGTTTCAGACTTATACAGTCATTACGTCTTTCTCTTTTGCTTCGGCATGTTTATCTACCTTAACAATATAAAGATCCGTCATTTTCTGTACTTCTCCTTCACCTGTCTTGATTTCATCATCAGAAACGCCTTCACCTTTCAATCTTTTGATCTTCTCATTCGCATCTTTACGAATGTTACGAACAGTGATACGACCACGCTCAGCCTCTTCTTTAACCTTTTTTACCAGGTCTTTTCTACGCTCTTCTGTTAATGGAGGAACTACCAGACGGATAACAACACCATCATTCTGTGGGTTGATCCCGATATTCGCTTCCATAATTGCACGCTCAATAGGAACTAACATGTTTTTTTCCCATGGCTGAAGCAGAATAGTACGTGCATCCGGAGTGGTCAAACTTGCCACCTGGCTCAAACCAGTCGGGCTACCATAATAGTCAACCATAATTCCATCCAGCATACCCACTGAAGCTTTACCCGCACGTATTTTAGTCAATTCAGTTTCACAATGAGCAATCGCTTTGTCCATTGTTGCCTGAGCATCTTGTAGTTGTTTCTTTATGAGGTCGTTCATAATTTGTGCTTTTTATCAAAAAAATATATTTGTATTAAATTTAGCCTTTTACCAGTGTGCCAATTTCTTCACCCTGGGCAATTTTCATAAAGTTTCCTGTCTTGTTCATATCGAAAACGATAATAGGAAGCTCATTTTCTTCGCAAAGTGTAAAGGCAGTCATATCCATAACATTTAATCCTTTCGCATAAACTTCTTTGAAAGAGATTTCATTATAGCGGACTGCTGATGGATCTTTTTCAGGATCTGCAGTATAGATGCCATCTACTCTTGTACCTTTCAGTACAACATCTGCCTTAATTTCAATTGCCCGCAGCGCAGCAGCAGAATCTGTAGTGAAGTAAGGATTTCCCGTACCCGCACCAAATATAACAACACGTCCTTTTTCAAGGTGTCTTACCGCTCTTCTGCGGATAAATGGTTCACAGATCTGCTCCATTTTAATTGCTGTAAGTAATCTTGTTTTAAGTCCTACTTTTTCCAGTGCATCCTGTAAAGCCATACTGTTGATTACTGTAGCTAACATTCCCATATAATCAGCCTGTGCGCGATCCATTCCTGATTTCTCTGCACTCAAACCTCTGAAAATATTACCCCCACCTATAACAATTGCAATTTCCAGGCCCTGTGCATGAACAGCTTTAATATCTTCTGCGTATTGCTTAACGCGGTCATTATCAATACCATATTGCTTTTCGCCCATTAGCGATTCTCCGCTTAACTTGAGTAGGATCCTTTTATACTTCATGACTCCAAAAATAACTATTTGTTTTAATTATTAAGCTGAAATGTTTAAACGTTTAATAAACCACCAGCAAAAACCTTTTGTAAGGTCAGATTGTCCGTAATCAGCAATAAATCTGCCACCTTTCCAATGGCAATCTGTCCATAACGATCGTCTATCTTCAAAACTTCCGCCGGGCGCAATGAAGCCATATTTATAGCTGCAGATAGGGGTATATGACAATGTTTAACACAGTTATTCACTGCATCGAGTAAGGTGATATTAGATCCGGATATAGTTCCCTCCGGTGTTACATATCTGGATCCTTCCAGCTGATGTTTATATGGCCCAATTGTACAGGCCGTAACTGCATCCGTTATCAGAAAAAGTCTTTCTGGCATCAGCTTATAAGTCATTTTAATAATCTCCAGATCAACATGTGCTCCATCGGCTATAATACTGGCCATAGCTGTAGGATGATTAAATACAGCTGCGGGCAAACCCGGATTTCTGTGGTGAATAGAAGGCATTGCATTATATAAATGCGTTGTTGTTGTAAAGCCGCTGCCAAAAGCATGATTTGCCTGCTCAAAATCAGCATTGCTATGTCCAAGGGAAAGGACTATACCCTGTTCCAGCAGGTATTCTATTACCGCATCATCTTGTAGTTCATGTGCAATAGTCATCATTTTAACCACCCCATCAGCATCATCCAGTAACCACTTTACTTCTTCAAGGGTTGCTTTATGAACATATTCAAGCGGATGTGCCCCTAATCTTCCGGGATTTAAATAAGGTCCCTCCAGATGCAGGCCTAAAAAAGCCCGGGCCTGTGACTGATAAGCTTTGGCAGCTTCAATAGCCCTTTTAAATGTTTCAAGCGTATTTGTTGCTAAACAAACTAAAAAACCTGTAGTTCCCTTACTGATCAGGTCCTCGTCCATTTGTTTCAGGGTATCTGCTGTGGGATAGGCAGAGAATAAATTCCCACCACTACCGTAGATCTGCAGATCAATAAACCCCGGAGAAAGATAACTTCCCTGACCATCAATTACCTCATATCCGGCAGGTACAGCATCTTTCGTAATGTCCTGAATTACTCCTTCTGCAATTAAAACAGTTGCATCGGTAATCAGCTCCTCATCTTTAAAAAATTTCGAGTTCTTAATGGCTATCATATTTTATTTTTAATACGCTGAAAATTAAAATTCAGCCGATAACTTATTCTAAGCTTCCTTGAGAGCAAAATCCGAGAAACTATATCATTGCTAAATATGGCAAAAAATACAGGGCAAAAAAAAGTCCCTTAAAATAAGGGACCTTTTAATTTATCATGAAGGAACTATGATCCTAATTGAACACGTTTAAATGCTGTAACAGTTAAATCTTTAGCTGTGTCATTTAAAAATTTACGAACGTCTTTAGAAGAATCCTTAACAAATTCCTGGTTTAATAAAGTACTGTCTTTGTAAAACTTGTTCAGTTTACCTGCAGCAATTTTCTCAACCATTTCTTCTGGTTTACCTTCTGCACGGATTTGCTCTTTAGCAATTTCCATTTCACGCTCGATAGTGTGTGTGTCAACATCTGCTTTGTCTAAAGCAACCGGATTCATTGCAGCAATTTGCATCGCTACATCTTTTCCAGCTTCATCAGCACCAGCAACTGCCTGGTTTAAAGCAACCAAAACACCTAAACGGTAGTTACCGTGGATGTAAGGGATAACTTTCTCGCCTGATACTGTTTCAAATTTAGAGATACCAATTTTCTCTCCGATTTTACCAGTATTTTCAACGATGATATCAGAAACTTTCTGACCATCAATTTCAAGAGCTAATAATTCTTCTAAAGTAGCTGGGTTTTTCTCTACAGCTAAATCAGTGAATTTATTTGCTAAAGCGATGAAATCAGCATTTTTAGCTACGAAATCTGTTTCGCAGTTTAATTCAACTACAACACCACGTTTACCGTCAGCTGTAGCTTTTGCGATTACAACACCTTCGTTAGAATCACGATCCTGACGACTTGCTGCAACTTTAGCTCCTTTTTTACGTAAGTAATCAACCGCAGCTTCGAAATCGCCATTGGCCTCTATTAATGCTTTTTTGCAATCCATCATACCGGCACCGGTCTGTTGGCGTAATTTGTTTACATCTGCTGCAGAAATTTGTACTGACATTTTATTTTCTTTTTTAAGTTTTTATCTAAAAAATTATGGGTTGTACATTGCATGTTGTAAGTAAAACCCGCAACGCACAACATACAACCCAAAAATATATTATTTATGCTTCGCTTGTACCTTCTTCAGTTTCAGCATTTTCTTTTCTTGCTCTTCTAGCGCCAGGTGCAGCAGTTTCAGGAGCATCAGCAGCAGTTTTAGCAGCTACAGCTTCTTTTTCAGCTTCATCATCTTTTTCACGTTTACGCTCATCTAAACCTTCTTCAATTGCTTTGATGATAACATCAGTAATTAAAGAGATAGATTTAGTTGCATCATCATTCGCTGGAATAGGGAAATCGATGTTAGAAGGATCAGAGTTAGTATCAACCATTGCGAAAGTTGGAATGTTTAATTTCAACGCTTCGCTAACAGCGATGTGCTCTTTTTTAACGTCAATTAAAAAGATAGCAGCTGGTAAACGGTTTAAATCCGCGATACCACCTAATAGGCTTTCTAATTTAATACGCTCACGCTGGATCATCAAACGCTCTTTCTTAGAAAGAATAGAGTAAGTACCGTCTTTAGTCATTTTATCGATGTTAGACATCTTTTTGATTGACTTACGTACAGTTTGGAAGTTAGTTAACATACCACCTAACCAACGCTCAGTTACGAAAGGCATGTTTACTTTTTTTGCTTGATCAGCAACGATTTCTTTAGCTTGTTTCTTAGTCGCTACAAATAAGATCTTACGACCTGATTTTACGATCTGTTTGATCGCTGAAGCAGCTTCTTCAGTTTTAGTTAAAGTTTTGTTTAAATCTATAATGTGAATTCCATTGCGCTCCATAAAAATATATGGTGCCATTTTTGGATTCCATTTGCGGGTAAGGTGACCAAAGTGTACACCTGCATCCAATAAGTCTTGATATGTTGTTCTTGCCATTGTCTTTGTCCTCCTTGAGATTAACGTTTACTGAATTGGAACTTTTTACGAGCTTTCTTACGTCCTGGTTTCTTACGTTCAACCATACGCATATCACGGGTCATTAACCCTTTAGCACGTAATGCCGGTTTTTTCTCAGCATCTATTTCAACAATAGCTTTAGCAATCGCTAAACGAACAGCTTCTGCCTGGCCTTTAATACCACCTCCTGCTACGTTTACCTGAACATCATACTGACCAGCAAGTTCTGAAACTTCAAAACTTTGGTTTACAATATATTGTAATGGTAATGTAGGGAAATATACTTTGTGATCTTTACTGTTTACAGTAATTGTACCGTTGCCCTCTTTCATGTAGATTCTTGCAACAGCAGTTTTTCTTCTTCCTGAAGTGTTAGTAACTGACATTTCTTTCTTCCTTTAATTAAAGTGTAATGGTTTTTGGTGATTGTGCTGCATGAGGATGCTCAGTACCTGCATAAACAAAAAGGTTAGTGTATAATTTCTTACCTAATTTTGTTTTAGGTAACATACCACGAACTGCTTTTTCTACTACACGCGTAGGATGTTTCGCCAATAACTCTTTTGGAGAGATGAAACGCTGACCACCTGGATATCCAGTATATGAGATATACTGTTTATCATTCATTTTGTTTCCGGTCAACTTAATCTTGTCCGCATTGATAACGATCACATTATCGCCGCAGTCTACGTGTGGGGTGTACTCAGGCTTGTTTTTACCACGGATGATCATTGCGATCTTCGATGACAAGCGCCCCAAAATCTCGCCTTGTGCATCAACAACAATCCACTGTTTGTTAACAGTTTTAGCATTGGCAGAGACAGTTTTGTAACTTAACGTATTCACTTGCTTGTATTTAATTTGTTAAACAATTATTTTTTCTCCCTAGGATTTAGGGACTGCAAAGATAGATTAATATGTTTAATTGTCAAATAGTTAATCACTTTTTTTATTTGTTTTTTGATACAGCCCGGCAAAAAGCTGCAAAATGATAGTAAATGAGAATATTAACCCTGATAAAATGAGCAGAATTGCTGCTGCAGGATAATATTGATAACGAATAGCATCCAGCAACAGCAGAACAGCACCATATCCCATATAAAAAGCATATAATATAGTTATCAGTGCCGCCAGCCACTGGAAAGCTGACCACTGCCTCTGCCGGATTTCCAGATTACGCAGAGCCATCCAGTTAAAGACAATAACAATCAGCAAACCCAAAACGACCAAACGGTTTCCGTTCAGCAGGTAGGCCAGAAAATAAAGGACTGCAAATATCAGGTTCAGATAAGATAAAGCTCCAAGCATGTATATGTTTTTCAAAAACCACGTTTATTATATAAAATTAACAGTTTTCAAGAACCTTTTTATTCGCATATTGTTACACTATTATAAAAGACAATTATTATGACAAAAGAAACAAAAATAGTTGCAGGTATATTGGCAGGAGCTGCCCTGGGTGCCGCGGTAGCATTGATCTTATCTTCAGACAAAAGTGATGATGTAAAAGATAAAGTAACAGACTGGTTCTGCGACTTACTGGATGCTTCTAAAGACAGGTTGTCCGATGTTGCTGATACTGTAAAAGACAAAATTGCAAAAGTAAGAGCTTAATGCTCATTTAACCCCATAGATGCCACCGGCGCTTACCGGTGGCATTATTAACTATTATACCTAAATATAAAAGATGAAAATCGCTTTTCATGGCGCTGCACGCGCCGTTACCGGTAGTAAACACCTTATTACTTTAAAAAATAATATACAAATACTACTGGACTGCGGCATGTTTCAGGGCATGGGAGAGGCGACAGAGAAACTCAACAGCTATTTCGGATTTGATCCATCGGCAGTTACTTATATGATACTTTCGCATGCTCACATTGATCATTGCGGACTGCTGCCCCGTTTAGTTGCAGAAGGTTTCACGGGAAACATCTTTTGTACTCCTTCCACAATGGATCTCGCGAGAATCCTTTTACTGGACTCGGCAAAAATTCAGATGCAGGATGCTGAATATGCAAACAAAAAAAGGCAACAGGGCGAAGAAGCGGAAGAGCCGCTTTATACTGATGATGATGTAATCAAAACATTAAGTCAGTTCAAAACTGTTGACTATGATACAGATTTTGACATCTGCCCTGAGGTGAAAGTATGTTTCACTGATGCGGGACATATTGTAGGCAGTGCGGCCGTACACCTGACGATCAGAGAAGATGGTGAATCAACCCGTCTTACTTTTAGTGGTGATGTTGGCCGTTATGGAGATCTTTTACTAAAAAGCCCGCAAACTTTTTCACAGGCAGACTACATTATTATGGAGTCTACCTATGGCGATTCACTGCATAAAGACCTCGAACCAATCGAGAATATGCTGCTGGAAATTATCAGACATACCTGTATAGATAAAAAAGGGAAAGTGGTTATTCCTGCATTCAGTGTCGGCAGAACTCAGGAGTTATTATACGCACTGAACAATCTGGAGCTTAAACACAAATTACCGGATGTCCCTTTTTATGTAGACAGTCCCTTATCTGCTCAGGCCACCCAGGTATTAAAAAATCACCCGGAAGTCTATAACAACGGGGTAAAGGAAGTGCTGAAAATAGATGAGGATCCGTTTAATTTCAAAGGACTCAGATTCATTGAAAGTGTAGAAGAATCCAAAGCACTGAACAACGATCACAGACCCTGCGTAATTATTTCTTCGTCAGGCATGGCCGAAGGTGGAAGAGTAAGACATCATATCAACAATACCATAGGTGATCAGAAAAACACCATTTTAATGGTAGGTTATGCTTCTCCCGGTTCACTTGCAGGCAGATTACTGGCCGGAGATAAAACAGTATATCTGTTCAGACAGAACCTTCAGGTACTCGCAGAAGTACGCTCTATTCAGTCCATGAGTGCCCATGGAGATTATGAAGACTTAATTCAGTTTCTTTCTTCTCAGGATCCATCAAAGGTTAAACAGCTCTTCCTTGTACATGGAGAATATCCGGTACAGCAGAAGTTCGCCAAAAGACTGAATGATCATGGTTTTAAACATGTGGCTATCCCTGAATATCATCAGGTATTTGACTGTGAGACTCAGGTAGCCTATAACGTCGTATAAATCTGCAGAAGCAGGGCATGGAGATCGCTGATCAGAAAAAAATAATTTGATACCTTTGCGCCGATGGACGTTTTCGGAAAAGCTTTACAAGATCAGTTTACCAGTGGTACAGCAGCAACTTTATGGCTGCACAATTCTTACGATGAACCGGAAGAGATGCCAGTAGATATCTTTTTTCGAACAGAAGAAGAAATGCCGGACATAGAACTGGAAGCAATGGATCTTTGTGAAGGACGGGTACTGGATGTTGGTGGCGGAGCTGGCAGCCATGCACTTATTCTGCAGGAACGTGGCTTTGATGTCACTGCACTCGATATCTCACCGGTAGCGGTAGAGATCATGAAAGCCAGGGGTGTCAAAAATGCCGCACAGGGAGATATCTTTAGTTACCAGGGTGAAAAATTTGATACTTTATTATTTCTGATGAACGGAATAGGGCTGACAGGTACACTGGAAGGCTTTAAAACATTCCTTATTCATGCCAGATCACTATTAAATGAAGACGGACAGTTATTATTTGATACTTCTGACATCTCCTATTTATATGAAGACATGGAAAAACCCGCTGATAAGTATCACGGAGAGATAGCCTATCAGTATGAATATGAAGGTCAGAAAGGAGAATGGTTTAACTGGCTCTACCTGGATCCGCAGCTCCTTAAAAAAATTGCTAAAGAATGTGGATGGGAGTGCCATCTGCTATTTGATGATGGCCAGGATCAGTATCTTGCGGAAATGAGGGTAACTCAATAATCCGGAAGTCACAATAATCTGTAAACTCATTTATCAGAATCACAGATTGTATTTTTGCCATACAATTTGTCAATATGAGCACTAGTCCTATTCATTTAAGTATTCTTGATCAGTCACCGGTCAGAAAAGGTGTTACCGCACAACAGGCTATACTGGAAACCACCGAACTTGCAAAACTTGCAGATCAGCTAGGTTATACACGATTCTGGGTTTCTGAACACCATAATACCACAGCATTAGCAGGTTCAACTCCGGAAATTCTGATTGCGCATCTGGCAGGTCAGACTAAAAACATAAAGCTGGGTTCGGGAGGAGTAATGCTTCCAAATCACAGTGCGTTAAGAGTAGCTGAAAATTTCCGTATGCTTGAAATACTCTTTCCGGGAAGAATTGACCTGGGATTAGGCAGAGCTCCGGGCACAGACAGAATCACGGCCAGTGTACTTAATCCATCCAATCACTGGAAAGAACAGGATTTTTTAGAACAGCTTAACGAATTGAGAAACTATTTGCATGATGTAGCAGAACCGGGCACGATACAGGAAAAAATCATTGCCATTCCGCAGGCCTTAACTGTTCCACCAATGTGGTTATTAAGTTCCAGTGGGCAAAGTGGTTTATTCGCTGCACATTTTGGAATGGGGATGTCATTTGCTCATTTTATCAACCCTGCAGGCGGACCGGAATCTGTACAGCTTTACCGCGATCGCTTCCAGCCATCAGTTGACTTAACTGCACCTGTAGTAAATGTAGGCGTGGGTGTATTCTGTTCAGAAGATGAAGAAGTGATCTTTCGTCAGCAGGCTGTAATGGATTACAGATATCTTCAGCTTGAAAAAGGGGGCAGATTATTTCCGGTTGGTTATGATGATATTAAACATATCAGCTATAATGACGCTGAACAGGAAAGAATAGCTCATCACAGACAAAGGATGCTGATTGGCACGCCCGATGTCCTGAAAGAAAAAATAGATACATTGCTGAGTGACTACAAGGTAAATGAGCTGATGGCCGTAACGATAACCGAAGGTTTCGAAGAACGGATACGCTCTTATGAGCTTTTAGCAGCAATGTATCTGAAATAATTTAGTTGCTCTTTTCTTCCCAGATCAGGGCAATATTTATGATTGTTTCTACAGCTTTTTCCATATCCTGTACTGAAGCCCATTCCTGCTTACCATGGAATGCGTGTTCACCTGCAAAAACATTTGGACATGGCAATCCCATCAATGACAGTCTTGAACCGTCTGTACCACCTCTGATACTTTGTCTTTTAACAGGAATACCAGTACGCTCAATAGCCAGAACTCCGTACTCCAGTACCTGAGGATGCTGATCCAGTACTTTTTTCATGTTACGGTACTGTTCTTTAATCTTCAGTTCATAGGTAGCATTCGGATAGGCAGCTATAACCTGCTGAACAAT
Source organism: Pedobacter lusitanus (assembly GCF_040026395.1). Classification (NCBI taxonomy): domain Bacteria; kingdom Pseudomonadati; phylum Bacteroidota; class Sphingobacteriia; order Sphingobacteriales; family Sphingobacteriaceae; genus Pedobacter; species Pedobacter lusitanus. The sequence goes on from NZ_CP157278.1 coordinate 3,447,139, forward strand.
ACTCTCCAGTGTACGGCCATGTTCAGCCAGTAAAGCATCGTCAAAGTCACGGATAATAAAATGAGCTTCTGCCTGTTCTACATTTCCATGCATAGTTACCGGGTGCAGAAAACCTTCTTTTTTTGAAGTCGCTTCTGGTGTTAATCTGTCTTTTGGCAATGCACTGATAATATCACTCAGAATTTTGATTGCACTTTCCATCTTACCTCTGGCAAATCCGGGATGAGAACTGATTCCGTTTATAATCAGAACCGCTCCATCTGCAGAAAAAGTTTCATCTTCAATAGAACCACAGGTTTCACCATCTATCGTATAGGCAAAGTCAGCTCCTAATTTTTTCAGATCAGCTTTATCCACTCCTCTGCCAATTTCTTCGTCGGGTGTAAAAAGGATTCTGATTTTACCATGTTTATGTTCCGGGTTTTGCATCAGGAAAGCAGCTGCTTCCATAATTTCGGCTACACCGGCCTTATTATCTGCGCCCAGCAAAGTAGTGCCACTGGCAGTGATTATATCGTTTCCTATCTGATCTTTCAGATCTCTGTGTTCACTCATTCTCAAAACCACGGTATGATCATCAGGAAGAACCAGATCCTGCCCCTGATAATTAGTATGGATAATAGGTTTAACACCATAGCCGCTGCAGTCAGGAGAAGTATCCATATGTGAGCAGAAGCAGATCACCGGCACATTTTTTGTCGTATTTGACGGGATTGTTGCATATACATAGCCGTATTCGTCCAGATGTGCATCTGTTATGCCCATTTCCAGCAATTGTGCAACCAATACCCTACCCAGATTCTTCTGTTTTTCTGTAGAAGGTATGCTGGCAGACTCAGGATCAGATTGTGTATCTATTTTTACGTATTCGGTAAATCTATTTTGCAAAGAATTACCAGTGTTATGATATTTTAACATAATTTTAAAAAAGTAAAGGCCTTATTGATCTTAAATTTTTAAGCTTTCCTTAAAAGTCTAAAGATAGCCAAAGATGATATTTTATCTATAAACAATCAGCATAACTTGAAAAGGATACTTATTTCGACAATTTTATTTGCCCTATCATTACCGTCTTTTGGACAGTCAAATTTCTATAAGCTTTCTATTGGTGCTGGTGCAGGTGTCACGCAATCTTTTACCGATGTCAGAAAACATGATTTCGGGCTGGCCGGGTATGGTACGCTGGATTATTTGTTTACACCTTACATCAGTCTGGGGCTGGAGTTCCAGAAAGGGGAAATCAACGGTGGAAATGTTCATACCGATCCTTACAACAGGCAATTCATCAATTCATATCAGGCTATATCCGTTAACGGCAAAATATCTTTGGGACAATTTATAGATTTTAACTATACTGGCATTTCCAGCAGACTCAAGGGCCTGTATCTTGGTAGTGGAGTAGGAGTTGTTCAGAATAAGATGAAAGGAATAGTCCGCAATAACCCCAATGATCCTTCCATCTATTATCCGGGTCAGAATGCTTCGAAAGATATTTACTTCCCCGTGAATCTGGGAATCAATTTCTTTTTCCCCGATCGCGATGGTTTTTACAGATATGTGCTAAACATCAACTACCAGGGGAATGTGACGCTGGGCGAAGGACTGGATGGTTACGATGATTCATCCGTAAGGCACAAATCCGGGAATCCGGATATATATGCTTTTTACTCCATTGGGGTCAAATACAACTTTGGAAAAATCGGCCTCTATAAAAAGAGATTCAAACCGTTTTAACCCTATAAGATAACGAACGTGTCTTTAATTACCCTATAAATGAAATATTCTTTACTGTTTTTAATCCTTACAATAACGATGAAAACATTTGCGCAGCAAACACCTTATGAGTTAAGCAACAAAAATCAAACAGCAACGTACCAGCAGGCCATTGACTTTTACAAGCAACTGGCTAAGGTATCTCCCCAGGCAAAATTTCTTTCCTATGGGACTACAGATTTCGGAAAACCGCTTAACCTCCTTGTTTTATCGAAAAACAAGGTCTTTGATCCGGCCGAAATCAGAAAAAACAATCAGAGAATATTACTGATCAATAATGGCATTCACCCTGGCGAGCCAGAGGGCATAGATGCTTCAATGATGCTGGCCAGAGATCTGTTAAAAAACAATAACTTACCTGACAATGTGGTGATTTGTATTATTCCGGTTTATAATATAGACGGCTCGTTTAACCGCAGCAGTACATCAAGAGCAAATCAGAATGGGCCTGAACTTTATGGTTTTAGAGGAAACAGCAAAAACTATGATCTGAACAGAGATTTCATCAAAACGGATTCTAAAAACTCAGCCGCCTTTCAGGAAATATTCAATTACTGGCAACCGGAAATTTTTGTAGATACCCATACCAGTAACGGTGCGGATTATCAATATACAATGACACTTATTCCTACACAAAAAGACAAATTAAACCCTATTCTTGCAGGTTATCTGACCGATACGATGATTCCTGCCCTGTATGAAGAAATGAAGAAAAAGGGGTTCGAACTGATTCCCTATATCAATTCCGTTGAAAATACGCCGGATGCGGGAATTACCGGGTTTCTGGAAACCCCACGCTATTCAACAGGCTATGCGGCCCTGCATAATACTATTGGCTTTATGCCAGAAACACATATGCTGAAAGCCTATCAGAAAAGGGTAGAATCCACTTATCAGTTGCTCCAAACTTATGTAGATCTGGTTAGCAGAGACGCGAAAATCATTGGGGAAAATAAACGCAAAGCTGATGAAGCAACTTCCCGGCAAAAAGAATTTCCACTAAGCTGGAAACTAAACGAAAACACTCATGAGCTGCTCACATTTAAAGGATTTGCAGCCAAGTACAAGCCTAGCGAAGTTAGTGGCACAGACAGGCTCTATTATGACAGAAACGACCCTTATACCAAAACTATTAAATACTGGAATAAATTTGAACCACAACTTACAGTAGAAAAACCTCTTGCCTATGTTATTCCAAAAGCATGGGACAAAGTTGTCGATCTCCTGAAGTTAAACGGTGTAAAACTTCAGGAATTAAAAGAAGATAAAGAAATGGCTGTTGATGTTTATTACATCGCTGACTATAAAACAGCATCCAGACCTTATGAAGGTCATTATATTCATAATAATGTTGAACTAACAACAAAAAAACAAACCCTGAATTTCTACAAGGGAGATTATATCGTTTATGTAGACCAGCCACAAAACCGGTATATCATGGAGACACTTGAGCCACAGGCAACTGATTCTTTTTTTAACTGGAACTTTTTCGATTCTATTCTGGATCAGAAAGAGCATTATTCTGCTTATGTATTTGAAGACACGGCAGCTGGCCTGTTAAAAGATAATCCAGATCTTAAAACCAAACTGAATCAGAAAAAAGTAAGTGATAATACATTTGCACAGAACCCTTCGGCGCAACTAGAGTTTGTTTATAAGAATTCAAATTATTACGAAAAGACACATTTACGTTATCCAATTGCTAGATTGCACTAATTATTAAATTCGATATGATAGAATATCTCATAAACACACCTGTTGCCTCCCTGATTTTCATTTTCACTCTGGTAACCAGTATTTACGCCTTCAATGACAGCTCTCTTTACGGGAAGTTCATGCTTCATCCTTATAGTGTTTACCGTAGAAACAACGTTTATACACTGATAACGAGCGGATTAATCCATGGAAGCTGGATGCACCTGATATTTAACATGTTCACTTTCTATTTCTTTGCTTTTTCACTGGAAGCGACGGTTGGAAGTCTGAGATTTGGACTGATCTATTTTATTGGCCTGATCTTAAGCGATATCCCATCTGTCATCAAACATAAAGATGATTTTCATTATCATAGTCTGGGAGCTTCAGGAGCAATTTCTGCTGTGCTGTTCAGCTATATTTTATTTTATCCGCTGAATACTTTAATGATTTTCCCCTTACCGGTTCCTATCTGGTCAGCGCTGTTTGGTGTACTTTATCTCGTATATTCATACTATATGTCCAAAAACTCGAGAGATAATATAAATCATGATGCGCACTTATTTGGGGCGATTACTGGTATAATCATTACCATATTAGTCGTTCCTAATATTATTCCGCATTTTATTACAACGGTTGCCGCCCGTTTCGGAGCTTAGTCTGTAGCCGGCAAACTTGGCGGATTGAAATAACTTGTTGGTGCCGTAGGATCTTTTCTGATCTCCATCAACAGGTTACCCCACGGTTTCCAGAACGTTTCCAGAACCTGTGCATAGGTTTTATGCTGCCAAACATCAAACAGGGGCTTATTAGTGGTTCCTCTTAAGGGCATTGCATCAATATAGATTGATCCATCAACTGGCATAATAGTATATTCAGGTAAACGGTTAAACAGGTAAGCTGAATAAAAGAAACGCGCACATAACTCTTCAAATTGCTGATCTGTCACGGCCTGATCTCCAATCTGATCAAGAATCTCCTGATGATATCTTTTATTTGTACCGTTATCCTGTAAACAGGCTATAATACCAAAATCCTTAAGTTTTAAAGAAAAAGTAAGGGTATTGATTTCATCTCTGAAACTAAATGGAATATCCTGCTGTTCCAAAGGAACGATTACTAAAGACCAGGGCGTAAAATCTTCAAAAACTACACTTCGGTAAATGCTCTGAATCATAGTCTGCAAATTGCCGAATTTGTGCATCAGCCCCTGCGACATATTTAATCCGTCATCACTTAATTGCTGTAAACCGACTGCAGCATTCATTTCAATATAAATCAGACTATACAGAAACTTGCCTACCCATTTAAATAAATCGAGTTCATCCAGTTTAGAAACACCTGCAAATCCGTCTGCAAATGCCGCAGAAATCTTATCCTCCAGCGGACCGATAAAACCGAGCAATACCTCTTCACTTACCGGTACCTTTAATGTATTATATGATCTGATGGATTCATCCAATAACTTAATCTGTTCATCGCCACTAAAATCAGCTACTTCCAGCAACCATGCAGGCAATATATTAGTCTGTATCAGGGGTGCGTCAAATGTATCTCCGCTCAGAAAGCAGTTTTTAAATTTAAAATCGAAGTTTTTAAACGGCTGATAGATTGTGTTACTCATATTAAGCGCAATATTAGGGATATTATTTTTACATTCGGCGAGGCACCCATTTTTTAACTTTGATATTACCAAAAGCTTTTAAAACACATGCAAGCAGTCCATATCTCTTACAATCTTGAACTTAAACATCCGTTTTCTATCACTGGTTTTACCAGAACAAGTACTCCTTTATTGTTATTAAAGCTGACTTATGAAAATACGGATGGGTACGGCGAGGCTTCTATGGTACCTTATCTTGGCGAAAATTATAATTCAGCAGAAGCATTTCTGGATCAGGTAGACTGGGCCCGCTTTACTTTTCCGTTTAATTTTGAAGAGATCGTTACCTATCTGGACAGTATCAGTGCAGGAAACCCGGCGATAAAAGCTGCGATTGATATTGCACTGAATGATATTAATGGAAAGATCCGGCAAAAACCCTGTTTTGAAATATATCAGGCAGATGCGGCTAAAATGCCCGTCACTTCTTATACCATAGGCATGGACAAACCCGAAATCATTAAAGAAAAAGTTGCCGGAGCTAAAGATTTCAAAGTACTTAAAATCAAACTGGGCTCTGCAAATGATAAGGAACTGATCAATACCATCAGGAGTGTAAGTGATTTACCGCTTTACGTAGATGCTAACCAGGGGTGGACAGAACGCAAAATGGCTATAGATCTGATCTACTGGCTCCACGATCAGGGAGTTTTATTGATTGAACAGCCTATGGATAAAAAAAACACCGAGGGTAATGCCTGGCTAACGAGCCGTAGTCCTATTCCCATTCTTGCAGACGAAGCAGTCCAGAGATTAACAGATATTGACAATGTTAAAGGAGCTTATCACGGAATAAATATTAAGCTGATGAAAAGCGGAGGAATGTATGAAGCACACCAAATGATTTTAAAGGCACGCTCTTACGGCATGAAAGTGATGATTGGCTGTATGAGTGAAACTTCGATCGCTACCCAGGCTGGCCTGGCTTTAGCTCCTTTATGTGACTGGGTGGATCTGGACGGCCCTTTTCTGACTAAGAACAATCCATTTGAACAGCCTGCCTTTGAAAAGGGCAGATACCTATTAAAAGACCTTCCAGGTTTAGGGCTGAAAGGTCTCTCGCCTAATTTGTTTCGTCCTTAACGGAAGATTTCAGACTATTTTCTTTTTCTTTAATACTCGCTCTTACTTCTTTGACGATATTAATCTTCAGGTAAACAAAAAATAAACCCGTAGCGATTAATAACCCAACAACCGGGTAATTAGCATTCTGGAAAGCCCACTTAAGACCTATCACTGAAATTACTATACCCAGCGTGTAAAATGTATTTAATGCAATTTTCTTCTTCATCTTAATAAACAGGCATACCAGGATCAAATGCAGCTTGCCATGCAAGAATACCACCCTTTAGGTTATAAAGATTTGTAAAACCGTGAAGCTGTTCCAGTTGCATTACTGCTGCTGCACTGCGTTTACCACTTCTGCACTGCATAATTACCGGTTTATCAGTAGCAATTTTATCTACTTCAATCAGAATTCCTCCTAAAGGGATATTCTCTCCATTTAGATTTGAAGTATCATATTCGAAAGTTTCTCTTACGTCAATCAGTTGAAAATCTTCCTTGTTATCTATTTTTTGTTTCAGTTCTTCTACGCTAATTTCTTTCATCTTCTACGCTTTTAAATGGACGGTCTCTCGCCCATGTATAATTGTCAAATATAAAGTTTATCAACAACTTATCTGCTAAAGACAAGTCAAAATTTCTGGTTTCAGACGTGTACACTGTAACAACTCCGGATGCCGGGCGTTTAATAGTATTCTTTCTTAACTTTGTTATTATGGATGCTCTGTCACGTTTCTTCTGGTTTTGTTCTGGTATCCACCAGCCTACTTTAGAGAAGCACCCTACTGAACATAATAAATATGTCGGTATTGGCGCAACTATTTTCTTTACTGGTTTATTTGCTGCACTATCCGGCGGATATGCCATGTATTTCGTTTTTAAAGGCGATACCGCAGCTGTTCTCTTTGCTGTATTTTTCGGAATACTCTGGGGTCTTGCTATTTTTAATATGGACCGCTATATCGTTTCCAGTATTAATAAAAATGCCTCTTCAACCAAACAGATCCTGCAGGCAACCCCCCGTATATTACTGGCTATTATGATTGGAATGGTCATATCCCGTCCATTGGAGCTTAAAATATTTGATAAGGAAATCAAAGAACGTTTAAAGGTAAGTTATCTGAATAATCAGCGTTCAAAGATTGACACGCTTAACAAAGCATTCACTAATAAATACACGATTGAACTGAATAAACTTCAAGAAGTTAAAGCGCAGAGAGATTCTGTAGAAAGTGGTATTAAATCTGACCGGCAAAAACTTAACTTTGAAGTCTTCGGGACTAAAACGACTGAGACATCCGGTGTGATGGGATATGGTCCTTATGCTAAACGAAAAGAGGAAGAGTTAAAACAAAGACAACAAAACCTGGATTCGCTGAATGCTGATGTAAGAAGAATGGAGCATTTTGTGGATGGCAGAAAGCAGTTTGATGGCTTATTGGCAGAAAGACTCTATACAGGGAAACAATTGGATAGTCTGGCCAGTATCGCAGGTTTTGCTGATCGTAACTGGGCACTGGGACAGCTAAGTTTCAATACAGACGGCAGCCGTGATACAACAACCGCTTTGGCTGTTACATTTATTGGTCTGTTATTTATCTTTTTTGAATGTCTGCCTGTTTTTGTAAAAATGATGAGCTCAAGAGGACCATACGACAGGGCTGTGGAAAATCTTGAATTCAGCCAGATCCATACCTCAGAAAAAGACAGGGATTTCGAGGTTGAAGTTACCGACGGAGTGCATGATACAAGAGTAACCAGTGCCATTGAGAAACAGAAAGAAATATTAACTAAATTATGATGAAATACTTTTATTACCCTTTGATCTTACTTTTTATCGCCCGAACGGCAACTGCCCAGGATATTGATAAAATTATCTCTAAAGATTACGTAGACAATCTGATTAAAACTCTGAGTAGTGATGACATGCAGGGCAGAGCAACATTTAGCCCAGGGATTGATAAGGCCGCAACCTTTATCGAGAGTGAATTTAAAAAAATTGGTTTACAACCATTGAAAGGTGCAACAGGCTACAGACAGACATTTTACAAGTATCAGCTTAAACCTGTTTCTGCTGAAGTCTCAGTTGATGGAAAAACTATAGCTCCTGCTGAAGTAGCCATTTGGGGCAATACTGCCGCGACACTGAATTTAGACAATACAAACAGTGATGGCTGGATAAAACTTGATCCTTCAAAATCTTTCAGAGAGCAATACAGACTTTTGGTACGTAACAAAAAAAGACAGCTGGTCCTGGTAGATAAAAAATTCACCAACGAGTTTAATCAGTTAAGAGATTATGTTTCAAAGTCGGCAGTTGTGGATGAAGAAACTGTAAATCAGGCTAATCCTTCTGTTTTAGTATTGGTATTATCTGCAGACACTGCTGTAAAAACCTTTAATGTCACAGTAAAAAACAACATCGAAAAGCTACCGCTGTTTAATGTGGCAGGAGTTATCCCGGGAAAATCAAAAGCTAAAGAACTGGTCGTATTTTCAGGTCATTATGACCATTTAGGCATTATTCATTCAGCAGACCAGGATAGTATTGCAAATGGTGCAGATGATGATGCTTCTGGTACTACTGCCATGATCGCCCTTGCAAAATATTATAAGAAACTGAACAACAATGAGCGCACACTAATTTTTGTTGCTTTTACTGCTGAAGAGATTGGTGGCTTTGGCGCAAGATATTTTTCTCAACAGCTAAATCCAGATGAAGTTGTGGCCATGTTTAACATTGAAATGATTGGGAAAGAGAGTAAGTTTGGTAAGAACACGGCCTTCATTACAGGCTTTGACAAGTCTGATTTTGGAGCAATACTGCAAAAAAACCTGAAGGGTACAGCCTTTACTTTTCACCCTGATCCTTATCCACAGCAAAACCTGTTCTACAGAAGTGATAACGCTACTTTAGCCGCTTTAGGTGTACCTGCGCATACTATCAGTACTGATCAGATAGATACTGACAAACTTTATCATACAGTGAAAGATGAATATAGTTCACTGGATACTGAAAATATATTATCCACAATTAAAGCAATTGCTAAAAGTGCGATAACCATAGTAAAAGGGACGGACACACCGACCAGAATACCTAAACTAACAAATTAGACCGGCTTAACCGGTGCTAAAGGAAGTGCCATTACATAATCATTCATAAAGAAACCGTTGCCAATTTCAATGTCAACGGTTTCTTTTATGATAAAGCCTGCCTTCTCATAAAAATCCTTTGCTTTGTTGTAACGGTTTACATTTAACTCCAGGCTCTCAGCACCTAAATCTATTGCCTTATTCCGCACTTCATTAACCAACAGTTTACCCAGGCCTTTTCCGTGCGCATCTGGTAAAACATATAACTTATGCAATTTGACAACACTATGCTGATTGCGTTCTTCTAATGAATAGGATGCAAAAGCCAGATCTTTATCTCCGTCCTGTGCAATCAAAAAAGTATGGCCTTCCATCAGCTGCTGCGTTAAAGCAACAATACTGTAATACTTATCCAGCATGAAATCAACTTGTTCCTGACCAATCAGATGCGTATAGGTTGGTCCGTAGACAATTGTCCCGATCCGTTGAATAACCGGCAGATCTTCTTCTTTTGCTTTTCTTAAGGTAATCATATCTTCTCTGTTAGAAACACGTATTCAGTATTAAAAGTAAGCTCTACAAAGCCATCCTTCACCACCTCAAATTCCCGTTCTTCCTTTTGCATCAGATTGGTCGCCTCAAAATAAGAAACCACATCAATCAAAAATATACTACCGGCAGGCTTCCAGACACTAAAGCCTGTTTTAACTGCATAAGATTTCTCTGTTGCTGTAAAAAGAACAATATTGATCTTAGGAAGATAAAATGCCAGATCCGATAATGCTTTCTGATCATCAATGATATTTACAGCAGGATATTTTTCTGAGATTAAATAGTTTAAAACAGTATTATAGTCATCTCCGGGGCCAATAATAGATTTCGTATTTTCCTGAGGGACTAACCCATCAGCTGCATTCAAAACAACATCGACCTTCAGTCCCAGACTTATGACTTTCTCATAAATGGCACTGTTAACAACTAGCGTTGGACTCCATTCCAGAATCTGACCTAAATATTCTTCATCAAAATTGCCCAGATTATGAATGTATAATGCTGGTTCCTGTTTTTCTCTGACTATGTGATGCGATGACATGCTGCTAAGATATTAATGATTACCGGAAAGCTAAATGTTTATCAAAAAAAAGAGGCTATCCTTTTAGGATAGCCTCTGAATTGATGAAATAATTATTATGGGTTTTGTCCACCCGGACCAATCATTGGGTTAGCATTGATTTCGTCCTGAGGAATTAACCACTGCCATTTCACATCACCAGCAACTTCACTTAATGTTACTGCTAACGTACTATCATGGTTAGAATTCATTCTGTCTAATGGAAGGTTTAAACGCTTAAGATCCGTAAAACGGAATCCTTCACCCCATAATTCAATACGGCGCTGAGTTAAAATTTCTTCGATCAGCTCAGTTCCCGCTTTAGTCGATAGTACATATTTAGGATCTCTGTTACTCGCCAGGGCAAATAATGCCGCTTGTGCCGGACCATACTGCCCTAATCTGGCTAAAGCTTCTGCTTCGATCAGGTACATTTCAGCACCACGCATATGTGCAACATCACCAACACTTGTGGTACCAGCTACCAGAAACTTTCTGTTCATATATGGTTTTCTTGCTCCACTTGCAGGGATTGGGAAATCAGTATTCTTACCAGTAGGATCCCATAATCCTTTTCTTACATCAGTTGACGTTATTTTAGCGTACAATAAAGAGTTAATTGCTTTTGGATTCGATCTGATATTAGAAGATCCGAAATTGCCAGACATATAAGCAAAGAATGAAGCGAAATCAGAAGTCTGATCTTCTACCTGTATACTTGCCCAGATCCACTCCTGATTTGCAGCGCTGTTAAATCCACTTTTATACTCATCATTGTTCATCAATTTAACAGATGCTCTTGCCGCAACTGCATTCTGAGCAGCAACAGCCCATTGCCCCTGAGTCAGTGCAACCCTGGCTTTAATACCTTTAGCTACTCTTAAATCAAAATGAGATTTATTTGCTCTGGCTTTTGCAGTAGCAAAAAGCACAATAGCCGCATCAATATCTTTATTGATCTGCGTATAATTCTCTTCAACTGTAGCCCTTGGCTTTGGCTTAACATCCGTTACCAATACCAGAGGTATACCTGGCTGTGTATTACTTCCGGCATTATCATAACGCTTTCCATAAAGCTGTACCAATATAAAGTTCGCCCATGCTCTATAAGTCAGGGCTTCGGCCATAATTGCATCTTTGTCTGCCTGCGGACCTTCAGTTCCATTGACTTTTTCAATGATCATATTTGCATTTGCAATCACTGTAAAATAGAATTTGTAGGCATACTTATCAGTGGTACTTGATGCACTTCTGTGAGCAGTCCATTTGTAAGCGCTGTTATACCATCCGTTACCCGCAGAGGTATTTACTACATCATCTCCAAGCATCTCCAGGTTAATCTTCATTCCTGATTCTCCCCCCTGATCCTGCTCATCAAATTGTCTGTACATCATACGGTGGATACCATTCAGGGCTGCCATCGCATTATCTGTTGTTTTAAATACTGAAGCATCATCCGACATATCTGTTGGATTTGTTTCCAGAAAAGACTTCTTACATGATGCAAAAGTCAGTGCAATCAGTAAAAAAGAAAGATATTTATATTTTGTATTTTTCATTTGTTTTTAATTAAAATGCAACATTCAGACCTAGAGTAACTGTACGTGTTGGTGAGTAACCAGCAGTTGTAGTTCCGCTATAAGAATAGCTAGGGTCTAATCCTTTACGTTTAGATAATAGGAATAAGTTTTCTCCACCTACATATACCCTTGCATTTTTAAGATCTGCCTTAGCGACTAAAGCTTTTGGTAAATTATAAGAAAGCGTTGCTGATCTGAAAGCCAGATAAGAAGCACTGATTAACCAACGGTCTGATGCTGCATTATTGAATGAAGACTGACCAGCATCCAAACGCGGAACATTAGTAATATCACCCGGGTTTTTCCATGCGTTCAAAGCATCAACATGCAGAGCACCACCATAGCTGCCATAGCTCATTAAACCAGCATAAGATGAATCATACACCTTACCGCCAACTTGATAATTAACCATAAATGAAAATTGGAAATCTTTATAGGTAAACGAGTTCGTGATACTTCCTGCAAATTTAGGAATAGCTGTTCCTGCATAGCCGTACTCTGCATTATTATGGTTAGTTGTATAATCAACACCGTTAATTGTTCTGCTCTGCGCCGGATTACCAACAGCAATAGCCTTATCTCTTACATATAATGAGACCCCATCAGTAGGATCTACACCACCCCATTTCCTTAACCAGAAATCATATCTTGAATGACCAACTTCTAATTTTTTGGTTCCGTCAACAATTGTCGGAGTTTCTTCCGGCAATTTCGTGATTCTGTTTTTAACAGCAGTCAGGTTAATATTGGCGTCCCACTTAAAGTTTTTATTCTTAATAATGTCTCCGCCAATTTCAATCTCGATACCTTTGTTATACATACTTCCAACATTTCTCGCTACGGTTGAAACCCCATTGGAAATTGGCAGTGGAACATTAAATAACAGGTTGCTTGATCTTCTGTCAAATACCTCAATGGTACCGCGTAATCTGTTTTTAAATAGACCGTATTCTACAGCAATGTCGGTAGAATAGTTAGTCTCCCATTTCAGATCAGGAGTTGGTAAAGTAACTAAAGAAAGTCCACCTTCTTTATTATTGTTATAATTTAAGTTATAATAAGATTTGTAGTTATAATAAATCTCATTTCCATCAATATCAAGCAATCTGTCATTACCAACAGAGCCATACGAAGTACGTAATTTCAGATAATCTACCCATGATGCACTTTTCATAAAGTCTTCAGCCGTGATTAACCATGAAGCACCAAGGGAGAAGAAATTACCCCATCTTGATGTTGGCCCGAATTTAGAAGAACCATCGCGTCTTACTGACCCGTTTGCAAAATACTTACCATCATAGTTATAGTTTAACTGCGTAAAATATGATTCCAGGTTATAAAGATTTTTATACGCATTTAAATTACTTGTTGTCGTAAAGTTAATCAGTTCAGTATTGCCTTCTAAAACCTGTCCTTTTCTTGTTCCTGACCTGTAAGAATAATCATATTTATAGATCTCATGACCTGCAAGAAAATCGAAATTGTTCTTTCCTAAAGTTTTATTATAATTTAAAACCTGGGTAGAAGTAAATGATGAAGTCGTAGAACCTGTATTTGCTGATGTACCACCAGGAGCACCGTCACCTACAATTCTGTTATAATATAGATTTGCATTGTAATTCGTTATATCTACATTCAGCTTCTGAGTAAATTTAAAATCCTTAAGGAAAGTAATCTCTCCAAAAGTTCTTGCACTCAGCATATTTCTTTTAACCATATCCTGGTTTAAAAGAGTTTCCTGTACTACGTGTCTGCCACTATTTGCGCCAGCAGGACGACTTGTACCTAAATCGTATACATTTTGTCCATTTGCATCTTTTACAAAAGCACCTGATGCATCATGCACATATACAGGATAAATCGGGCCAATATTACGGGCAAAATAGAAAATGTTGTTATAACTTGATGAGCCGGAGTTCGATTGTGATCCTATAGTCTGACCACTGGCTCTGTTAGATTTGCTTAAGTTTCCTGAAACGTTCAAACCAGTTTTAAACCATTTTACCGGGTTTGCATTCAAACTTACACGCCCGGTAATTCTGTTGTAATCAGAACGCTGAACATAACCTTTGTCATCCAGATAACCCAGTGACATAAAATAATCTGATTTGTCAGACCCACCGCTGTAATTAATGTTTGCATCAGTCCTTTTACCAACACGTCTTAGCGGTTCAACCCAATCGAAATCGTTATACAACAACTTCGCAGAAGGATTAAGCAGACCATCAGTACCAACAATTGCATCATCTGCAACATTGAAAGGATTGTACCCCAAAGCTGCTTTAACTGATGAACTGGCTTTAGCTCTTGCTGCAGCATCCTCCAGTGGTTTTGTTGAACCCTGCGGATAAACAAGATTGTTTTTCAGCGCCTGCCATGCCAGAGGATAGTACTGAGCTGCGTCAACTCTCTGATATTCTGGAATTCCTCTTGAACTTATTCCTTGTGTAACGTTCACGGTTAACTGATCGTTACCTTTTCTGCCTTTAATGGTTGTCACAATAACAACACCGTTAGCTGCACGTGATCCATATAACGCAGATGCAGAGGCATCTTTAAGGATTGAAATATTTTGAATATCATTCACGTTCAGATTCGCAAGGTCACCATCATAAGGAGCCCCGTCAACCACATATAGTGGCACGTTCGAGGCATTGATCGAACCGAAACCGCGGATACGAATAGATCCTGAAGCCCCCGGCTGTCCACTTCCGGCAGTTGATGTCACCCCGGCAGAAGCCCCAGACAAAGCACTGTTGATGTTTGTCAATGGCCTTAATTCAAGTTCTTTTTTACCAATCTGGGCTACCGAACCTGTGATCGCTTCTTTTTTCGAAGTTCCATAAGCAACGTTGATTACTACTTCATTTAATGACTTGGAATCTTCACTTATGGTAACATTGATTACCGTCTTTGAGCCTACTGTCTGTTCTACAGTGGCATAACCGATTGCAGAGAACACAATCACATCTGTTGGAGCTACTGGTCCTATCGCAAAGGCACCATTTCCGTCTGTTTGTGCACCCGCAGTTTTTCCTTTAACTTTTACTGATACACCTGGAACAGGAAGACCATCTTCCTTTCCTGTAACTTTACCTTTTATTGTTACATTTTGTGCAAATGCAGAACTAATGCATAGCAAACCCAGCACAATAAAATTGAGTAGTTTTCTTTTCATCTAGAATAAATAGGATTAATTAATTGTTGTTTGGGCTATAATATGCAGAATAAATTATTCTTATAAGAACAGATAGCGAAATAAGACATTTATTCTTCTTATTAACCTGCAATTTTTATTATTCAGAAAACAACTATCACAAAAACGCCATTAAGCAATAAAAAAACAATTTAGCAACCAAAACTCTGATCAAATAAAATCTGCTAACCAAACCCCGGATCACTTATCCCTACAGGTAGCCTGTTTTCCTTATCTTTGCCTCACCTGTGAAAGGCCAATACTATTGAGTGATTCAAAAGACTGTTTCAGCACTAGAAATATGATGTTCAGTCAATAAGCTCATTACATTATTGATTCTGGCATTAATTTTACAGGTTCTAACCTGTAACGTTGATGAATAATAAACTTATATAGCCATGGCCAATCATAAAACAATAAGTGATCGTGCTTTTTATCAGAATTTCAGGTTCTTCATTTTGCCTATTGTCTTTTTCTGCTTTTATATTTTCGTATATCTTTTAAATCCTTACGATCCATTCTGGAATGTTTATTTTGACCAGAGTATATATACCCTGTTAACTGAATGGATAGGTGTAATGATTGTCTGCTTTTTAATTACCGAATCCAGTTTATTTATCGCCCGATGGCTCGATCGTCATATACCCTGGATAGAATCCCCCATATTACGTTTCTTCTGTCAGTTTTTTTTACAAATTCTCAGCGCAGTCATTGTCATCAGCATACTATTTTATATTGATCATCTGATTTACCCCAGTCATCATAACTACTCGCAAAATGATAAGGCTTCAGCCTGGCAGGTGTGTATGGTAAGTATTGTCATCAGTACTTTAATCAGTGCAATCTACACAGCCGATTTTTTTCTGCGCAAATGGAAAATGTCCATGCTGGAAACCTCTGCACTTGAACTTAAAGCCTATGATCTGAACCAAATAGCCATGCAGGCTGAACTACAATCATTAAAAGCGCAGCTCGATCCGCATTTTATGTTCAACAATTTCAGCACTTTATCAAGTCTGATTGTTGAAAATCCGGATTCAGCTCTCCTTTTTCTGGACAACCTCTCCAAAGTATACCGGTACATGATTATTAATCTGAGCAGGGATATTATTTCATTAAAAGATGAGATTAAGTTTATCCACTCTTATATCTATCTGATCAAAATAAGAGTATCTGACAATTTGCAGATTAACATCAATATACCAGAAGATTATGAAATAAAAGGTGTGCCACCAATCACACTGCAGCTGTTAATAGAAAATGCGATTAAACATAATATAGCATCCCGTTCACGTCCATTACACATCGACATTAATATTAACGAGGAAGGCTGGCTTGAGGTTTCCAACAATCTGCAGCTGGTAAACTTCCATATCCCTTCTACAAGAGTTGGTCTGAAGAATATCATCAGCCGTTATCGGTTGTTATCAGATGCATGCCCGCAGATAATTGAGAATGAGAGCACATTCATAGTCAAACTACCTTTATTAGAAATATCAGAATAATATAAAATGAATGTATTAATCATAGAAGATGAGAAACTGAATGCTATACGCCTGCAAAAGATATTGCTTGAAATAGATAACCAGACAGAAATAGTAGCCACATTGGATACCATTGCCGATAGTGTGAACTGGCTGCGTTCAAATCCAACCCCCAATCTGATTTTAATGGATGTACGATTGGCTGATGGCATCTGTTTTGAAATATTCACGCGGGTCGAAATTACAGCGCCGGTTATCTTTACCACTGCCTATGATGAATACGCCCTTCGTGCATTCAAAGTAAACAGTATCGATTATCTTCTAAAACCTATTGATATTGACGAATTAAGAGGAAGCATCTCTAAATTTAAACAGCAGAATACTCAGAAAATCTCCCACGGTACAATTGAAGAGGTCGTTGCTATCATAAAAAAACAAAACCCAAATTATCGTTCCCGTTTTCTAATCCCTTACAGAGATGGTTATAAAACTATTATGGTTTCTGATATAGCATATTTTTACTCTGAAAATAAAATCACCAATATCGTAATGCACGATGCAAAAGAACAGGCTGTTTCCTATACAATGGATGAACTGGAAGAACAGCTTGATCCTGCAGTATTCTTTCGTGCTAACAGACAATATCTCATTAATATTAAAAGCCTGGAGAGCATACATAATTATTTCAACGGGAAATTAAAACTTATGCTGGTTCCTCCGGCTGCAGCCGATATACATATCAGTAAAGAAAAGGCCAGTCAATTTAAGAAATGGCTCGATAGCTGATTCAGGAGCACTAAGAGTTGTTTCATCTGCCAATAAAGCGTTCTCAGTTATTTCTTCACTGTCATTTCGAGTCATTAGTTATAAAATTGCACCGTTGTAATCTGTATTTCACAAAGTAATATGGATTCCGCAAATTATGCAAATCCTATCAGACTCATGAAAGTTGAAAACAAATCTCTTCTATTACGAAGACCGGGCTTTTTATTTGGTTCCGCACTACTGTTTACTGTCTTATTCGGTTGTCATTCAGCAAATGAAAATACAGAGGCACAGGCAGCTCCTCCAACCATACCGGTAATTACGCTTACCCAATCAGCAGCTACAACTACTAAAGATTATACCAGTACACTTGAGGGAAAAGTGAACGTTGAAATCAGACCGCAGGTGGATGGTTATCTTGACAAGGTTTTTATTGACGAGGGTGCATTTGTTCAGGCAGGCCAGTCTCTTTTTAAGATCAACGATCAGCCTTATCAGCAGCAGTTAAATAATGCGTTAGCCACTATGCATGCAGCTGAAGCAGCCCTGAGTAACGCTCAGCTTGAAGTGGACAAGGTAGTCCCTCTGGTTAAAAGTAACGTAGTTTCTCCTATACAGCTTAAAACAGTACAGGCTGCTCATAACGTAGCCAAAGCAAATCTTGAGCAGGCCAAAGCTGCCGTTGGATCAGCAAAGATCAATCTGGCTTTTACCAATATCAAAGCTCCTGTCAGCGGTTTTATTGGCCGTATTCCCCGCAGACTGGGTAGCCTGGTTGGCAAAAGTGATCAGCAGCCATTAACAACATTATCAGATGTACATGAAATTTACGCGTATTTTTCTATTGGAGAAAGTGACTTTATCAATTTTAAAGCACAATATCCCGGCAAAACACTGACTGAAAAAATTAAGCAGATGCCTCCGGTTTCGTTAATCCTGCCAGACTATACTACTTATCCTCACAAAGGACATATCAGCATGGTGGATGGACAATTTGATAAGAATACAGGTTCCATTATGTTAAGAGCGACATTCCCTAATGCAGACGGGTTATTACGTGCCGGAAATACAGGAAAAATAAGAATTGATCAGCTTCACGAGAGTTCATTAATGGTTCCGCAGGCATCTACAATGGAGCTTCAGAATAAAGTATTTGTCTATAAACTGGCTGATAGTAATAAAATCAACAGAGTCATGATTGACATTGCTGGTAAAAGTGGCACAGACTATATTATTAAAGATGGTCTTAAAGCTGGTGACAAGATCGTCTTTACAGGACTCGATCGGTTACAGGAAGGAATGGTTATCAATCCAGGTTCCGCATCGGCCCCTGCAAAAGTTGAAAAAAAATAATATAAACATAAGCCAGGTAATTGAATTACCTGGCCTCTTAATACAACAATACCATGTTTAAGAAATTCATAGAAAGACCCGTACTGGCTACGGTGATCTCCATTTTATTGTTAATACTTGGTTTCTTAAGTATGACAAGACTACCGGTTACGCAGTTTCCAGATATCGCACCACCAAGTGTATTCGTTACTGCAGTGTATCCGGGTGCAAATGCAGAAACAGTAGCACGTACAGTTGCTCCCTCTCTGGAAGATGCAATCAACGGAGTAGAAAATATGACTTACATTAAGTCTACGTCAAGTAATGATGGTGCACTGAGTCTCCAGGTATACTTCAAACTGGGAACTGATCCCGATCAGGCAGCAGTAAACGTACAAAACAGGGTATCTCAGGCAATAAGCCAGTTACCTGCTGAAGTTGTTCAGATTGGTGTGAGTACACAAAAACAACAAAACAGCATGATCATGTTCATGTCTATTTCAGATGACAGTAAAAAATATGACGCTGCATTTGTAGAAAACTATGCAAAAATCAATATCATTCCTGTTCTGAAAAGGGTCTCGGGAGTTGGTAATGTCACTGTATTTGGAAATAAAGATTATGCGATGCGTATCTGGCTGAATCCTGAACAAATGGCTTCTTATGGGTTGAGTCCTCAGGAGGTCATGACAGCCATTCAGGACCAGAACGTAGAAGCTGCTCCGGGGAAATTCGGAGAAGGAAGTAAAGAAGCATTTGAGTATATACTGAAATATAAAGGAAAATCCAATCAGCCTTCAGGATTCGAAGACATGATTATACGTGCCAATGCTGACGGTTCAGTATTACGGGTTAAAGATGTTGCCAAAGTAGAGTTCGGTTCTTATACCTATAGCGGTGACACCTGGGTAGACGGTAAATTCGGTGCAGGAATGGCAATTTATCAGACTGCAGGATCCAATGCAAACAAAGTACAGGAAGATATTAATATAGCCATGAAAAAGCTATCAAAAACCTTTCCTAAGGGGCTGGGATATGATACTCCTTATAGCACAAAAGTACAGTTGGATCAATCCATATCACAGGTAATACATACCC
Source organism: Pedobacter lusitanus (assembly GCF_040026395.1). Lineage (NCBI taxonomy): Bacteria > Pseudomonadati > Bacteroidota > Sphingobacteriia > Sphingobacteriales > Sphingobacteriaceae > Pedobacter > Pedobacter lusitanus. The sequence goes on from NZ_CP157278.1 coordinate 3,466,994, forward strand.
TGATTGAAGCCTTTATACTGGTCTTTATTGTTGTATTTATTTTCCTTCAGGATCTCCGGTCTACGCTGATTCCGGCTATTGCAGTACCCGTAGCAATTGTAGGAACATTCTTTTTCATGCAGTTATTCGGATTCTCTATTAACCTGTTAACCTTGTTTGCTCTTGTCCTGGCAATCGGGATTGTAGTCGATGATGCGATCGTTGTGGTCGAGGCAGTCCATTCAAAAATGGAACATGAACATCTTGCTGCCCGTCCGGCAACATTATCTGCTATGCACGATATTACCGGTGCAGTAATTTCAATTACACTGGTAATGGCTGCGGTATTCTTACCTGTAGGATTCATGGAGGGACCTACCGGAGTATTTTACAGACAATTTGCTTTTACCCTTGCTATCGCTATTGTGATCTCAGCTGTAAATGCATTAACCCTTAGCCCTGCGTTATGTGCGCTGTTTTTGAAAAACAGTCATACCGATCCAAATAAAAAAACCGGATTCAGTGACAGATTTTTCACTGCATTTAATACTGGTTTTTCAGCAATGACAGATAGATATATTAAAAGTATTAAAGTACTGATCCGCTTTAAATGGGCAAGTTTTGGCGCTTTGGCTTTGCTGATGCTCCTGACTTTCTGGATGCTGCGTACTACCCCAAAAGGATTTATTCCTGATGAGGATGGAAGCTTTGCCGTCTTCTCTATGGCTATGCCAGCCGGTTCTTCTTTAGACCGGACAGGGAAAGCATTAAAAAAGGCTGACAGTATTATCAAAACAATGCCATCGACTGAAAACATCACCAGTATTTCTGGCTTTGATATGCTGAGTAATGCAACCAGTCCATCATTCGGTGTTGGTTTTGTGAAACTAAAAGATCTGGATAAAAGGGGTGAAGTAAAAGATATCAATCAGATCATTGGTATAATGAATCAGAAATTGTCAACGATACTGGAAGGTACTGTATTTGTATTTACGATGCCTACAGTTCCTGGTTTCGGGAATGTAAGCGGACTTGAGCTGGTGTTACAGGATCGTACAGGTGCAAAGCTTGATAAATTCAGTGAAGTTGCCCAGGGCTTTACCCAGGAGTTGATGAAGCGTAAAGAGATACAGGCTGCATTTACGACTTTCCGCACAGACTATCCGCAGTTGGAAATGGAAGTAGATGCTGTTAAAGCCAAGCAATTGGGTGTGGGTATAAAAGACCTGATGGGTGTTATGCAAGCCTATTACGGAAGTATACAGACTTCAGACTTTAACCGCTTTGGAAAATATTACAGAGTTGTTGTACAGGCTAATGTTGCAGCAAGAGCAACCCCTGAAGCAATCAATGGAATATTTGTTAAAAACACCGGTGGGCAAATGGTTCCGGTAAGTACGCTGATTAAGTTAAAAAGGGTATATGGTCCTGAAACAGTTTCGCGATATAACCTGTTCAATGCAATTAGTATAAATGCGATGACTAAAGCAGGTTACAGTACCGGAGATGCCATCCAGGCGACTGAAGAAGTTGCAGCTAAGTACCTGCCTGCAGGATACAGTTATGAATGGACAGGGATGTCTCTGGAAGAAAAAACTTCTGGCGGACAGGCAGCAACAGTATTTGGTTTATGTCTGTTATTTGTTTACTTCCTGCTGGCAGCGCAGTATGAAAGTTACATTTTACCCCTTGCAGTTATTCTTTCCGTTCCCGTAGGTATTCTGGGTGTATTATTAGCTGTTAATATTGCTGGTCTTGAAAATAACATTTATGTACAGGTTGCAATGGTGATGCTTATCGGCTTACTGGCCAAAAATGCGATTCTGATTATTGAATATGCAGTACAGCGTCGTAAAGCAGGAATGACCTTATTAGACTCAGCAATTGAGGCTTCCAAACTCAGATTACGTCCGATCATCATGACTTCCCTTGCATTTATTGTAGGGTTAATTCCATTAATGCGGGCAGTTGGCCCATCAGCAATAGGTAACCGTTCTATTGGAACGGGTGCAGCAGGCGGAATGGTACTGGGTGTAATCCTGGGTGTGTTTATCATCCCGGTACTCTACGTCGCCTTTCAGTATTTACACGAAAAAATCAGTGGTAAACGCACTGTAACAGAATCGAACGGGCCTTTAGAAATTTAGAACATGAAACTGAATCAATATATATACCTCATATCCATACCATTGGTATTATCAGCTTGTAAGGTTGGGAAAAATTACGTCAGACCCCAAACTTCCCTGCCTGAACAATTCAATACCCGGACCGTAGCAGCAGTAACTGCGGGTCCGAGTATTGCTAATATTGCGTATAAGGATTTCTTCACAGAGCCGACCTTAAAGCAATTAATTGATAGTGCCGTATCACATAACTTTGATTTGCAATTTGCTATTAAAAATATAGAGAGTGCCCGGCAAAGTCTGAAACAGGCAAATTCCAGTTTATTCCCGGATCTTAATCTGCAGGTAAATGCATCCAGCAACAGACCCTCAGACAACAGTTTGAACGGAATGAGTACTGCTATGTTTGCAGGATCGAAACATATAGAAGATTACAATGCAAGTTTAGGTTTATCCTGGGAGGCAGACATCTGGGGGAAAATCGGAAGACAAAAAGAGGCTGCATTACATACCTATCTGCAAACTGGCGCTGCTGCCAGGGCAGTTCAAACCCAGGTAGTAGCTAATGTTGCACAGGGCTTTTTTAATCTGCTGATGCTGGATGCCCAACTGGAAATAGCCAAACACAATGTCAGACTCAATGACAGCACTTTGATCGTTATCCGCTTGCAAAAAGATGCCGGGCAGGTAAACATCCTTGCCGTTCAGCAGGCTGAAGCACAGCAGCTCTCTGCAGCATTACTTGTTCCACAGTTAGAACAGCAGATTGCTATTCAGGAAAATGCATTAAGAACACTGGCTGGCGCTTTACCTTCAAAAATAGAGCGCAAAGTAAGTCTGAGTGCTTTTGCTGTAGCCGAACACCTGACAACAGGTATTCCTGCCGACATCTTATCGATCAGACCTGATGTCAAAGCTGCAGAACTAAATGTTATGGCTGCCAATGCAAAGGTAGGAGAAGCACAGGCAAATATGTACCCTTCTCTGAATATTACTGCAAGCGGAGGGATTAATGCTTTTAAAGCCAGTAACTGGTTTAATATTCCAGGCTCACTATTCGGAACTGTTGCAGGGGGTTTAACACAGCCTTTATTTCAACGTCGTCAGTTAAAGACACAGCTGGAACTGGCCAGAATAGAAAAAGATAAGTCTGTTATAGAATTTAAGCGTTCCGTTATCAATGCCGTTACAGAAGTCACCGATGCGCTGGTGAAGCTTGAGCAATTAAAGAAACAGCACGAACTGCAGGAAATAAGGGTAAAAACTCTTAATCAGGCCATCAAAAATGCAGATATGCTGTTTAAAAACGGCATGGCTAATTATCTGGAGGTAATTACTGCACAAAGTAATGTTTTGCAGAGTGAATTGAGCCTCATGGACATACAACGTCAACAGTTAAGTGCAATGGTAGATCTGTATCGCTCATTAGGGGGAGGATGGAATTAGTTGCTTAAAAAACCGGAATTGTTTTAGATATTTGCAGAATAAATATCGTTAAAAGCCTTTTTTAATGATCGCTCTTTCCTGTTTATCTACAATTATCTAAAACAATACCATGGCAATGCCGGCAACAAAAGAACACGCAAAAAATATCGCACTGATAATTTTAGGGACCCTGATTTTTGCCGCAGGGATTAACTACTTTGCTATTCCCAACAAGCTGTCTGAAGGTGGTGTAATCGGACTGACCATTGTGGCCTTTTATTATTTCAACTGGTCACCCGGCATTCTAAATCTGATTCTGAATGCTATTTTAATGACTATAGGATACAAGCTGCTTGACAAACGTACAATTGTATATACCCTGTTTGGTATTTTTTTCTCTTCTCTGTTTCTATTTCTGACAGAAAACACACACCCTCCTTTAACGTCTGATCCTCTTCTGGCAGCTATATTTGCCGGCTTATTCGTTGGCGGAGGAATAGGATTGGTTTTTCTATCCGGTGGGACAACAGGCGGCTCAGCAATTATTGCCAGACTTTTTCAAAAACTATGGGGATGGAAACTGGGAACTGCCATGCTGATCGTTGATATTGTCGTTATCGGACTATCAACCTTTATTATAGGACCGGAAAAGACCATGTATACACTTGTCGCTGTTTATATAGGCGCTAGAGTTGTAGATTTCATCGTTGAAGGATTCAATACCAAAAAAGCAGTCACTATCATCTCTTCTCAATCAGTGATTATTGCAGAGAAAATAACGATGGGTCTGGTAAGAGGAGCTACCGTACTACATGGTCATGGTGCTTATACAAAAGACCGAAAAGAAGTTATTTATGTAGTGATCAGCAAACCAGAACTTATAGAATTAAAAACTATGGTACATGAAACAGATCCTGATGCTTTTGTTGTGATCCATGATGTACATGATGTCTTTGGTAAAGGATTTACGATTTAGAGCGCTTATTTTTGCTCTAAAAACCGCTGTGCGGCTATAACCCAGTTTTGTACAGCAGTTAACACACGATCAGGTGTAATCCCAATATTATCTATTCCCTGTCCCATTTCTACTCTTCTGCTACGACTTGTGGCGTAATGAAGCGCATATGGCATACAGCTAAAAGGAATATCCCTGACATTGGCATAATCAAGTACTCCGGCAGAGTTCTGCCCCATAATAGTTACTTTTTTACTCTGTTTTGCCGCCAGAAGAAACTGCTCAGTAGTTGAGCCACAACCTTTATTAATCAATACAACAATCTTTTTGGGAAATACACTGACACTGTCCAATACAAGGTCTTTATCTTCTCCCAGGTCAATAAACTCATTTTTATGCTGTTCCATTGCAGCAATTTTCTCTCTGATAAAGACTTTCTGATCTTCCGGAATATTATTCATCTTTAATAAACCTGCCCATCCTGCAATATTATCATCCGAAGATAAGATATCAGGCCCGACTGTTTTAATAGGGTTTGTATAGAAATAAGGAATAAGACCACGATAAGAAAAATCTGCCCCACCACCATTATTTCTCAGATCCAGAATCAGGTTAGGTGTTTTTTTCAAAAGTACACTGTTTGCCTGAAGCAGGGAGTCAATACTTTTAGCATTTCTCTGGTTAAATGTTCCGATCTGTATATAGAAGGTTTGAGGAGAAAGTACCTTACAGGACACATCATCATTCAGAATTTTTTCTCTTTTCATCTGTGTTGCCCCCTCTCTCTGCCATTCTCCCAATGCATTTTCGCCAATTTTAAGAGAAACAGATTCAGGTGTATAATATTTGTCATAAGCAATACCAGCCAGGCCGTCTTTTCTCGTCTTCAACTCCAAAATTACAGCACCAGGTTGCCAGGTCTTATTGGCTGATTTCAAAATTACTCCTGCATAATCCCGTTCATTATTCCTATTATTGATTACAGCAACTTTATAGATAGAATCCTTATCCCAGTAAATTCCTTCGATGGATTTAGAGTTTTTCAATCTGCTCAAATCAGCGTCGCTAATCACTACTTTCTCTATTTGCTGAACCAGTCTTTTCTGATCAGCAGCATGCTTTTCTGGTGATAGCCGGTTACGTCCAACTTCGATATGACCATCTTTAAAAAAGCCAATCCATTCATTAATGAGGTTAATACAATAAGGTGCCGAGTTTATCTTTTTTGATCTCTCCAGGATCTGTCCCGAGTATTTCTGATAAGCAATTTTAGTTGCCGGATTTACTTTATCTCTGAAACCAGAATAATTTTTTTCAATTTTCCCTTTTATGTATTGAAATTCTTCTGCACAGTTACATTCCTGAGCATAGGTATTCAAATGAATCAAAAAGAGGATAATAAGGGAAATAAAGGCTTTCTTCATAAAAATTTACTGATGCAGTTATCAAATATAATGTAATCCACAAGACCAATATCAAAGAGACAGGGAATAAAAAACAAGCATAAAATATTTTTTTTTCAAAAGATGTCCAGTTTCTAAAATCTCAATCATTATTGAGGTATAAATCATTATTAATTAAAAATAAAATGGGACAAAGAATCAATCTTCACGAAAAAGGCCAGGGCGCTATGAGAGCAGTATATGGCTTAGGAATTTATCTGTCAAAATCACCAGTTGAGCAATCATTACTGGAATTAATTTATTTCAGGGTATCACAAATCAATGGCTGCGCATATTGTCTTGATATGCATTCAAAAGATCTGCGTGCAAGAGGTGAAAATGAACAGCGTCTATACGTTTTAAGTGCATGGCGTGAAGCTCCACTTTACACAGAGCGTGAATGTGCAGCACTTGCCTGGGCAGAAGCAGTAACAAAAATCACAGACAGCTATGTACCTGATGAGGTTTACGACGAAGCAATAAAACAATTCACTGAGCAGGAATTAATTGATCTGACACTGGCAGTGACCACAATTAACAGTTACAACCGTCTTAATATCGCCTTTAATATTAAGGGAGGATCTTATCAGCCGGCCGGCCACACAAAATAAAATTTTATTCCAGAGAAAATCTGGTAATTCATATATTCAGCAACTCTAAAAAAGAAGAAAATGAAAGATTTCATGTTATTGTTCAGACAACCAAGTTACAACTATGATACCCTTCCGCAGCAGGAAATGCAGATACTCACCAAAAAATGGCAGGACTGGGTAGGTGGTATAGCAGCACAGGGAAAACTTGTCAGTAACGGACCACAGCGGCTAACTCAGGAAGGCAAAGTACTCAGAGCCGGCGGAATAATTACAGATGGTCCTTTTGTTGAAATCAGAGAACGATTAGGTAGCTTTATCGTTGTTAAAGCAGATAATCTCGACGAAGCCACAACACTAGCTCACGGCTGTCCGGCTCTGGATGCTGGTGGTAGTGTTGAAATCCGCCCTGTATTTATATAAACATTGATCAGACCGCTTATGCAAAACCTGCCTCATTGAAAAAGCAGGTTTTGCTATTAATTATGGAAAAACCAAATGACTCTTTAAAATACCTGTTCCAACAGGAGTTCTCTAAAATGGTTGCTGTTATCAGTAAGCTTTTTGGTTTGGAGCATATTGAACTTGCAGAGGACATTGTCAGTGAAACATTTTTGCTGGCAACCGAATCCTGGAAAGTAAAGGGTATTCCAAAAAATCCAACAGCATGGCTTTATGTAGTGGCTAAACAGAAAACACTTCAATATTTCAGAAGGAATAAAATTTTTGAAGAAAAGGTCCTGCCCGAATTAGGTCTGAGACAAGAAAAAGACAATGAAATTCCAGAACTAAACTTTTCTGCGCAAAATATCCGGGATAGTCAGATACAAATGCTTTTCGCCATTTGTACACCTGTGATTGCCAGTGAAGCTCAGATTGGATTAGCGCTCCGTATTCTCTGCGGTTTTGGTATTGAAGAGATAGCAGAAGCATTTTTATCCAATAAAGAAACTATCAATAAAAGATTATTCAGAGCTAAAGAAAAATTACGTACCGAGAAGGTCCAGATGGAATTACCAGCCAAAAACGAAATAGTCAACCGGCTGGATAATGTATTACATATAATTTATCTGCTCTTTAGTGAAGGATATTATTCTAAAACTCAAAATCAGATTTTAAGAAAAGACCTGTGTCTGGAAGCCTTACGTCTGGGTTTGTTGCTTGCAGCATATGAAAAAACCAACCTGCCAAAGACAAATGCCTTAATTGCACTGATGTGTTTTCATGCTTCCAGGTTCAATGCGAGGCAATCCGGTGAAAATACAATGGTTCTTTATGAACAGCAAAATGAAGAATTATGGGATAATGATTTAATCAATCAGGGTATACATTTCTTAAATAATTCGGTACAGGGCAACGAAATCAGTTCTTATCACTTAGAGGCAAAAATTGCTTACTGGCACTGCTTCAAAGAAGATACACAGGAAAAGTGGGAAGACATCTTGCAGTTATACAACGAGTTGCTGCTCATTAATTACTCGCCAAGTGTAGCGTTAAACAGAACTTTTGCGTTATACAAGGCAAACGGACAACAGGAAGCTTTAGCAGAAGCCGAGAAGTTAAAATTGGTGAATAATCATTTTTACTTTATCCTTCTGGGTGAACTTTACAAAAATATAGATAACCAAAAAGCAAAATGCAATTTTCAGACCGCTTATAAGCTGGCTAAAACACTGACTGAAAAAGAGGAAATTCAGCATAAAATTGACCGTCTCGGCTGATTTTCAAATTGCACCCCAATTCCCTCCCGGGACAAGCCGATCTCAGGCTAAAAAATATTTTTCAATATTATCATATTTATAAAATAATAAAGAAATCAGTCCGCATATATATCAAATACACAAAATAATAACTCAATTTATTATTAAATAATATATTTTTTAAATCTTTTATTTTAACCAATAAAATAATTACATTTAAAATAGTGTATCAAATGTCTGATATACAACAATCTAACCAAACCCTATGAAAAATTTAACAATTTTCAATCTGTTAAAGTCTAAAACGGCTCTTTTCGTTTTAGCAGGCACGATGATTCTTGCCTCATGTAAAAAAGAAGTTGAAGTCCAAAATCCTGGGTCGCAGGATGTTTCAGCAAAAAATGTCGATGCTGCAGCAGAGGTGTGGCGCAAAGCGAATCTTACCAATTATGAATCTTTTCCACTTCCAGGCAGTCCTGAATGTGAGGATTTCAATGGTTGTAAATGGGCTGGTCAGTTTGCATTTCTGGATGGCAAACAGACTTTAAGCTGGGTAAAATCACATGACATCATTTCCATTCACTCAAAAGATGCAGGAAAGTACAAACTAAAAACACTTAGAATCAGACAGGGAAGTAAACAAATTGATGCAAAAGTGTATGATAACTGTAATGATGATGATTGTGACGGATGCTGTACAATTAATGCCAATGAACATGGAATTGGATTCTTAATTGATCTGGAGAAATATACAATGCAGCGTTTCGGATCTGGAGAAGGTATAGTAGAATGGAGATGTCTTGATTGTTAATCTCAGTCAACAACAAATATCTTTAAATAAATAATAAAGGGGGAGTTTTCTGAATCAGAAAGCTCCCCCTTTATGCTGTATTGATATTTTAGATTTCTTATCTTTCCGGCAATAACTGATCAAATTCAATCCATGAAAAAATTAGCACTCGCTATTCTGGTTTTGTCGTTTATATCATGTAAAGAGAAAAATGACGATAAAGTTAAAGAGGTAGACAAAAATGGTTCTGTAGAAACTAAAGTGCACATAACACACTTAACTGATTCACTTGATGTAATGAAAACTGAGAATATATTCTGGGTTAAAAATCAGGAAGCTAAAAGAGTAATCCGGCTGGACACCATACCATCACTGGGGGTCTCTGATGAACAGGGAGAAAACAGCTCTGGCCAGGATACTACTATAAAGGTCAGAAAAAACTATCAGATCTTTATTACAGTAAATTAACATGAAGAAATCAAAGGTTGTAACCCTGGTACTCATTACAGGAGCTCTGGCTTCCTGCAATAAACCTAAACCGGACTGGGATTCTAATGAAGTATATATGCGTTCTGATACTACTGCAAATTATACGCATACCCAGGGTCCGCATATCTCACCTTTTCTATGGTATTATGCCTTCAGACCCTATGGCATGTATTATGGAGGCAGATATCACCACTCAGGCTATTATTCTTCATCACTTTCTGAGCGTTCAAATATTGGCAGATCGGCCATGAAAGGGGCAGCTGTAAGAGGAGGTTTTGGGGGTTCGCATTCATTTTCCGTTTCATCCTGATGCAGAGACACACCATTATACCCAGAAATAACTGGCAGAGCCTGGTAGAGAAGCTCGGATTCGGATTTCATACTGCCGATGTCCCTTACTGGGATGAAAGTGCATATTATGAATTTTCACTGGCCGAAATAACGAAAATTGAAAGCGCAACAGCCGAACTTTGGGGTATGTGCCTTGAAGCCGTACAATATATCATAGATCATAAGCTCTATTCTAAGTTTGCGATCCCGGAGAAAGCAATAGCAATCATAGAAAAAAGTTGGAATGATGACGTTCCCGCCATTTATGGAAGATTTGATTTTGGTTTTGACGGAAGCAGTTTAAAACTATTTGAATTTAATGCAGATACTCCTACTTCTTTATTTGAAGCCGGGATTGTACAGTGGTTCTGGTTACAGGATTTCGCTTCACATAAAGATCAGTTTAACTCCGTTCACGAACGCCTGATTGACTACTGGAAATATTTAAAGCCTTATCTCCATGAGGGCATACTGCACTTTACCTGTGTTAAACAATCTCTGGAAGACTTAACCACAGCAGAGTATATGAGAGATTGTGCTATACAAGCCGGAATACCAACAAAGCTTATTTTTATTGATGATATCGGATGGAATCAGGAGGAATGTGAGTTCGTAGATCTGGAGGATCAGGAAATCAAAAACATCTTTAAGCTGTATCCCTGGGAATGGATGGTTAATGAGCCTTTCTTTGATCAGCTCTTACTAAATCCGGAAGTATACTGGATAGAACCGGCCTGGAAAATGCTCCTCTCCAACAAAGCGTTATTACCCATTTTATGGAAATTGTATCCAAACTGTCCTTACATTCTGGAATGCTATTTTGAGGAAGAAAACTCTTTAAAAGATTATGTCAAAAAACCTATCTATTCCAGAGAAGGAGCAAACATCAGTATTGTAAAAAACGGACAGGTATTAGAAGAGACCAAAGGGATTTATGGTAAAGAAGGTTTCATCTGTCAGCAAACATTTGATATTCCAGGACAGGAAAATAAAATCCCGGTTATCGGTTCGTGGGTTATAGGTCAGCAGCCTGCTGGTATAGGTATCAGGGAAGACAACAGCTTGATAACTGGCAATAAGTCTTGCTTCGTCCCGCATCTGATCAACAATTAACTGATATAAAATCTCTTTATGAAACTTTCCTCCCGGCAAATTTCATAAAGAGATTTTATCAAACAAATTAATTAGATGACAACAGTGTTATTGATTCCCACACACTCGTTGTACCTGCACTACCGACCATCCTGCCATAAACTTCATAAGATCCGGCGGCATCCAGTGAAACGGCTATTTTATGTGATGCCTTTGGTAGATAATAATTAACCAATCCATTAGGCTGAACTACCTTAAACTCATATTTCACACCGACCGGGAGCGTATTATCATCAAAATAAAATATAACATCCACACTGGACCATCTTGGGTAAGAACCATTACTGTTTGGCGAAGACAATACCAGCAATGAAAACGGTGGAAAAGTAACAAAGGAGCAGGCCACAACAAACAATTGAAATAATTTTTTTCATGATAACAGAGGCTAATTTAGTTATACACAATATAACAACATTAATCAGCATCACACTGAACAACAATCAGTTAATTTAATCCCAAAGTATACGATTAATTTAGCTAAATTTATTTCTATCCCCTTTCCAATCAACTCTAATTCTAAAAAGATGAAACCATATGCTCTTTCATTTATTTTGTTCGTGTCTTTTTCAACATGCTGCCACCACGTGTTTGCCCAGACTGACCATCAAACACAAACAGAGATAAAAAAAGTCGAGTCAGCATTAGCTCCTCCCACGCGTTTCGAAGATGATTCAACATGGACTATTGAATCACGTATGAAACATTACGGTGTTCCCGGGCTCACCATAGCCGTAATAAAAGACTCAAAAATTATATGGACAAAAAGCTATGGAATAACTGACCGGGAGAGTAAACAGCCGGTTACTGATCAGACTCTTTTTCAGGCGGCATCTATCAGTAAGCCAGTAAGTGCTTATGCAGCGCTAAAGGAAGTTGAAAGCGGAAAACTAAATCCTGATGAAAATGTAAATTTATATCTTAAATCCTGGAAAGTACCTGAAAATTCCTTTACAGCCAAAAAGAAGGTTTCATTGAAATATCTCCTTAGTCATAGCGCCGGAGTTACCGTAGGTGGTTTTGCAGGTTACGCCATTCCGAATAAAGTACCTGCACTGGTACAAGTGCTGAATGGAGAGACCCCGTCAAATTCTCCTGCTATCAGGGTAGATAAAGAACCAGGAGGGACTTTCCGTTACTCCGGAGGAGGGTATACCATTGTACAGCAAATGCTGATTGACCTGGAAGGCAAACCATATCCCCAAATCATGAATGAGCTGGTATTAAAACCCCTCGGAATGAAAAACAGCACCTATAGTCAGCCCCTGCCTGCGGACAAACTAAAATGGGCTGCAACGGGTTATTTACCAGACGGGACGCAAACCACGGGTAAAAGACATACATATCCGGAGATGGCGGCTGCCGGCCTCTGGACTACCGCAACAGACCTGGCAAAATTTGCTATAGATTTGCAATTAACCATAAAGGGACAAAGCGAAAAGGTACTGTCCAGGCAAATGGCAGATCAAATGACCAGTCCTTTTATTGAGCCTTTTGAAGGTCTGGGAATTTTCCTGGATAAAAAGCAACAGGATCTGTATTTCTTTCATGGCGGATGGAACGAAGGTTTTTCGAGTAAAATGATTGCTCATAAAAATAAAGGCTACGGTGTGGCTATACTTACCAATAGCAATCAGCCATTGCTTATTGATGAATTAATTCGGGCCGTGGCAATCACCTACAACTGGTCTGGCTATGTAATGCCAGTGTATAAGAAGATAAATCTTACAGCTGCTGACACAGAAAATAATTGTGGCCGGTACCGGTCTGAAAAATATGAATTAATAAAAATCTATGCTGATGGAGAAAGACTTTTTCTTCAAAAAAACGCAGAAGATCCTGAAGAGTTATTCAAAGTGGCAGCAGATACCTATGTATTGCGCAATTGGGAAAGACAGAATAAAATTGTCCGGAATCCTGCTGATAACATCAGGTATTTAGCTTCAGTTATGAGTACTGATTCCATTTCTTTTGTAAATCCGCAGCTAAAAGCTGAAGAAAAAGTGCCTTTCGAATTCATACTCGATGGTCAGTTTGAAAAAGCACTATCAGCTTACAAGCAGGCAAAGACGGATAGCCCAGAACACTTTGCCTTAAGTCAACCATACATCAATAGACTGGGTTATAGATTTTTAAAGATTAAAGAAAATAAAAAAGCTATAGATATTTTCAAAGTGAATACTATACTCTATCCTGAAAGCAGCGATGTTTATGATAGCCTGGGAGAGGCTTATCTGGCAGCAGGGGATAAAAAGCAAGCCAAAATCAACTACTTGTTGTCGCTGAAACTGGATCCGAAAAATACAAATGCAGCTAAAATTATTAAAAGTCTGGACTGATGACCGTTAATTAAGTCAAACCATTTTCTCTTTGAAATATTTAACTTTGCATATGAGTTTATCAGGAGAGACAGGCATTACCGATCAATATCTGGAAAATATACAAACCGAACGGACACAGTTCAGGGTTGCGGACACCTGTACAGCGAACTGCAGTCTGGTTTCTTATAACCGCCGTGACTTTTACAAGATCACACTGACACTGGCAGGAAAAAGTGTACTGTATTATGCCAATAAAGCTATTGAAATTAACAGACCAGCACTTGTTTTTACCAACCCTCTGGTTCCTTATTCGTGGGAGGGCAATCATGAAGCTACCGTAGCTCATTTTTGTGTATTTACTAAAGAGTTCCTCCAGGAAAACGGACGTGTGCATAGTCTGGAAGAATCTAATTTATTTAAGGTTGGCGGAGATCCTATCTACTTTCTGAGCGATGAGCAGGCTGATTATATTAATAGCATCTTCACCAGAATGAAACTGGAGCAAGAAAGTGACTATATCTATAAAAACGATCTGATCCGTAATCATCTGAATCTTATCATTCACGAGGCCATTAAAATGCAGCCCGCTATTGCCTATTTTACTCCGCAAAAAGCATCTTCACGTATTGCAAAATTATTTCTGGATCTCCTGGAAAGACAGTTTCCTGTTGACTCGCAACAATATTCACTCCTATTGAAGAAGGCCAGTGATTTTGCAGATCAGCTGGCCGTACATGTCAATCATTTAAATGCGGCAGTAAGTGAGGTTACCGGCTTGTCAACCACTCAGCATATCAACAACAGAATAATTGCTGAAGCAAAATCACTGCTAACCCATACAGACTGGAATGTAGCAGAAATAGCAGGGAGCCTTGGCTTTGGCTATGCTTCATATTTTAATAATTTTTTCAAAAAGCACACCGGACTTACACCTACGGCACTTCGTAAAATTCTTTGAATAGTATAATTATTGCTTTGAATTTCTTAGCTAAGGTCTAACTTTTAGATGATACATTTGTTTCTTATAAAACATAAAGATCTTAACCATGATACAAGCCAAAGGATATGCAGCACAAGATGCGCAAACAGATTTAGCTCCCTGGGATTTTGAACACAGGGAAGTTGGACCACATGACGTCCAAATCGAAATAGCATACTGTGGTGTATGCCACTCCGATCTTCACCAGATCAAAAACGATTGGTTTCCGGGCATATTCCCTATGGTACCAGGACATGAAATAGTAGGAAAGATCGTTAAAGTAGGTGATCATGTAAAAAAATTCAGCACAGGACAATTAGCTGGTGTTGGTTGTATGGTAGATTCCTGCCAGATTTGCGAGAACTGCAAAGACGGTCTGGAGCAATACTGTCTGGAAGGCAGCACGCAAACCTATAACAATAACGACAGATCAGGAGTACCAACCTATGGCGGTTACTCTAATACTATAGTCGTACGCGAAGAATTTGTATTACACATTTCTGAAAAGTTATCCCTGGCAGCGACAGCACCATTACTTTGCGCTGGTATAACAACATACTCACCTCTGCGTCACTGGAAAGTTGGCAAAGGTCATAAACTTGCTGTATTAGGTTTAGGTGGCCTTGGCCATATGGGCGTTAAATTTGGTGTGGCTTTCGGAGCAGAAGTAACTGTATTAAGTACTTCCCCTGCAAAAGAAGAGGCTGCCAAAGCTTTAGGAGCTCATCATTTTGTAGTTACATCAGATCCTGCACAATTAGACGCTGTAAAAGGCTCTTTTGACTTTATTCTGGATACTGTATCTGCAGAGCACGACATGGACATGTACATTTCCTTACTGAGAACCAACGGCACTCATATTTGTGTTGGTGTACCATCTCAGCCCTATGCAATTCAACCATTTTCTCTATTAGGCGGTCGTAAAAGTGTAGCTGGTTCAGGCATTGGTGGTATAGCAGAAACTCAGGAAATGCTTGATTTCTGTGCAGAACATAATATTGTTTCTGACATTGAATTAATCGACATCAGGGATATCACAGCATCTTATGAAAGAATGCTTAAAGGAGATGTCCGTTACAGGTTTGTTATTGATATGGCTACACTTTAAGTATTCAATAAGTACAGCTATTAATCCAAAACGGGCGGCTTTTCATGTAAAAGTCGCCCGTTTTGCAATCTTACAGAAGATCTGGCGATTTTGTTTCCCATTGAAGTGTCATAAACATACCCCAGGTATTCAATTACCCTTATATCCTATGAAAAGAGATTCCTGTTTTAGCAAAAGAAGACAAAGTTAAAAGCTAAAAAACTGATACCAGCAGGAACGTACTTTGGGTAACGAGAGATGGTCTACCTTTAACGCTTCTATTAATTTATACAGACTCTTTATTTAATTCTTTCGTACAAATAATTACAATACGAGCAAAACATCGCAATTAATAGCTCATTTGTTTCTATTTTCACACGCATGAAAAATATAAGACGTTACTCAGTATTAGCAATAGCTCTGATTTCAATCGTTGCTTGTAAAAAAAAACAATAATGAAGCCGCTCCTCTTCCTGATCCTGTTGATAAGAAAATCACCTATTACAGGGACAGTGTTTCCTTTACTATAAATGAGAAACAATATATATTGGATAATAAATTCAGTAATGGAAGGGGCAATCTGCCAATCAATATAAAACCTTCTCCTACCGTAATCAAAGGAGGAAAATTAGCATATGAGACTGGTGGATATTATTGGTATGGAGCAAAAGATTCGACTCTGTATACTGTAATCCGCGGTTTAAGTTCCAGCCAGGGAGGAGATTATTTTAAAATATTATTCACTAAGAAATTTAAAGACAGCCAACTCTTGAACAACAATGTGATGTTAGCACCTCAAGATTACTATGATATCTTTAAACTGGGCAAACAAACGTTTGCTGTCGACCTTGAAAAGGAAAACACCACGGAAGGAATTTCAATTGACTTCCGTGGAAATGATATGAAAGATGGATTAACGACCAATATTCCTGGTTTTTCAATACTAATCAGATCCGGATTAAAAAAAGACATCCAGAATAATTCAAATTTTGAAATTACCAAAGTTGAAAAGCTCAAAGATAATCTCTACCTGATTGAAGCTAAATTTGAGGTAAATCTATTTGACATCAATGAGAAACTTTACAGGATTAAAGGAGGATTCCTGCGAATTTCAACAAATATGACCTCTCCTTTTAATATGTATTTCTAGACATTAAAGGGTTCTACCCTTCTTTGCTCTACTGCCGTAAGGCAACAATCATATAAAAACTAAAAAGCCTTTAGATCTTAATCTAAAGGCTTTGTGGTCCCGACGAGAATCGAACTCATATCTAAAGTTTAGGAAACTTCTATTCTATCCGTTGAACTACGGGACCTGTATTACCTGATTACGCTACCATTTGCATGATTTTGTAAAGGCGACACAAAAGTAAGTTTTCCATCCGAATTTTCAGACATTAAAATCATTCCCTGAGATAAAATTCCTTTGATCTCTCTCGGTGCCAGATTAATCAGCAGACTAACCTGCTGACCTATTACTTCTTCAGGCGTAAAATACTCTGCAATTCCTGAAACCACAGTGCGTTTATCCAGTCCTGTATCCAAAGTAAGTTTCAGTAATTTCTTCGTTTTCTCCACTTTTTCTGCAGCGATAATCGTTGCTACACGAATATCCATTGCACTGAACTGATCGAAGTCTATATTTTCTTTCGCAGGAGTAACTACAGCATTAGCTGCAATATTATCTACTTTGCTCTGGTTTAATTTATCAATCTGATTCTGCACGTCTGCATCTTCTACCTTATCAAATAATAAAGCAGTTTCATTCAACTGATGACCAGGCAGCAACAGATCAATTTTACCCGTATCTCCCCATAAATGACCTTCATGGTTCAACATTTCCTTTAACTTTTCAGCTGTAAAAGGTAAAAATGGCTCAATCAGCACTTCAAGGTTAGCTACAATCTGTAAACTGATATTTAAAATAGTTTTAACACGGTTTTCATCAGTTTTAATAACTTTCCATGGCTCAGTTTCTGCCAGATACTTATTACCCAGTCGCGCGACATTCATCACCTCAGTCAGAGCTTCCCTGAATCTGTAATTCTCAATAGAAGCACCGATTTTTGCAGGATATGAAGCCAGCTCATCAATCACCTGCTGATCCTGCTCATTTAAGTCCATTACAGCAGGCACCTTGCCTTCAAAATACTTATGGGTAAGTACAACCACCCTGTTGATGAAGTTCCCTAATACAGCAACTAATTCATTATTATTTCTCGCCTGAAAATCTTTCCAGGTAAAATCATTGTCCTTGGTTTCCGGAGCAGTTGAAGTCAGTACATAACGCAATACATCCTGCTTGTCTTTAAATTCAAGCAGATATTCATTCAACCATACAGCCCAGTTTTTGGAGGTAGATATTTTTTGTCCTTCTAAATTCAGGAATTCATTGGCAGGAACATTATCAGCAAGAATATAATCCCCATGAGCCATTAACATTGCCGGGAATATAATACAGTGAAACACGATATTGTCCTTCCCGATAAAATGTACCAGCTTAGTGGTGTCATCTTTCCAGTAATCTTCCCAGCTTCCTTTCGCTACAGCATTCTTATCCAGATAATATTCATCTGCCTTAGGATTAGCTGCTTCAGCACCTGCAAAACGGAATAATTCCTTAGTTGCAGAGATATAACCGATTGGAGCATCAAACCAAACATATAAGACTTTACCTTCAGCATCTTTTACAGGAACTTTTACACCCCAGTCCAGATCCCTGGTCATAGCCCTTGGCTGTAAACCTGCGTTTAACCAGCTTTGACACTGACCGGCAACATTCGGTTTCCACTCTTTGTGGCTTTCAATATATGTTCTTAACTGTTCTTCATATTTCTCTAATGGCAGAAACCAGTTTTTAGTTTCTCTTCGAACCGGAGGTTCACCTGATAGAGTAGACTTTGGATTAATCAGGTCAGTTGCATTTAATGTACTTCCGCAATTCTCACACTGATCACCATAAGCATTTTCATTCCCACATTTAGGACATGTTCCGGTAATATAACGGTCAGCCAGAAAAGTCTGTGCTTTCTCATCGTAGTACTGCTCAGTTACTTCTTCTGTGAAAATACCTTTATCATAAAGCGTTTTGAAGAAAGCGGATGCTGTTTCATGATGCATTTCAGAAGAGGTTCGGTGATAGATATCAAAAGATACACCGAACTCTTTAAAAGAATCCCCGATAATTTTATGATACTTATCAACTACAACCTGCGGAGTTACACCTTCTTTTTTAGCCTTTAATGTAATGGGAACACCATTTTCATCAGACCCACAAATAAATTTAACGTCTCTTTTATTTGATCTCAGGTAACGCACATAAGTATCAGCAGGCAAATAAACACCGGCTAAATGCCCAATGTGCACCGGACCATTCGTATAGGGTAAGGCCGCCGTAACGGTATATCTTTTTATTTTACTGTTATCCAAAACTAATTTTATTATTTGCTCAAAGATAAGAGTTTTACGGCTGATTAAATAACCACCAGCCCTAAAAAGACAGACGAAAATGAACTCGTTTCAAAGCATTATAACAGCCTTGTTAAAGACTGTTATAGTAGACGATAAGTTTTACCAGATCAGCATCATTCTTCAGATTCAGTTTATTTGAAGAGATAAAGGCAGTCAGCTCTGCTTCTTTACCCGGTAATTCTTTGAATACAGATTTCTTGTCTTTTGAAATAAAGGCAATATTACCTGAAGGATGAAATAAATAATAAGTAGCCGAAGCAACTACTGTTTTATCTACAGTAGCCGAATTATATTCTCTGGATGTGTTAATAGTTTTGATAGTTTTTTTCAGCAATTTTGTTTTACCATCAACCAAAACTTCATAAAAACTCTTTGCTGTATTTGATTTCACTGCCGGAAAACCATTCCTGAATACCGTACTGTCTGTTACCACTCCGTAAGGTGCCAATCTGAATTCCTTTACATTATCAGCAGCCATAGCTGAACCATCTTTTCCTTTGTAAATTACATCATCATTAATCTCATCATATTTCAGACCTACATTTTCATATGTTCTGGCATCAGACAATATAACTTTACCAGGTATCCAATCAGGATTAAAATACGGTGAACCAGAAACATTTTGATATACGCTGGTTAATAATGGGCGCCCATTAACATCCTGCATATACATTCCCTGCCCCATAGAACTGAAAGCAGTTAAGGAGACTATTACAAAACATAAAACGATAATCCTTTTCATTTTTCGTTGATTTATAAGTTAAAGATAAAGAAAGGCTGGTATAAAACAGGCCGGTATTCCCGAAGAAAACCAGCCCGCTTATTGATTAACCGAAAAACATGGAACCCTTAATTATAACCTGGATTCTGAGTAATATTCGGGTTATTATTAGTTTCTGTCTGAGGGATCGGACCAATCCTTCTAAAGTCAGTATAAGGAATATTCAATGCTGCCGTAGGGTACACATTTGATCTCTTAATATCTCTTTTCAAACGGTTAAGCGTATGTAATCTGTCCCCTTCAAATGCCAGTTCTTTTCTGCGTTCAGTTAAGATGTCTTCTAGCAATTGTGGTCCCGATGAGGCATAAATCAGACCAGGATCTCTCTCAGACACCAGCTTGTTCAGATAAGTTAAAGCTAAAGGCTCATTATTTGATCCTTTTGCTGCCTCTGCTGCGATTAAATAAACATCAGAAACTCTGATTACTTTTTTATCATCTCTATCATCAGAAATAGATTTAAATTTAGTTACTATATAAGCAGGGTTTTCCGCATTAGTTCTTCTGCCAGCTGTAATAAGAGATCTTCTCACATCTGATGTACGGTACAAATTATATAGTTCCGGAGCACATAACAGATCGCCATACCCATCCTGGCTATACATATACGCAAGTTCATCAGTTGCCAGATTTAAAACATTGTCAGAAACAACTTCATATAAAGTCTCATTTTTGGTCGCTGCCTGAGGTGCTGTTGTTGCCCAATAAGTAACCAAATTACTTGAAGTCAACAGACTGAAACCACTATTTTTTATGACATCCTCAGCATAAGTTAAAGCAGTTGGATAATCACCTTTAAATAACGCTACTTTAGCCTCAAGAGCACGTGCCGAATATTTAGAAAGATATGCACTACCTCTGTAGGCAACAGCCATGGTATAGGCTTTTTCCAGATCAGCCATTATCAGTGTATATACCTCGCCAACGGTATTACGCTTCGGTTTCAGTGTATAATCAAATGTCAATACAATTGGAACACATTCAGCGGCAGGATTGTCGGTATACGGTTTTGCATAAAATTGAGCCAGTTGAAAATAACACAATGCCCTCAGCGCGTAAGCCTCTCCTTTATACTGATCTGTATTTACACTCTGTGGCAAGGAAGCATTTATAATGTTATTTGCCTTTAAGATCGTAGCATATAAATTTCCCCATATATCACGATATTCTGTGGCAGCCTGTGTCCAGCTATATGCGCCAAAAGTCACATATCTGCCCGAGTTTCTAGCAGAGACGAATACGTTATCTGCAGCGACTTCTCCGATTACAGGCATATTTCTGGCAAAACTATTTGTAGTAGTTGATGCTACCGACGCACCACCAAAAGCCACAAGAGCAGATCTGAGAGATGAGTAGGTACCATTTAAGGCTGTGAACATATCCTTTTCAGTCAAAATCGCTTCTGCAACATTTACACTGACGTATGGTTTTTGATCCAGAAAGCTCTTTTTACAGGAGTTTAATGTCCCCACTACGATAAATCCAGCCAGTATGATTGAATTTTTTATATATCTTTTCATTTTTATATAATTTAAATTAGAAACCTACATTTATCCCAAAAGCAATCGTTTTTGGATTATAAACTGTAAAATTTGTTGAACTGGTTGCAAAAGATTCAGGATCGTAAGGTAGATTTTTATCTTTAACCCAGGTATACAGATTTGATGCTCTTGCATAAACTTTGATGCTTGAAACTTTAAGAGAAGTTAAAACCGACTTAGGCAAGTCATAACCCAAAGTCACATCTCTTAATCTGATATAATCCCCTTTATACAAGAATCTTGTAGATGTTGCATTAGAGCTATTGGCATTATTATAAACATACTTAGGAACATTAGTAATATCTCCTGGTTTCTGCCATCTGTCCATTTGTGCCGCCACTCTGTTAGATGTTGCATTTGCACCATCCGACTGTGTATAAGCTGCCCAGGCATCTCTGATATAGTTACCATAGCTAAAATACAACATTGCTTCTAAGCTGAATCCTTTATATTTAAATCCGTTGGTTAAACTTCCAAATCCTTTAGGATCTGGTTGTTTTCCTGTATTCACCTGTTGCGCAGAACCATAATTACTTGTCGTCGCAGTTTTAGTAGCGTCCGTATACCATAATGGGTTACCATTTGCCGGATCTACACCTGCCCATTCTCTCATAAACCAGGTAGTCACATTAGAGCCGATGTCTCTTACAGTTACTCCCGAAATTGCTCTGGTCTGACCATTGGATAATTCCAGCAGTACATTTTTATTGAAAGCAATATTGAATGAAACATCCCATTTAAAATCACCTGCAATAACTGGTGTCCCTGAAATACCAATCTCTACCCCTCTGTTTCTCATTGATCCGACATTGTTACTGAAAAATGGGAAACCAGAAGTCACAGACAAAGGATCATCCAATAATAATTTCTCCGATTTTCTCGAGTAATAATCCACATTTAAGGCTAGTCTGCTTTTGAAAAAGGCAAGATCTACACCAATATCAAATGGCTTGTTTACTTCCCACGTTAAATTAGGATTTCCTACCTGAGATGGAGCACTTCCAAGAACACCGTTGTAATTGTAGCTGGATCCAAAAGAATATAATGCTCTCCAGTCATAATTACCAATACCAGCATTTCCATTTACCCCATAAGATGTTCTGATCTTAAATTGATCTATCCATTTATATTGCTTAATGAATTCTTCCTGATCTATGTTCCAGCTTGCACCTAATGACCAGAAATTACCATAAGCATTGTTAGCACTAAATTTCGAAGAGCCGTCTCTTCTGAAGCTCGCTTGTAAGACATACTTATTTTTATAAGATATATCACCTATGGCCAGCATAGAGGCAAAAGTATAATCTTCATTAGAACCATTAGCGGTATTTAAAACCGACCCTGCCGAAGGAACATTCAAATCAACGTTAGCAGGCAGACCTGTAGTTATTGCAGTTAACGTGTAACGACTTGACTTCTGAGCTTCATATCCAGCTCTTACATTAGCTACTAAAGAATGATCTGCCAGCATTGTCGCTGAATAATTCAATAAGTTAGTGGCTACCCAGTTAAAATACCTGGTATAATATCTACCTGAATTTCCTCCTGTATTTCCACCATCTCCAAAAGCAGGATTCCAATATGAATCTTCTTCCAGTGCGTTATAATCTATACCAATCTTAGAAGTAAATTTCAGATTTGGAAGAATCTTATAAGCAAGATCAGCACCACCAATACCTTTAAGTGCATTATATCTATTTTGATCAAGCGTAATAATTGTCAAAGGATTAAATACTGATCCTGGCGCAAAGTCTGTTGGTGAGTTATTAACACTTCCATCAGCATTGCGCGGACTTTGATAAGGATTCAAAAAATAAGCTGCCAAAACCGGATTTCTGAAAGCCCCACCT
The DNA here is from genome assembly GCF_040026395.1 of Pedobacter lusitanus. Lineage (NCBI taxonomy): Bacteria > Pseudomonadati > Bacteroidota > Sphingobacteriia > Sphingobacteriales > Sphingobacteriaceae > Pedobacter > Pedobacter lusitanus. Next base: position 3,489,996 of record NZ_CP157278.1, read on the forward strand.
GCCGACGGCCCTTTCTGACCCGAATTAGATACATTTAAATTAATACCAAAAGATAATTTCTCATTGTATTTATGTCTGACGTTCACAGCAGTTGAATAACGTTTAAACTCAGAACCAACTACCGTACCTTCCTGCTTGAAATACCCTCCTGATATATTAAACTGAGTTTGTTCAGTTCCTCCGCTTGCAGCTACATTGTACTGTTGCTGTTTACCTGTTTGATTAACTACATCCAGCCAGTCAGTATTAACACCCTGTCTTGCAGCACCAACAATAGTATTATCATAATAGTTATAAGCTGCAGTAAGATCCGGAATTGGAGTTGAACTTACTTTTCCGGCATTAACCAGTCCTTCTGCTGTCAGCTCTCTCAGTTGACCAGCATTAAGTGGCTTATTTGGGCCGTTCAGGAAAGCAGATTTTGCTATACCGTATTCAGCATCAACTCTGATTCTTGTTTTACCAGCTTTACCCGTTTTGGTTGTGATTAAAACTACACCGTTAGCCGCTCTTGATCCATAAATTGATGCAGCCGATGCATCTTTTAATACAGTCAGACTTTCAATATCATTAGGATTAAGTCCGGCAAGTGTATTACTTGTTGTGGTATTACGCGAAATATCACCTGTATTGATAGGAATCCCATCAACTACATATAATGGCTGATTACTTGCATTCACAGAACTTGTACCACGGATACGGACATCCTGATTAGAACCTGGCTGTCCGTTTCCTGACACAGACATTACACCCGCAACTCGTCCCTGTAATGCTTTATCAATAGAAACCAGTGGTGTAGCTTCTAAATCCTTAGCTTTTACAATCCCGATAGATCCGGTCTGTGTTTTTTTAGTCTGCTCACTACCATATGCACCAGTAATAACTACATCCTGTAATGATTGCACATCATTTTCCAGTGTAATATTCAACACATTTGTATGTGCTGCTCTGGTATGAGTGACATAGCCAAGAGAAGAAAATATCAGTTCAACTGATCCTTTCGGCACAACGATTGAATAAGTACCAGAAGCACCGGTGAGGGACCCGGTTTTAGTACCTTTTACCCTTACACTTACCCCGGGTATTGGCAATCCATCCTCTTTCCCGGTAACCGTACCGGTAATGGTTCGTTGCTGAGCCAATGCAGAAACTGCACATAGCATCAATACGAACAAACTTTGTAGAAGTTTTTTCATAAATTCTTGGTTTTTAGTTAAGTTAATACTCCAATATAGACGATTTAGCATAACAGAAACAGCAAAAAACCGGCGCCCATATCATTATGACATAATTATGACTAAAATGTTAAAGTTCTGCACAATAAATATTTACATTCTGATTTTAGTCAATAAAAGAAATATTTTACACCTATGCGAACATCTCATTTCCGCTAAAACAGAATTAACGGAAAAATAAGTTGGCAATTAATAACTTTTCGTTATTTAAATTCAGCTTACGTTAACAACCACCCTCCTTGCAGATTTTTAAGGAAAAACAGGTTACACAATCAGATTTTATCCCCGTCAATTCCTGCATACATCCTGAATAATATATTTTAATTATCACAAGGAAAAGAAATATGCAGCCATCATAAGTCTGCACGACGAATAATAATCATAAAAGAAAATATCAGCCATTTCATAAAGTGGTACTTATTGTTCAGACGGTCTGATTTTGATATTGTGTAACAACAATATATCTTGCAAATGCATTAAAGAAATCGTTTAGTTATATTGCCACAATTCAATACTATTTACATTCTTTTGTATCAATCAGGAACATCCATGTACACACAACCCCCATATCTGAAAAAGGGAGACAAGATTGCAATTGTCTGCCCCGCAAACAAACTTAAAAAATCTATCTCTCCTGCAATAGCCATGCTGGAAGACTGGGGATTAGAGGTTATAACTGGTAAAAGTATTTCCGGCGATCATTTTAATTTTGCGGGGGATGATGAATTCAGAGCAGCAGACATGCAGGTATTTCTGGACGACACCAGTATCAAAGCAATCCTTGCTGCCAGGGGAGGTTATGGCGGCATAAGGATTATTGACAAACTGGATTTTAGTACATTTCATCAAAACCCCAAATGGATTGCCGGCTTCAGTGATACGACAGCATTCCTGTCTCACCTCCTTGCCGCACTTAACACCCAGAGTATTCATGGACAAATGCCGGCTTCTTTTGAAACCGGAACCCCGCAATCCTTAGAAACTTTAAGAAAAGCATTGTTTGGAGAAGACTTCAGCTATGCCTATACCAGTTCTTTTCCCAATAGAGGAGGACAGGCAGAAGGCATTCTTATCGGAGGCAATCTTTCCCTCCTTATTGCTCTGCAGGGCTCAGTATCAGAGGTGGACTATACAGATAAGATTCTTTTTGTGGAGGATGTAGGTGAACAGGAATACGCTATAGACAGAATGATGCGCATGCTGAAACGCAGTGGAAAATTAGCCGGTTTAAAGGGCTTAATTGTTGGCGCATTTAATAGTGTACCACCACAGGAGATACCTTTTGGACAAACGCCGGAAGAGCTCATTTTTGAGATTGTAAAGGAATATGATTATCCGGTTTGTTTTAATTTCCCGGCAGGCCATATTGATGATAACCAGGCATTGATTTTAGGCAGAGAAGTTATGCTCAAAGTCAGTAATAATGACGTTGTGCTCTCTTATAAATAAAGACATAAAAAAATAGGCCGTCAATGACGGCCTATTTTTTTATCCTTTAAGGAAGGCTATTTTTTAGCCCACCAAAGTGGAGTATATAATGGTAGATTACCCGGGAAGTTACTGTTAGAAAGTCCTTCAGAACTTGGATATAACATACGTTGTGGCATTCTGTCTCCCCCTAATTTAGAGGCCACAGACTTAACAAGAAATGTAGGATACCCCGTTCTGCGATACTCAGTCCAGGCTTCAAAACCCTGGAAACCATTTAAGGCATAATACTTCTGAGTAATAATAGCATTAACTTTAGCTTCTACACTTGTAGCAGCTGTTAATGCAGCCAATCCATCAGGAGCAGTTGCAGTATAAGCAGCTGCATCTCCAGCATTTCCTGTAGCAGTAAAACTTGCTTTGATACCTTGAGTATACAATGAATTGGCATCACCAGCAGCGTATCCTCTAACCACCGCTTCTGCCTGAAGGAAATAACTTTCAGCAGCTGAGAAGAACTTAACGGGAGTAGTAGCTGACGCAGGAAGCAATGGATTAGCACCTACCAACGCAGTAGGGATAGACACATTTTTACCAGAATTCGCCCCGAAACTACCTTGAGGAATCGCTGTAATCTTAGTTTGATCACCTGTTGCAATCGGATCATAGAATTTAAGCAATCTAGTATCGTTGTTTTTTACATAAGCATCAACAGCTGTACTGCTTGCAACCAGATTCTGTACTCTTTTCAACGCAACCATCTCGTTATATAGTGGGTTTTCATTACCACCAATGGTTAAATACTTAATTGCTGCATCGGTAGTTAAAAAATTTGGAGTTGCAGCATATAAAGCAGCAATACCCGCACTTGCTTTTGTTGGATTAGCATACGCAATCCTCAAATAAGCTTTAAGTTTTAAAGTATTTGCGAATGCTTTCCATTGTACTACATCACCATTGAAAACCAGATCCTGACCTCCGGGAGAAACACGTCCGGCTATACTTAATAAAGCAACACCTTTGTCAATATATTTAAACACACTGTCATAAGCTACTTCCTGGGTCTGATAATGAGGTGCAGGGAACAACGTTGAATTCACAGCCTCAGCTACAGGAATGTCACCAAACGCATCAGTGGCAACCTGAACGGTGTATGCTTTCATCAGATATGCTATACCTTTAGTATACTCAATACTAGGAATCTGACTATTAATAATTGCTTCAGCATTTACCAAAGAGTTACGATAGATAGTTAACCATGGTCTGTCAAAAGAAGTGTTAGCCAGATTATACTCATCTATACCTTTGTACTGCCCTGAGTTTGGACTTTGAGTCCAGTACTGAGCCCACATACCACCATAAACCTGAAATGCATTACCAACAACCTGTCCCATTGCAGCCTGTACCGTAGGTAAAAGCAAGTTAGGATCTGCATTATCCGGATTATTTGGATTCTGATTAATATCTAAATATTTCTTACAGCCTGAAAATCCAATCATGGCTATAAAAAGCAGAAGTAATAACTTCTTAGGATTAATATTATTATTCGTTCTCATAATCGAGTTGTTTTAGAATGATACTTTTAAATTAACACCGTAGTTACGCAGCGAAGGTTGTGCAGTAAAGTCAAAACCTTGCAGGTTACCTGCACCAGCAGAGTTAACCTCAGGATCAGCGAACTGATTCGATTTTGGAGTCCAGATAAATAAGTTGTTACCAAAAACACCTATTGATAAGGCACCAAACGGAGTACGTCTTAACTGATCTTTAGTAAACGCATAAGAAAGATTTGCTGAACGTAATTTCACATAAGAAGCATCAACAATGTTTGTTCCCGGATTTAAATTTCCACCGTAATAATCCTGCTTATTATAAGTAATTGAAGTATTTGGTATACTGTTACCTGCCGCATCTAAAGTAACTGAATTAGGCCAGATCTGGTTGAATCTTTCTCCTCCTGTTTCAGCGGAAGCTCCAACAAATGCCAATATACTTTTAGTTCTCGAATAGAATACCCCACCATGTTTTACATCAAACAACATTCCGAAAGTCAATTGTTTATAACGGAAATTTGTTCCGAATGAAGCCTGATATTTAGGGTTATAACTTCCCATATATTGTGCCTGAGAAGTTGGCAGAGGGCGCCCTGTTTTTGGATCAACAACAGTTCTGCCTTGTGCATCTTTTAAGTTATCAACAGCATAAAACTCACCAAATGGTCTGCCTACAGCAGCGACAACGTTTGCACCCACAGCACCACCCGGAATAGAGATTTGCTCAACTCCTGGCATTAGTGACACGACTAAACTGTTGTTTTTGGTAAATGTACCATAAAGTTCCCAGTTTACATTTGTTGATTTGATTACTGTTCCTCTTAAACTTAACTCAATACCTTTATTCTGGATTTTACCAGCATTTACAAGAGAGAAACCATATCCAGTCGAGTTAGGAATTGGAACTGCAATAATCTGATCTTTTGAATTGTTTTTGTAATAGCTGAAATCTACAGAGATTCTGCTATCTAAAAACCCTAATTCTGTACCTACCTCAAAAGAAGTTGTTCTTTCCGGTTTCAGGTTAAGATTTCCGATTGTGGGGCTGGCAGTCAATCCAGCTACGTTACCAAAAGGGAAAGTTGTATTACCAAAGTTACCACTAACAATTGCTCTTGAATAGGTAGTCGCTAACTGATAAGGATCAGTATCGTTACCTACCTGAGCCCAGCTTGATCTTACTTTACCATAGCTTAACCAGTTATTCACTGAAGAGCTTTTTAATAATTCTGAGAATACGAATGATCCGCTGACACTTGGATAAAAGAATGAATTGTTCTGAACTGGTAAAGTAGACGACCAGTCATTTCTTGCCGTTCCTTCTAAGAAAAGGAAGTTTTTATAAGATAAGTTTAAATCTGCATAAACACCAACTAATCTTCTTCTGCTGATGTTATCAAGAATAACGTTAACAGGACCATTGCTGTTAGCCAGATTATACCACCCAGGAACAACCATACCACCAGAAGCATTTGTTGCAGTCAAAAGCGAATTAGCAGATCTCTGACGAACGTTGTTACCAATCATAAATGATCCTTCAAAATCGTCATTGAATTTATGACGGGCAGTAATCATTAAGTCATGTACAAGCTCAGTAACATTGTACTGGTCAATTTCATACAAACCATTATCTGTTCTGATATTACTAGCACCATATGGAGCATTCGCAGTACCAGGTGCAGGAGTAAAACTAAATTTCGGAGATAATAATCTGCGACGATCAGAATAAGTATCAATACCAACTCTTTCTGTTACATCTAACCATTTTAATGGTTTATAAGCCAGATTAACGTTACCAGTTACGCGGCTTACATCATTAAAGTTGTCAAAATTATCAAGCACCCAGTATGGATTCATAGTATAAGCACCATAATATCCATACGAATTTTTCTGAACTACACCATTTGCATCAGTATAGCCATAACCATTGTATTTATTATTTAAGTCTTTCAAACCAACCAAACTGATATCTCTTGGAGTTTGTAATACGTTATTAAATACAGAAGAGGTACCCTGACCACCAGCTACCTGGTTAGCACTTATTTTATTGTAGTTAAATGATACGCCAGCTGAGAACTTATTACTGAAATCTGCAGTACCATTAAATCTAACTCCGTATTTGTTGAAAACATCTTTATTACCAGGGAATACACCATTAGAATTTAAGCCGTTTAAACCTAAATAAAATGTCGTTTTATCACCACCACCAGAAAAAGTTAAGTTATTGTCTGTTGCAAAACCTTTATCGAAGAAATCACGAACATTATTTTTAACGGCAGAATATGCTTTAGTCTGACGAACACCATCAATAGATTGACCCCATGGCTGTACCACTCCCGTGAAAGGAGCACCCCAGCTACCATTTTCTCTAAAATCACCGTTATATACCGGCTGACCATTTAAGTAAACAGGGGCACCTGTTTTTGGATCAGCCTGATAATAGCCCTGACCATATTCATTTTGAAAATCAGGTAATTTCAATACTGAAGAAAATGTATTTGATGTATTAAAAGTAATAGAAGTCTTTGCAGCGTTTTTAGTACCACCTTTAGTAGTAATGATCATCGCACCGTTTGATGCACGTGATCCATAAAGAGCGGCAGCAGCAGGGCCTTTCAATACTGTAACCGAAGCAATATCATCAGGATTGATATCATTACCTCTGTTTCCAAAGTCTACACTTGATAAAGCAGAAGCACCATTACTTGCAGTACTACCAGCACCACCAATCTGACTTGTATTATCAATAGGCACACCATCAACAACAATCAGTGCCTGATTTGAACCACTAATTGAAGATCCTCCACGAAGAACGATTCTTGATGAACTACCTGGTGAGTTAGAAGATGTTGAAATGTTTACACCTGCTACTTTACCAACTAAAGAGTTAATAGCACTTGGGCTACCACTTTCAGTCAATTCAGCAGCTTTAATAGTTGGCGCTGAATATCCCAGTGTTCTTTTTTCTCTTTTAATTGCATTAGCAGTTACAACGATTTCACCAAGAGATTTTGAATCAGATAGTAAACTCACGTTGATTAAATTCCCTGCTTTAAGTGGAATAGATTGTGCTACGTAGCCAATTGAGCTGAAGTCCAATGCTGTTGCTCCAGATGGAACTTTAACTGCATATTTTCCGTCAGCACCAGTCTGAGCTCCACCTTGAGCTCCTCTGATTTTTACACTGACACCAGGAATTGGTTGCCCATCATCCTTTCCTGTAACAGTACCAGTTATTGTTCTGTCCTGAGCCGATGCGATCATCGCAAGAGACAAGAACAAGAATAAACTTAGTATAAGTTTTTTCATAAAAAATTTGTCTAGGTTATAAATTAGTTAATTAGGGTCCTAAGATAAAGTAAAAAATCGTTATAATTATTCTTTTACTCCTTTTTTGCGTGTTGTAACACAAAAATTATTAGACAAGATGTGTTCTAAATAAAAAGCTATAACGATAGTAAAATCAGCATTTTTAGACTGACGTCTATAAAATTCGTTTGCTGTTTTCAGGACAAAAACTACAAAACTAAACCAACCAAAGTTTCGTTATACGGAAATATATACATCTAAAAGAAACACACGAAAACAGCATCTTAAGTCATTGTTAATTAAAGCTTTGTCATCCACTTTCCTATCCTGAAAACCATCTTTTGGGAACATTTATTTAACAAAAACCATCATATAACGATTTAGCAAAAAATCAAACTCTTATTATTCAACTTTGAGGCTATAGTAATCAATACGACAAATAGCCTAAACAGACATGAAGTTTACCCATACCAAAATCACGCCTTTAAAAGATTTCACAAAAAAAGGGCTGTCTCCAATGTTTGAGACAGCCCTTTGAAATTACATTTCTATGATTTTTCTACCCTATGGAAGATTACCCGGAAGATCTGATTGGAAACCAGTCTTATGGAAACCTTCTACTTTATAGGAAACTCCGTTAATAGTGATATCAAGAGAAATTAAATCCGTTGGTGTTTTAGAACCAGGACCAACAGTACCGTTAGATACAACTTTTCCATTAGCTACGCTAAAGGTTGGAATAGTAGCACTAGTACCAGCAACATTGGCAGTGTTCGCTGCAGTAAATGTCTGGCTTGATACGTCAACACTAACTTTACCTTTCACACCCAGTGCCGTAGTTCCGGATTTAAGCCCGGTTGACTGAAGCCACATTTCAGTGCTTACGTTTGCTGAAGTGTTGTACGTAGACAAAACGATATAAGGACCTGTACCGTTAACTTTAACGTACCAGTCTCCTGCGAGATTCTGTACTGCTGTACCACCAATTTCCTGATCCTTTTTGCAGGAAGAAGAAAAGATCACCAGCAATGCCATCACCACAGTATTTATTATAATATTCTTTTTCATGTTCTTCTTTTAATTAAAATAAATTATTTACCCCACCAAACTTTAGTAGTAATCGGAACTGCTGCAGGTGTATTGCTATTTCTTCTTACCTCACTGTCAGGGAACACAAAACGTCTTGGAAAATTACCTTCACCCGTCACCCCATTAGGTGCATATACAATCTGTCCTGGAATATAAGCAGGATCATCAGAATATACAGCACTTATTTTTGGATAACCGGTACGGTTTTGCTCAAAGAAGGCTTCCAAACCATGAGAGCCAAACATTGATGCCCATTTCTGTGTAATGATAGCTTCTAATTTAGTTTCAAAATTACCTGTTGCCGGATACGCATAAGTAACTAAAAGACTTGCGGGTGGAGTAATTTTCACCTGAGCAAAAGCCGCAGCAACACCTTTATCATACATGTCCTTAGCTCCTGCTCCACCAAAATAACGCTCCAAAGCTTCTGCCTGCATAAAATATGATTCCGCAGCACTGATAAAAGGAACAGGATCATTTGCTTTTACCACAACATTGACTGCATCATTATACTCCGGATGTGTCGATCCATTTAAATAATCACCCTGATTAATCGAAGGTACAGGATTGTCAACTCCAAAATAAACTTTTGCTCTTGGATCAGCATTTTTATCCAGCCAGCTCGTAAAAGTGGCACTTGCTTTCAAATTATCCGGGGTATTTAACCTCCTGAAATTGTATTCAAAAAATGGATTACTTTTATTGGGTACATTAACAAAAAGATTAACCTGTGCAGAAATATCTAAAAATTTTGCATTAGCTCCATATAATGCTCTGATGCCAGCCTCAGCTTCTGCTGGTTTAGCATTGACCATACGCAAATACATTTTTAATTTTAATGTATTAGCAAACTTCTCCCAATAATCAAATTGCACTTCCTTCAACTCTTCAGCGCCAAAAACAAAATCGGTAGCTCGCTGTTCATCAGTCCATGGACCTGTTCTATAATCTTTAGATAATGCATCATCCATATCCTTAATCAGAGCCTGGTAAATTGTATAACCATCATCAAATTTAGGTTGTAAGATTGTACCAATTTGAAAAGCTTCCGAATATGGCACTTTATCATACAAGTCCACCAAAACCTGATAGGTATAAGCTTTCATGACTGTATACATCAGCTTATATCTGTAGTTTTTACTTGTATTAGCTAAAGCTAATCCTGTTGTGTAGTCATACAATCCGCCTGCATACAACTGGGTATAAGGTCCGTCTACAAATGCAGAAGCACTTTGCAGATCGTAGGTATCAACGTTTCTGAACTGACTTGAGTTATTATTCTGAGTCCAGTATTGTGCCCACATCCCACAAACAATTGACAGATCACCTCCAACTCTTCCTGCAGTAGACAACACCGCAGCAGGGAATAAAGTCTCCATTGTTGCTGATTCAACTGGTGGATAGTTTGGACTTTGATTTATATCTAATGATTTCTTACATCCAAGAGAAAGGACTAATAAAGAAACCACTGCTACTTTTTTATTAAATATTTTTTTCATGATCGATCGCTTAAAAAGTTAGGTTTAAAGAAAGGCCGAAATTCCTGGTAGACGGTCCTGATCTGAATTCACCAAATTCACTGGCAAGATCGTTTCCTAAGTTTGAAACTTCCGGGTCAATAGTACGGTTCGATTTAGGTAACCAGGTAAACATGTTTCTTCCATAAGCCGTAATTGTTGCTCTTTCAGATCCGATCTTTTTTGCTACAGATTTAGGCAAAGAATAACTAAGCGTAATATCTCTGACTTTTAAGAAGGTTTTATCCAGTATCCTGTTCTGATAAGCAGTCGCAAGACCTTGAGAAGTATAATAGTTAGCATTGAAATTTGCCTCAGATATCGGAATTGTATTTTCAACATAAGTAACCTGTCCGTTTGCACCTGTAACCGCTCTTACGGAATTTGGTATAATCATCGTACGTCTGTCATTATAAAGTGTTTTAGGATCATTACCCACAAAATTCAGTAAATCTGCTGTACCTGAGTAGAACACGCCACCTTTTCTGTAATCTAAAGTGAATGAGAAACTAAAATCTTTATAAGTAAATCTGTTGGTAAAGCCCATCACAAAATCACGTTGTGATGTTCCGTATTCTCCGTTTGTAGGTGCAACCAGAGGGAAACCATTAGCTCCTACAACTATTCTTCCCTGAGGATCATAAGTCGGTACCGGAGCTTCAAAAACACCCAGTGGCTGACCAACCTTAGCTACAAATCTTGCATTATAAGCTGAGTTCAAATCTACTGAAGTTAATCCATCAGGTAATTCTAATACTACGTTTCTGTTTCTGCTGAATGTATAACCCAGATCCCAGGTAATATCTTTTGTTTTAATCGGAGTTCCTGTAACAGCAATCTCAACGCCTCTGTTCCTTACCTTACCAAAGTTTACAACTCTTGTTGTATAACCAGTTGAAGGAGAAACACCGATTGGAAGAATTTGATTATTGGTAACACGACTGTAATATGTTGCATCAATTCCTAAACGATTATCAAAAAATTTGATCTCACCACCAAACTCAGTTTCTGTACTGATCTCTGGTTTTAAATTTTGATTGTTTAATCTGTCAGCAATCGAATATCCCGCAACACCACCAATAGGAGAAATAATATTTCCAAAACCCAGTGGAATATTGGCTCTTTGTAATGTATTATAAATTCTATATGGGTCTGTATCAGAACCAGTCTTTCCATAAGCAGCTCTAACTTTTAACAAACTGATTTTAGCCGCCGACAAATCAAATGCCTGAGACAAAATAATAGCTAAGTTAGCCCCAGGATAGAAAAAACTATTGTTTTTAGTTGGCAACGTAGAACTCCAGTCGTTACGTGCATTTAAGGTTAAGAAAGCATAGTTTTTGTAACCAAGTGTAGCAGAAGCATACATACCGAAAATTCTTCTGTGTGTTTCAGTATTGGTTGAAGTCGGGTCATTTGCAGAGTTGCTGATACTATAGAACCCTGGAATGGCCAGATTTTCAATACCAGTATACAATGCTCTTGATCCACGATCATTAAAGTTCATACCCACAAGACCGTTCAGATCAAAATCACTATCGATTTTTTTATTAAAAATCGCATTTAATTTAGAATCGTATTCAAAGTATCTTTCAGAACCTTCAACGACATTACCTACACTTGCCTGTCTGTTATAGGCTTCATCATTTCCACCGCCTGCCCAGCTTCCTGCAATAGGTGCATTTTTTGCGTTGAATAACTTAACACCAATATTATTCAGGTCAGCTCCCTGTTGGAACTGCATAGTTAGCCAGTCAGTAGCTTTAACTTTAAAATCCACGTTTCCATAAAGACGATCACTTTTAAAAACTGATCCATTTTCGTTTATTGAATAATATGGATTTTGAGAGAACGGAGAAAAATAATCGTTCACATTATTGAATTTGGCATTGTAGTCCTGAAAACTCTTAATTGGATAATCCACAGGAATCTGCAGAATATCTTCATAGAAAGAAGAACCAATTCCTGAAGTAGCCTGACCTGTCTGAACAGATCTTGTGTTCTTACCAATATAGTTTGCAGTACCAGTAATAGTTAAGGCTTTATATTTAGTTGATCCACCTAAGGTTAATGAATTTCTTTTGTAGGTGTCATTTTTTCCTGGTAAAATACCATCGCTGTAAACATTACCATATGATACGTTAAAAGTTGAATTATCATTACCACCGCTGAAAGATAAAGTATTATTAAATTCTTTACCAGTATCAAAAGCATCTCTAAAGTTACTTTTTACAGCAGAATATGATTTAGTTTGCTGATCACCGTCAACAATAGAACCCCATGGTCTGTTCATTCCATCTAATTTCGGGCCCCAGCTTCCATTCTCAGCGATATAGTTTACTTTACCCCATCCCTGTCCGTATTGATCCTGCAAATCCGGAACAATAGAAACCTGGGTGAATGATGCCGCAGTTGAGAAATTGATTTTCAATTTACCACTCTGTCCTTTTTTGGTTGTGATTAAGATAACACCACTTGATGCACGTGAACCATATAATGAACTTGCTGCAGCTCCTTTAAGGATACTGATACTTTCAATATCATTAGGGTTGATATCATTTGCCGCATTACCAAAGTCATAATTGTCAGTTAAATCACCGATACTTCCTACCGGAGCTTCTCCACCTGGACGCGCATTGTTAATTGGTACACCATCCACTACATAAAGCGGCTGATTGTTACCACCAATTGATGCAAAACCACGTAAGATAACTTTACTTGATCCACCAGGCTGACCAGAGGTATTGGAAATGTCAACACCTGCAATCTTTCCCTGTAAACCAGCAGCAAGATTTGTAGGTGCTGCTCTGTTGATTTCCTCAGAATTCACTACAGTCGAAGAGTAACCTAAGCTTTTACGCTCTCTGTTTACACCAAGAGCCGTAACAACAACTTCGTTTAATCCTTTGCTGTCACTTGTCAGCACGACATTCACATTTGAAGAAGATGTCAATGCAATAGTTTGTGTAATATAACCGATAAAAGAGAATTGTATCGATTTAACAGATGAAGGGGCTTTAACAGCAAATTTTCCATCTGATCCTGTTACAGCTCCGCCTGGAGCTCCAACTAATTTAACGCTAACACCAGGGATAGGTAATTTATCTTCCTGTGAGGTTACCGTACCAGTTATTGTTCGTTCTTGTGCTACGGCAGTCACCGCCACAGATAAGCATACGAACAAACTTAGTATAAGTTTTTTCATAAATAATTTAGTTAAATAATGGTTCAAAATTGATTGAAATGCAATCCCGCCAGGAAAGCATTTATTGAAATATGATAATTATATTCTGTATCTGACTTTAAATCAAATCTTTACAAAACATCATTATCCTTTAGATTTGGGCGTTCTTATCTTTCTTCAACGCACAAAGAATGAATAAGCAATGGAAACTCTTTCATTAGATTCAGTAGTTTAAGTTTGGGTCTAGTTAATTAATTATAGACCTAAGATAGATTTTTGGAAATTCTCCTTTTAAGATTTGCTAAAACGATACGCAATTATGACAGTTCCGTGACTATTCGAACTAGGACTATCAGCTTCAGCAAGTTGTATCGAACAAAATAGAATAAAATACCAAAAAACAGCAAAATGACACAACATTATTTCATCAATCTTTCAAAATATAGAAAACAGCCTGTTTAAAAAACAAGAAATATTGTATTTACAAAAAGTTGTTTCCCACTTTCCCAAAAAGAACGGAACAACAGGTCGCCCGAGAGATAAACGACATTTCCCTTACCAGCCGGCTGCACACCAAACAACATCCCCTGAGAAAGTTTATCCTGTACGTTTTTCCCTGCAATTCCTGTTACATAAGCATCCTGCTTAAGCACGCCAACATTCCAGCCCTTTTGCAGCGGTTCGTAAATTTTCTCATCTGTTTTTAACGTATAATAAGTGTCTCCCAAACCAATGGCGAAAGGATGACTTTTATCGAGCGTAACCCTGTAAATAGCTCCCGGAATAGCATCGGCCGAATTATCCCTGTCTTTTTCCCTGTAACTACGGGAGAAAACCTCTTTTTCTGTATTAACAGGCTGTTCTTTCTTTTTAATATCAAAAGGCTTTATCCCCGCAACACTTGAAATCGCATCCTCCATTAAAATCACTTTTCCGCCAAGATTAATCCAATCTTCCAGTTTTTCCATATTCCTGCGCATATAACTCCCGTCGGGCAAAATCAGCACATTGGTAGTCGCAAGATTCAGACTTCCTATAGCCTGCTCAGAAATAATATTCAAAGGATAATTTAATTCCCGGTCAAAAAAATGCCAGACTTCTCCGGCGCTTTGGGAAGAAATATCCGTCCCGGCAACCATTGCCACTTTCGGGACTGGCAAAAGAGGATAAACAGATGAGCCGAAATCTTTCCCTTTTTCCACATAACTGCCAGAAATGGGAATGAAAGGTTTTTTTAGCTTTTTAGATAGCATAACGATATCCGTTTCTATCATTTTATTAACCCTTTCATTTTCTGATCTGTAAATCAGCAAAGAGCCGGCCGGATGAATTTTACCTCCAATAGTAAAAGCCTGTTCTGCAATCCGAACCTTGATATTTGCCCGGTGCAATGCAATTAAAACCTGTGCATCTTCTACCGCATCCCAGGATAAAACCCATCCATAAGGTTTTGTCAAAACTATTGTACTGTCTTTACGGGGCTCCATATCCGGGAACTCCCCCGTCAGCAGCTCTTTACAACCGTAAGCATTCAAACCATAAGCATAAGGTAATGCCCAGGCGGTAATATCATAAGTATTTGAATCTGTAACAACGGTCTGTGGCTCAAAAAGAACATTGGCCAGCACGGATGCCGGTTGCTTAAGATTGATAACCATATCGTTTCTCCCAACACGAAAAAGAACCGTTTTCTTTGTGGCGAAGTTAAAACCGGTAACAGTCTTATCTCCTCCAAATGCATACTTAATATTATTCTTAGTCAGCAAAGCAGTCATCTTCTTCATCCTGCTTACATTATCTGCTTTCACAACATATGTCTTATATATACCAGAAGGATAAGCTACCGCCTGTGTGAAATATTTTTTAAACTCTGCTACCAGTTTATAGGAATTATCAGAAACCGTTTCCAGCGTAGCAAGTCCGGTTGTCAAATGATGATATATCCTGTCCGATAGGGTTAAAGAATCACCATTTGCAGTAATGACAACTAAACCTGCACCGATTCCTCCCTGCTCATAAGTCATTCCGATTGCACCGTTATATAATGGATAAGTATCTCCATACGAAGGATAAAGAAGATCGAAACGCTCTTTTGTAAAATACTGCCATCCGTTTTTATCAAAATATTTAGCATTATTTTTTCCGGCTATGACCTGAAATTCACGTTGAAAAGCGGTAATATCCTGATGCATGGGTTCAGCTGCAGGAGCAAAATAATACGGTTCATTATAACTCTGTTCATGAAAATCAATGTGTACCTCTGGCATCCACTGATGATAGAGTAATAAGCGTTGCTGCGTTTCTATTTGTGACTGCCATGCCCAATCCCGGTTAAGATCAAAGTAATAATGATTGGAGCGCCCGCCTGGCCACGGCTCGGTATGCTCTCTTGCCATGGGATTTGCATCGGGATTAACACCTGCTACCGCATTATAATAATTAATATATCTTTCTCTTCCATCGGGATTTAAACAGGGATCAATAACCACAACTGTGTTTTTCAGCCAGTCTTTTGTCTGCCGGTTCACACCTTCAGCCAGGCTATAGAGCATTTTCATCGCTGTTTCAGTAGAACTTGCTTCGTTTCCATGAACATTATAACTGAGCCATAAAATTGCCGGTTGTTTATTGATATTTACCAGTCCGCCTTCTGCCTTACTCAGGCTCAGGTTGTTTTTCCTGATCTGATCAAGGTTTGCCATGTTCTCTTTTGAAGAGACTACAGCGACAAGCAGTTCACGGTTTTCGTAAGATCTGCCATAATTGATCAATCTGATATTGTTATCCGCAGCGGCCAGATATTTAAAATAAGCCAGAACCTGATGATGCGAGGTAAATTTAGTTCCCAGCGGATAACCTAAAAAGGCATCCGGAGACTTTATCTGGGCCTGAATAGCCGTAAAACACAAGAGCAACGATAAAAATGAGAGGATAATTCTTTTCATCAGCATAGATCTATAAGATTAGGATAGTGTCATCAGGCCAACTTATTCAGGTTATTAATAATAAGTTAATTTAACACCAAAGTACTAAAGAATATTTTTTGTTTGTAATCCATAATGTAATTTTACCCACTATTATTTCAACAACCTAAGCTATGTCCCAGATTGAAACTATTTATCAGCATTACCTGTCAAACCCGGTAGTTTGTACCGACACCAGGAGTATTAGTGCAGGCTGTTTGTTTTTCGCTTTAAAAGGAGAAAATTTCGATGCAAATACCTTTGCCGGCGAAGCTTTGAAACAGGGTGCAGCATTCGCTGTTATTGATAATGCAAACTACAGGATAAATGATAAATGTCTTTTAGTTGACGATGTACTGACTACTTTACAGGATCTGGCCCGTTATCACAGAACTCAGCTTCATATCCCAGTGATTGGTCTGACAGGAAGTAATGGTAAAACGACAACCAAAGAACTGATCAATGCGGTACTTGCAGAAAAGTATAACTCCTTTGCTACAAAAGGAAATCTGAATAATCATATAGGTGTACCCTTATCCATTTTATCCATATCGGCGGACACTGAAATTGCAGTCATTGAAATGGGTGCCAATCATCAGAAAGAAATTGAATTTCTATGCACAATCGCTCAGCCGACTCATGGAATGATTACTAATATCGGAATGGCTCACCTGGATGGATTTGGTGGTTTTGAAGGCGTAAAAAAAGGCAAGGCAGAATTGTTCGCCTATCTGAAAAAAACACAAGGCATTGCCTTTGTAAACCGGGATAACGCTTACATCATGGAAATGAGCACTGTAGCCGGATTAACCAGCCTTGTTTATTATGGGAAAGAAGGAGAAAACACCATATCAGGACACTTGGTGAAATCAGACCCGCTGATCGAGCTGACCTGGAAAAAACAAAATGAAGATTTCAATGCTAAAGCTAATCTGACAGGAGCTTATAATTTCGAAAATATTCTGGCAGCAATCTGCATTGCTACATTCTTTGAGCTGAGCCCGGATCAGATCAACAAAGGTCTGGCAGGATATTACCCCAACAATAATCGCTCACAACTGACTAAAACAGCAACCAATACGGTTATTTGTGACTTCTACAATGCCAATCCCAGCAGCATGACCGCGGCACTGGCTAATATCTCTATACTGGAAGCCAAAAATAAAGTGGCTATCATCGGGGATATGTTTGAATTAGGCCCTGAAACAGAAAAACAGCATCACGAGATCGCTGCCCTGGCAGAAAAATCAGGTCTCCATACGGTTATTTTAATCGGCAAACATTTTTACCTCTTAAAAGATCAGTTTAGTGGTTTATTCTTCAGTACACCTAAAGAAGCAGAAGCCTGGTTAAAAGAAAATCCAATCACAAACAGTCTTGTCCTTTTAAAAGGATCCAGAGGAATGGCACTGGAACAGCTGCTTCCTACCTTATAAAGAAATTAACTGCATTTTTTTGATAAAAGAGGCTGTTAGCTATACCAGATTTCGCTGCAAACTGCAAAACCTGGTATAGCTAACAGCCTCTTTTCTGTATTACGGTTCTTATACAATTCTGTTCCACATTATACGTAAACAAGACTTCCGCTAGACACGCTTTACCATTGATACGCCATTGAAGCGGGTTTGATACGGGGTTGATACGGGTCGAGGCGTTTCAACCCCGTATCAAACCCGCTTCAACCCCGTTTCAACATTAGCCAGTGTATAGCGGCTAACTTAAGTTAACGGCCAGTAAGACCTTAGACAAACTCAGGTTTTCTTTAACACAAAAAGCCGCATCATATTCTTCATATGATACGGCTTTCCTTATAAATATTAACGGTGTTTTATTTTTCCGGGATTCGCGAAACCATAATCCCTGCATCACTGATCTCCTTTAAAGGATTATCACGCATATTTTGTTCAATTTCAATGTTATATTTCCCTGCCTGTGGGAAATGATAGTCAGTTAACAGCGGAAGTACATAAGTATATAAGTTTCCCGATCCTTTACCTAACCATTGTCCATCCTGTTCAGCCAGTTTATATTCATAGCGTCTGGTAATCTTAGGGATTCCCGGACCGCTTAAATGCATTAAAATATAAATATTCGAATATCTGTAATCAGCTGTATGTCTGAGCTTAAATCTAAGTGAAACCGGTTTGGCAGGATCTTTAATTTCTGCAACGCCTTTTATTTTATTCACATAGCTCCAGTTACGCTGAGGCATTTCTTCATTGGTATCAATCAGGTTATTTGTATTACATCCCAATAGTCCTGTCGCCAGTACACTGAACAGGAACCATACAAAAAGCTTAATTTTCTTCATTCTTTGGCTTATCCGATGGTTTGTTACGTCTGCGGTTATTCCTTGATCTGTTATTTCTGTTTGCAGAAGGAGCTTTCGTTACCTCTCCATCTTCTGTTTTAACAGCTTCCGGTGCTTTTTTAGGCTCCTGATTTCTTCTGTTTTCAACAGGTTTCTGATTATTCTGAGCTGCCTTTTGTGCCGGCTGACCTGGTTTCACACCCTGATTACTTTGCTTTGGTGCAGGCTGGCCAGGTTTTACAGCAGGTTGATTTGGCTTCACCGAAGGCTGACCTGCTTTTACAGATGGCTGCCCCGGCTTTCCACCTCTTTCCGGTCTGTTTTGAGCATTATTCTTATTCCTATTGTTATTTCTTGAATTTTTATTCTTCGGTTTATCATCCAGACGGGTTAAACTGTCCTGACCAACAACATTTTCATAATCAGGTGTTTTCTCCACAAAAACTGTGGTTGTCAGTTCTACCGCTTCATCTTTTAAATTAATCGGTTTCTGCCCCCTTTTATTCATCGCCATGATTTCTTTCACACGGTCTACTTTTAATGGAATCCAGTCTTCCTGATTCGGATAACTAAACCACATTAATTTCTTGAAAATATCCGTTTTCTGATGACGGGCGGTACCTATTTCAGTCTGCAGGTTTTCTACACGATCAGGGATATCCTTTAACGCATCCAGATAGGTATCCAGCTCATAATTCAGACAGCATTTTAATTTACCGCACTGTCCTGCAAGTTTAAGCGTATTCAAAGAAAGATTCTGATATCTTGCAGCAGCAGTAGATACTGTTTTAAAGTTTGTCAACCAGGTAGAGCAGCATAATTCACGTCCGCAGGAACCTATTCCTCCAAGTCTTCCGGCTTCCTGACGCATTCCGATTTGCCTCATTTCTATCCTTATACGGAAAGTTTCGGCCATTTTCTTGATCAGCTCCCTGAAATCCACACGGCCTTCGGCTGTATAAAAGAAAGTCGCCTTAGTTTTATCACCCTGATAATCCACATCACTGATTTTCATCGAGAGACGCAGATCAAGCGCCAGCGTACGGGCTTTATGCATCGTTTCCCACTCGAGATCTTTTGCCAGTTTCCACTTATCTACATCAGCTTCTGTAGCTTTTCTGTAAACTTTGCGGACAACCTGATCTATTGGTGTTTTACGACGCTTCATCTGCATTCTGACCAACTCTCCTGTTAAAGAAACGTGGCCAATATCATATCCTCCGGTAGATCCTTCTACCGCAATCAGTTCTCCGATCTCCAGATAAATATTATCACTATTCAGATAAAATTCTTTTCTGGCACCTTTGAATTTAACTTCTATGACCTCGAAAGGCTTATAATTAGAAGGCATGTCCAGATTAGACAGCCAATCGTAAACTTCCATTTTCTGACAACCTCCGGTAAGGCACGAGCCATTACTTTTGCAGCCTGAGGGGGCGCAACCGCCACCTGTAGAACAACTTCCACATCCCATAACTAATTGTATATATGTTGAGTCCCTTTCGGGAGCGTTTTAAACTTGATTATTTTTACCAGTTGTAAAGATACATCTAAAAATAGTATTTTCGGATTAGCGTTACGTTCTATATGATAATGTGCCTGTTCCAGTTCTGTAATAATTGCAGAAGCCATATTCAGGTCAAGCACGTGTTTACTTAATTTTTGTGCTGTTTCAAGCGTTCTGGCCGGTAATTTCACTAAGCTATCTGCCCCGCTCATCAATAAACTGCACTCTCTCAGAAAGCTGATTCCGTATTTTAAAAAATTCTTTTGATTTTCTCTTCCCCAGCTGGCCGCCTGATCTACAAAGGTCACCAGATCAGGAACTCTGTTTCCATATCCCATTCTCAGCCACTCCGCAAAGACCTCTGCATTATCATTGTGAGCTTGTGCAGCCTGCAATTTGGCTTCTATTAAATTCCCATCTGCAAGAAAACTATAAGTGGAAGCCTGTTCTTCTGAAAGATTATAGCTGTTTACCAGATAATTTTCAATTACCGGTGATGGAAGCTTTGGAATTTTAACAATTTGTGTCCTGGATAACAGTGTAGAAAGTATATGCTCCTGATTATTCGCCACCAATAAAAACAAGGTATTTGCAGGTGGTTCCTCAATAATTTTAAGCAGTGAATTCCCTTCTTTTTCCAGATATTCAGGTAACCACATAATCAGCACCTTCGTCTCTGCTTCAAAAGCTTTATAGCTTAATTTCTTAATGATATCATGGCATTCTGCAATATTAATATTGGCCTGTTTATTATCAGCACTTAGCTGTTGTCTCCAGATATCAAGATCAACATAAGGATCTGCCAATAGCATTGTTCTCCATTCTTCCAGTACATCTACAGCAATTTTAACATCCTTGGAAGCAAAAAACGGATAAGAGAAATGCAGATCAGGATGAATATATCTTTCATATTTGCGGCAAGATGAACAAACGCCGCAACTATCCGTATCTGATTTATCTAAACAATTGATATACTGAGCATATGCTATAGCCAGGGGCAAAGAACCCGTCCCTTCGGCAGAGAGAAATAACTGGGCATGACTTACCCTGTTTTCAGCAACTGTCTGTATCAGCTGACGCTTTATTTCCTCTTGTCCTACGATCTCTTTAAACTGCATTTGGTGCAAAATAGTAAATTTATAACAATCTTTGCAGCTATGTCCCGTATTATCGCATTTGATTATGGTACCAAACGTATCGGCATTGCCGTTACAGATCCACTGCAAATTATTGCTACAGGGCTGGATACCATACACCCAAAAGATATTGTAGAATATTTAAAAAAATATCTGCTTACCGAACAGGTAGAAGCCTTTGTTATTGGTCTGCCAAAACAAATGGATGGCACACCATCCGAATCGGCACAGCATGTTAAAGGCTTTTCCACCACACTGAAAAAAAATTTTCCGGATATTCCCCAGCACTGGATTGATGAGCGTTTTACTTCTAAACTTGCCCATCAGACTATCATGCAGAGCGGCCTGAAAAAACAGGACCGCCGGAATAAAGACCGCGTAGATACAATCGCTGCAACAATTATTTTACAATATTTCATGGAAGAACACCGTTTATAGAACATTACATGAGCCTGATTAAAGACGACTTACAACTTTTACTGCTAAATTTCTGCGAACCGGAATCCGAATTATTACAACGGATTGACCGCGAAACCAATCTCAAGGTTTTAATGCCCAGAATGCTTTCCGGACATTACCAGGGTCGTGTTCTGAGCATGCTAAGTAAGCTGATTACCCCCAAACGTATTCTTGAAATTGGTACTTTTACCGGCTACGCTACTTTATGTCTGGCAGAAGGACTGACAAACGATGGTCTTATTTATACACTGGACAAGAATCTGGAACTGGAAGACCGCGTACGTGGTTACTTCGCAGACTCCCCTTATAATTCACAGATAAAATATATTATGGGTGATGCCACCCAAACCATCAATGGCCTGGATGAAACTTTTGACCTGGTTTTTATTGATGCTGATAAGAAAAACAATGGCACCTATTACGACCTCATTTTTGACAGCGTGAGACCTGGTGGGCTGATCATTGTTGATAACGTGTTGTGGAGTGGAAAAGTACTGACACACCAGCAAGACAGAGATACCGTTAATATTAGTACTTTTAATGATAAAGTTGCTGGAGATGACAGGGTTGAGAAATTAATCTTACCCGTCAGGGATGGCTTGTTTATCATCAGAAAAAAATAAAACATGATAACAAAAAAACTAATGCTGATTTGGCTGGCCCTGATTTTACTGGGTTCAACTGCCCAAAGCCAGACCGTCACCGAATATGTGGAAGAGCATACAGATCACGCACAGGAACTCATGAGAACATACGAAGTACCAGCAAGTGTAATTTTAGCAGTCGCTATTCATGAGTCTGCAGCAGGAAAAAGTAAAGTTGCCCGTCATTTAAATAATCATTTTGGCATCAAAGGGGCTAACTGCAATTCGGAAATCAATTCTTCGTATCGTGATTTTGAAACGGCAGATCAATCGTATGATAACTTTGTAGAAGTTTTACAAAACAAATCTTCCTTCAGTAAATTATTTGAGGAATGTGACCAGTATGATTATCCTGCATGGGCTAAAGGGATACAGAGAGGCGGCTACGCAAGCAGCAGAACCTGGGCTAAACAAGTGATAGCAATCATTGATAAATACGAATTATACCAGTATGACAACAGACCTGATGATTATGTTGAGCCTGTAAAAGCTGCTGCTCCTGTCAGTGTAAGAAAAAAACACAGTCACAGCTACAGAACTAAACGCCATCATTCTTCAGCTAAATTATATACGGTAAAAAAAGGGGACAACCTGAATAAAATTGCTGAATCACACGGGACCTCTTCGACTTCGCTTATGCGTAAAAACGGGCTGAAAAAATCAGCACTTAAGCCGGGGCAAAAAATCAGAATTAAATGAAACAGACACTCTTACTCTTCGCTATAGCGATCGTTTTTTTATCCTCGTGTAAAACGAGAAAGTATCACCGGAATAATGCGCAGATAGAAAAAGCTGCAAACAAAGCCAATCCGAATTTTACTGACTATAATACGTTAAGCTATATTGATGCTTTTAAGGGTGTCGCTATTGAAGAGATGAATACCTATGGAATTCCTGCCAGTATTACCCTGGCACAGGGAATCATAGAATCGGGCAGTGGAAACAGCAGCCTGGCCAAATATGCGAATAACCATTTTGGCATTAAATGTACTGCAGAATGGAAAGGGAAGGCCTATTACAAAGATGATGACAAGAGTAATGATTGTTTCAGAGTGTATAAAGATGCCAGGGAATCTTATAAGGATCACTCCGAATTTTTAAAGAGAAAACGTTACAGTTCTTTATTCGAGCTGGATAAAAACGATTATCAAAACTGGGCAAAAGGCTTAAAACAGGCCGGTTATGCCACAAACCCAAAATACCCTGATATGCTGATCAATACGATTGAGAAATACAATTTACACCAGTATGATCAGTCAGAATCTGAAAAAGATAAGATTAAACGTGAAGATCGTGTTTTCACAGAGATCAATGCCAATATACCGAAGGATACCAAAAAGTTCACGCCTGTGGAAGTACCCGTTTCCAAACAGATTATCAATACCACCGATCCTAATTATACCGTTCAGAAAGGGGATACGCTATATAATATTTCCAAAAGATATAATATGACCGTAGATGAATTAAAGTCACTGAACGGCCTGACAGACGAAGGCGTAAAAATCGGACAGAAGCTGATTGTAGTTAAATAATGTTAATATAAGCCATTTAGCTTCTGCTTATTTGTATTTTTGCTGCTCAATGAAACCTACTCTTTTATTCCTTTTCTGCTGTTTTTTTTGTGGTACTGTATTAGCCCAGAAAAAAGCTGTGCAGGGTTTTGTCATAGACAAAGTGTCCAAACAGCGTTTGGCTACAGTATATATTTACAATTCTCATAATGATGATGGTATTTATAACAACAGTAAGGGAGAATTTACAACTCAGGCGGCTGTAGGTGATACGTTATTTGCAGTCAGACAAGGATATGGGCTGGATACCGTGGTCTATAAAGGAAGCACAATCTTTTTCCAGTTAAAGCCTCTTGCTATTCAGCTGAAAGAGGTTTCTATTATCGGGAGCTCCCTTTCTCCAAAACAACGCTATGATCAGCGGACAAGAGAATTTAAATATGCCACTGATCTGGGCAGCTCAAGGGATCTGCTGAATCTGAGTTCAAGAGGTGTAGGACTTGGAATAGATGCGATTTACAACTTACTGAGCAGAAAAGGTAAAAACGCGAGACATCTGCAAGCCATCCTGGAAAGGGATTATAAAGAAGAAATCATTGACTACAGATATAATCCTGCTTTTGTAAGCCGTGTCTTAAGGATCAGGGATTTTGAACTGAAGGATTTCATGCAGCAGTATCGCCCCAGCTATGATTTTGTACTGGCAGCTTCTGATTATGCATTCATTGTTTTTCTTAAAAATAATTATGCTTCTTACAAACGTAATCCGAAAGCATTCAGGCTGCAACCTCTGCCGGCCATTAAAATTGTACAGCCATGAGGTACTGGCCGGTAACATGGAGAAGACTTCCTGCCAATGCCATGGCCGTTTTTCCATTTATGTTCTTTAAAGATCCCGGTCAGAAAAATGATACACTACTGATCAATCACGAAAAAATTCATTTTTATCAGCAGCTGGAACTGCTGATTATCCCATTTTATATCCTCTATGTGCTGAATTACCTGGTTAACCTGATCCGGTTCAGAAACCATAGTAAAGCTTATTTCAATATTAGTTTTGAAAAAGAGGCTTATGCCAATGATCAGAACATGAAATATCTGAAAAACAGGAAACTGTATTCATGGTTTAAATATTTATACTAAATTCTAAGAACATTTTTCTTTTCTTTGTATCAATGAGAGGTATATATGCATGTTTACTATTTGTATTTGCAGTTTCAGCACAAGTAAGTGCACAAGAAATAGATACAATTCCTATTCCGGTTAAAGATTACGATCTTAAACTCAAGAAGAGTCCGATGCCTTCGGTAAAAGGCGTTATCGTCTTTAAACCACTGGAAATCAAACCACTGATCGTTAGCTCAAAGGTTAATTACTGGAAAACCAAAACAGCGATAGGAATCAACGTCAATCAATCGTCATTCAGTAATAACTGGAGTGGTGGTGGGGTAAATTCACTGGCTGTTGAAGGATTAATCAATTATAAAGCGGAGTACAAAAAAGAAAACTACAGTTATCTGACTGAAGTTGATCTCCGTTATGGAAAAATAAGAAATAAAGGACAGTTGCAAAAGAAAACGAATGACCGGATATTCTGGAATAATACCGGCGCATTCAAAATCTCTAAAAACTGGAATTTATTTACCCAGGTTACTTTTGAATCACAATTTGACAATGGATATTCATATTCAACAACCAACGGAGTTGAATCGGGCATACTAATTTCTAAATTCATGTCTCCCGGCTATTTAACAGAATCATTCGGTTTTGAATATAAACCAAACAAGTATTTCTCTACACAATTTGGTACAGGTGCCGCCAAACAAACTTTTGTACTGGATAACAAGGCGCTGGCTGAGGCAGATGCCAGGGCAAATCCGGATCCTGTAAACAGAAAAAAAGACTTTTTCGGAGTTCCAATTGAAAATACTTTCAAAAATGACCTGGCTTTTCAGATCACGGTTAACTTTGACAAAGACATTTTCCATAATGTAAATCTCAAAAGCAGGTATTATGTCTTTGTACCCTATGATTATTTTGAGAACATGAAACACAGACTGGATGTAACCGTCACGACTAAAGTCAACAGGTTTATGAATGTTACACTGAATGGGGTTGGAATATATGATAAGACCATAAGCTCGAAAATTCAGGGAAGCCAGTCACTGGCTATGGGAGTGATGTTTATATTCCCGCGCTAAATACCTTTGCATCATATTTTAATGTTGATTGTTATTAAAAATGTTTGCAACTTTGTACTCTTCTACCATTATACATTAACTAATTGACTATCAATTAACAAAACATGTTTGAAAATTTACAGGATAAACTAGACCGGGCATTTAAAGTTCTAAAGGGTCAGGGAAGCATTTCAGAGATCAACGTGGCTGAGACCATGAAAGAAATTCGTAAAGCTTTACTGGATGCCGATGTAAATTTTAAAACTGCTAAAAGCTTTACTGACGAAGTTAAAGAAAAGGCACTCGGCCTGAATGTACTTACTGCTGTTTCTCCGGGACAATTACTGACTAAAGTAATGAACGATGAGCTGAAACAGCTGATGGGTGGTGAGGTTACAGAATTAGACTTAAAAACAAACCCTACGATCATATTAATTGCTGGTCTGAACGGTGCTGGTAAAACTACCTTCTCCGGAAAACTGGCAAATTACCTGAAAAGCAAAGGAAAAAAACCTTTATTGGTAGCTGGCGACGTATATCGTCCTGCAGCAATCGACCAGCTTCAGATACTGGGTGAACAAATCGGCGTTCCTGTCTACGCGAACAAAGATTCAAAAGACCCGGTAGCTATTGCACTGGAAGGTATTGAACAGGGAAAAAAAGAACATAACAATGTGATCATCATTGATACTGCGGGTCGTTTAGCGATAGACGAGCAGATGATGAATGAGATCTCTGAAGTGAAATTGCATACTAAACCGCATGAAATCCTGTTCGTAGTTGATGCCATGACCGGACAGGATGCGGTTAATACAGCTAAAGCATTTAACGACAGATTAGATTTTACAGGTGTTGTGCTGACAAAACTTGATGGTGATACCCGTGGTGGTGCGGCGCTGTCTATCAAGTCTGTAGTTAACAAACCGATCAAATTTGTTGGTACCGGTGAAAAAATGGAAGCACTTGATGTTTTCTACCCGGACAGAATGGCATCCCGTATTCTGGGAATGGGTGACGTTGTTTCCCTTGTTGAACGTGCTCAGGAGCAGTTTGACGAAAAAGAAGCAGCAGAACTTCAAAAGAAAATCCGCAAGAATAAATTTGACTTCAACGATTTCTATAACCAGATTCAGCAAATCAAGAAAATGGGTAATATGAAAGACTTGATGGGTATGATTCCCGGGGTAAGTAAAATGATGAAAAACGTTGAGATTGAAGACGATGCTTTCAAAAATGTGGAGGCGATTATTCAGTCAATGACGAAATATGAACGGGAGAACCCAGACAGCATTCAGCAAAGCAGACGTATGCGTATTGCCAAAGGTTCAGGAAATAAAATAGAGGAAGTAACTAAACTGATCAAACAGTTTGAGGATATGCGTAAGGTGATGAAACAATTTTCTAATCCTGCAGCCGCAGCAAAAATGATGCGCGGTATGCCTAAAATGCCACAGGGAAGAATGTAAATTCTTCGCTGATCTTTAAAAAACCGGGCTCTCAATCCGGTTTTTTTTATGCCTTATTTTCCGGATCTGAATTTTATTCCCCGGGACGCTCATTCTTTTCAACCAGCAATAGTTAACAATTAGTTAAATTTATCAGCTAATATGTAAACATTTATGCTCATTAAAACCTTCGGAAGCGCTGTCTTTGGTGTAAATGCCTTAACCATTACTATTGAAGTCAGCATTAGCAGCGGAAATAAATACCATATAGTCGGACTACCAGATAATGCTGTTAAGGAAAGTCTCAGAAGAATAGAAAGTGCTATTCAGTCATCGGGCTTAAAGATGCCCAGACAAAAGATCGTAGTTAATTTGTCACCAGCAGATATCAGAAAGGAGGGAACCTCTTATGACCTCCCTATAGCGGTAGGCATTTTAGCCGCCTCAGGACAATTATCTGCTGAGAGGGTGAAAGACTTCGTTATTGCCGGAGAACTTTCTCTGGATGGCGGGATACAGCCTGTTAAAGGAGCTTTACCTATTTCTATACAAACCAGAAAAGCAGGTTTTACAGGTTTCATTTTACCTAAAGATAATTCAAGGGAGGCAGCGGTTGTTGAAGATCTGCTCATCTACGGGATGCATCACCTCACAGACCTGGTCTCATTTTTTAATGAAACAGCAGTTTTTGAGCCCATTATGGTTAATACTAAAGAAGAATTCTCAAAAAACACAAGTTTATATGATCATGATTTTTCTGACGTTAAGGGCCAGGAAAGTATTAAACGTGCACTGGAAATCGCCGCAGCGGGCGGCCATAACGTAATTCTGATTGGTCCGCCCGGAGCAGGAAAAACAATGCTGGCCAAACGCCTGCCCACAATTCTGCCATCACTAAGTTTAGAAGAAGCGCTGGAAACTACCAAAATTCATTCTGTAGCAGGGAAATTAAGTGCAGCTCAATCCCTGATGACCGAAAGACCGTTTCGCAGCCCTCATCATAGCATTTCTGATGTTGCACTGGTTGGCGGAGGCAGTAATCCTCAACCCGGAGAGATATCGCTCGCCCATAACGGGATTCTCTTTCTTGACGAATTGCCTGAATTTAAAAGATCAGTACTGGAGGTTATGAGACAGCCTCTGGAAGACCGGAAAGTAACGATATCAAGATCGCGTTTAAGTGTTGATTATCCGGCCAGTTTTATGCTGATTGCTTCTATGAATCCATGCCCCTGTGGTTTTTACAATCATCCGGAAAAAGAGTGCGGCTGCTCGCCATATATAGTACAGAAATATCTGAGCAAAATCTCCGGCCCGCTGATGGACAGAATTGATCTGCATGTGGAAGTAACGCCCGTTAATTTTAATGAGCTTTCTTCTCCCTATCCTTCAGAACAAAGCATAACGATCAGGAAAAGGGTAATCCAGGCAAGATTGATACAGGAATCCCGCTTCGCTAATCATTCAGGTTTATATTATAATGCACAAATGAGTTCTAATATGGTCAGGAAAACTTGCAAAATTAATGGAGACAGCCTTATCCTGATCAAAAAGGCGATGGAAAAACTTGGCTTATCTGCCCGCGCTTATGACCGGATTTTAAAGGTATCCAGGACAATCGCTGATCTTTCCGGCAGTAAGGATATTGAAATGGAACATCTGGCAGAGGCGATACACTACCGCAGTCTGGATCGTAATAACTGGGCGGGCTGATCAATATAAAAGCCCGGCAAATCAATGCCGGGCTTAAAACCATGACTTATAATATCTATGGTTTAATGATTATTTATACAAATAGTTTAAAGCAATTTTATCATTGGCATTAAAAGTTCTGTCAGAACCATTTGAACAAGACAACATGAAAGAAGCTGCATCTGGTCCTGATGGAGTACCAGGGATACGGATTGCACCTACATCACTTTGTCCTTCGTTCACTGCACTTCCACCACAGCTATAAGCTCTGTTACTATAATCAGTATGACGGAATCCGATACAGTGTCCAACCTCATGCTGTAAAACAGAAGTCAGGTATCCCAGGTTAGGATTTGAACCATAAGCGGCAGCATTTGTATTCATCTGGATCTCATTATATGGATCACCACCTGAAGGGAAGCCTGATGAACCTAAAGTAATATATCCACCAGATGGGCCTTCATTAAAACCAACAACGTCGATATCACCAACATCGCCTGCCGCTGCTCTCTGAAAAGTAAAGCGCAGGCCTAAATTATTATATCTGGTAATCATCGCATTAACGGCATTGCTATAAACCGTAGGCAGGTTAGTTACTGAAATTGTAATAACTCTTGGTAAACCACTAACCAGATTTGTTGTCCGGTATTGTTCGGTTTCAGCAATACTTAAATGACTTGTTGTTGCTGCATCATTGAGGTTTTTCTCAGATAAAAGAATATCTCCTTCTACAAGGTATCCTCCTTTTACTTTCCGGGCATTTTCAGTACTGAAACCCAGTTTACTGATCTGAGATTTGGTGCTTGCAGAAATCTGGTCCTGACCTGCAGTTGAAGTTGAAGAAGTTTGTCCTTCTTTTTTTTGGCATCCGAAAATGCACAGCGCCATTGTGCCCACAAGAGCAAATGACAATAAATTCAGTTTTTTCATTAAGTTAATTTTAGGTAGATGATTAATAAGTCATAGGTAACCTAAAATTATATATAATTTTATATTAAAACGATTTTTTTACAATATAAATTACTGATTAACAAGTGATACAAAGAACAGAACGAAAACCCTATATAAAGACTAAGCCCGGCGATAGCTATCGCCGGGCTTAAAGCCTTTAATTCACAAAAAATCTATGGTTAGATATTTTATTTATATAAATAATTGATTGCTTTAACGTCATTAGCGTTAAAAGTTCTGTCACCACCGTTAGAACAAGCTAACATGAATGAAGCTGCATCCGGAGCAGAAGGAGTTCCTGGAATAAGGATTGCACCTACACCAGCCTGACCTTCGTTCACTGCACTTCCACCACAGCTATAAGCTCTGTTAGAATAGTCAGTATGACGGAAACCAATACAATGTCCAACTTCATGTTGTAAAACTGAAGTAAGATATAAAAGGTTAGGATTAGCTCCGTAAGCAGCCGGGTTAGTGTTCATTTTAATCTGGCTGTAAGGGTTACCACCAGAAGTTGGGAAACCAGAAGAACCTAAAGTGATATAACCACCAGAAGGACCTTCGTTAAAACCAATTACATTAATCTGACCAGTAGTACCTGCAGCTGCACGCTGAAAAGTAAAACGTAAGCCTAAATTGTTGTATCTGGTAATCATTGCATTAACAGCATCACTATATACTGTAGGCAGGTTAGTTACAGAAATAGTAATTACTCTTGGTAAAGCTTTAACAAGATTTGTGGTTCTGTATTGCTCGGTTTCAGCAACACTTAAATGTGTAGTTTCAGCTTTTTCAGTAAGATTTGCTTCGCTTAGAAGGATATCACCCTCAACAAGGTAACCACCATCTACTTTTCTGGCGTTTTCAGTACTGAAACCTAATTTAGAAATCTGGCTTTTAGTAGTTGCTGAAATCTCATCCTGATTTGTTGAAGCTGTA
This sequence comes from Pedobacter lusitanus, assembly GCF_040026395.1. Classification (NCBI taxonomy): domain Bacteria; kingdom Pseudomonadati; phylum Bacteroidota; class Sphingobacteriia; order Sphingobacteriales; family Sphingobacteriaceae; genus Pedobacter; species Pedobacter lusitanus. The sequence continues at coordinate 3,521,049 of NZ_CP157278.1, forward strand.
GTAGCAGCGTCTTTTTTCTGGCATCCGAAAACACACAGTGCAAGCATGCCGGCAACGGCAAGCGAGAATAAGTTAAATTTTTTCATTAAGTTAGTTTTTTAGGTAGAATGTTTTGTGAACTAATAGGTTAATCTAAAATTATATATAATTTTAACCATAAACAAATTTTTAATTTCAAATTATTGTGAATTTCAAAATTAAATATGCTTTAGCTATAATTCTTCTTTGCAACATAGCTGCAAAGGCACAGAATTTATCGGTTGCCGAAAAAAAAGATATTTTCCACAAATACAGCACTACTGTATCGGATTCAAAGAAAAAGGGTGGAAATCTTTTACTTGTTGAACTTTCACGCCCCTTGACGGCCGCAGAAATTCAGGAACTAAAACCGTTACGCAGTTTTTCTCTGAATCATATTATTATTCCGGAAAAGACAGCTTCGAAAGTCGGTTCTCTGATTGTTTCTCAGTCAAAAGCAAATTCTTTATGGAAAGCCAGTGATAAATTAAGCCGGCTATACGAGCAATATATCGCTCAGAATAAGCAATTTACCATAAGAATTGCGATAAATCCACAAACATTAACTGTACCGCCTTCTCTTCAAGCCTTAAAATCTTATACGCTGGATCAGAAGAATCATCTGATTACAGCTACTATTCAAATGAGTGAGCTGATGCCAATTCTGCAGTTGGACGAAGTTCTGTTTGCTGATATTATACAGGCAGCACAGGATGAAGCGCTGATTAAAGATCTGGATCTATCGGTAAATCAGATTTCAGCAGTCCAGCTGCGCTATCCGGATATCAATGGTAAAGGCATAACGCTGTCTGTTAAGGAGCAGATGTTTGATAAGTCTGATATAGACCTGATTGGAAACATTGTGGCCTCGCCTTCTAATGCTCCGGTAGTAGATGATCACGCTACCAACATGGCCACGCTTGCCCTGGGCAGAGGGAACTCTTATATTCTTGGACGTGGAGCAGCTCCGTTTGCCTCGCTGACAGCATCTGACTATAGAAAGAACAACGATGATCTGATGCCTGACGACATTAAAGAACTCAATCAATATAAAGTAAGTGTACAAAATCATTCTTATGGTTTGGGGGTAGATAACTTTTACGGAATGCAGGCTGCTGCTTATGACAAGCAGGTATTCGAGTCAGATACCATCATTCATGTTTTTTCTGCAGGAAACTCTGGTCTGATCACTCCCACCGATGGTATTTACAAAAACATCCCTTTGATGGCAAACATCACAGGAAATTTTAAAACAGCAAAAAATGTAATTGTGGTTGGCGGAATTGGCCTGGAAAACATTCCTGAAGCCAGAAGCAGCAGAGGTCCTGCTTATGATGGCAGGATCAAACCGGAAATAGTCACGTTAGGTCAGGATGGAACTTCAGGGGCAGCTGCATTAACTTCAGGCACTGTGGCTATTTTTCAGCAGAAATACAAAAGCCTTTTTGGAAAACAACCCTCGCTTGCAGTTGTCAAAAGTGTCTTTGTCAATTCGGCGGATGATATTGGCGCACCACAGGTAGATCATATTACAGGGTTTGGAAAATTAAACGCACTGGAAGCTATTCAGACGATCATAGAAAACAGATTTAAAACCGGAACGGTGAATGACCAGCAGGATTTTACAATCCCTCTGCAGGTTCCTGCCGATCAGCAGGAGCTTAAAGTTACGCTGACCTGGATTGACCCTCCCGCTGCAATTAATAACGTGCAGGGAATTATTAACCACCTGGACTTATCAGTGCAAACACCTTCCGGTACAGTTATTTTACCCTGGATATTAAGCAGCTATCCAAGTGCAGACTCTTTATCTTTACCAGCGAAAAGAGGAATTGATAATATCAATACTGTACAGCAGGTTAGTTTAACCAATGTCCCGGCAGGAAATTATACGGTACATGTAAAAGGCAGAACGGTTACTCAGGGTTCGCAAAATTTCAGCATTGCCTATCAGCTGAAAGGCATCGGGCAATTTAACTGGACTTTCCCTTTAAAAGATGCCGCCATATTCGCCGCTCAGGACAATTATGTAAGGTGGAGCAGTACTTTATCAGGTCAGACAGGGAAACTCTCTGTAAGCTATGATAACGGCACCAACTGGACAGTTTTAAGTGACAATATCAACTTCAGTACTCCTTTCTTTAAATGGAGCGTCCCAAATCTGTTTACAAGGGCACTACTTAAAATGGAAACCGGCGGAAAAGCGTTTATTACAGAGTCTTTTGTCGTATCTCCACCTGAAGATCTTAAAGTCGGATATAATTGTGCGGATAAGATTTTGTTTCACTGGTCTCCGCAGCAATCAGCTACAGGGTATACTCTTTATAACCTGAAGGATAATGTGCTAAAAGAGATCAGACAACTTACAGATACTGTTGTGATCATAGATAAATCAGAAATGGCAACCCCCTATTTTACAGTTGCAGCTAATGGTCCTGATTTCAGCGGTATAAAAAGTGAAACCAAAAATTACACTACACAGGGTGTAGTCTGTTATGTGAGAACTTTTCAGGCCAATATTGTAGATGACGCAGGTAAGCTTGATCTGACTATAGGAACAACATATAACCTGAAACGCATCATCTGGGAAAAGCAGACTTCGCCGGGAGTATTTGCTCCTCTGGCAGAAACGGCTGTTACTTCGGGCTTACTCAATTACAGCCAGACTGACAAAAATCTGGTACGCGGCATTCAGTTTTACCGGGTAACTTTTGAAACTACTGAAGGAATTAAAATATATTCGGATATTTTACCGCTTAATTTTCTTAAAGAAAATGATTTTGTAGCCTACCCGAATCCGGTAGTAGACTTTCTATCGATCCGCAGCGGAGATTTTGAGCCTTATACGCTTTCTCTTTATAACCTGTCGGGACAAAAGATCTTTTTAAAGGAAGCTAACGGATTATATCAGTTTGACTTATCAGCTTTATCTACCGGGCTATATCTTGGAACAATAACCAGAAACGGGAATACGCTCAAAAAGATCAAAATAATTAAAAGATAGGTCCTGCAACTGGCCTATCTTTTAATCATTTTTTATCAGAAAAATTACAACTCTTCTTCCTGATCGTCCTCCTCACCCTCTTCTGCTTCCGGAACGTAATTGGTAATCTCTTTGCCTATGGCATTTACTTCTTCGTCTTCTCCAAACAAAGGTAATGCGGTATCAGGATCAAGTGTCAGCCACTGTGATTCTGTATCTTTTAGTATGTGACGATATTCCCTGCCATCTTTAAAAACGACATAAGTATCATTTCCTTCCGGAAAAATAGCATAATCAATTTCTCCTATGGTAATATCAAATGGTTCCTGCATGATTGTTTTCTTAAAATCCCATCTTAAAATTTACGCAAAACAGTAGCTGATAAGATGGGTATATAAATTGATAATTATTAATTTGATGTTTTGAGCTTATTGATGAACTCAATAAACTTTGAATCCCCATAATTTGCTGCACCTGATTCATTATAGGAAATCCGGCCCTGCCTGTCAAAAACTACTGTAGTTGGTAAAGATCCCTGAAAAAGGACCTCTGGAATTTCGCTGGCAACAGCATATACAGGCAGCTGAAATCCTTTTTTATCCATAAACTTTTGTGCTTTAGGCAACTGACTATCTGCATCTACCAGGATAAAGACTACCTCTTTATCATTCTTAAATTTTTCGTACAATGCATTTACACTTGGCATTTCTGCCAGACACGGAGGACACCAGGTAGCCCAGAAATTAAGAAAAATTACTTTTCCCTTAAGCTCTCCAAGATCAACGAGGTTACCTTTCACATCTTTAAATTTAATCCCCGACAAATCTCCGTTAGCGTTAACCTGCTCTTTTACCATTGCCGTATCAGGTTTGAAAAATCCGATTTTCATTAACCCTTCCAGAACCAGGGCCTTTGCAGGAGGAACGAACAATAATATCAGAAATAATACAATCAGAATCCCGTTAACTATATTCTTTCGGTTAAAAATCTTATTCATCATGATATCCACTTTAGTAAATTAATCCTATTTTGCATTATTAAGACAACCAAAAAGGCAATTAGAAATCCCGGAACAGGCCTTCTCAGGAATGATCATTCTGTTTATTCAATTGCTCTGTTCAACCTTAATCAACACAAACAAAGATACAAAAATGGAAACTTATAAATGGCCCGCAGCAAAAGCACCGGTAGCGGATATTAAACCTAAACAGCGAACTTTTCATGGTGATACAGTAACAGATAATTATTACTGGATGATAGATTACTTTAAAAAAGGTCCGGACAGTGAAAAAACAATTGATTATCTAAATGCCGAAAACGTCTATCTGGAGAAGATGATGGCCGGAACAGAGACACTACAAGCCAATTTGTTTAAAGAACTGAAAGGCCGTATTAAAGAAAAAGATGAATCTGTACCTGCATTTAAAAATGGTTATTTCTATTATTCCAGAACAGAAGAAGGAAAACAGTACTCTAAATTTTGCCGGAAGAAAGGGACTTTAGAAGCGGAGGAAGAAATCCTCCTGGATATTGATGAAATGGCGAAGGGTCATCCATATTATTCGGCCACAGGATATACTGTTAGTCCTGATAACAAATTACTGGCATTTGCAGTAGATAATGTATCCAGACGGCAGTATACAATTCTGATTAAGAATCTGGAAACGGGAGAATTACTAAAAGATAGTATTGCCAATACTGAAGGGGATGCTGTCTGGGCAGCAGATAATAAAACCCTTTTTTATACTTCAAAAAATCAAAAGACCCTGTTAAGTGAAAAAATCAAAAAACATAAACTGGGGACCAGTACTGCTAAAGACAAGGTTGTTTATCACGAAAAAGATAAGTCAAATTTTATAAGCGTTGGAAAATCAAAGTCCGGCAAATATATCTTCATTTATTCGTCCGCAACATTATCTACAGAAGAATGGGTAATACCTGCTGACCAGCCTGATGCAGATTTCAAAGTGTTCCAGCCCAGGGTTAAGGATGTAATATACAGTGTAACTGCACTGGCCGATAAGTTCCTGATACTGACTAACTGGGAGGCTCAGAACTTTCGCTTAATGGAATGTCCCCTGGATAAAATGGGTATAGAGAACTGGAAAGAGGTAATCCCCCATCGCAAAGATGTTTTGCTGGAAGATGTTGAGGGATTCAAAGATTTCATCGTAATCTCTGAACGTAAAAATGGCCTTGTTCAATTGAGGATCCGTAACATAAACGGATCTGAGCATTATATAGATTTCGAAGATCCGGCTTATAGTGCTTCGGTTGGTAATAATCCGGAATATAACAGTACAAAACTTCGCTTTATATATACTTCCATGACTACACCGGTTTCTGTTTATGACTATCATATGGACACCAGAGAGAAACTGCTCATGAAACAGCAGGAGGTGGTAGGCGGATATAATAAATCCGAATATACTACAGAACGCCTGTATGCCACAGCAAAAGACGGGACCAAAGTTCCCATCTCACTAGTCTATAAAAACGGCTTAAAGAGGGATGGCAAGGCTCCTTTACTGCTATATGCCTATGGCTCTTATGGCCATAGCATGGATGCTTCCTTTTCAACCAGTAACCTCAGCTTATTAAACAGAGGTTTCGTTTATGCCATTGCACATATTCGCGGAGGACAGGAGATGGGCCGCTATTGGTATGAAGATGGAAAGCTGATGAAAAAAATGAATACGTTCACTGATTTCATCGATTGCGCAAAATTCCTGATTGAAAAGGAATTTACAAGTCCTGCACATTTATATGCCCAGGGTGGTAGTGCCGGCGGTTTATTGATGGGAGCTATAATTAACCTTGAGCCAGAGCTATGGAATGGTATTATCGCTCAGGTTCCCTTTGTAGATGTTATCAATACCATGCTTGATGAAAGTATCCCTTTGACTACAAATGAATTTGATGAATGGGGTAACCCTAAAAAAGAGGATGCTTATCATTATATGAAGAGTTATTCGCCTTATGAAAATATTGAGGCCAAAAATTACCCGAATATGCTGGTAACAACAGGTCTGCATGATAGTCAGGTTCAGTACTTCGAACCTGCTAAATGGGTCGCTAAACTCAGAGCTGAAAAAACTGACAAAAACATCCTCCTTTTGAAGACAGATATGGATTTTGGTCACGGTGGTGCATCCGGGAGATTCGATTATTTAAAAGATATTGCACTGAACTACGCTTTCCTGCTTAGTCTGGAGAATATAAAAAAATAAAAACACCAGACAGCAAGCTGGTTTTTCTATAAAAAACAATCCCTGTTTCCTATAAATCCTTCAGAAAGGAGATACAGAAAACAGGGATGTTTTTTTACCGGCAGTTTTGTCTGGAGAGATTAAATCAACTCAACACTTCTGTTAACAAATGCAGTCAGTTCAGCACCTGTCAGCATACCCTGAGATAGCAGAGCCAGATCAACAGCCTGTTTAGCCAAAGCACTTTGCTCTTCACTATTCTCAGTCTGTAAAATCTTATTTACTAATTTATGATTACCATTAATGGCAACTTTATAACTATCCGGCATATTACCATAGAAACTCATTCCACCACCCATTTGAGCCATGTCTTTCATTCTGCGCATAAATTCATCCATAGTTACTGTTACAGGGAATTCTTCAGGATGTAAGCCAACAATCTCCACCTGGAAACCTGGTTTAACAATCGCTTTTTCAAAAACACCTTTCACTGTTGCTGATTGTTCATCAGTTAATACTGATTCGACAACTTCATCCTTTTCGATCAGTTTACTTGCTACGCTGGAATCAACACGTTTCAACAATGTTTTCTCCAGTTTTTGCTCTAAAGAAGTTACAAAGTGATTATCAATTGCCGAATTCATCAGTAAAACATCATAATCCTTTTTATTAGCTGACTGGATGAAACCATCCTGTTTAGCCGGATCATTGGTATAGATGTATACAACCTGACCATTTTTATCGGTCTGAATATCTTTAACTTTTGCATGGTATTCATCAAGCGTATAGTTTTCGTTTTTAGTGTTCGTCACCAAAGCGAAATCTTTTGCTTTATCATAGAACTTCTCTTCGCTTACCATTCCGTATTTCACGAAAAGACCGATATCGCTCCATTTTTCTTCATAGGCCTTACGGTCTTTATTGAAGAGCTCACCTAGTTTATCAGCTACTTTTTTAGTAATATAGCTATTGATTTTTTTCACATTGCTATCTGCCTGAAGGAAACTTCTGGAAACATTCAATGGAATATCCGGAGAATCAATAACACCATGCAGCAACATTAAGAATTCAGGTACGATATCTTTTACTTCATCAGTAATAAATACCTGGCGGCTGAATAACTTGATTTTGTTACGCTGCATATCAAAATCATTCTTCACTTTAGGGAAGTATAAAACACCCGTTAAGTTGAATGGGTAATCTACATTCAGGTGAATCCAGAACAATGGATCTTCGCCAAATGGATATAATTGCTTATAGAAATCCAGATAGTCCTGATCTGACAAATCTGCAGGTGCTTTAGTCCAGATAGGATCAGTTGTATTGATGATATTATCAGTTTCAACAGCTACTGTTTTTGGCTTCCCTTCTTCATCCTCACCATCAGGAATCTGTTCTGTTTTTGTACCAAACTTAATTGGTACCGGTAAGAATTTACCGTATTTATCAAGGATCTCTTCTAATTTGTGCTGACTAAGGAATTCTGCTGATTCTTCATTAATATGAAGAATAATTGCTGTTCCTCTAGTCGTGCGTGAACCTTCAGTAATCTCATAAGAAGTACTTCCGTCACAAACCCAACGTGCAGGTTCTGCGCCATCCTGATAAGATAATGTCTGTATTTCAACCAGATCAGCTACCATAAATGCAGAATAGAACCCTAATCCAAATTTACCAATGATCTCATTTGCGTCTTTAGCATCTTTGAATTTTTCTACAAATTCACTCGCTCCTGAGAAAGCCACCTGATTAATATATTTTTTAATCTCTTCAGCAGTCATTCCCAAGCCGTTATCACTGATAGTGATAGTCTTCTTTTCCACATCAAGCGCTACTTCTACCAAAGGGCTACCCAGCTCACCACTGTATTGACCTAATGCAGCTAAACGTTTGATTTTTTGTACCGCATCAACCGCATTGGAAACCAGCTCGCGCAGGAATATCTCATTGTCTGAGTACAGGAATTTCTTAATAATAGGAAAAATGTTTTCGGTATGTATGGAAATACTCCCTTTTTCTTCTATGCTCATATGTTAACTCATTTTTAAGTACATAACGGCTTTATCAAGGGATGTTCCAATTTGATTTCAGTTGTCAAATTGACAGTAAAAAATGAACAGATTAATTTAAAACACACTCTTAAGCAATTAAATTTTCGTAAGCTTACAATAAGAATTAACTTTTGAGCCTGATCAATGAATACAGACCTCTATAAAAAACTCCATAACGAAGGACTTATCAGTGATGAAACACTGGAGAAAATAATAGCCAAAAACACGACCCCTTTATTCTCTTTGCACTGGGAACTTAAAACCCTGTTATACCTTGGCGTTACGCTTTTAAGTACCGGCCTGGGAGTTTTAATTTATAAAAACATTGATACTATTGGCCATCAGTTTATTTTACTTTTCATTGCAGCTATCTGCGCTGGTTGTTTCATTTACTGCATTAAAAACAGAAATCCTTTCAGCAGAGAAAAGAGCGATTCACCCAGTTCATTTTATGATTATATCCTGTTATTGGGTTGTCTGAGCCTTTTAAGCTTTTTAGGTTATCTTCAATTTCAATATCATGTTTTTGGTGATAATTATGGCCTCGCAACACTCATTCCTATGCTTATTCTTTTTTATGTTGCTTATGAATTCGATCATATAGGCATCTTATGCATGGGTATTACCAATCTTGCAATCTGGCTGGGCTTAACTGTTAATCCCTATACTATATTATCAAACGGACTGGGTAGTAATAACTCGCTGATCATTCCCTATCTTTTTCTCGGTCTGTTTTTACTGGCCGCAGGATATGTTTCGGAGCGCTATAATTTCAAAAAACACTTCAAGTTCACCTATCAGAATTTCGGTTTGAATATTTCCTTTCTTGCTCTTTTTACTGGTTATTTCACTACCTATGATAACGCCCTAAGCTTTTTGTGGCTGATTGGTGTCTTCGTTCTTGCATTCATTTTATACACAGATGCCCTGAAGAACAAATCCTTCTATTTTCTTTTGCTGATTATTCTTTACGCTTATACAGCTATCAGTACATTGATTGTAAGAGTTCTTTTTAACATGAACTCAGAAGCGGCCTTTGTGATGGGCTTACTATATTTTATTGGTTCAGCTATCTGTTTAATCATTGCGCTGATCCAGCTGAATAAAAAAATCAAAGAATCATGATTATCTACAATAAAACATGGCTCGCCAATCTGATTATACAGGATCAGATGAATAAGTCGGTAATTGCTGGCGACCTGCCTAAAGAAGAGTTTAAAAACATAGAACGGACCTATCCAGTCGGATTCTATTCTCCCAATATCTTTGTCAGAACAGGATTATTTGTGCTAACCTGTATCATTGCATTATTTGGCGGATGTTTACTGAGCTATATATTCTGGGACACGGGAATGGTCGATAGTGGTGGCTGGATATTGTTTTTAGGGCTTATCAGTTATATTGCTCTTGAAATTGTGGTTAAAAAAAAGAACCATTTCAGATCCGGAACCGATGATGCGCTGTTGTGGATTTCAGGTGGCTTATTCTGTGTCTCCTTTGTCTGGATGACAGCAAAGCTTAACTGGTTTTTCAATAATGGTGACCTGCATTCCTCTATACCAATAGCCACCTTCGCGTTGCTGTTAAGTATATACCTGGCTTTAAGGTTTGCAGACAGCCTGATGGCATTATTTTCCTTTCTTGCTCTTTTGAGTCTTATAGTAATGCTGGCCATTTATCATCTTTCTTTTGGTGCTTCAATACTCCCGTTTTTAGTCATGCTGATTTCTGCTGTTGTCTATTACTTTTTTTTATCTGCAGGCAGCAAACTGAAATTTGTACATTATCAGCACTGCTTACTCTTTCTGCAAACCGGTAGCCTCCTTACTTTATACCTGGCCGGTAATTACTATGTAGTCCAGCAATTAGGGAATGAGCTTTACGGATATACCTCTATTGGCCCATATAAGGTCCCATACCCCATATTTTTCTGGCCATGGACTATCCTTGTGCCATTTATTTATACCGGGCTCGGTATTTATAAAAAGAATGTAATTCTATTGCGTACAGGACTGGTACTGATCGCAATAGCTGCCATTACTTTTAAAAATTATTATCACGTGCTGCCAATTGAGGTTACCCTTGTTCTGATAGGATTATTTACACTGGCAGGCTCATACCTGACTATCAGATACCTTAAAACGCCGAGAAATGGCTTTACCTCCAGAGAACTTCAGCAGGACACCATAGCTGGTGGAATTAATATGGAATCACTTATTATAGCAACCACTCAGCTGGATGCTCCTAAAGGTACAGAAACCCGGTTTGGAGGCGGAGATTTTGGAGGTGGTGGTTCTTCTTCAACTTTTTAAGAAAGAATATTACAATTGGTTAGCAATGTTCTTCTGTATCTTTGCATAGAATGGAATATAATGTACACACACTGCCTAATGGCATTCGTCTTCTTCACGTACCCTCAGCATCAGCAATTTCGCATGCCTGTATTATAGTAAACAGTGGTTCACGTGATGAGACTGAAAGCCAGGCCGGGCTAGCTCATTTTATTGAGCATTTAATTTTCAAGCGTACAGAAAAACGGAATACAAATCAGATTCTGAACAGACTGGAAAGTGTTGGGGCAGATTTAAATGCCTATACAACTAAAGAATATACTTGTATCCATGCATCCTTTCTACATCCCTATCTGGACAGAACGCTCGAGCTTTTCAATGATATCGTATTCCATTCTACATTTCCTGAAGAGGAGATGGAGAAAGAAAAAGGGGTTATATTAGATGAAATCGCATCTTACCTGGACCAGCCGGAAGAGGCAATCTATGATGATTTTGAAGATATCGTATTTGCCGGTCATTCATTAGGAAGAAATATCCTTGGGACAACTGAGAGTGTAAACAGTCTTTCCCAACAGGATATTAAAGACTTTATAGCTGATAATTACAACACAGGTAAGATTGTTGTAGCGGTATTAGGCAATTACAGCCTGCCTAAAGCAGTTAAAGTCTTCACCAGATATTACGAAGCAATTCCACAAAACCTGCATCCGGAGAATAGAAAAACTCCTGAAAAATCAGCTGTAATTACAAGAACTGATCAGAAACCGATTATGCAGGCACACACAATGATCGGCTCTGCTGCTTATTCCCTGCATCATCCTTTTAAAACTGGTTTACTATTATTGAATAATTTACTGTGCGGGACAGGAATGAGTTCTATTTTGAATCTGCAGATCAGAGAAAAGCATGGAATTGCCTACAGCATAGAATCCGGATACAGTCCACTTAGTGATACGGGAATTTTCACTTTATACTTTGGTACAGATAAGGAAAAAGTTGACAGAGCACTGTCACTTATCTATAAAGAGTTTAAAAAGATAAGGGAAAATCCATTAACTGCAGTGCAGCTTCAAAAAGCAAAAAATAAATTTATCGGACAGATTGCTCTTGGAGAAGAAAACAGGATTGGCTTAATTGTTTCAATGGCAAAAAGCTTAATCGATTATAATAAAATAGATAGTCTTGAAACAGTTTTTCAGAAAATAGAGGATGTAAGTACCCAGGATGTAGCCAAGATTGCTGACGAGATTTTAAATGAAAAAAATCTGAGTGTCTTAACCTTTAACCCTGCAGGGTAAAATCTGCATATCCCCTGATTACAAGATAAATTTTAAACAGGCTCTAATATTCGTACTTTTGTATCATATTCTGTTCATCGCAATTGAGCGGGAAAAAGATATCATACAAATTGTATGTATTAAACAGGTCAAAAAATATTATACAAATGAAATTACCTATTATAGCTTATGGAGACCCCGTTTTAAGGAAAGTATGCCAGAGCATTGATGAAAACTATCCGGATTTACAAAAACTGATCAGCAATATGTTTGATACCATGTACGCAGCAAGTGGTGTTGGACTGGCAGCACCTCAGATCGGTCTGCCAATCAGGTTATTTATTGTAGATACAGGTGCGGATGAAGATGGTAAAGAAGGTTTCAAAAGAGTATTTATTAATGCTGTTATTCTGGAAGAAACCGGCGAACCATGGGCTTTTACAGAAGGCTGCCTGAGTATTCCTGAAATCAGAGAGGATGTATTGCGCAAACCAAATGTAAGAGTACAGTACTACGATGAAAACTGGGAATTGCATGAAGAAGCACTATCTGGAATGCCTGCACGTGTTGTACAACACGAATATGATCATATAGAAGGAAAGCTGTTTACAGATACGCTTAGCTTATTACGTAAACGGATGCTAAAATCTAAACTGGACTCTATCTCAAGAGGAGACATACACGCAGACTACAGAATGAAGTTCCCGCAACAACGCAATAAAAAGCGTTAATTGTTATTCATCTGCCTGCTTTTATCTCCACTAAAGATCTGCTGCATTAATTTACCCCAGGCGAAAGGGTTTAATAATGGATTAGTTTGTACCATATTCTTATTCAACGCCCTTTCCTGATCTATACGGAAATTCGTGGAAGAAATCTCTCCAGCATCCCTGGGGAGATATTGAATCTTACCATTAATGGAATGTGAAGACATGTTTTTCCTTGCAATCTCCATATCATCATCTGCAACTTTCATCGCCAGAAAATCTTTCGTAAACTCTTCTACCGTTGCCCATGGATAAATCCGCACTGCCGGCAGGTAAATAATATCTGACTTCATTTTTACCATAGCCGTATACTTTGAGTCTTTAACGTCAGACGGAATCAACACAACCTTATCCGTATATCCAATCGCATTGTAAATCAAGGTATCACCAGGATGAGCTACAAAAGAAAAATATCCTTTATAATTCGCTGCGTAACGCTGATCCTGATTAGTTTTATTGGTTATAGTCACATAAGGGACAACAAAACCACTGTCCCTGTCAGTTATAATCCCGGAAAATTGAATCAGTTTCTTCCCCGAAGGAGTTTGCTGAGCAAACAGTCCTGTAGTAAAAAAAATGAAAACTACCGCAAAAATGTATTTCATCGTACAAAAATAACTGTATTTCTTACAGTGACTAGTTAAATTTTGTTAAATGGTTTAAACCGACTCAGTCAGGTTAATTGCTTCAACGGCAGTAATTTGTGGTACCGCTTTCATAATAGCCTGCTCAATGCCGGCTTTCATGGTCATAAAGCTCATTTTACAAGACCCACAGTTTCCCAATAATTTCAGTTTAACGACATTATCCGGTGTAATTTCTTCTATAGCAACATCTCCGCCATCTGCCTTAAGATAAGGACGAATGGTTTCTAATGCTTGCTCTACTTGTTCTCTTAAATCCATGATATATTTTAAAATATAAATTTACTAATTTTTTAGCAATCCGTCCGCAATGCATTGTTAATTGCAATCTGTTGTGCAATTTTTCCTGCCATTTCTGAGAATGCAATAGACGTTTGGCTCTCTTTATTCATTGCAATAGGCGTACCACGATCCCCTCCTTCTGTAATCCCCTGAACCAAAGGTATTTCACCAAGAAAAGGAACGTCAAAAGAGGCTGCCAGCTCTTTTCCTCCATCTTTACCAAAGATATAATACTTGTTCTCAGGTAATTCCTCCGGAGTAAAATAAGCCATATTTTCAATTACCCCCAATACAGGAATATTAATACCTGGCATTCTGAACATCGCCAGACCTTTTCTTGTATCTGCTAAAGCTACCTGTTGTGGTGTAGTTACAATTACTGCTCCTGCAATAGGAAAACTTTGTGTAATAGTAATATGTATGTCACCAGTTCCCGGAGGAAGGTCCACAATCAGGTAATCCAGCTCTCCCCAGTCAGCATCATTGAACAATTGTTTGATTGCATTGGAGGCCATAGGACCACGCCATGGGACAGGTTGATCAGGATCGGCAAAAAAGCCTAAAGACAATAGTTTTATACCATATTTTTCTATGGGCAGTATAAGCGTTTTTCCTTCAGCTGTTTCCCTTGCACTAGGTTTAGCTCCAAGAAGATCAAACATAGTTGGTACTGAAGGGCCATAAATATCGGCATCAATTAAACCTACTTTTGCTCCATCTGCAGCTAAAGTAACAGCAAGATTACTTGCTACTGTTGATTTACCAACTCCACCTTTACCTGAAGATACCAATATGATATTTTTAATATCTTTTAGTTGCGTGGTATCATTTGGTTTAGTTACTCTTGAAGTAATCTTAATATTTATTTCAGCCTCCTTGTCTACAAAATGCCTGATAGCATTTAAACATGCATTCTTAAGCATATCTTTCATTGGACACGCCGGAGTGGTGAGTTCTAAGGTGAAATTTATTTTTTTATCTTCGATGCTCAGCTCTTTAATCATGTTCAATGTCACCAGATCTTTTTTAAGATCAGGGTCTTCGACATTTCTCAAAGCAGCTAAAACTTGTTCATTGCTAATCTTCATTGCCCAAAATTAACAAAAGGACGTTACAATTAATTGATTTTAGGCTTTTTAAGTGTAATTTTAACACGAAATAAACATTTGCATTTAGCGTTAAGCAATTAAACATCTATTTTACAGCATGCGTCTTCCAAAAATAAACATCCCTAAAAAATACATCAAAACAGGTGCATGGGTTCTAGGGGTATTTCTTGTAATCATCATCATTCTTGGTTCTGTAGCCTACAGCAAAAGAGAAGCTCTCCTTAAACAAATGATAGCCAAGGCTATTAAGAAGGCAGACACAGATTACGGATTAGCTATAAAAATAGGTAACGCCGGTTTCAACGGACTGAGTACAGTACACATGAAAGATATTTCTGTAGTGCCAAAAGACAGGGATACATTATCCACTGTAGCTGACCTCACTATTGGGGTTAAGCTCTTTCCTTTACTTTTTGGCGATGTTAAACTGGCAGAAATTGCTTTAAATTCCGGAAAGGTTAACGTGGTTTTGAAGGATAGTCTGACCAATCTGGACTTTATTCTGAAAAGAAAGAAGAAAGATAAAAAAGACAATAAAGCAAAAATTGATCTGAGTGAAATTGCTCATGACGTACTTAATCAGGTATTAAATAAAATACCTGATGATATGGAGATGAAAGACCTTCTTTTTACACTGAATGATAATGATACGGCAAAACTGAATTTCCTGACTACGACAGCTACAATTGATGGTGGAGACTTAAAATCAACTATTCTTGTGAATGGGCGTGAAGCTACCTGGCATATTGATGGTAAACTGAAACCGGGTAAAAAGCAAATGGATGTAATTTTCTTTGCTGACGGACAAAAGGTCGAATTGCCTTACCTGGAAAATAAACTACATACAAAATTAAGTTTTGACACGGTCAGAACTGAGATGAAAAGTGCCGATTACAGTGGGGACAATTTTAAAATCACAGGGTCATGGTCTGTCAAAAACCTATTAATCAACCATCCCAAAATAGCGTCAAATGATATTGTAGTAAAGGATGCGAAGATCGACGCAGATATGTTGATAGGGCCAAACTTTGTTGCCCTGGATAGTACATCAACCGTCTTTTTGAAAGATGCTGCAATTCATCCTTATTTGAAATACACACTTACACCAAATAAAATTTATGAAGTAAAGCTTCATGCTGATGAACAGGATGCACAGGCAGTTTTAAATGCGTTTCCCGAAGGACTATTTGAATCTCTGGATGGATTACAGGTCAAAGGAAAGATTAAGTACGACCTTAATTTCTATCTGGATAGCAGCACACCGGATAGCCTCAAATTTACGTCTGCGCTAACACCATACAACTTTAAAATAGTCAAATGGGGTAAGTTAAATCTGCAAAAGATCAATGATACTTTTGTTTATACACCCTATGAATATGGAAAACCAATGCGGGATATCACCATTGGTCCTTCAAATCCCAACTATACACCGCTCTCGGAAATTTCCAGCAATTTTAAAAATGCACTTTTAACATCTGAAGATCCTTCTTTTTACACACACAAAGGTTTTGTTGAGGAGTCTATACGTAAATCTTTTGTGATTAATTTCAAAGAGAAGAAATTTGTGAGAGGTGGTAGTACAATCTCTATGCAGCTAGTGAAAAATGTATTTCTAAGCCGTCAGAAAACACTAGCCAGGAAAGCAGAAGAAATTCTGATTGTCTGGTTAATTGAAAATAATCACCTCATCAGTAAGCAAAGAATGCTGGAGGTTTATTTCAATATCATTGAAATGGGCAAAAACATTTATGGAATCGGTGAGGCATCCAGACAATATTTTGGCAAAAGTCCGTCGCAACTGAACATAGGTGAAGGCATTTTTCTGGCAAATATAGTTCCGCGTCCAAAAATAGCCATGTTCAAATTCCGCGGTGACGGAGGACTTAAAGATTATATGCTGCCTTACTTCAGATATATGGGTAGAATAATGGCTAAAAGAGGTTTAACGCCTGCAGATACCAGTGGTTATGGCTTTTATAATGTACGACTAAGAGAAGGCCTGCGCCGTTACCTGCTGCCTGATTCAGCAAAGGTTGATACAGCTGCTTTTGATACAGACACCGATGCACCTGTTAAAATGCAGGATGAATCAAAAAACCTTTTTGACAGGCTATTTGGCCGGTCTAAAAAAGATACCACGACAAAACAACTAACGGTACAGGACACAGTAAAAAAGACAAGAAAAGAACTGCGAAGGGAAAGACGGGAAAAACGCCGTCTGGAAAAAGAAAAAGAAGCAAATTAACTTCGCTAGATAAAAAATGATGAATACGATAGAAGTTGGAGACAGAAAGTTCGAGATATCGATAACGAACGAACGCATTAACGAGCGTACAAAATTGATTGCAGCACAAATCAGTGCAGATTATAAAGATAAATGCCCGATTTTTATTGGGGTATTAAATGGCAGCTTTTTATTTATGGCTGATCTGCTTAAGGAAACAGAAATCCCATGCGAGGTGGCTTTTATGAAAGTTTCAAGCTATCAGGGAGGTTTAACAAGCAGTGGAGAAATGAAAGAAATATTCGGCCTGCCTGATAACTTAAAAGACCGTCATCTGATTTTGGTAGAAGATATCGTTGATACTGGTTTTACACTAAAGTACATATTAGAAAAAGTTTATTTGCAGGCCCCGGCTTCTGTTCGTGTCTGCAGCCTCCTTTTTAAGCCGGAAGCGATACTTTCGCCAATTAAAGAATTAGAATATGTTGGCTTTGAGATTCCTAATGAATTTGTAGTTGGTTACGGTCTGGACTATGATGAATTAGGCAGAAATCTTAAACATATTTACCGTACAATTTCATGATCGAGATTCTTTAGCTTGATTCCCGTAAATTTTTCACAATTTTGCAAAAACATATTTATATTTAAATGACAATACATAAAGAAGGTTATACAACCATCGCACTCTCACTCCTTTTTATCTTCGTCCTGAATGCCATCATCGACTATAGATTTGCTGATGTTACCTGGTTAAGATGGGCCGTATATGTCGCATCATTTGCTTTATTCGTTATTGTCCTTCAATTCTTCAGAAATCCATCCCGGTCATTTGTAACAGGCAACAATCTGGTAATCTGCCCGGCTGACGGCAAAGTTGTTGTAATCGAAGAAACACAGGAAAATGAATACTTCAAAGACAAAAGATTACAGGTATCCATTTTTATGTCTCCTGTAAACGTTCATATAAACAGAAATCCAATTGCAGGTGTCGTTAAATTTTTCAAGTATCACCCAGGTAAATACCTTGCTGCATGGAACCCCAAATCTTCTACAGAAAATGAGCGTACAACAGTTGTTGTAGAACATGCAAATGGAACGCCTGTATTATTCAGACAGATTGCGGGAGCTCTTGCCAGAAGGATTGTATGGTATGTTAAAGAGGGAGATATAGTAGAACAGACTAAAGAATTCGGTTTTATTAAATTCGGATCCAGAGTAGATATATTCCTTCCTGTTGGTACAAAAGTAAATCTTGAGCTAAATCAGGTAGTTAAAGGCGGGATTACTGTCCTGGCCGAATTAGCATAATCTTTAACCGGAATAAAATAAAAAAGAGGGGCAATGTGTAAGTATACACATTGCCCCTCTTTTTTGTTAAGCTTTTTCCAGATAATACAAGGCTTGTTTACATCTCAGCAGGGTCAAGATACAGACGCAGCACCCCAAACACCTACAATCCTGTTTTACGATCTTATATCGCTTTATAACGCCGCTTAACCGGCCATCTGCCTCGCTTAATCCATGTTCATGATTTTATCCGGCAAAAGTACAAAACCAGGTTATCACGATAGACTAATAAATTTGTACAGATCGAAGTACCGAAAGTAAGGATGAGTTAAGTGCATACAAAAAAACCTCCCCGATACGATCGGGAAGGCCTATATATTTTGTAGAGAAATTAAACTCTCTTAGACTTGATACGAGCTGCTTTACCAGTCAGTTCACGAAGATAGAACAACTTAGCTCTACGCACTTTACCGTGACTGTTAACTTCAATTTTAGCGATGTTTGGCGAATTGATTGGGAAGATACGCTCTACACCAACACCATTAGACATTTTACGAACAGTAAACGTCTCATTAGCACCTACGCTGTTACGTTGTAAGACTACACCTTGGTAAATTTGAACACGTTCTTTATTACCTTCGCGAATTTTATAGTGAACACTCACTGTATCTCCTGATTTGAATGCAGGAAACTCGTTCTTTGCGATTACCTGCTCTTCAACAAATTTTACTAAATCCATGATTTTAAGCTATTAAGCCGACTTTTTGTTGTTTAAAATCGGACTGCAATATTAGGAATTTTATTTAATAAAAAAAAGTGATTCTTGTTTTTTTTCAACATTCTTTCCGAAATCCACAATAATTCTCTTTTTTTTTGTTTGTGAATTGAAATTATTTTACCCTTCTCATTGGCCTTTAAGCAATTGTACAAGGCTTTTTCCATTCATTTTTGTATTTTCCAGCGCTCCGCTCTCTGTGTCAAATAAAATTTCCATGAGTTTGACTTTTTCATATGGAATATCCTGAGTCTCCCCAATCTTTATCCTGCGGTAGTTATGAAACGTGTTCATAGAAATATTCAACATTTTAGGAATAGTCTTCATTGCAAACTTATATTCCTTAACGGTAAGCTGGTCTAAAAAATAATTGATCTTATATTTATCTATACTTTCGCTCATTCTTATTGAATTTATTTACATAACCTATTTATTGCCTGCTGACAGAGGCCCAAATATTATTTCGTAAATATATAAATAATTTCATTTGCAAATAAACAATAAGGCAAATAAATTATTTATTAAAGAATTAGAACAGTCTGCGGAAATATTCAAAGAAACCGTTAGTCTTCCAACAAATCAGGACGCAGTCGCTGAGTACGCAATAGAGCCTGCTCATGCCTCCAGTTGTTAATCTTTAACTCATGACCGCTCAGCAGGATTTCAGGCACCTGGTGCCCTTTATAATCGGCAGGACGGGTATATACCGGAGCGTCCAGTAATCCTCCCTGAAAACTATCACTCAAAGCTGACGTCTCATCATTCAGCACGCCCGGTATTAATCTGACAATTGCATCGACAAGTACTGCCGCAGGCAATTCTCCACCAGATAAAACATAATCACCAATAGAGATTTCACGGGTCACATAAATATCCCGGATACGCTGATCAATTCCCTTGTAATGCCCACACAAAATAATCACATTTCCTTTCCCTGATAACTCATTAGCCATTGTTTGGTTCAGCGTTACCCCATCAGGAGTCATGAAAATAATTTCATCATAGGTTCTCTGTTCTTTTAACGCATCAATACAGCGGGCAAAAGGCTCAATTGACATCACCATCCCACTGCCACCACCATATGGATAATCATCCACACTTCGTTGCTTATTATTGGAATAATCTCTAAGACTATGTACTACAATTTCAGCAATGCCTTTGGTCTGTGCTCTCTGCAAAATAGAGTGCGCAAAAGGACTCTGCAATAAATCCGGTAAAACCGTTATGATATCAAAACGCATAATGACAAATTTTAATTAGACAGATAAATATCAAGCAGGCCATCTGGCAGGTCAACCAGCAACGTACCGGCATCTTCATCAATTTCAACAATCATATCTTCATTCAGGGGAAACATAATTTCTTTCTCCTGGTAGGATACTGTAGCTACAAATTGCTGCGGATATTCATTTACCTCAAGTATCTCTCCAAGTTCACCATGAGTTTCATCAGACACAATAAACCCTTTCAGGTCTGTATAATGAAAATCCTCATCATCCCTGTCTGGCATTTTACTGATCGGCAAATAAACCTTTTTCTTAAGTAAAATCTGCGCCTTATCAATATGATCAATATCATCGAGATAAATATTCCCTGTACTGTTCGGCTGCATTTTACATGCCGACACGAAAAAAGGCACCATCTTACCATTCATATCTGCAAATATGACATCAAGGTCAAGCAGACCAGGTTCATCATATTCAAAGAACAATTGAAGTTCCCCTTTTAATCCCTTTGTTTTGGTAAAATATCCTATATAAAAAGCTTCTTCGTGCGTCATTAAAATCTAAATCAGTATACATTAAATAAAAATAGCGAAGAAAACCTTCAAATGAAGGATTCTTCGCTATAATCAAGAATTACAAATTACTATGCTTCTTCTTCTTTTGTTTCTTCTGTTGCAGGAGCATCTTCAGTTGGAGTTTCAGCTACCGGAGTTTCCTCAGTAGTTTCTTCAACAACAACTTCTTCTGCTACCGGTGCATTTTTCAATGCGATAGCAGCAGCACGGTCTGCATTTTTCTTAGCTTCAGCAGCAAGAGCAGTTTTTCTAACTTCATCCTTAGATTTAGTCAGACTGTCTTTTTTGCCTTCAATTTTACTGTCTTTAGCTACTAACCATTCAGCAAATTTAGCATCAGCTTGTTCTACTGTTAAAGCGCCTTTTTTAACACCACCTTGTAAGTGTTTTTTGTACAAGATACCTTTGTGAGATAAAATAGTACGGCAAGTATCCGTAGGCTCAGCACCTTTGTTTACCCAGTCTAATGCTTTTTCGAAATTAATTTCGATGGTTGCAGGATTGGTGTTTGGGTTATATGAACCTAAACGCTCAATAAATTTACCATCTCTCGGTGAGCGTGAATCCGCTACCACTACGTGGAAAAAAGGTTTGCTCTTTTTACCGAATCTTTGCAATCTGATTTTAGTTGCCATTTCTTTATAAGTTTATGTATTCAACATAGTTCCCGGAGCTTCATGCTAGCGGGGATGCAAAAGTAAGTAAAATACTAATGATTAGCAAGATGCCACAAAAATTATTAATGCGCCATATCATAATGACGCCTATTCCTTTTTTATAAAGACAAGATCTCTACCAGTTTTAACCAGGCAGGACTGACTTCTTCAGCATCAATATGTTTAATCGCATGATCAAAAGGAGTGAATAAGATTTCCTTATTAATCTGTCCGACCATACCACCGGATCTACCTGCCAGCAAGCCTTCTACAGCAGCGACACCAAAACGGCTGGCCAACACCCTATCCATACAGCTTGGCTTTCCACCACGCTGAATATGTCCTAAAACAGACACCCGGATATCATAATTAGGAAAATTTTCTTTTAGAACTTCTCCCACATTAAAAGCTCCGCCAACTTCATCACCCTCGGCAACTATTATAATTTTGGAAGCTTTATCTTTCCGTCCGTATTCTAACCTTTTAATTAGCCCATCAACACCCATATTGGCTTCAGGAATCATAATTGCTTCAGCACCTACACCAATTCCACTTCTTAATGCTATTAATCCGGAATCTCTGCCCATAACCTCTACAATGAAAAGCCTGTCATGTGATTCTGCTGTATCTCTGATCTTATCAATTGCATTTACAACTGTGTTAATTGCAGTATCATAACCAATTGTAAAATCAGTCCCTGCAAGATCGTTATCAATTGTACCTGGCAACCCAATTACAGGGAAATCAAATTCACTTGTAAATAAATTCGCTCCTGTAAACGTACCGTCACCACCAATCACAACCATAGCATCAATATTATGCTCCTTTAACTGGTTATAAGCTTTTTGTCTTCCTTCCTTAGTCCTGAAGTCATCACTTCTGGCAGTTTTAAGAATGGTTCCTCCACGCTGGATAATATTTGCAACGGATTTTCTGTCCATAGCGATAAAATCACCATTTATTAATCCTTCATATCCTCTTAGTACTCCTGAAACATTTAAATCATAATATATACCCGCTCTGACTACTGCCCTTATGGCAGCATTCATCCCGGGTGCGTCTCCCCCTGATGTTAATACAGCTATGTTCTTAATTTTATTCATTATTTCTTGGATGCTTTAAATTTATCAAGACCGCTTTGCAGATATGCAGCGTATTCTTTAGCGTCAAAGATTGCACCCTGAGGGGCAACCAAAGGAGCCAGATCATGCCCGCCAAGGACATAAAATGGCTGCGAGTTTGAGTTATAGGTCGTAGCCTGAAAATCTCCGTTCCAACGCCCCAGATCATCAGTTGTAGTTCTTAAAATTTTAGAATAATGAACTTTATCCTTAGGCATTTTCACCGAACGTTCGTCAACGTATAACTGTATAAGAACATACTCATCTTTAATTAAATGACCCACTTGCGGATCTATCCACACCTTGTCTTCCATTTTCCGGCAATTCACACATGCGTGACCGGTAAAATCTATCAGTACTGGTTTATTCACTTTTTTAGCATAAGCCAATCCTTCATCAAGATCAAAAAATGCATTAAAACCATGCGGAGGATGCAATACATCATTATATTTAACTGAAGCAGGAAAATCAGATGATCCCTGTGAACTTCCATTACTGTTTCCACCCAAAATGAAATCCTGTGTATTCAAAGGAGGAGCGATACCACTTAAGATATTAACCGGAGCCCCCCAAAGACCAGGGACAAGATACATGGCAAAAGAGAAAGAGAAAATAGCAAAAAACAACCTTGGCACAGAAACGTAAGGGATATCACTGTCATGTGAAAACTTAATTTTGCCAAGTATATAAATCCCCATCAGGAAAAAGATAACAATCCACAATACAAGGAATATCTCTCTGTCAAACCATTCCCAGTGCCAAACCAGATCAGCCGCAGATAAAAACTTAAGCGCCAGAGCCAGCTCTAAAAATCCAAGACAAACCTTTACACTATTTAACCAGCCACCCGATTTAGGCATACTATTCAGGAAACCAGGAAATATTGCAGACAAAGTAAAAGGAAGTGCCAGTGCCACAGCAAAACCAAACATCCCTATTGCGGGCGCAAGAATCTCACCTTTAGAACTTGCCTGTACCAGCAAGGTGCCTATAATCGGCCCGGTGCAGGAAAATGAAACCAAAGCCAGTGAAGCGGCCATAAAAAATATTCCGCCAAGACCTTTACTATCATCGGCCTTCTGATCAATTTTATTGACAAAAGAACTTGGCAGGGTAATTTCAAAAGCACCAAAAAATGATACTGCAAAAACAACAAGTAAAATAAAGAAAGCGAAATTAAACCAACCACTGCTGCTCAACTCATTAAGTTTAGCCGAACCAAAAAGCAGCGTAATCAATAATCCAAAGGCTACATAGATTATGATAATTGATATTCCATAAATTATTGCTTGTCCTATTCCTTTTTTTCGGCTGCCGGCTCTCTTAGTAAAATAACTTACAGTAAGCGGCACCATAGGAAAAATACAAGGCATGAGAAAAGCAATGAATCCGCCAATTAACCCTTGTATAAAGGTCTGCCATAATGTTTTTTCCTGTTCAGTTTGCTGCAAAACAGGCGCAGTTTTAACGTCAGAAACTGCTTTAACGCTATCCTTCCTGACACTATCTTTCACAACAGCATTTGCAGCACTATCTGCTGCAGAACCAATTTCGGTAAATTGAATGTCATCACTTACCGCAGTAGAATCATGACTTTGTACCAAAGCAAAACCCTCGCTGGAATGCAGGAAAAGCATTGAAAGGACCAAGCCTAGCATTAAAATTAACTTTTTCATTCTTATATTTTTTTAACCTGATTGGGTATCACCCTATTCTATAAGGCTGTGAAATTACTTATAATTTCTTGTTTAAAAAGTATTGAGTTATCGGATAGCCAATATTTTACTATACAGCGATATTCGATAGAAAAAGACAAAAAAAAAGAGTGTCAGGAATCCTGACACTCTTCATAAGCTATAAACAAATCTATTTGACCTGAACTGAAAACTTCACCTCATCCGGAGGAAGACATTTCGTAGCATCGCAAACCATAAATTCTATTGTTCCTGTCACAACAGTGGAAGGTTTATTCAATTTGACTTTCTGCTGAAAAACAACCTGGTTTTCAAAATAACCAACGTTCATATCAAAAACCTTTTCAAATTTAGAAAGAGCTTTCGGTTCAATAGTTTTTCCAACTACGGTGAAATCTTTTGATGGATTAAATTTAATGGTTGTTTTAACCGGTCCACCAGGTTTCACTGTTTGCGAATAGATATGCCAACCATCCTGGATAGTCGCTTTAAGGTAAACTATTGCTTCTGTATTACTGATTTTCTTTTGTGCATAAGACCACGTTACCGGAGTCTCAATCTGAGCTGACGCCCCAAGAACTGTAAATAATAAAAATGCAAATACTAAGGTTATTCTTTTCATGTTTATAAATTATAATGGTGTTTTATGAAATGATAATTATTGTTTATGGATGAACAAATTCAATTTCTTTAAAATTATACGTCTTTAATCCATCACTGGTTTCAAGACTTAATAACCCACTCTCACTCACATCAGTGATTCTTCCCTCAATTATCTCGCCATTTTGTCTGTAATTAGCCTTTATATTATATTGGTAAAGATAACTCAGGTATTCCTTACGCAGGCCGCTATCCTTACCCGCTTTAAGTTTTAAATACCCTGCTTCAATATGACTGCAAATTTCTGCTAAAAGCGCTACTAAATCAACATGCCGATGTAAAATTTGAAAGATCGAACCTGCACGGTGCTCTAGTTCCGTTTCGTAAATTTCCTGATTAACATTTATCCCGATTCCGATAATACATGCCTTTATTCGACTTCCAGAGACGATATTCTCCAATAATAAGCCGCCTATTTTTTTATCCATAAAATAGATGTCATTTGGCCATTTTATACTTAAACCTTTATCAATAATGCCTGAAAGCGCCTTTTGAATTGCTATACTAATAGTCATATTCAGGTTAAATTGCTCATTAAGCGGAAGAAAAGAAGGATGGAGAAGTACGCTAAAAGTCAGGTTTTTGCCTGGTTCTGCATGCCATTTGTTTCCTGCCTGGCCGCGTCCCTCATATTGATTCTCTGCCATAATAACAGTTCCTTCGGGTAATGGCTCGGAATTTGACACCATCCTTTTCAGAAAATTATTGGTAGAATCAACTGCTAATAATTTGATAAGATTTTGACCAACAAATAGTGTTGAAAAAGTGTTATTTTGCAATAGTTGATTTTATAGTTGTTATTTATCAAAAATAAAACATTTTAATGGTAAAAAAGAAAATAGTAAACCTTTCTACCTACCTTTCAGAAATAGCCGTTCAAGGCATGCAGGAAAAAAAGGGCCACGATATCGTCCGTCTGGACTTAAGAGAATTAAACAGCTCCGTATCAGATTATTTTATAGTTTGTAATGCAGATTCTTCAACACAGGTAAAAGCAATTGCTGATAGTGTTGAAGATGAAATTTACAAAAACACAGAAGCCACGCCGTGGAGAAAAGAAGGATTAGAAAATGCAGAATGGATAATTCTGGATTATTTTGACGTTGTTATTCATATCTTCAAAACTGAAAAAAGAGATTTTTACGGTATAGAAGACTTATGGGGCGATGCTCAGACCACTTCTTATCAAAGCGCATAACCAGTTACAATCTTATACATTTTTTTGAATCAACGATGAAAGAGAAAGAAAATACTAAGCCCAAATTAATAAAGAGAATACCGAACATTCCAAAAAAGCCTCAAAAAGGATCAAACTTTAATATATTCTGGGTTTACGCTGCTATCATTTTAGGCCTTGTCCTGGTTTCCGTTTTATTTACCAATGATACTAATAAAACAATTACATACAGGGAGTTTGAAACAAACATGCTCGCTCCTGGAGATGTTCAAAAAATAGTTGCCTACAAATATGAAGACCTGGTCAGGGCCGATGTTTTTATTAAGCCAGATCGTCTGAACCAGGAGAAATATAAAAAATACCAGACCAAAAGTAATTTTGGCTCAACCGGTGGCCCGACAGTATCTTTTACCGCGGGTTCAATGGATGCTCTGGATAAGCAATTATCTGAGTCACAGAAAGCAGTTCCTGTTGACAGTCAGATTTTAGCTGAGAAAGAAACCAGACAGAGCACATTCAATTCATGGTTCTTCACAGTAATTATTCCTGTGTTGTTATTCATTGGATTCTGGATCTTTATCATGCGCAAAATGGGTGGCGGTGCCGGCGGTGGTGGTGGACAGATTTTCAATATAGGAAAATCTAAAGCAACCCTGTTCGACAAAGAAAGCCAGGTAAACGTGACCTTTAATGATGTTGCTGGTCTGGAAGAAGCCAAACAGGAGGTTATGGAAATCGTAGATTTCCTTAAAAACCCAAAAAAATATACTAACCTGGGTGGTAAGATACCAAAAGGAGCTCTTCTTGTTGGTTCCCCGGGTACAGGTAAAACCTTATTGGCCAAAGCCGTTGCCGGTGAAGCTCAGGTTCCGTTTTTCTCTCTGTCAGGTTCTGACTTTGTAGAAATGTTTGTGGGAGTTGGTGCATCCCGTGTACGTGACTTATTCAAACAGGCTAAGGATAAAGCGCCTTGTATTATCTTTATTGATGAGGTGGATGCAATCGGTCGTGCCCGTGGAAAAAACAGCATGATGGGTGGCAATGACGAACGTGAAAATACATTGAATCAGTTACTGGTAGAGATGGATGGTTTCGGTACAGATTCTGGAATTATTATTCTTGCTGCAACTAACCGTCCTGATGTATTAGATAGTGCATTACTTCGTCCGGGAAGATTTGACAGACAAATTTCTATTGATAAACCTGATTTGGTTGGCAGAGAGCAGATTTTTAAGGTTCACCTGAAACCAATCAAGACTGATGTAGTTGTGGACGCCAAAAAACTTTCCGCTCAAACCCCTGGTTTTGCTGGTGCCGAAATTGCCAACGTTTGTAATGAAGCTGCATTAATCGCTGCCAGAAGGAATAAGGAATCAGTTGACATGCAGGATTTCCAGGATGCAATTGACCGCGTTATTGGTGGCTTAGAGAAGAAAAACAAAATCATCTCTCCAGAGGAGAAACGCATAGTTGCCTATCACGAAGCCGGACACGCTATAGCAGGATGGTTCCTTGAACATGCCGACCCACTGGTTAAAGTTTCTATTGTACCGCGTGGTGTAGCAGCCCTTGGTTATGCGCAATATTTACCTAAAGAACAGTTCCTGTATACTACAGAACAACTTACTGATGGCATGTGTATGACTATGGGTGGCCGTGTTGCAGAAGATCTTGTTTTTGGTAAAATATCCACTGGTGCACAGAATGACCTGGAAAGAATTACCAAATTGTCTTATGCAATGGTGACTATTTACGGAATGAACACAACTATTGGAAATGTTTCTTTCCATGATCCGCAAAACGAGTATAATTTCAACAAACCATATTCAGAAAAAACGTCTGAACTGATTGATATCGAAGTACGTACATTGATCAATCAGGTTTATGAAAGAACCATGCAATTATTGATCGAAAAGAGAGAAGGCCTGGAAAAACTTGCAGAAAAGCTATTGGAAAAAGAGATTCTTTTCCAGGCAGATCTTGAAGAAATCCTGGGCAAACGTCCTTTCGATAACCGTACTACATATGATGAATTCGTGAATGGAACAGGTGATCAAAAACCTGCTGCTGAAGGTCTACTTCATGAAGGCGTCGGAGAGACAACAGACCCGTCTTCTCCATTGGTAACGCCTTTAAATTCTGAATCATAATAATTATCTTTATGGAGCTGTTACCAGAATATCTGGTAACAGCAAATCCATTTTTTTATGCAAGAGAATATTTCTTCAAAGGAGTTAATGCTAAAAAAGATAAGGAAAGCTCTGCTGGAAAAAAGAGATAACCCTTATCCTAATTTAGAAGAAACCCCACTCTACAAGACCAATACAGAAATTCCGGAAATTTTATTTGCCGAGCAGCTCACTGCTGTTTCAGGAAATTTTATTTATTGTGAAAACGGTGTTGAATTTATTGAAAACATCCTTGAACTTGCGGATAAGTTTAAATGGAGAAAAATCTATTGCTGGGAAACCGAGCTTCAGAATTTACTTTCCACTTATGAATTTCCATTTTACAAGACTGATAAGGACTTTGAGATGGCTGAAGTTGGAATTACCATGTGTGAAGCCCTAATTGCCAGAAATGGCTCCATTTTGCTTAGCAATCAGAACGAAGCGGGTAGAAGACTAAGTATTTTTCCTCATCATCATATTGTTATTGCCAGAACCGGTCAGTTGGTAATGGACCTTAAAGATGGCTTTCAATTAATAAAAAACAAATACGGATCGCGGATTCCATCAATGATCAGTACGGTCACCGGCCCAAGCAGAACAGCCGATATTGAAAAGACACTTGTTCTTGGTGCCCATGGTCCAAAAGAATTATTTGTTTTTTTAATTGATGATTTCTCTTAAATTTTTGTTTTCAATAAATTAATCCTAGTTTTATACTAAATACTAAAATAGTATACGGTTCAGAATGGGTAATAAAAAGCATATATCTTCAGTAATTGCAGGCACAGGAAGTTACATTCCGGAGAACATCGTTTCAGGTGATTCTTTCCTGAACTCTACTTTTTACGAAAACGGACTCATTCTTGAAAAGGACAACGCAGACATTATTAGTAAATTCTCTGAAATTACTGAAATTATAGAACGTCGTTACATAGATGATAACCTGTTGAACAGCAACATTGCTACAATTGCCGCACAAAGGGCTCTTGACGATGCTAAAATCGATAAAGAGACATTGGATCATATCATTGTATGCCATAACTTCGGAGATATCCACCATGGCAGTAACCGTATGGATATTCTGCCTTCGCTTGCTGCTAAAGTTAAACAGCAACTGGAAATCGTAAATCCGGATTGTGTTTCTTACGATATCATTTTTGGATGTCCGGGGTGGGTTCAAGGTGCTATACAGGCAAATTATCTAATTCAAAGCGGCGATGCAAAACGTGTTTTGGTCATTGGATCAGAAACACTATCCCGAATAATTGACCCGCATGACCGGGATAGCATGATATTTTCAGATGGGGCAGGAGCTGTAGTTTTTGAAGCAACTGAAGATGATCAGCCGATCGGTATTATTGCTCATAAAACTCAAACGTTTGCGGGTAATTTCGCCTCGCTCTTGTACATGTCTAAAAGCTGTAATCCAGCTGCAAATGATGGTAATACCTACATGAAAATGAATGGTCGCAAGCTATATGAATTTGCGGTTGTAAACGTTCCTCATGTGGTAAAAATGGCTATAGATAAAGCAGAGCTGGATATTGAGGATATCAAAACCGTATTTATTCATCAGGCAAATGGCAAAATGGACAATGCGATTATGAAAAGACTTTTCAAATTATATCATAAGGACTCAGTGCCCGAAAACCTTGTACCTATGACCATTTCATGGTTAGGTAATAGTTCAGTTGCAACTATCCCTACCTTGTTAGACCTGGTCATCAAAGAAAAGGTTGCCGGCTATAAAATAAAGAAAGGCGAATATGCCGTATTTGCTTCTGTAGGAGCAGGAATGCATATTAACGCCTTCGTATATCGATTTTAATTGTTCAGTTTTCTCAGACCGTCTTTTGCCTGAGTCTCAATACTGTTCTCATATTCATGATTTTTCATATTGATTGCCTGGCTAAAGTAAACTTTAGCCTTGGCATCATTCTTTTTACCTGCATATATCTTGCCCATATTCAAGGCAGAAGTTGCAGCATAATAGTATTTTAAATTCTTGCCATTGTTTACAGCATTCTGATAATATTGTAATGCGTTATCATCCTTGCCCAGAGCATCATATATTCTGCCCATACGATAGTAGTATTCTACTTTATCTTTTACAGACTGATAACCCGATGCGTTTTCATCCACGAGCAAATCCAGCGCTTTAGCATAATAGCCTCCATCAAATAATAGCCTGGCCTTTAATAAGCTGTTATCCGGAGCGGGGGCACCAGCCTCATTCACCGCTTGTTTATCTTTTTCTGCATAAGTATAACCTGAGCTCTTAACTTTAGCTATATAGCCTCTATAAGCTCCCGTGTCGCCATTTAATAACGCTATCCACGACAAGTGAAGGTTTGCATCTTTAATGTAATTCACGCCCTTATTCAGCTGCAAAAATCTTTTGAAATTATTTGTAGCTGAATAATCCAGTTTATTCAGCTTTGCAGTACCCATTAACAATTCCAGATAAGGGAATGCCTGATAACCTTCACCAGCAGGTCGTTTTGCAAGAATAGCTATAGCCTCTTCATTGTGACCGTTTCTGGCACATACATATGCTTGAAGATATGCTTTTAATAGGCTATTATCTGATATTCTGGCAGTATACTTCATAGTTTTAGCATAAGCTTCAGGAGAATGAATTACATCGGA
Source organism: Pedobacter lusitanus (assembly GCF_040026395.1). Lineage (NCBI taxonomy): Bacteria > Pseudomonadati > Bacteroidota > Sphingobacteriia > Sphingobacteriales > Sphingobacteriaceae > Pedobacter > Pedobacter lusitanus. The sequence goes on from NZ_CP157278.1 coordinate 3,551,898, forward strand.
TAAAACATAAGAATAATAAAACACGACTTCTTCATAAAAGGGCTCGAAAGTAGAACGGGGTAGGTTTTGAGCAAGTTTATCCAGCATAACAAGTCCCTTTTGCACATCCCCCTTTACACCAAAAGTAGAAAGAGTACTTTTGAGCACACCGTCTGGCAAATTCCCTAAAAAAACATTGATAAGACCTAAACCTTTACTATTTAAGTGAAATCCAGGAAATTTCTTATTATTTTCCTGCAATAAACCATTAGCTTTTTTGATTTCTCTGGCAGCAGTGAAATACTCTCCATACCGACTTCTCAATAAAGCCCATTGCAAATTGATTTCCGCTTGCGCATATAAATAATATGGAGACTTTTCATCGTCATCTTCAATCTGGCTTAACCTGCTGGATTTTTCATCTTTCAATTTGTCAAAATCCTGCTTGCTTTCTACCGTGATCAGGTAAAAATAATCTGCATAATTCTCCAATAAAGGAACGATAGAATTCTTTGGGTGCACATTCTTTTCTGCAGCAATCAATTGTTTTGCTGCATTTATTTTAAGCTCAAATATCAATTGATAAGCCTTCAGGCAATTTGCATTAAAATCAAAGTTGGCATGTACTGTACCGGGAAGAGCTAAAAGCAGAGGTAAAAGACAATATTTTAACAGGATTATCAGTTTCCTTTTGGCAGGCATAATTACAGTATTTCTATATCGTGAATCCATAAAAACGACTAAGGGTATATTATTATTTTAAATTCGGAAAATTCTGTATAAAAAAAACGGTCAGATTACAATCTGACCGTTTTTTTTATAGTGTTAGCAATAATAGCTTAATTATGCAGGTACATTTTCCAATGTCAATGCCTCATCAACTAAAATTCTACCGCAATGCTCACATACGATGATTTTTTTACGTTGACGAATATCCAGCTGACGTTGAGGAGGAATCTGATTAAAACATCCTGAACAAGAATCACGATCAATGGTTACAACAGCAAGACCATTGTTTGCATTTCCTCTTAATCTTCTGTAAGCAACCAATAATCTTTCTTCAATTACAGCTTCAGCTTTTTCGGCTTTTTTATTTAAAGCCTGCTCATCTTTTTCTGTTTCAGAAGTAATAGTCTGCAATTCTCCTCTTTTAATCTCTAAATCATTTTTTCTGGATTCAAGATCGGCCAAAGCTTTCTCATAAACTTCAGTTTTAGAAGAAATATCAAACCCGTATTCTCTGATTTTCTTTTCACAAACCTGAATTTCAAGAGATTGGATTTCAACTTCTTTTGTTAAAGCATCATACTCACGATTATTTTTTACTTCTTTTAACTGAGTATCATATTTTTTAATCAAAGCCTGAGATTCTTTGATCATATTTTTACGTGTTACAATAGCATCTTCGGTATCATCCAATTCAGCTTTGAATTTTTGTATACGCGTCTCCAATCCAGCTACCTCATCTTCTAAATCCGCTACTTCCATTGGTAATTCACCACGGATCTGACGTATTTTATCAATTTTTGTATGAAGGGTTTGTAATTCGTATAAAGCTTTCAGCTTTTGCTCTACAGTTTGTTCCATTAAATGAAATAATTTATGGGTATAATTATATTTAACTAAATATCAGTTATTTAACCGTTTCTTAGCTTTCGCAAAGACTCAAAACAAAACTTAATTCCCTAAATTATTGGAATTAATTATCATACAGTCTATTGCTAAAGCTTGCAAAGATAAGTATTATATTTTCTTTCAGCCATACAATTTGCTATTAATCTGCTGATTGGCTTTTAATTAAATATTTTATCCTCGTCCGGTCGAGCTTAACCCTTTATTTCATCCTCCCTTTTAAGTCTTCACTTGCTGTACTACGTTGTTTACTACCAGATCCGTCTCCTCCAAAGCGATAACTGAATGAGAGGACTACTGCGCGGCTATCAGACCTGCTATGGCTATAGGTAGCAATATTATCATACGTAGCAGATTGTTTAATTTGCCTGCTCTGAAAAATATCATTAACCAGAAGCTTTATGCTGGCTTTTTCTTTCATAATATCCTTCTGGCCACCTGCTGATATCATATAATAAGCTTTTGTTGTAAACACTCCGGAGATTACTTTTGATTTATACAATCCGTCAATTTCTGCCTTCCAGCCATCTCCCAGCTTAAATGAGTGCTGTGAATCAAAAGAAAAACTGGTCCCTTTAATATTTTCCTCTCCTTTTTGTCCTGCAACAGAAAAATTATTATGGAAAAGATTTGCAAACTGCGTTCCTGACCACCATTTGAAAAAATCTACTGAAGCTGTAAAACTGATGCCATAATTTTTAAAAGTAGCCAGATTTTCAGGTTTCTGGAAGGATAATTCACCATTTCCTCCAACCAGACTACTGATTACATCCGTGCTTGAATTATAAGTAAGTGTCGTATAATACCGTGAACGAAACCCATGACTTAATTCAAACGCATTTACAACCGAAGGCCGCAGATACGGATTTCCTTCTTCATAAGAAAAAGGATCCATATAGACTCTAAAAGGATTCATGTCCCAGTAACCTGGTCGCTCTATACGTTTACTATAGCTTAACTGTACTCTATTTTTATCATTAATTTCCTGCGTCAGGAATACACTTGGAAACAATTTGAAATAACTTCTTTTCACCAGAGAGTCTGTAGTCAGCTGATGTCCCCTGGTATAAGTGTACTCGCCGCGAAGCCCGGCCTGTATACTAAATTTACCTATTTCTTTTTTCAAATTTATATACCCCGCCTGAATCTGTTCCTTATAAATGAAGTCATTGCTGGTTGAATAATCAGGTACATAAATCTCATTTTGCAGTGTATCATACTTCAAATTATTTAGCATCCGGACAAAACTTCCTTTCCAGCCAGCTTCCAGTTTTACCAGATTACCCACTGGCAATGCATAATCTATCTTTGCCACATAGATATCATTGTCAGAAGGCAGGTCTCCTTTTCTTGATTTACCTGTAGGTGAAACAGCATGGTGAGCTCCATTAAACCAGGTATCCAGCTGCTGATTCATTTTAGAGGAATGTGTTACATAGTCCAGATCTGCAGTCAGTTCATGGCCACTATCATTGAACAGGTGCTTGTAATTAATGTTATAGAGCATATCTGTCCATCTTTCTTTTCCTTCAGTATTAGTCTGAGCATCCCAGATTAAAACACCTGTTGAATTATCATAAAGACGATTTCGCGTTGGCTGAATTGTTGGATATTGACCGACTCCTCCATTCACAAGAAAACCCAGCGTGTTCTTTTCATTAAGAAACAAATCCATCCCAACCTGGAAATTATGGGACCGCAGCCTTGCTTTTTCATTCATTTGCTGTATGGAGCTGTTATATGCATTTCTGCTTCCATCGCGGTAAAAATTTCTTCTAACTTCTTCAGACCCTTCCAGATCCTGATAGAAATAGTTATAATTCCCAAAAAAACTTACTTTTTCTGACCGGTAGTTAAGACTTGTACCACCGCCAAAACGAGCAGCCCTTCCTGCCCCTCCATTAGCAGAAATTGTTCCGTTGAGGCCGGTTTTAACATTTTTCTTTAAGACAATATCGACTATACCTCCATTACCAGCCGCATCATATTTAGAGGATGGATTTGCCATGATTTCAATCCTGGAAATAGTGTTTGAGGCTGTTCCACGTAACAGATTTGCCAGTTGATTTCCCGATAAATAAGTCGGTTTTCCGTTAATCATGACCATAGTACCAGGTCTGCCTTTTAAACTTAGTTCGCCCTTATCACTAACGGTTACACCAGGTGCCTTACTCAATAATTCCAATGCCGTTCCGCCTTCTGCCATAATACTATTTTCCACATTCATCACCATCCGGTCAAGCTGTTGTACAATAGCTGATTTACCAGCTTTAATCTCAACCGTATTCAGGGCCAGTTGATCCGTTATCATCCTGATACGGCCAAGATTAGAGATTACATTAGTACCATTCAATTCAATAGGCTCACTAATATAGTGCTGATAACCTATAAAACTAATTTTGACAAAATATTTGCCTTTAGGGATGTCCGAAAGATTAAAATATCCCGTAGAATCACTTACAACCGCTTTCACTTTTGCAGAATCTGCAGCCCTGAGCAAAAATATGCCTGCATAGCCAACCGGTTTTTGCTGTTCATCTGTCAGATGGCCTCTCACCTGATGTGTCTGTGCCTGTATAAGAGAGAATATGAAAAAACTTAATAGGGTCAGGAGTACTTTCATGCAGTCATTCTTTTATTTTTATTCACTTTCTTTCTTTTACCCCACCAGACATAAAACCCCGTAATTGGTAAACTCGCACAGATCAAACTTGTTATAAAGGCAATAATTTTTGTAAAAAGCCCACCAACAGCTCCTACATGAAAGGCATAATTAGATTTACGGAGCCAGTCTGCAAAAGGAAGATCTGCTAAACGTTTCCCCGAATAAGGCAGTGCTTCAATTGTAACCGGATCAAAGTAAAGATCTCTCCAACTACCATTATGCATATCCGTACAGGCATAAATTGCTTCATCATTATGGTCAGGAATAGTAACAATAATGGCATTTTTTTCATGTACCGCCATTTCCTTTCTTACCTTATACCATACCTTGTCTGAACTGTAAACTATGGGGTTTGGCGGAGGCTGTATTTTAATTTCCTGCTGCTTCTGACGCTTGGAATTAGTGCCACCGGTCAGCCAGTAAACACTTTTTGAAAACCATGAAAAGCTCATTATCAACCCCGTGCATGCTAGTACAACGGCTATTAACAAAGAATAAAATCCAAGTACATTATGAAGATCATAATTGACCCTTTTAAATTTAGCGTTCCATTTTATTTTAAAACTCTTATTGATATTCGTTTTATTCCATTTTTTTGGATACCACAAAATGAGTCCGCTGATTAAGAGCAAGAAAAAGATAAAAGTTCCCCAACCTACAACAGCTTTCCCGATTTTTCTCCCCATCCACAGATTCCGGTGACCTTCATCCATAAAATGAAAGAATGCATCATGATCAGCAACTGCAAGTATTTCTCCGGAAAAGGGATTAACATACACCGTAGAATCAGAATTAACCGTCACATGGGCAGATTTATCTAACCCATGATACCAGATGCTCCCAGCTTTTTTACCCGGTAAGGCTTTTGCGATACTATTATAAATCTGAGAGGGCGGAAGATATTTACTTTCCGCCTCTGGCTCAACTGTCAGATATGGATAGAGTAAATTATTTATTTCCTGCTCAAACACTAGTATGCAGCCAGTCAGACTAACAATAACTACAATAATACCAGAAGCAAGTCCCAACCACAAATGGAGCCAGCCATTGATTTTTTTGAACATTGAAAAACAGTTAAAAAAAGGGCCGCTTACACCTGATAATGCGGCCCAACAAAACACAATATTTTAATAGTTTAATTTCGATATAGCAGTTACACCATCCGCGCCCTCAATATGAACACCTCTTGTTGCCGTTCCGCTATCTGCATTGATAATGTAAACATAGTACTCACCTGCATCATCCTGCATTACATAATTGATTGTTTTACCATCTTGTTCAGCATAAACAATCAGCTTAAATCCACCAAATTCATGGACAGGAACACCTGTAACGGGAGTAACTTTATTATTAAATACATCTGCGATAATCATCTTGATTTTTCCTCCGGTTGCTCCGGCATTAGTATAAACTGCCATCAGAAATTTGCCATTTCCAATATATTCACCTCTTGATATTTTTGACCCTGTCGCACCCTCAATATTAAAGAAATAGGATTTATCGAACTGTTCAGCTCCTTTTTTGATACGTACAATACCAGATGGCTTTGCCGATTTTCTATGTTCACCATCACCCATTGCTGTAGACCATGCATAAGTATCGCCATTCTCGATTTGATGCATACCCTGCTGACTGCTCCAGTCTCCGATAAAACCAGTACGATCATCTCCTATTGTTTTTTCATATTTAAGCTCAGGATAACTGAAAACAGCCACCCACGTACTGTCTAAACTTCCGTACTCACCCTCGTAAACTCTGCCACCTGGAGTATGTTTAAACTTATAGTAAGGAAGATATATTTTATTCCCTACTTCAAATAAGCCTGTCCATACAGCATTAAAGCCAGTACCTGTTATTTTATTTAAATCAGTTGTACTTCTTCCTGAAATTTGAAGATTAACTGCATCAAAACGGTATAATTCACCTATACCACTTGAACGCGGGTCACCACCACCTATCCAGAAATCTTTACCCACTTTACCGGATACACCTGTACGAAAAGTCGTTACTGATCTTCCGGCTTCAACAACTTTGCCTTGTTCATTAAGACGAAATGGTCTTACAAGTCCCTGTTCATTATAAGCCTGGGCAAATACAGTATTATTCTGGACGATAAAAGACCAGGCGTCTACTTCCACGCCATTATTGACTGATGAAACTCCTCCTTTGGTAATATCATCAGTACTTACGATATATGTTGCGGCAGCTTCACCCTTTCCAGTATAAACAAATACATATTTTGAACGAACAGGTTTTACAGGATCGACAGGACCCGGATTTTCTGAATTATTCTTACTGCAAGCGCCTAATAGTACACTCATCCCTAATATGCCTGTTATTAAAAAATTAGTAGTCTTTTTCATTGTTTTATAATTTGTTTTTACGTGTTATTTAAGTTTTTAATGGCTCTCAGGAGCACGTCGTGGTTAATTGTAGTCATGTACTACCGAGAGATAGTATTCATTTCGGTTTGCGTTCTGTTACACATGATGGTTTTATTTATTTAAGGATTAAATGGTCCTCCGCAATCAGGTGCCTCTTTTTTTAGAAAAATAATAGCGGAACTTAACATTGAAAGAGCGGCTTGGCTTTTGCAATGCATAATTATCAAACAGCTCAGAATCAGTTAAATTCATACACTCTACTGCGATATTATATTTGCCCCCGCCTATCGCGTAGACCATACTGACATCATGCGCCCACTGTGTTGGCACTTCCATCTTACCCTCTTTAGATCCCTGACCAGGCCAGTACAGATAAAATTTATTGACATATAACAGATTATAACCCAGAGTAAGCTGGTTCCCTTTTTTCAGGACATTATTGAAATAAACACTGGCATTTGCATTTCCAAAAAGGTAGGGAGTATTAGGGATACGATCTCTGTAATTGATACTTCTTGTTGCAGAAAATTCTCCACTTCTCAATTTTTCAAACTCATTGTTATCCCTTAAATTCTGATAAGTAAAATTGGTATTTAACGTGAATAATTGCTTATAGGCATAGCGCAGTTCTGCATCAATCCCACGATTGGTTACTTTTCCTACATTCTCAGATATGCTCAAATAAGTTCCGTTACTCCCTCCGGGAAGTACTCTGGCCCGGATATAGTCGGTCGCATTACGAAAAATATAATTAGCCTGAATCTGGAAGAAATGTATTTTATCTATTTCTGCAGTATAAGTGGCTCCAATGTTAATATTATCACTTTTCTCCGGCCTGAGGTCCAGATTTGCAATAGTAGTATATACATTACCAAAGAACTCATCATTGTCTGGTAAACGATAAGCCTTTTCGTAAGAAGCCTTAAGCTGAATGTTTTCTGTTAAAAAATAAGATCCCGCAAGACCATATCCCTGTCTGGATAAGTCTTTGTTCCTTGAAAGTATACCGTAGACTTTTTCTTTAGTCACCTTATCAAGTTCACTAACTACATTATTACTGGAAATATGCTGGTTATATTGTTTGATAAAGGCAGTAAAATTCGATTTTTCATTAAGATTAAAGCGATAACCTAATCCTAACATGTTCTTCCTGGAAACCTGGGGTTGTTTATCCTGCAGGTTTTCCGGATCAAAACGGTTCAGTCCTTTCCTGTTAAAAGTGGAGAATTGCTCATTAAGAGAAAAGGAGTGACGGTCATTAAGCGTATAATTCAGACCTGCATTAGCCAGACCACTATTATTTTTAAACTTAAAATCGGTTAGACTAACTTCCCCGCCAATAGCATTAGGCATACCCCGGTATCTGGCTACCGAAGATCCATCCCAGGTAAATGTTCTGGGAACAGTATCCACATTACGCTCTTCTCCAAAATTAAAATTTCCATTCACCCTTAAATCCAGTCCTTTAACAAATAAATCTCTCTTCACATATTTAAGGGTAGGTTGTATCGTATTTCCGGATTTCCATCTCGCACCAAATACATCTTCCATCCTGTTTCCAACCTGTATGTCTGCCTTGTTTTGTCCTAAAGTAATACCCACCAGAAACTGGTCAGCATATTTTTTCCCGGACACTCCAATATTTGCGATTACAGTTTCATTATGATACTGATCATGAAATCTGCGTACTCTTCTCAATGTATTTACTCCGGTTATACTGTCTGTTATGTTTCCGTTTATCCAGTAATTATTATCGGAGTAATTCTGAAAAGCACTTAGTTGTGCTGTAAAGCCAGATTTAGCAGTATAGCCTGCATTAACCGAGCTTTTATGTGTGTTAAAAGATCCATAAGAATAAGAAGCATCGACATAAGTTCCCGGATCTGTATTCGTTACTATATTTACTGCTCCGCCTAACGCGTCTCCTCCAAGCCATACCGGAACAACTCCTTTATAAACTTCAATTCTGTCAGCAAGATTTACCGGAATATTATTTAGCTGGAAAGAAGATCCAAAATTCTCCATCGGTATTCCGTCCAGAAAGAACTTCACCTGATTACCAGTAAAGCCATTCAGACTAAAAGTCATATTCGACCCAACTCCGCCAGATTCACGGACACGCGCACCAGAAACCCGGTTCATGACCTGCCCAAGATCCATCGTCGTATTATGAAGAGCTTTTGCGTCTATCGATATTACATTATATGCCTGCCTGTTCGTTTTCTGATTTTTGCTAAAGCCGAGAATAGCGACTTCATCGATCTGTCTTACATCCTGTTTAAGTCTGAAGCTAGCAGCGACCTCTTTTTCAGCAATAACCGTTAAGCTTTTCTCTGCTTTAATATGGCCCAGTGCATGAATTGACAACTTATAAGAGCCGGCAGCAACACCAGTAAAATGAAATTCCCCTCTTTCATCACTGACTGTTGTCTTATTAAGTGGTAATAATTTGATAATTGCGCCCGGAATAGCTTCCGACTGGTCATTATATACATTTCCTTTAATCGTGCCGTTCCTGCTGTTCTGAGCCTGAGCGAAAAAAATGAGGGCGCACAAAATACCCGTCAGAAAAAAATTCTTACTTTGCATTACTTTTAAATGATAAACGATTTAGAGGTAACCCCATCTGGGGATGAGTCATACAGGTACGAACTGTATGGCTCTTTTTTATTTAATTTTTACAACATAAACATCGGTTTCCCTGCTTCTACTTATACTATTATCATAAGCACGCAATTACCCCTACATCTATTTAGAATTATTTTAAATAAATTAGCCTGAAGATTTTAATCTGTTAACTTATCTATACGGATTATTTGTCCATTTACCTCAGTGCCACGTTTAAGTATCCCCGAACGGAGATCATATAGCCAGATTTGGCTCTTGTTATTTTCCTGATAGACAGAAAAATATGCAAAATTATCATCCGCAGCAACATTCATAAGAAAATCAAGAAATACCGGAGGCATGGCCAGTGCAATTTTTTTTTGCCTGCGAAGATCCACGAGTTCATACCTGGAGATTCTTTTCGTCATATAGTCATCAAACTCCCTGATCACCGGAGACTCTACTATTTTTGTAACAGCCAGTCCATGACCTAAGTTGTAAAGCGTATAAGCTTCCTGTACGCCCTGATTTCCCAACTTGAACAAGTACCCCGGGTCAAAAGTGTTTTCTCCCTTATTGAGCCTTAAAATAGCCGAAGGTGCAGAGGGATGATTACCCGTCCTGCCTCCTGGCTGCCCCAGTACATAAACTGTATCGTTCAGGACAAGAGAATTAGAACTCCAGATATTATAGCTTCCGGGCCAGGTAGTTCTTTTATCTTCAAATTTCCTTTGCAATTTTAATGAAGGATAATTGAATATAGCCGTATGAACAGCATCATCAGGAGGATTAATATGTTCCCTCATAAAACCCTTTTGAAAAGTATAGGAAACAAACAGTCTGTTATCAGCCATTTGTGCAGAAATCCCTGTATAATTTACCCCTTTCGGTGCAGGCGGAACAGCTAATATGCCATTACGCAATATTTTCATTTCTTTAAGATCGACTTCTGAATAACTGAACCGCTCATTTACTACACTACCCAATAGAATAGTATGATCATTTACCCGGTTTACCCAGCCCGAATAAGGTTCCCATGCAATCGCCTTCATATCAACAGACTGCTGCAGTACCAATCCATCCGCTGTTGCCCTGTATTTAAGCAAAGTCTTATCTGATTTGTCCATCAAAAAGTAACACCTGTCATCAACGGTAATAACCATTCCTGGCAAAGCAATCCCTTCTGGTTCCGGTTTTCCATTTTCCATGGAGTAAACAGGCATAAAATTGGTTACATCTTTCTCCTGGTTATATACAATGAGCCCATAGCTAAATTTTTCCTTTCCTTTATTGCTTTCACAACCAGCAAAAAAAAGCAATATAAACAGGACTCCAATATCAGTTATAATCCGGAGATGTAGGAGGGAATATCGTTTCAATCTAATCATTTAGAGGTTAAAATCTCTCTTCATATTAATAGCCAGGGCTGGTGGCATATTTATGAGATTATGGTTCTCTACCATAACCAGTTCATCCTCTCTAAAAAGATAGTGTGCCAGTAAATAAGATCGTCCTTTGCGCAGGTTAATTTTTTTAGACCTGGTCTGGCCTTCACGATCTTTAGAAAGAACGATAAGCTCTTTATCAGCAGAAGTTGTATTACTTAACATCATATTTCCCGAAAAACTAATATCCGTTAAATCATCACTCTGCTGTGCTAATCTGACCATTCCATTATGTCCCAGACGGATCCGAAGCCCATCAAACTCTTTTTCCATTGAAGGCCGGGAATGGTCATAATGAAACACCATTTGCTTTTCAGATATCCATTTATCCTGGAAACCAAAGAAATAGAATATTGCCACTAAACTTGCAGCAACTGCCATTTTAAATATCCGGTTTTTATAGAGCTGTGAATAATCATGCTTTAAGTTTTGTGCCTTGATTTTAGACCATGCGTCCTGTTGTGAAGGAATATTTTCAGCAGTAATTTCTTCCGCATCAAAATCGTCATCTCCCCCTTCTATCCAGTTCTCATAGATTTTCAGTTCTTCTTCAGAAGCATTTCCCGATAAACATTTTTTTAATAATTCCGGATTCATATACCTGGCTTACTGACTAATATTATCACAACCTGCCATTATCCCCTATAGCAGACGAAGAATGATTTTTAAGACAAAGGGTATTTTTCAAGCCCTTTACGGATAAATTTCAGGGCCTTTGTCAATTGATTTTCGACCGTTTTTTCAGAGATCAGCAGATTTCCTGCAATCTCCTGGTTATTTAACCCTTTTTCCCTGCTCAACACATAAACTTCCTTACAGCGATCCGGAAGACAACTGACAAGTTTATCAATATCTTCCCTTAAAAATCTGTATAAAACTTCCTGCTCTGTATGATTGGTATCACCGACCGTTTGTCTCTGTAATAATTCATCCATCTTTTTTGCTTTCCGGACTTCATCACTATAAATCCTGCTGATCCGGAATCTTACTGCTCTGACCAGATAATTTTCTATAGTATCTTCGCTTAGCAATAAGCTATCCTTGCGTTGCCAGATAGAAGTAAAAACCTCCTGTACTACGCCTTCAGCGCGATAAGCATCTCCAAGATATTTATATCCCAGCTGATATAGCTTTTTCCAATAGCGTTCGTAAAGATGAAAGAAAGAGACTTCATCAATTCTAAGCTGATTCTTTAATTTATCAGTTGACTGTTCAGACACGATCCATTATGAGTTAATCGTCAAAGGTAAGATAATTTAGAACGATTCAAAACAGATGTATATGTAACGATATTATGTAAAACGATATTAAATCGCCCCTGAAGCTTGCTTGTTAAAATAATTTTTAGATTTTTATTTACATGGAAAACAGAAGAGATTTTATCAGGAAAGCTTCATTACTAACCGGAGCTTTAAGTCTTTCAACAATTTTACCGGGATCAATACAAAGAGCTTTAGCTATTGATCCTGATCTTGGAACAACTTATTTAGATGCAGAGCATATTGTATTTCTAATGCAGGAGAACAGGTCTTTTGACCACGCCTTCGGTTCATTGAAGGGGGTCCGGGGCTTTAATGATCCCCGGGCGATCCGTTTACCAAACAATTATCCCGTCTGGTTGCAGAGCAATAAAAAAGGAGAAACCTATGCTCCATTCAGATTAGATCTTAAAGACACCAGAGCAACCTGGATGAATTCCCTGCCCCATTCCTGGGAAAATCAGGTTGATGCCCGTAACAACGGTGATTATAATGGCTGGCTGGAAGCAAAGAGATCAGGCAATAAGAATTATGCCGATATGCCATTAACAATGGGTTACTATAACAGGGAAGATATTCCTTTTTATTATGCCCTGGCCGATGCCTTTACAGTTTGTGATCATAGTTTTTGTTCTTCCCTTACAGGAACAAGCCCCAACCGTACCTTCTTCTGGACAGGTAAAATCAGAGAAGAACAAAACGGAACAGCCAAAGCTCATCTGAACAATGGAGATATTGACGGTTCAGAACGACTTTCATGGGGAACCTTTCCAGAGCGCCTGTCTAAACATGGAGTAGACTGGAAAATATATCAGAATGAGCTTAGTGCAGGAGTGGGCTTTGAAGGAGAACAAGATGACTGGCTTGGAAATTTCACAGACAACCCTATTGAATTTTTTCAGCAATACCATGTTAAAAGACACCCTGAGCATATTCTATGGCTTAAAAAGGCTACTGCTGATCTAGCTGCGAAAATAAAGATTAAACCAGACCCCAAACTCCAAAAAACTCTTGAACGCTATCAGAAAGATCTTGATTTTCTAGAGAATAATCCCCTCGAATCATTATCACCTGAACAACAGGAACTACATAAACGAGCTTTTACAACCAACAGAAATGATCCCGACTTTCATAAACTGGAATCTATTACTTATAACGACAACGGAAAAGAAAGGACTACTGAAATTCCAAAAGGCGATGTATTACATCAGTTTCGCAAGGATGTAGATACAGGAAAACTACCTGCCGTTTCCTGGCTGGTTGCCCCATGTAATTTCTCTGACCATCCTGGTGCGCCCTGGTATGGTGCCTGGTACCTGTCAGAAGCCATTGATATCTTAACCAAAAATCCCGAAGTCTGGAAAAAGACAATTTTCGTTCTTACTTATGATGAAAATGATGGTTATTTTGATCATTTACCACCATTCGTTGCTCCTAACCCAAAAGATTCATCTACCGGAATCGTTTCAAAAAGTCTTGATACTGAGGCTGAGTTTGTGCAGAAAGGACAAAGTGAAAGAGAAAGTCCGGTTGGGCTTGGCTATAGAATTCCTATGGTCGTTGTCTCCCCATGGACACGTGGAGGCTATGTCAATTCACAGGTCTTTGACCACACATCTTCCATTCAGTTCCTTGAACATTTCCTAAGCCATAAAACAGGACAGAAAATTCATGAAGACAATCTGACTTCCTGGCGCAGAAGTTTATGCGGGGACCTTACTTCTGTGTTCAGGCCTTATAACGGAGAGAAAATTCCGCTGCCAAAAACTATAGAGAAAAAGCCTTTCATTGAAGAAATCCATAAAGCTCAGTTTGCCAAATTACCAGATAACTTTAAAAAACTGACACCTACTGAAATTGCTGAAATAGTTAAAAAAACAAAAGATTCAGCCCATCTTCCCAAACAGGAAAAAGGGATTAAGCCAGCCAATGCAATTCCATATGAAATTTACGCAGATGGTGGATTAACTACAGATAAAACAACATTTAAAATAACCCTCACTGCCGGTAATAAATACTTTGGAAAAAAATCAAGCGGAGCAGGTTTTAATATTTATGCAAAAGCCAAAAACTGGTCATTTACAGCCGATGCAGGAGATACGCTTTCATACCAATGGCCATTAGAAACCTTTGAAGATCAGCGCTATGATTTAAAAGTATATAGCATAAATGGCTTTTTCAGACATTTTACCGGTGATGTGAATGATCCTGAAATTATACTCACTCTGCTTTATCAGAATCAGAAAGGTAAGATTGATCAATTAAATGGAAATGTTCTTTTGCAGATCAAACGTCTTAAAAAAGGGGTTCCGCTAAAGTTAACACTGACAGACAATGCTTATTATAACCCTCCTCTGGATATTCTGATAGGAGCTAAAGAAACAGAAAAACTGGTTCCTTTAGCGTTAGGGAAGAGCCATCACTGGTATGATTTCACAATAAAAGCGCAGGGTAATCACATATTCAGCCAGCAATTTGCAGGTCATGTTGAGCATTCCCGCGAGAGCTTTACTGACCCGTTAATGGGAGACGAATAAAAAACTATTTCATTAAACCCTTATATTTAAGAATTCCCCAACTTAACCAAATAACCATTATGAAAAAGCTTTTAGTATCGTTTGCGGCAGTCTGTTTGCTGATCAGTAATCAGCATGTATCAGCCCAGACGGAACCCCTCATTTCTCCCCGTCCCCTGATCCTGGAAACAGCAAAAAAAGGGACTTTAAACCTGAGTGCAGCAACAAAAATTATTGTTCATGGATTACCAGCGGAAGCACAGTACCTGAAAGACAAACTCTCGCTCATTGCCGGGCTGAATATTCCGGTAACTATTACCCCAAAAGCCAGTAAAAACAATATACTTCTGGATTTGAAAGAAAATCCGGCAGCAACTTACGGTAAAGAAAGTTATGAACTTACTGTAAATACTAATGGTATTAAAATATCAGCAGCAGATAAGGCCGGCTTATTTTATGGTATACAAAGTCTGCTGCAATTAATTACAGTAACCGAACCTGGAAAAAGTGCAACAGTGCCATATGTAACCATTAAAGATAAACCACGTTTTGGCTGGAGAGCTTTAATGCTTGATGAGGGACGTCATTTTAAAGGAGAAAAAGTTGTAAAACAACTGTTGGATGATATGGCAATGCTCAAAATGAATGTATTCCACTGGCACTTAACAGACGATCAGGGTTGGCGGATTGAAATCAAAAAATATCCTGAACTAACTAAAATCGGGTCCAAACGTAAAGATTCACAATTGGCCTGGAGAAGCGAAAAACGCTCAGGAAAACCACATGAAGGATTCTATACACAAGAACAAATTAAAGAAGTTGTCCGCTATGCAGCAGACAGACATATCACTATAGTCCCAGAAATCGAAATGCCGGGCCACGCTACAGCAGCGATTGCCGCCTATCCATGGTTGGGTACAACCGGAGAAAAAGTGGAAGTGCCGGTGACGTTTGGTAAATTTAAAGATACTTACAATGTCGCAGATCCAAAAGTTTATACCTTCTTAGAAGATGTACTAACCGAAGTGATGGCATTATTCCCTTCTAAAGTTATTCATATTGGCGGAGACGAGGTTTTATATGACCAATGGAAAAGTTCCCCTCAGATACAGGCTCTAATGGGCAGAGAAGGCTTAAAATCGCCTGCCGATGTACAGATCTGGTTTACCAACAAAATTTCCAAATTCATTGCCTCAAAAGGTCGCCGGATGATGGGCTGGAATGAAATTATGGGAGGCAAAGTCCATGAATTCACAGATGACAAAGAAACTGTAGTTAAAGAAAAACTGGATCAGGGAACTATTGTTCATTTCTGGAGAGGTACAACTGATATGATTACCAGCGCAGCTTCAAAAGGATATGACCTGGTTAACTCCTATCATATTTATACCTATCTGGATTATGATTACAAGGAAATCCCGATTAGAAAGGCTTATGATTTTAATCCGATTCCGCAAGGACTGGACCCGAAATATGATAAGCATGTACTGGGCCTGGGCTGTCAGATGTGGAGTGAATTTATTCCGGAAGTAGCAGATATGCAGCAAAAAATTTATCCGCGTTTAGCTGCGTATGCAGAAGTAGGATGGACAGACTTATCCCGCAAGGATTATACTTATTTCCAAAACACAATGAAACTGATTGAGAACCATTGGAAAAAAGAAGGCGTGGAGGTCGCTGTCGTAGATTATAATGCCAGAGGCGAAGAAACTAAAGAATAATAAAAAAGGGCCTCCGAATAATTCGGAGGCCCTTTTTATGCCTTAATTTATCTTGCTTAGTAGAAGTAATTTATCGGATTCGTATTCACTCCTGTTAAATGTACAGTCATTTCAGGGAACTTCCGTTCCAGAATATCAACCAGCAGGTTAGATGTGAACTGTTCACTTTCAAAATGTCCGATATCAGCTATCATAAGTTTCCCATCAGCATCAAAAAACTCATGATATTTGAAGTCTGCAGTAATAAAAGCATCTGCACCAGCAGCAATAGCATGTCCAAGCAGAAAACTTCCTGAACCACCGCAAACAGCCACTTTTTTTATCTTCCGGCCAGTATCCCGGGTGTGTCTGATCAGCGTTACGTTCATTCTTGATTTTACAAAGCGCAGAAAATCCGCTGCATCCAGCTCTTCTTCCAGCCAGCCCACCATTCCGGAACCAACTGTATCCAGTTTATTCTCCATAGGAAAAATATCATAGGCAACCTCTTCGTAAGGATGATTTTCCAGCAGCGCCAGCAATATTTTCCTTTCATCCTGAATCAGAAATACAGTTTCAATCCTTATTTCCTGTTCATGATGCTGCATTCCATGCTGACCAACATAAGGTTGTGTACCAGCAGAGGCCTTAAATGTACCTGTACCTTCTGTATTAAAACTACATTCACTGTAATTTGCAATATTCCCTGCACCAGCAGCAAAAAGAGCCTCTCTCAGTCTGCCTGCCTGAGCTATGGGACAAAAAGTGATCAATTTCTTTAAAATCCCAGCTTTGGGAGCCAGAATTTTAGCCTGCTTTAAGCCCAATCGTTTACAAATTACACCATTTACCCCATTCTGGACACTATCCAGATTAGTATGAATAGCATACAAAGCAATATTATTTTTAATGGCATTGATAATTACCCGTTCCACATAATTTTTACCGGTGAATCTTTTTAATCCTTTAAAAACAATAGGATGATGTGTAATAATCAGATTACAGTTTTTAGCAATCGCCTCATCAACAATATCTTCAGTACAATCAAGAGCAACCAGAGCTCCTGTGATTTCCTGGTTCATATCACCCGTCAGCAAGCCTGAATTATCATAGTCTTCCTGATAGTTCAGTGGCGCATAAGTCTCCAGATGTTTCGTAATTACAGCTAATCTCATAATACGTAAAGATACAATAAGGTTTACAGCCAGCTTAAAATTTATCTGATTTATTGAGTTATAGCACCCATTTTTGCCATCTGTAAACTTTCAAAAGCAACCTTCTGATTATATTCAAAAGCCAGATTCTTATAATTTACCAGATCTATAATAGTACCGATCATACATAGTCCGTAAGTGAAAAAGTAAAGAATACCCATTCCAATCTGGTTTACTAAAAATCTCGACAATCCCGGTACAAAAAATCCCAGCACACAATACAGAACCATATCATCCGGATTTCTTCTTTTACTATTATAAATCATTAGAAATCCATTCAGCTGCTGCTCATTAAAACCTGTTGTTATAGATTGCAGGTAAGAAAACTCCTGAGGCGTGATGCCCGGAAGCATCATAAATGGTGAATTGTACATAATCTCTCTCCTTATATTTAATTTATCTATTCTTATTTTTTTTCCACTCGTATCGACCAAGTGTTATTATTCTCAGCCCGATAATCACTACCGCTGGTATACCTAACCAGTGCTGATGAAAACTCTCTTCAAGGTTACCATGGAACAATTGCGTAACAGATCTTCCCAGTCCGCAGCCCGGACACCAGTCCAGTCCCAGATTCGCCAGCGGACAAAAAGTAAAGTGATTTACGGCTTCATGTCCCTGAGGTTCAGCTATTGCCAGTAATAATAAACTCACAACCCAGAAAATTAATTCCAATGGTATGCGGCTTAACCAGTTAAGCACCCTCGTTTTGAATTTTAGAGTTATAAATGGCTGCATTGTTACATTTTAGCAAATCATAAATATTATCTTTGTGAAGTGAACATCCGTGACCTGATCAATAGATATAAAACTGATGAGCGCATCGAAGCGCTTGCAAAGACCCTCAACTCGGGTAAAGGTAATAAACTTCAATTAAAAGGTTTAGTTGGCTCTGCCGATGCCACAATTGCTGTAACCACCTATTTTTTACTGCATAAACCACAATTGTTTATTCTTCCCGATCGTGAAGAGGCTGCCTATTTTATGGCAGATCTGGAAAGTATACTGGAAAAAGAAGTTCTTATTTTTCCTTCTTCATTCCGTAAAGCATTTGATTTCACTCAGGTAGATACCGCCAATGTATTAGCCAGAGCCGAAGTGCTCAATGAACTCAACCATAATTCATCTTATGGAAAAATTGTAGTTACTTATCCTGAAGCACTGGCAGAAAAGGTTATCAACAGAGACATTCTGGAAAAAAACACACTTGAAATTAGTCTGGGTGTGAAATTAGGCATAGACTTTATCAATGAATTTCTGGTTGATTACGACTTTAACCGTACTGAATTTGTCTATGAACCGGGCCAGTTCTCTATTCGGGGTGGTATAGTTGATATTTTCTCTTTTTCTCATGATTTACCTTACAGAATAGAATTTTTCGGGGATGAGGTTGAGAGTATCAGAACCTTTGAAATTGAAAGCCAGTTGTCTGTAGAAGATGTTAAGACCTTCACTATTATTCCTAATGTACAATCCAAATATCTTACAGAAAGCAATATTAATCTGCTTGATTATATTGAAAAAGATACCCAGCTCTGGTTTAAAGATGTGGAATTTACCCTGGATATAATTAAAACCGGTTATAAAAAGGCAGTAGAGCTCTGGAAAGCACTTCCCTCAAAAGAAAAACAGGAAAATCCGGACTGGATCGATCCAAAATTTGCCTTTTCAGATGAAAGAATGATTGGAGATATCGTTCATGACTTCTCCCTGATTGAATTTGGAAAGCAATTTTTTTATAAGACCGACAATGTCTTTCTTTTTGACACTAAACCACAACCTTCTTTCAATAAAGATTTCAATCTCCTGATTCATAATCTGAAAGAGAATGAGAAAAATGGTATTCATAACTTTATTTCCAGCTCTTCTCCAAAACAAACAGAGCGGTTATATGCCATACTTGATGACATTGACAAAACAGCTAAGTTCGTTCCTGTCAATATTCAGCTCAGAGAGGGATTTATAGATCCCCGTCAGTCAATTGCATTTTATACTGATCATCAGATATTTGACAGATTTTATAAATACAAATTAAAAAGAGGTTATCAGCGTAGTCAGGCGATAACCATGAAAGACCTGAGAGACTTGAAACCGGGCGATTTTGTTACTCATATTGACCATGGAATAGGTAAATATGCCGGTCTGGAAAAAGTAGAGGTAAATGGCAAAACACAGGAAATGATCCGTTTGGTTTATGCAGATAATGACCTCCTTTATGTCAATATCAATTCACTGAACCGTATTGCAAAATATAGCGGAAAAGATGGTACACCACCAAAAATGAATAAACTGGGCACAGAAGCCTGGGATAAACTTAAAAAGACCACAAAAAAAAAAGTTAAAGACATTGCCCGTGATCTGATCAAGCTTTATGCACTGAGAAAATCACAGGTAGGAACTGCATTTGATCCTGATGGCTATCTGGAAACGGAACTTGAGGCTTCATTTATTTATGAAGATACTCCCGATCAGATGAAAGCCACAAGCGATGTAAAAAAGGATATGGAAGCCCCGCATCCAATGGACAGGCTTGTTTGCGGAGATGTAGGTTTTGGTAAAACAGAAATTGCAATCAGAGCAGCATTTAAAGCAGTAGCCAATGGAAAACAGGCTGCGGTCTTAGTCCCTACAACTATTCTTGCTCTGCAGCATTTCAAAACCTTTTCAGGAAGACTTAAAGAATTTCCATGCAGGGTTGATTATATCAACCGTTTCAAGACAAATAAACAGATCAAAGAGACCCTTGCACAGGTAGAAGAAGGTAAAGTTGACATTATTATCGGCACACACCGTTTACTGAGTAAAGACGTTAAATTTAAGTCTCTTGGTATTATGATTATCGACGAAGAACAGAAATTCGGCGTCTCTGCCAAAGAAAAACTCCGGGCACTGCGTGTCAACGTAGATACACTCACACTTACCGCAACTCCTATCCCGCGAACACTGCATTTTTCGCTGATGGGAGCGAGAGATTTGTCCATCATGAGTACTCCGCCACCAAACAGACAGCCTGTAAATACAGAACTTCATGTTTTTAATGATAAACTGATACAGGAAGCCGTACAATTTGAACTGGACAGGGGCGGTCAGGTATTTTTCATTCATAACAGAGTAAATGATCTGCCACAACTGGGCGGACTGATACAAACCCTGGTGCCTAAAGCCCGTATTGGTATTGCGCACGGGCAATTGGATGGAGATGCACTGGAAGATGTCATGCTCGATTTCATTAATGGAGAAAAGGACGTGCTGGTAGCAACTACAATTATAGAAGCAGGACTGGATATTCCAAATGCCAATACAATCATTATTAACCATGCTCATATGTTTGGTCTGAGTGATTTGCACCAGATGCGCGGAAGGGTAGGAAGATCCAATAAAAAAGCCTTCTGTTATTTGTTAAGCCCTCCACTATCCACCCTGACATCAGAAGCCCGGAAACGTCTGAGTGCAATCGAAGAGTTCTCTGATCTGGGCAGCGGCTTTAATATTGCCATGCGCGATCTCGATATTCGCGGCAGTGGAAATCTTCTTGGTGCAGAACAAAGCGGCTTTATTGCAGAAATAGGTTTCGAAATGTATCATAAGATATTGGATGAGGCTATACAGGAACTCAAAGCAGATGAATTCAAAGAGCTTTTCAAAGATGATAAAGAACGTCCTTTTGTAACCTTCACCCAAATAGATACTGATCTGGAATTATACATACCGGATGACTATGTAACCAATATTACAGAGCGATACAACCTCTATACCGAACTTTCCAAACTGGATGACGAATTACAGCTAAAGTCCTTCGAAAGTTCTTTAAAAGACCGCTTTGGCCCGGTTCCTAAGCCTGTAAAGACTATGTTGAATGTACTGCGTCTGCAATGGGCAGCTAAAAAACTGGGATTTGAAAAACTGAGTTTTAAAAAAGGCGTTCTGAGAGGTTATTTTATTGCTGATAAACAATCGAACTTCTTTGATTCCCCAATATTCCATAATATACTTCATTTTGCGCAGCAACATCCCCGGATGTGTAATCTGAAAGAAGTCAAAAATACTTTAAGAATAGCATTTGAAGATTTGAAAACCGTAGATGAAGCTATTCAGATGCTGGAAATGGTTCCACAATAAATTATTTCAGGATGAATCCACAATTATTAAATGATCTGGTAACCTTCAGAATGCCCTTTGGTAAATACAAAGACAAGCTGATTTGTGATCTCCCGGAATCCTATCTGATCTGGTTTAATCATAAGGGTCTGCCCCCTGGTAAACTCGGAGAGCTGATTGGTACCATGTATGAGATCAGATTAAACGGTTTGGAATATCTGTTAAAACCATTAAAAACAAGATAAGAAATAACTGCCTGTCTATTTACCCGGCAGTCATTTCTTTGATAAAACGTAACTTATTTCCTTCCAGCTTAAAAAGCCAGTTAAAAGCAGATTCACCACAAACTTCTTCTTCATCAGGGTGTGCTTCCCTGTAAGCCTGATCAGAATTTGTTCCATATTGCAGATTCACCATATCTCCTTCAATACTGATCCGGTAAAAAGTATAGCAACTCTCATCTTTCACATGATGTTCACTGGTGACTTCCTGCTTGCTTTTCAGCTCATCCAAATCAACTGCTTTAAACAAATCACTGAAACCACCCATTTGGAAATAATCATAAATATCATTGAAGTTCTTTACAAAAAGATCCCTGCTGATATTTCCTCCGGTTGATTTTCTTGCCAGATCAAAATCCTCGTTGACTTCATAAATTGATAAAGTACTGTCTGCTAGTGGAAAAATAAAGTATTTTTCAATTTTATTTACATCTTTATCTCCGAATGCCTGCTGCATTTGTTTCAGTTCGGCAACAATCAATTCTCTTTGATCAGGATTAATTGCTGCATCCTGCAGCCCTTTATTTTTAGCAGAACCGGAACTGTTTTCTCCTGTTCCATTTTTTTGATTACAGGAGGCAGAAAGCAATACAAACAGCAAAAGGAAATAAGCTAATTTATTCATCAGATACTATTTTAAAACCAGGTATAAATAGGCAAAAACAACCGGAGCAGCTATTAATAAGCCATCAAATCTATCCAGTAAACCACCATGGCCTGGTAAAAGTGTACCAGAGTCTTTTGCATTCAGACTCCTTTTAAGCATGGATTCCACCAAATCTCCCAAAGTACCAAAACTTACGATTAAGATGGCCATTCCAGCCCAGACCAACACGGATATTTCGGTAAAAAACAAAGAAATAATATAAGAAACCACCAGGCTTGTAAACATACCGCCAAAGAAACCTTCCCAGGTTTTTTTCGGAGAATGACGTTCAAATAATTTATGACTTCCCAGTTTTCTGCCAAATAAATAAGCACCGGTATCACTAGCCCACAATAAAAGCAGAAAAGCCAGTGGCAAATGATAATTATGTGTTGTCCAGTCCTGTATAAATGCTAGTGAATAGAAAAAACAGAAAGGTACTGTCACATAGACAAATCCCACAAAAGTATAGGCAATATTGCCGAAAGGAATTTTATCCTTCTTGTATAATTCACCTAAAAACACAGCAGATACCAGCGGAATAAGTAACAATAAATACTTTGTTTCAAACTGATATAAATGATAACCAGCTGTAATTAAAAATATCAATGCACTTACAACCAGACCAATGTTACGATGGGGTCTGATCCCGGAAGTTTTAACCAGTTTATAAAATTCTGCGAGCGAAAAAACGCTTAAAAGCAGATAGAAGAAAGTAAAAGTATAGGCCCCCAGAAAAATGGAACCCAACATAACAATCGTAAAAAAAAATGCCGTTATTGCTCTGGTTTTCATTCTGTTTCTGTAGAATTTATATAAGCTTCAGCGGCATCAAAATCCTTTTGACTAACCAATACTTCAATGATACCGAAAGTCTGATAAGAAGAATCTTTTTTATTCATAACTACCGCTGCAATATCATTCTCTATTAATCCCTGTTTAATAATCTCTGCTGTTACAGGATTTTCTGTGGTATAAACCTTAACCCAATTGTTCTCCATCGTTCGCTGTGGTTTTGTTTTTTAAATACTTAAATAAAAAGATGCTCAAAATTAAACTAATAACATATCCATACCATGGAAAATTTGAAGAATTATCAGCTTCAGTCAAAGGAATATTATGTTTTTGCAGGTACCAGGCAACACTAACTGCATAAGCATTGTTTAAAAAATGAGCCAGCATCGCGTACCATAAACTTCCTGTCCATAAATAGATATACCCAAAAGCTGCTCCAAGGAATAATCTTGGAAAAAAACCAAAAAACTGGAGATGTATTGCACTAAAAATAAAAGCAGAAATCCATATAGCTACATGTGGATTCTTAAACATTCTGGTAAATGATCTTTGTACACCTCCTCTGAAAATAAGTTCTTCTCCTATAGCCGGAATCAAAGCAATGACCAGAATATTGATTAAAAAGTCAAAAACATTATTAGTTTTTAATAATAAAATTGTCATTTTCATTGCTTCATCTTCTTTATTTCTCATCCAGTTCTCAACTGGTTTCAGAAAATCAGGAAGTATCATTTTCTGATTAGCCAGTCCAACCCATTCCATAATCGGCATAGAACAAAGCATGATCATAAACACTAAAAAAAGAAATGAAATTTTAGGTTTAATGAATCCATAAAAATTGCTGACTTTTCTTTTTTCCGTCCATGCAAGCATTAATGGCGGTAAAATGAACATACAGCCTGTAGTTAAAACCTGTGATACTTTAAGTACAGCAATAGCAGTTGCATCTCCACCTGTCAGTAAATCAGCATTGCCCAGGCCATCAAAACCATAAACACCAAGTATGACTGCCAGACTAAGAACAGAACCAATAATCAAACCTATTATAGCGTAACAGAGAATCATAAGTAACTGTATATAAGCTCCCTTCTCTTCAGGCTCGTTGTAAATGAAATTCATTATTGGGAATAGTTTGTACCTTTGTGTTTTAATTTTGGATTGAAGATAGAAAAATGTCTGTAAAGATAGGAAATATTGACCTGGGAGAGTTCCCTTTATTACTTGCACCAATGGAAGATGTAAGTGATCCGCCTTTTCGTTTTGTTTGTAAACAAAGTGGGGTGGATATGATGTATACAGAATTCATCTCTTCCGAAGGATTGATACGTGATGCTGCAAAAAGCAGACAGAAGCTGGATATTTTTGAATATGAAAGACCTATTGGTATCCAGATTTTTGGAAGCGAGATTTCCACTATGCAGGAAGCTACAGAGATTGCTACTCTGGCTAAACCAGATCTTATCGATATCAATTATGGCTGTCCTGTTAAACAGGTAGCCTGTAAAGGGGCAGGTTCAGCTCTTTTACAGGATATAGATAAAATGGTTAAAATGACTGAAGCTGTCGTAAAAGCTACGCATTTACCAGTTACAGTTAAAACCAGATTAGGCTGGGATGATAACACAAAAAATGTAGATATAGTAGCTGAAAGATTACAGGATATCGGAATAAAGGCGCTGACCATTCATGGCAGAACAAGATCTCAGATGTACAAAGGAGAAGCGGACTGGCGTATGATCAGGGAGATAAAAAGAAATCCCCGGATTAAGATTCCCATTTTCGGTAACGGAGATGTTGACAGCCCTCAGAAAGCACTGGACTGGCGCAGAGAATTTGAAGTTGACGGAATCATGATAGGCAGGGCAGCCATTGGTTATCCATGGATTTTCAGAGAAATCGCTCATTTCTTTAAGACCGGAGAAAAACTTGCCGGTCCTACTGTTGCGGAAAGAGTTGCCGTTTGCAGAGTCCATTTAGATAAATCTATTGCCTGGAAAGGTCCGAAGGTAGGTATATTTGAAATGAGACGCCATTATGCTAATTATTTCAAAGGCTTACCTGATTTCAAGAATTATAGAATGTTATTGGTAAAAGAGGATAATATTGAAATAATTCATGCTATTTTAGACGAAGTGGCAGATAAATATCATCACCTGCTCCTGGAAGGAGAAATGGCTTGATTTTTGAAAACCACTTAATCAATTAGACTACAATTTATAATACAATGGTTACAGCGATTACACAAGGCGTTAAGATTTCGGTAGATACGGTGTATCAGGAAGAATATTCCAATCCTGAGAAAGAACATTTTATGTTTGCTTACCAGATTTCTGTAGAAAATCTGTCAGATTACGCTATACAATTAATGCGCCGTCAATGGTTCATATTTGACTCAAATGGTACTCAGCGTGAAGTTGAAGGAGAAGGAGTAGTAGGTATACAACCTGTTA
This sequence comes from Pedobacter lusitanus, assembly GCF_040026395.1. Taxonomy (NCBI): domain Bacteria; kingdom Pseudomonadati; phylum Bacteroidota; class Sphingobacteriia; order Sphingobacteriales; family Sphingobacteriaceae; genus Pedobacter; species Pedobacter lusitanus. The sequence goes on from NZ_CP157278.1 coordinate 3,577,569, forward strand.
TCGAACCCGGAGAAAGTTATTCTTATGTTTCAGGATGTAATTTAACCACAGATATGGGGTCAATGTCAGGAAACTACCTGATGCACCGTATGGTTGATGAAAGTGATTTTACAGTTGATATTCCTGAATTTCAACTCATTGTACCCTACCGCTTAAATTAGTTTTTATTTCTTCCGAATAACATGGATGCATAATATATTAAATTAGCCAATGCACCCAGTGCGGCTACCACATAGGTCATTGCTGCCCACCATAAAGCATCCTTGGCCTGTGAATTTTCTTCCTGACTATGCATAACAACCTGGTTGTTTTTAAGCCATATCAGAGCTCTTTTACTGGCATCAAATTCTATCGGAAGTGTAATAAAACTAAAAATGGTTATCAGTAAAAGTCCGGCAACACCAATTCCCAATACAAAAGGATTACCGGTAAAACCTATCAGTAAAATACCTATAATCAATACCCACTGCAAAAGATTGGAAGATATACTGACTACCGGAACCATATTTGTTCTGAATTGCAGCCAGTGATAAGATTTGGCATGCTGAACAGCATGTCCGCATTCATGTGCAGCTACTGCTGCGGCTGCAACACTTCGCCCGTAATAAACATCTGTACTAAGATTAACTGTTTTATCAGCCGGGTTATAATGATCTGTTAATTGTCCGTCAGCATTCATTACCCTCACATCATAAATACCATTATCATGAAGCATTTTCTCCGCAACTTCCCTTCCTGAAAATCCTGAATTTAATTGCATTTCTGCATATCTCGAAAATTTATGTCTGAACTTCCATTGCACAAACATGCTTAGAATCAGTATCGGAATTATAAAAAACAAATAGGTTCCCATCTCTTAATATCACATTTTACTAAATGTACATAACTCAAAAATTGTTCCTATAATTCTCTATTCCAATAATTTTTAAATGAAATCCACATAATTAAATTAAAACAGATGATTTAAATTAACAAACACTCTTTACAGTTAATAAATTAATTAACCATTAAAAAATTACACGCTATATCTCTTAAAATAATCAGTTTATTTTTTGTAAAAATATTTTATGTCTTATAAAAACTTCATAAAATCCACAATTTACACAGATTATAATACTAAAATACTTGTTAAAATCGTTTATATTATAGATTTTTGATAAAAAAATTAGTAAATGAACATTGTCATTATAGTATTACTCGCCATTGTTATCCTTTTCCTTTTTTTAATTCTGTTAAAAAAACCAGGAGTGGCCGATAACCAAAAAGATCTTCTTTGTTTAAAAGAAGCCGAACATGATAAGATTTTATCTTATTACAAAGAAGAAAAACAAAATCTGGAAGATGAACTTATCGATTTGCGTAAAGGGTTTATGGACGAAAGAAGCCGTGCTGTAAAAGCAGAAGAAATGCTGAAAGCACAGCTCGATAAACAAACAGAACAGGAAAAATACATAGCCGAGCTTCAGCAAAAATTCCAGCTGGAATTTGAACATATTGCCAATAAGATCCTAGAAGAAAAGTCATCAAAATTCACAGCAAACAATAAGGCTAACATGGATCTCATTTTAAGCCCGCTGAAGGAAAATATAAAAGCATTTGAGGAAAAGGTTGACCGGGTATACAAAGCGGAGTCTGATGAGCGGAATATACTCAAGGGAGCAATTTCACAGCTCATGGATCAGAGCAGACAAATACAGGAAGATGCCAATAATCTGACCAAAGCACTCAAAGGCGATAATAAAAAACAAGGTAACTGGGGGGAAATTATTCTGGAAAGAGTACTGGAACGTTCAGGATTGGTTAAAGACCAGGAATATCGCATACAATCCAGTTTTAGTACTTCCAGCGGCAACAGGGTACAGCCAGATGTAATAATTGATCTGCCGGAAGATAAACACATTGTAGTGGACTCTAAAGTCTCTCTGATTGCCTATGAAAAATATGTAACTGCAGAAACAGAAGAAGAAAGAGAAATATTTGTTAAGCAGCATCTGCTCTCCTTAAAAAATCACGTACAGGATTTGTCAGGTAAAAACTATCAGGCGCTTTATCAAATCAATTCACCTGATTTTGTTTTACTTTTTATCCCTATAGAATCTTCATTTGGTATTGCTGTACAAAAAGATGCCGAACTATTCAACTATGCCTGGGAAAGAAAAGTAGTGATCGTAAGTCCTTCAACTTTACTGGCCACATTACGTACAATTTCAAGTATCTGGAAGCAGGAAAGACAAAATAGAAACGTATTGGAAATTGCCCGGTTAAGTGGTAGTATGTACGATAAATTTGTTGGTTTCATCACTGATATGGAAAGTATCGGACGAAACATCCGTCAAAGTCAGGATGCCTATGACAAAGCCATAGGAAAATTATCAGCAGGTACAGGAAATCTGGCTGTTACCGCAGATAAAATAAAAAAACTGGGTGCAAAAACCACGAAACAGATTGATCGTAAATTTTTAGACCCAGCTTTAATAGACGATGAAATCCTATAACTTAAAAGCACTCCATCCCTGTGCTTTCAGTTCATGAACCACATTTGATTTAGAAATCATTTTACAGCCTGATGCTTTCTCAGTAATATGTCCAATGACGGTAATATCCACATCATGCTTTAATTTTGTATAATCATCCTGTTTGATCGTGAACAGCAATTCATAGTCTTCTCCACCGTTTAAAGCACAAACAGTTGGATCCAGACCAAGTTCTCTTGCAGTTTCATAAGTCATCGGATCAATAGGAAATTTATCTTCATACATGGTACAGCCTTTTTCAGATTGCTTGCAGATATGCATAATTTCAGAAGCCAGCCCGTCAGATACATCAATCATTGATGTCGGTATAATTTTCATCTGAGCCAGTAAATCCACTATATCCCTTCTTCCTTCAGGTTTAAGCTGTCTCTCAATAATATAATCTTTACCCTCCAGATCAGGCTGAATATTAGGATTTTCCAGGAATATCTGTTTTTCTCTTTCCAGAATCTGAAGACCTACATAGGCACCGCCCAAATCGCCGGAAACACAGATTAAATCACCTTCATTTGCACCATTTCTGTAGCAGATATCCTCTTTTGCAGCATAACCTATACTCGTTACACTCAATACTAATCCCTGTTTACTTGAAGAAGTATCCCCCCCAATTAAATCAATATTAAACTTATTACAGGCCAGTTCTATTCCTTTATAAATTTCTTCAACAGCTTCCAGCGGAAATTTACTGGAAACACCAATAGAAACTGTGATCTGGGTGGCTACTCCATTCATAGCATAAATATCACTCAGATTAACCTGTACGGCCTTATAACCAAGGTGCATTAAGGGTACATAAGCCAGGTCAAAATGAATTCCTTCCAGTAATAAATCTGTAGAAATCAATACTTCTTTATCACCCGAATGCAGTACTGCAGCATCATCACCAATTCCTTTGACACTGCTTTCATGTCTTATTTTGAAATTATTGGTCAGGTGATCAATCAGACCAAATTCACCTAATTCACCTAACTCTGTACGTTCTTTATTTTCAAACATTTTTTTCTATACTAATTTTAACCGGCGGAATCTCCGTTCGGTTTCTACAATCCAAGACTTGCTGAAATTTCCAGCATTCTTTCAATCGGTTTTCTTGCTTCTGTTATAATATGCTCAGGAACAGTCACTTCAGGAGATCCGTTTTTCAAACACAGATACAATTTTTCTAAAGTATTTCTTTTCATATACGGGCAGTCATTACAAGCACAATTATTATTCGGTGGTGCCGGAATAAATGTTTTTGTAGGATTTGCCTTTTCCATCTGGTGGATTATACCACTTTCAGTAGCTACTATAAATTCTTTTGCATCACTTTTGATAGAATAATTTAACAAACCTGTAGTAGATCCGATATAATCAGCCATCTGCAATACTGCTTCTTCACATTCCGGATGCGCAATAAATTTCGCATTCGGATGACGTTCTTTAAGCTTTGTTATTTTCTCTCTTGAAAATATCTCATGAACCATACAGGCACCATTCCACAATACCAGATCTCTGCCGGTTTTCTTTGCTACCCAGGCTCCAAGATTTTTATCCGGACCAAAAATAATTTTCTGCTCTTTTGGCAGGCTTTCTACAATTTGGACTGCATTCGTTGAAGTACAAACGATATCACTCATCGCTTTTAATTCTGCTGTGCAGTTTACATAGGTAATTACCAGGTGATCCGGGTATTTTTCTTTAAATTTTTTAAACAAATGTGGTGGACAACTATCAGCTAATGAGCACCCTGCCTTTAAATCCGGTAATAAAACCTTTTTTTCCGGAGAGAGGATTTTAGCTGTTTCTGCCATAAAATGCACTCCTGCAAACACAATCACATCAGCCTCTGTTCTGGCGGCTTCCTGCGAAAGACCCAAACTATCCCCTATATAGTCCGCAACATCCTGTATATCAGGATCTTGATAGTAATGTGCAAGGATTATTGCATTTTTCTCTTTTTTTAACTTTTCAATTTCCGCAAAAAGATCAAGTGTTGGGTCGATACTTTCTTCTACAAATCCTCTTCTGTTCAATTCTTCTAAGGTATCCATTTTCAACGTTTCAATAATTAATAATTATTTAATATAAATAGATTTCTATTGTTTATTAGTGTGTTAGTAATGTTTGTAACTCTGGGATTTTTATTCGTTTTTATAACTTGTTCTATACTTATCCACAAATAAATCACTTTTTTTTTAGAAAATATCCGCTGATTTACAATTAGATATTTTTAAGATTAAAAACTTATCCATACTCAGATGTTTATTAGTTATCTGGTAGTAAAAAGTTAATAACTCATGCAAAGTTGCTGAAAAATAACTTAAAATATTGTGTCTAATTCTCATTTTACCTTAGCTTTAAACATTCTTAAATAGTTACTCTATTTATTTAGACAAGTAATCAACATATTTCTAACGTTGTTAACAACAAGGTAGAATTAGCAGAATTCAATGAAGAATACAGACTTTTTAGTTATAGGATCGGGGATTGCGGGCTTGAGCTTCGCTTTAAAGGCCGCTAAGCATGGTAAAGTTTTGATTATTACAAAATCAAACGAAGATGAATCGAATACAAAATATGCCCAGGGTGGGGTAGCTGTAGTTGTTGATAAAGATGATTCTTTTGAAAAACATATTCAGGATACTTTAATTGCCGGTGATGGACTTTGTGATCCGAAAATTGTGGAGATCGTGGTGAAAGAAGGGCCTCAGCGCATTCAGGAGATCATAGATTACGGAATTAATTTTGACAAGGACACCGCTGGCGTTTATGATCTGGCTAAAGAGGGAGGGCATTCAGAGCATCGTGTTTTGCACTATAAAGACGTTACTGGATATGAGATTGAGAGTGTTTTACTGAAGCAAATTCATGAAAATCCGAACATAGAGATATTAACACATTACTTTTGTTTGGAGTTAATTACCCAACATCACCTTGGTGAGTTTGTTGACAAGAGCACTAAAGTTATTAACTGTTTTGGTGTATATGCCTTTAATACAGAGCTTAACGATGTGGAAAAGATCTTAGCAAAGGTGACCGTTCTTGCTTCTGGTGGTGCTGGTCATGTCTATTCAAGTACTACAAACCCGGTGATTGCAACTGGAGATGGTATGGCAATGGTTTATCGTGCTAAGGGAAAATTAAGGAATATGGAGTTCATTCAATTCCATCCGACGGCTTTGTATAACCCTGGAGAGTATCCATCGTTCTTAATTTCGGAGGCTGTAAGAGGCTTTGGAGGGGTATTAAAACGTAAGAATGGTGATGAATTTATGTATGAATATGACGAAAGAGGGTCTCTTGCACCACGTGATATTGTTGCCAGAGCGATAGATTCTGAAATGAAAAAATCTGGAGAAGATTTCGTTTATCTTGATATAAGACATCGTTCAAAAACTGACATATTGACACACTTTCCTAATATTTATGCGAAGTGCTTATCTATAGGAATTGATATGACCAAAGATTTAATTCCTGTAACTCCGGCAGCACATTATATGTGCGGAGGAATTATGGTGGATGAATTTGGAAGATCTTCTATTCATAATTTATATGCCTGCGGAGAATGTTCTTCCACAGGTTTACACGGTGCAAACAGACTTGCTTCAAATTCATTGCTGGAAGCTCCTGTTTTTGCCCATCGGATTTATCTGGATGCAGTAGAAAAGTTTAAAGAAAGCTTTATTCCGGAAAATATTCCGGAATGGAACGACGATGGTGTTGTTCAATCTGATGAAGATATTCTGGTTACACATAACCTGAGAGAAACTCAGAAATTAATGAGTGATTATGTGGGTATTGTACGTTCTGATTTCAGGCTTGACAGGGCTATGAGACGTTTGTTTTTACTTCATGAAGAAACTGAAGAATTTTATAAAGCGAATAAAGTATCAGTTAAGTTATGTGAATTAAGAAATGTGATACAGGTTGCTTTTACAGTGATTAAGTCCGCAATGGCCAGAAAAGAAAGCAGGGGATTACATTATACTACTGATTATCCCGGTCATGCTGAAAAATTAACAGATACTATTTTTTAATATATATATAATATGCCCGTTATTTTGCCGGTTTTAGATAAAAATCCCCAATGGGGAGAGAATTGTTTCATTGCTCCCAATGCAACTATAGTAGGAGATGTAACTATGGGAACAAATTGTTCGGTATGGTTTAATGCTGTGATCAGAGGCGATGTAAATACTATTACCATTGGAAATGACAGCAATATCCAGGATGGTGCTGTTATACATGCTACGTACCTTAAGGCTGCTACTACAATAGGCAATAGAGTCTCTGTAGGGCATAATGCCATAGTACATGGCTGTGTACTGAAGGATCATGTTTTAATAGGTATGGGAGCTATAGTGATGGATAATGCTATTGTAGAAGAGTATTGTATAATCGGAGCTGGTTCTGTGGTGCTGGAAAACACAATTTGTGAGAGCGGATTTCTTTATGCCGGTACACCAGCAAAAAAAATAAAGCCCATTACTGAAGAGCAAAGGGCTTTATTGAATAAGCTGCCGGATAATTATATTATGTATGCTGACTGGTTCAGATAATCTATTTTTCTTTAGGTAAGGTTATCGTCTCGTTTCTATCCCAGTTAGCACGTATTGAGAGCTCTTTAGGCTCATTATATATAGTTTCTGGTTGTAAACCCAGCTTGACATTACCCGTATCCCAGACGCCGTTTTTATTGGTATCATAGATAATTCTGATAAAATATTTTCCGGCTCTGTAATTAGCAAACTTTACGGTGGTATCACTGGATACCACCAGGCTGTTTACAATGGCTTTTGACTCATTTGTAACCTCCAGCAGGAATTGTTTATTAGGTTCCGGTACGACAATTTTCACCTGTAATGTACCATAATCATCTTTTTTAGCTAGTTGGAATTTTTTGGTAAACTCTTTATTTTTGGTATCAAACAAAGCTGTAAATGAACCTTCTTTGAATTTGATTTCATAGATATTATTGGCTCTCCAGGGATAAATCAGATGGTAGGCAAGAAAATCTGAACTATCCTGTACTACAGTAAAATTGGTTTTGACTACTGAGTCTTCCATCAGGGTTATTTTTGATGGATCTACTGCTGTTATTGGTATACCAAAAGTTAATGTAAAAGGTTTATTCGGGTTAATCAGGTTTGCTTCGATATTATCTGTAGCTACAACTGTTCTTTTATAAGTATCCTTTTTTCCTCTGTTGAAATTGGCTGTCTGAAGCAATTTACCTGCATCAGTTATACTTATTTTTGTGGAGTCAAAGCTTAAATCTGCTAACCAGACTTTAACTGAATCACCCGTTTTATTGAATTTTACCTTTTTACTGATGTCCAGATTTTTAGGTTCAAGGACTATAATTTCAGGTTTTTTCAGTTTCTGATTGAAATTCATGGTAATACTTCCATCGGGATTTAATCTTCTGTCGTTTATTCTGAAGACAATTGCATCCTCTTTAAAGACGGCCATGTTAACATTCTGTGTGTCTTTTTTAAGTACTATCGGTTCCTTTATAAAGCCTATTTCGTCAGAAACCTGCTGATAAATCTTGTCACTGCTTTGCTCTTTCAGCGCATAGATTTTATAGGTATCAGCTCTTAAATTATTTATTTTATAATTTCCGCTACTGTCTGTTAAAGTATAAATTGAAGCTTTCTTTTTTCCGAACAGTGTGTCTCTGGATAGGGGGAATACAAAAGCTACACCTTCTATTAATGGTTTACCTGTTAACGATTCTTTGATATTTCCAGAGATACTTAAAGAGTCAAGAGATGGTCCGGTTGAAAAAACGTAGCTGAAATTTTTTAGTACGTTTCCTTCGTTAACGTCAGCAATTGCTTTACCAAAGTTTAGTGTATAAGTTGTGTTTTTTTCCAGGGAATCTTTAAAGGTAATTTCAAGTGATTTGTCTTTTACTTTTAAGGTAGGCAGTACTTCCACATCCGGAGAGATGGAAAATTGTTTGTACTGATCCACCAGTTTAAAATATTCATCAAATTGTATCACTATCTTTTTTGTACTGAAATTTCTGGTCAGATTTTTTGGAAGCATAGAAAGAACTTTTGGTGGAGTTTTATCTTTCGGGCCTCCCTGTGGACCCGGTCCAATGCTTGCGCAACCATAAATCAGGGAAATTCCTAAAAATATGTAAAAGAAAATCTGTGTAATCTTTAATAAGCTGTTTTTGGCCATTTATATGCGATATAATGAAATCTTTAACCTTTTTAATAATTATGATCTGGAACATCTGAAAGCGCCTTATATCGCTTTAAATCAAGTCGCTTTCGGATGTCTTTGTTTTGATAGTTAATACACTGATATTCAGTGTATTGTGTTTTATTTGCTAATATGTACCATTAGAACTGAGATATCAGATGGAGAAACTCCGGAAATTCTTGATGCCTGTCCTAAAGTACGTGGTTTTATTTTCAATAATTTCTCTCTTGCTTCTTTTGACAAGGACACTAAAGATGAATAATCAAAATCAGGATTAATATCTTTGTCCTCCATCTTTTGCATTTTGTTTACGATTTCCTGTTCTTTCTGGAAATAGCTTTCATATTTGATTTTGATTTCTGCCTGTTCAATAGTTTCCTGATCAAAGGTATTCAGATATTCATCCAGGCTTTTGCTTACCTTTCTTACATCATCTATGCTAACCTGTGGTCTGCCGAGTACACTTACTATTTTTACATTTTGAGCTAGTGGTGTAGAACCTAAAGTTTCCAGCATATCATTTGCTTCGGTCATATCAATTCCCTGTTTACGGGTAAATGCTACGATATCATCTGAGTTTGAAATTTTCTGATGAACGATTGCTAAACGCTCGTCACTAATTAATCCCAGAGAGTGACCAATAGGGGAGAGCCTGATATCCGCATTGTCCTGACGTAATAGTAATCTGTGTTCTGCTCTTGAAGTAAACATGCGATAAGGCTCTTCGGTTCCTTTAGTAACCAGGTCATCAATTAATACACCTATATAAGACTCTGATCTCTTCATAATTAACGGAGATTTCTCATTTATCTTTAAATGCGCATTTATTCCTGCGATAAAACCTTGACTAGCAGCCTCTTCGTATCCTGTAGTTCCATTAATCTGTCCTGCAAAGTATAAATTCTCTATTAATTTGGTTTCTAATGTCAGAGAAAGCTGAGTAGGCGGAAAATAATCGTATTCAATTGCGTAACCTGGTCTGAACATTTTTGCATTTTCAAAACCTGGTATCTGAATCAGTGCTCTGTATTGTACATCTTCCGGCAGGGAAGTTGAAAATCCGTTTACATAGATTTCGCAGGTATTCCATCCTTCTGGTTCTACAAAAATCTGGTGTCTGTCACGTTCTGCAAACCTGTTTATTTTATCTTCAATTGAAGGACAATATCTTGGCCCAAGCCCCTTTATTCTTCCAGTGAACATTGGAGATTTTTCAAATCCTTCTTTTAAAGTTTCATGAACATTGCTATTTGTATAGGTGATCCAGCAGCATCTTTTTTCCGTTGGTCTTTCTACATTTGTGTAAGAAAATCTTCCCGGATTTTCGTCTCCCCATTGCTCTTCCATCAGTGAATAATTTAATGATCTTCCATCCACGCGTGGGGGAGTACCAGTCTTCATTCTGCCGGCTTCGAAACCAATTGAAGTTAATTGTTCTGTAATTCCAGTAGCAGCTTTTTCACCTGTTCTGCCACCACCAAATTTCTTCTCACCAATATGGATTAATCCATTTAAAAATGTACCATTGGTTAGGACTACACTTTTGGCTTTTATCTCAACTCCGATGGATGTTTTTACACCCGTTACTTTATTGTTTTCTATGATCAGACTGCTGACCATATCCTGCCAGAAATCTACATTTGGTGTGCGTTCTAAAGCCAGTCTCCATTCTTCTGCAAATCGTTTTCTATCGTTTTGTGCACGTGGACTCCACATAGCCGGACCTTTAGAAAGATTCAGCATTCTGAACTGTAAAGTGGTCTTATCGCTGATGATTCCGGAGTAGCCACCCATAGCATCTATCTCTCTTACTATTTGTCCTTTTGCCACTCCACCCATTGCTGGATTGCAACTCATCTGTGCAATTGTCTCCATATTCATGGTGACTAATAAAACGGAAGATCCCATGTTTGCTGCTGCCGCCGCGGCTTCACAACCTGCGTGTCCGGCACCTACAACAATCACATCATATTCTTTAAACATCTTATTTTTATTTATGTTCCACGTGAAACGTCGCCTGTATTTTTCTTTGTGAAGCGAGTGTGTTCCACGTGGAACGTTAATTTTTATTATAGTTCAACGGGCTTGTTTATTTTAAAGAGAGCCTTGTGAGGGCTTAAATTAAGCCGGTTTATTTGTTTTTTCTGATAATTCAACCCAGCGTTCCATAGTTTGTTCCAGGGTAGTATTCAACTTTTCAATTGCTTTGGTTACTTCTTGTATTTCCATATAGTTAGCACTATCAATAGAAAGCAATGAGTTCGTTAATTTATCTATTTCGTTTTCTGTTTCTGCTATTTTTGCTTCAGAATCATCCAGTTCTTTCTGCTCTTTGTAAGTTAATTTATGAGTAGGAGCCGCTGCAGTTTTCTGTTCGTTTTTGGGAGATTTACTATCTGTTTTTTCTTTTGGAGTTTCAAGGCTGATTCTGTATTCTGAATAATTACCATTGTAAATGCTTACCGCACCATCACCTTCCATAATGAATAATTGCTCACTCATTTTGTCTAATAAATACCTGTCGTGAGAAACCAGTATTAAAACACCAGGAAAATTTTCAAGGAATTCTTCCAGTACATTTAAGGTGTCAATATCTAAATCATTGGTAGGCTCATCCAGTATAAGGAAGTTAGGGTTTTGCATCAAAACCTTCATCAGGTGTAAACGCTTTTTCTCTCCTCCACTTAATTTTTCTACCATCCCATGTTGTTTCTTAGGAGGGAAGAGGAATAAAGTTAATAACTGAGATGCTGAGATCATAGAACCATCAGCCATCTTAATATATTCAGCATCTGATTTTACGATATCAATTACTCTTTCTTTTTCATTGAAAGCTAAACCACCTTGTTTATAATATCCATAGACAGTAGTTTCTCCGGTACTTACATTCCCTTTTTCAGGAGTTAAAAATCCTGTAATAATATTCAGAAGAGTAGATTTTCCGGTACCATTTTTTCCTGCCAGACCAATACGGTCTGCGCGTTTGAATGTATAGCTGAAATCGTTGATTATTTTTTTCTCATCAAAGGACTGACCGATATGATCCAGCTCCAGGATTTTATTTCCCTGGCGGGACATTTTCATACTCAGTGTTACACTTCCATTGTCTGAACGTTGTTTGGTCTTAGACTCTAAATCATAAAAAGCATCTATTCTGGATTGAGATTTAGTTGTTCTTGCAGCAGGCATTCTGCGCATCCATTCCAATTCTTTTTTCAGCAGGTTTTTATTTTTCTGAAAGGTAGCATCATCAGAAGCTTCCCTTTCTGATTTTTTTTCCAGGAAATAAGCGTAGTTCCCATTGTAATTATAAATCTTACCTCTATCCAGCTCGACTATAGTGTTACAAACATTATCCAGAAAGTACCTGTCGTGTGTTACCAGCAGGATAGTTTTATTTCCTGAAGTCAGTAATTTTTCCAGCCATTCAATAGTGTCAATGTCCAAATGGTTGGTAGGCTCATCCAATACATAAATCTCCGGATCTTCAATTAACAGTTTAGCTAGTGCTAAACGTTTTTTCTGACCACCGGATAAGGTTGCTATTTTTTGCTGAAGATGATTTATACCCATACGGCTTAAAATCGTTTTGATTTCATGCTCATATTCCCACGCATTATGTTCGCTTAATTCTTCATATAAACGGTTAAGCGTTTTTTCATCAGGATTAGGATCTTCAATCAGCTCTTCGTATTCTTTGATTAACTGTTGCTGTTTATTCTCTGTAGAAAAAATAAAATCACTGATAGAATAGCCGTCAGGGAAGGAGGGCTCCTGATCAAGAAAGCCAATCTTTACAAATTTATTTTTTACAATTTTCCCTTCCAGCGGAGTAAACCGCTCGGCAAGTAATTTTAATAAGGTACTTTTACCGGCTCCGTTGATTCCAACCAACGCTACCCGCTGACCTGTCTGGATGCCTAAGGTTAAATTTTTGAATAACCATTCATCATTGTAGGCATGGCCTAAATTTTCTGCTGCAATTAATGTGCTCAAAGTATATTTTTAACGAATTATCAGATAAGAAATTACCGGCAAAAGTAAGCAATATTTGTGGGTATAATATTCATGTGTTTAAACATCTAAATATTATATTACAATTAAGTAACGTACGGAGTTATAAGTATATAATGAAAATCAGAAATGGCAATGATTTGGGAAATCAGAATGCTGAAATAATTTATATGCCGTAGCCACAGGGCCTTAAAAAACTGGGGTATCATTGTTCGTCATTTCAGCAGGTTTGCCGGATAATTTGAATCAAAATACAAAAAACCGGCGAAATGAGGTATTTGATCTGGCTTCTGGTTTTAATCTTCCTTTTAACGTACATTAGAGGCGATTTAACGAGGTTATTGGCATTTTGGAATAATAACCCTAAGAAAAGTTAAAAATGGCCTGTACTGCTTTAAAATGAGTCGGGTTTTTGAGTCGAGAAAGTTGTCTGTAACTAGTTTATAATCAGTTGTTTATTTGTTTCTGTTGCTGGAAATCAAAATCAAATAGCAGAATTAGTCAGTGCAGCACTCCATAAAGCAAGATATTCATCTTCTTTTTGGGTCATCAGCGTTTTTGCTGCTTTTCCTTTGTCTTTATAACCTAACAGGTGAAGTGTACCATGAATCATTACTCTGCATAGTTCATGTTGTACAGTTCCTTTGAATTGTTTAGCATTTTCCTGTATGCGCTCAATACTGATAAAAATATCTCCTTCAATCATTTTAAGCGTCTCTGAGTTATCAAAAGTAATTACATCTGTGTAGGTGTCATGATTAAGATATTGCTGGTTTATAGCCAGCAGATATTCGTCAGAACAAAGAATAAAGCTTAACTCCTCCAGCTGATAACCTTCTGCAATGATTGTATCATTGATCCATCCTCTGATCAGGGTTTTATTTTTAAGATTATACTTAACGTCTTCCAGAAAAAAATTGATAGCAGGTTTACTCATGAATCACAGTTTACGGCTGCAAATTTAGCAATTTAAAATAGTCTGCTATTTTATTTTTGTAATAGTAATTCAAAGAAGGGGGAAGTTTCTGATACAATTCATTTTCGCTGGCTTGTTTCTTTTTGAATTGTTCCAGCAGTTTTGGATAAGAAGGAGGGAAATCTTTTCCTGCTTTACTTTCTCTTTTACCATCTTCGTTTTGTTCACGGCTGGCTTTATCAGCTTCCAGCAGTTTGGTCAATACATCCTGCTGCCGTTTGATTGTCGCCTCTTCCAGTCTTTTATTGATCAGGTCAGTTTCTGTAGTTTTCATATCCCTGATCGTCTGGTTTAAATTTCCCAGCTTTCCATTCCCGTCTTTATTTTCTTCGGTATTGAGTTTTTGCAATGCTTCTCTGATCATTTGCTGCTGCTGGGCCATTTTTGCAAAATTTTCACTCATCTCTCCTTTGGGAACATTACCCTGTTTACCTTCTTTTTGCAGTTGCTGTCTGGCCTGCTGCATGTTTTTATTGAGTTGCTGCTGCATTTGCTGGAGTTGCTGCATAGATTGTTTTCCTTTTCCCTTTCCACCGGATTTTGAATTCCGTTTATTCTTTTCCAGCTGTTCCAGTGCCTCGTTTAGCATCAATGCCAGGTTATTGATCGAAGTCATGGTGTACTGCTGATTTTTAATAGCTTCATAAGTTCTGCGATCAGCCAGATTTTCCAGGCTTTTATCCAGGTTAAAATTGATCTGCTGCATTTCTTCGCCCACTGCGCTTTGAATCTGGGGAACCCTTCTGCTCAATGAGGACAGGCTATCTGAAATAGTTTTCAGATTGTCTTTTATTCCACGCTGTAATTGTACCTGGGCTACATAAGCCGGGTCATTAAAAGCCATTTTCTTTAAGCTGAGCATTACTTTTTCCTGATCAAAAGAAGTTTTGAGCAAGTGTTGCAGTAATAATCTTAGTTCCTCAGTCTGGAGATTACTTTCCATTTCTGCTGCTGATTGCTGATCATCTTTAAGCTGCTGTGCTATATCCTGCATTTTATCAGCAGCCTTTTGCTGTTGCTCCGCGGCTTTTTGCCTCTGGTTTTTTTCCAGACTTTCCAGGCTTTGCTGTTGCTGCTCCTGAATTTGCTGTTGCGTTTTTTCTTGTGGTTTGAAAGAATTTGGACGCTCCAGAGCCTGATTTTTGGCATCCAGCTCTTTGAGTTCTTTTTTCAGGAAGTTAAATTCCTGCTGCTGTTTTTCCTGCTGTTTCTGCAGATCATTTAAATTATTTTTTTTATCAGAAGTTAGCTTGCTCAGTTCTTTTTGTGTCTTTGCAAGATCAGTCAGCCGGTCAATTTTATTCTGCAGATTCTGCTCAAATTCCAGTTGTTTGTATAATTCTAAAATCCTGTCAAGTTCCTTTTTTAAGGATTTATTATCCATTGTCATTTTACCCAATTCCTGCTGAGTCTGCTCTTTGTTATTCTGATTAATTAAATTCTGCAGTTTTTCCAGTAGATCTTTGGTTTTAGAATCCAGGACATTATTAAACAACTCGTCTATTTTTTTCTGTTTTTCAGCCAGTTCTTCTTTTAGCGCATTATTTTCAGTTGTATTAAAGGTGTCTTTCTTTTTGGCTTCTTGTATTTCCCTGACCGCATCTTCCAGTTTTTTCTGTTTATCAAGTAATTGGCTGATCTCTTTTTTGTCCTCGAAAGTGAGATCTTTTTTATCCAGTAAGGTTTCTCCCAGTTTTTTGCTTTCTTTTTCTACCTGTGTGGCAAGCTTAATCGCAGATTCCATTTTTTGTTTGAGCTGCGTACTTGCCGTATTCATTTGTTTTTCCAGTTGTACGGCCGTAGGCTCCGCAAAAGACTTTACAGCTGTTCTGGTTTTTTTAGGTCCGTTAACAGCATCATTATCGGCCACCTCTAAATAATATTCAAGTACCTGACCAGGCTTTATTTCGATATTTTTCAGATTCCAGAAATAGAAAAAAGCATTTTCCTGCTGATTGGATTTCACTGGAATTCCTGTTTGAACAGTTTTTCTGGCAATTCCATTTTCCTTAAGGATGTAAACGAATTTCAATGCACTGAAACCGTGGTCATCATGTATATTTCCTGTAAAATATAAAGCCTTACGGCTTAATGAATCTGTAGTTTCTTTCACTTCAATAGCTGGTGAGAGATCAGCGATCACCTCAATTTTATGACGGATAGAATCATTATGTAAAGAGAATTCATTTTTAGGTACAATCCGGTAATCCTGACTTTTTTTCAGCGTGGCTTTAAAAACGGCCTGATTATCCATTACAGTAAGATTCTGCAGATCCGGGCCGAGTGCGAATAAGAGCTGTTTTGTGTTTTCAGTTGAAATTTTCCAGGTCACAACCGTTCCTTCCGGTAAAATGATGTCGCCCGCATTGGGAATGATTTCGTTCTTTTTTTTCAGATAAGAAGGATAACTCAGACTGGCTTCCAGAGTTAATACCGCAGGTCTGGGTTTAACAATTATAGTATAGGATCTGGAATCAAAGCCACCCGCACTAAATTGTATAACCTGCGTTTGCTGCAGGTTTTTTAGCGTATACTGAAAAAGACTGCTGCTCTTCTTTTCAAATTTGAAAGTATTCAGCCCTTCTTTCAGGTAAACTTCCTGTGGAAGCTGATCTCCATCGAGTTTTAAGCTGAGCTGTAAATCATCGCCCTGTGTAACTGTGAGTGCCTTGTTCAGCAGTATCATTTCAAAAGGCGCAGGGGGCAGTACTACTTTGTCATAAGCAACAAAACTTCTGGTTCCTTCTCTCAGTACAGCAGGGGCAAGGAGTCCGATGAGTAGAATCAGAGCCAGAGGTACCAGAAAATACTTAACCAGTTTTTTATTTTCCCCAAGATTAATTGCCTTACTAAAAGGAACCGGGGTGAGCTCATTGATTTTCTGATCTATTCCTGCCAGGATCAGCTGATTATGTGCAGGAGATAAATCAGCCAGTGCTTTAAGCTGCAGCGTATTCAATAATTTATCCCTAACAGGTTGAAAATGATTGCCGATAATCTCTGCTGATTCTTCCATACTCAGCGTTTTACTTAGTCTGAAGTAAGCAAGTGCAGGTTTAATAATGCCAATAGCGGCAGAGCCCAGCAATATCAGTAAGTAGGAAAAGAAAAGGATCGTTTTGATCAGCGGAGCTGGATGCAGAAAATACACCAGAATAAATAATAACAGGTATAGCGCAAATAGCAGGGCAAGCGTATAAATCAGGCCATGGAGCAATTTATTGAGATAAAACTGCTGTTTAAACTCATTAATCTTTGAAATTAAAAGACTGTAATTGCTATCCATCTCTGCTACATAAAATCTATTTGAGCTTTCCTGAATTTAAAGATAGAAAAGCCTTAAGCAGAGAACGAATCTAATTGTTGTTTTTTATCTTTTACGGATAAAAAACAGGAATTAAAGAAAAACGAACCGCATCTGAAGGGCATAAAAAAAGCTTCCCGATATCTCATCAGGAAGCTTGTACGAATTATGGTTATAATAATCTAGATTACTTTAACATTGATCGCATTCAAACCTTTTTTACCGCTTTCAACATCGTATTCTACTTTGTCGTTTTCACGGATTTCATCGATAAGGCCTGTTGAATGTACAAAAATTTCGCTATCGCCATTTGCTGGTACGATAAATCCAAAACCTTTAGTTACATTGAAAAATTTTACTGTTCCTTCTTGCATTGTATTATGTATTAATAATTAAGTCTGCAATGTAGTAATTATTTTTTTATAATATGCAAATGCTTCATTTTTTGATAAATATAATTTTTGACGATTTATTTTGCAGTCTTTCTGCCAGTTACGTCAACAGTAATTTCACTGGCGTGGGGTATCCCCAGGGTACTTCCCGGTTTAATTATAAGTAAATTTTGAAGGTATACACTGGTAATTCCGGCAAGGACTTTTTTACGTGTTTCCTTGAATTCCGGAAGATTGGTAAAGAAATAACTCAGCTGTAATTTCCCATTTTCATCAACCACAACATTGAATTCATAAGCGAAATCTTTATAGGCATCAGGAATAACTAATTTATAACGTGGATAGAGGTAATCATAGGCCTCAGTGCGGCCATTTAGCTTATCTACACTGCTTAATCGTTCTACTGTAATACGGTTATCTTTTGGTCGCAGCGTGGCGACCTGACGGCCTGCAAAGACGCTGTCCCTGTTATCCGGGTATTTATTAGCTCTTGCAACCAGTTCCCGGATAAAAATAGTATCAGCTTTGCTTGGACGCTGTAATTTTTCGGGCTTGGTCTTTAATTTATTCCTGATATAGTCATCTGCATAAAAAGTCATGTTCACATCCGAACGGATATCATCGGCGATTTCCTTTTTAGAGACCTGGAGCCTTTGAAAAACAAGACTGTCTTTACTGATCAGCTTAAACCTGAACCATTCTTTGGCAAAATTGAAGACGTCTGCATGATCATGATGCAAATGAAAACCCTGCATGATCTTCTGCACAGGATCGTATGCCAATACGGTATCGGCAGATTTAAATTCAATAATCCAGCTTGGTTCCTGCTGGAAACCAGTAGTGTCAAAAGACAGTCCGTTACTAAAGCGGCGTTTTACCTCTGTATATCTGATCCCTTTTACCGGAGTGACGTCCAGCTGAGTCTTTGATGGTGATTTTTCTTTTGCCTGTTTACTGTTATTGCAAGCTGTAAACAACAGAACGGAAATGACAAAAACGGACAGGGAGGGATATGCTCTCATATAACAGATAACGCTTTTTTTCTGCAAATATATCAGGCTTTCATGGCTAATCATAACTCAGGAAATATTCGCTTCCGGAACTCAGGAATGAAATTGCGGATGCGTAAGAAACAAAAAGCCCCTCAGCCTTAAAAACGGATGATTTTTAGGACTGAGGAGCTGTAAAAGATGATTTTTTATTTTTTAGGATAAAGGATGTTGCTGATTCTGACAGACACGTCATCATAATGTGCTTTTGTCAGGTTGTCTCCTGCTACTGCTCTTGATTTAACTAGTGTCAGCAAGGTTTTGAGTTCTGCTCTGACCAGTGGTCTGATATCTGACAGAGAAACATTTACAGGAGTAAAACCATAATTAGCCAGGGCCTCAGGGCTTGCGCCTGATGGGGCTTCCATCTCTTTTGTCATTAGCTGTGAAAGTATCTCTACATAAGAGCGCTGCAGATTACGTTTGAAGGCATCTGGTCTGCTGGCAGAGAATATACCGGTTTTCAGATCTGTAAATAATTCAGGAAGCGTATAGGCACTTGCAATACCGTTTTTTGCTTCGTTGTCTAATAGTCTGGCTATGCGGGATGGATTCAGCAAATTATCCAGTGTACTGGTTTGTACGGCTTTTATTTTATTCAGTATCTGTCCGTTATCAAACTTATTCAGCTGTTCATTATTAATCAGCCATAGTGGAGTGTTAAATAGTTGTGCATTGAAAAAGGCAATTGCTTCTTTCTGCTTCGTCTTTGGCAGATATGTATACACTGCACCTTGCTGATCATAGGTTTTGAAGTTCTCACTCATTCCACCGACATTGGCTCTTACATGGCCCATATAACGGTTAAACTGAGCAATTACTTCACCATAGATATCTTTCAGGTCACTAAAATCTGCCCCTTTCTGGTAAGTCCATTTTTCTATATTTGGCAGGATCCGTTTAAGATTTGCAATGCCATATGTGCTGGCCTTCATTGCATTATCTCCTAAATCTTCGCTTTGTAAACGAGGATCAAGACTTGTGCCCTGACGTCCATAGAAGTACAATGGATTTCCAGCCTTTGCAACTGTCCATACATCCAGTTTTTCTCTTTCCTGTTTCGGGGTTAAATTTCCCGGAAACCAGGTATATCCCCATTTAATTGACCATTTATCATACTCACCGATGCCAGGGTGAAGTTTTGTTACACCGTCCCCGGGTTGTGCGATATAATTAAAACGGGCATAATCCATGATTGAAGGAGCAGTCCCATGTGTATTGGTAAAAGTTTTAGAGCGCAGAGAGTCTACGGGATAAGCATAACTGGAACCAAAGTTATGTGGCAGGCCCAGTGTATGACCAATCTCATGAGAAGACACAAAACGGATGAGTTCACCCATTTGTTTATCATCAAATTTTGCTTTTCTGATTGCGGGGTTTACTGCCGCAGTTTGCACAAAATACCAGTTTCTGAGTAAACTCATCACATTATGATACCAGCCAATATGTGTTTCCAGAATTTGTCCGGTGCGTGGATCAGAAACATGAGGGCCATAGGCATTGGCAATATTTGAAGCAAAATAACGAACTACAGAATATCTGGAATCTTCTACACTGAAATCGGGATCCTGGGCTGGTGTAGGGGCTTCTTTTCCTATAATTGCATTTTTAAATCCGGCTTCCTGAAAGGCGATATTCCAGTCATTGATTCCCTGTATTAAATAAGGAACCCATTTCTTTGGGGTAGCAGGGTCAATATAAATGACTATAGGTTTAACCGGTTCTACCAGTTCGCCGCGCATATAAGCAGCAGTATCTTTAGGAATCAGGCTCCAGCGGTGGATATAAGCGGTACGTTCTGCTTTTTGTGCATCAGTACCATAGTCAGTCTGAGACTGTCCGAAAAAGCCTACTCTTGCATCCGTTAACCTGGCTTTCGCAGGTTTTTTTGGTAAAAGGAGCATGGAAGTATTGAATTCGAAAGTTACAGCTCCAATAGTATTGTCAATCGGTGATTCTGCCGATTTATAGGTTTTACTGGTAACCACTTCAATATTTATGGGGAATGTTTTGATCGTGTCCACATAAGAACGTCCAGCATCCAGAGAGCTTGCTTTATAAGCTTTTCTTAAAGCATCACTGGCTCCAATAGCCATGACATCGCCATTATAGAAATCGGTCACATCGATAACTACTCCTGTAGTATCTTTATTATAAGCTTTGATCTCAAAGTTGGCGAGAATTGTAGACAGGTTAGAGTTTTTAACCGACTGATACATATCAGACGTACTGTCTGCTCTTACTGAGTAGCCAGGAACGCGGATAAAGACCTGTTTACCGCGACGTTCCCACTGCCATACCTGATCATTTAATTTTTCTCCGCCATATTGCTGATTACCTACTGAGACACCAGAAGGAACCTTATTCAGACGGGTTACCACAAGCATTTCCCGGTTTAATAATGAATCTGGAATTTCGAAAAACCATTTATCATCAACTTTGTAAGTTTTAAACAGGCCGTTTTTTGTCTTTGCCTTAGCAGTAATCACCTCAGAAAAGGGTTTCATTCCTTCCTTTTTTGCTGCAGGAATAACAGGAGCCGGGGCCGCAGAAGTATTTGTCTTTTTGGATTTTTTCTGCGCAGAAGCTGTTTCATTACAGAATGTTCCTAAAAGACATATACCGGCAATGGCCAGTAATTTAGTCTTTGAACTCATCAGGATTAAAAAATTTTAGGGTTTGGGATGAATGGATAAAAATATTGATTGTAATTGAAAATGATGCAACGTAATTGCAACGTTACAAAATATAAGCCGAATACCATTTTTATTAGAAAAAGCAATACATTAGGTTTGAATCAATAATAAACAATGAAATGAAATTTAAGACAGCCCGTCTTTTTCAACCGCTTTGTGTTTTGACTTTGCTGCTTATAGTCCTTTTTGAAAGCTGTACTGTGCACAGGCAAATGGAAAAAAATGTTGCGCATTTTATAGCGGATTCTCCTGTTCTGAACAGTCATCTGGTTGGATTTTCACTGGCAGATCTTGATCAGCAGGGAGTGATCTATGAGAAAGATGCCGGCAAATACTTTATTCCGGCCTCCAATGTGAAATTATATACTTTTTACGCAGGTTTGAAAATGCTGCCGGATTCTATTCCGTCTTTGCGTTATATTGAGCGGGGGGACTCTCTGATCTTTTGGGGTACAGGAGATCCGTCCTTTTTAAAACGTAGACTAGATGGAGCCCGGGCCCTTAATTTTTTAAGGACAAGTTCTAAACAGTTATTTTTTGCGCCAGGCAGGTATACTGGAAATGCTTATGGTAAGGGTTGGGCCTGGGACGATTATAATGATGATTCACAAGCAGAAATAACAGAATTTCCATTAATGGATAATCTGGTTGAAATTAAAAATATGGGAGGCAGAATCGACGTAATTCCCCGGGTTTTTAATGATTGTCTGCTTAAAGACAGTTCAATAGCCGAAAAAGGTTTCACTGTAATCAGGAATCCGGAAAAAAATGAATTTAATTATCCTTCCGGAAGTATACCAGACGGGTTTAAACAGCTTATTCCCTATAAAACGAGTACAGCAACTACATTAAGTGTACTCAGGGATACTTTACATCGCAACGTACAGCTGATCGATATGGAAATGCCACAAAGCGCTGGTACAATTTATAATATGAAATCTGAAGATATCTTTCGGGAAATGCTGTTGCCGAGTGATAATTTTATTGCAGAACAGTTGTTGCTGGTTTATGCAAATCAGTTTCAGCAGAAACTGAATGGAACTGATGCTATCCGGTATATCCTGAATAAATACCTGAAAGATCTGCCTGACAGTCCACGCTGGGTAGATGGATCGGGCGTATCCCGTATGAATCTGTTTAGTCCGGCAGACATGGTAATGCTGCTCAGGATGATTGATAAAGAAGTAAACAACAGATCAAAGCTATTCAGCATGCTGCCAGCCGGTGGCTATAGCGGAACGCTGATAAATTCGTATCCGACAACAGATCATCCTTTTGTATTTGCTAAAACTGGAACTTTTTCCAATAATTATAATCAGAGTGGTTACGTCCTGACGAAAAAGGGAAAAGTGCTGGTCTTCTCTTTCATGAATAATAATTTCATGGAACCTGTTACCCGGATTAAGGCCGAAATGGCCAGACTGATGGGTTATATCCACGAAAAATATTAAAAATAGCGGTTCGCCTGTTTTTTTCGATTCAAATAGGGGTTGAAAAGCCCCTTTATTCGCTATTGGAAGGAGGTTGGAAGGGGGTTGGAAGGACCTTGAAAGGACGTTGCAAGGACTGTGGTCCTTCCAACCCCCTTCCAATGCCTGTTTAATGTCCTTTCAATGGGCTTTTCCTTATAAAAATAAACGGGCTTCGATGCTTCAATGCCAATTATTTGATCATAAAAATTTAACATCATCCTATGGATTTAATCTCTACTTTTGTGTGGATATGCAAAAGTCTGATCAATCGATTTATACCCTCCAGTTTGGCCTGGTATGTTTAAGCTCTTTCCTCTTTTCAGCTAGTTTTAATATGTTAATCCCAGAATTGCCTGCTTATTTAAGCGCAATGGGAGGAGCGTCTTATAAAGGATTGATTATTGCGTTGTTTACGCTCACAGCAGGGATATCCAGACCTTTTAGCGGTAAACTGACTGATACGGTTGGTCGCGTACCAGTGATGGCTGTAGGTTCAATTGTTTGTTTTATTTGCGGCTTCCTTTATCCGGTACTCACCACAATTGCCGGGTTTTTAATGCTCAGACTGCTTCATGGTTTTTCTACAGGGTTTAAACCAACCGCAACCGCAGCCTATGTGGCAGATCTGGTTCCTGTAAACAGGTGGGGTGAGGCTATGGGTATTCATGGAATTTGTTTTAGTACCGGAATGGCTATCGGGCCCGCTATCGGAAGTACAATTACCGATCATTTTTCAATTAACGTGTTGTTTTACTGCTCTTCCGTATTTGCGTTATCTTCGATTGTTATCCTGGGAAATATGAAAGAAACCCTGAAAGAAAAACAACCTTTCAGTTTTGCTTTGCTGAAAATCAAAAGACAGGATATTATTGACTGGAGAGTTATTCCCGCAGCCTTGATTACTTTATTGAGTTATGTAAGTTACGGTGCGATTCTGACTGTGGTAGGTGACTGGAGCAAGTACCTGGGGACAAGTAATAAGGGATTATTCTTTATGGTATTCACCCTTGCATCTCTGCTGATCCGATTTGTAGCAGGAAAGGCATCCGATAAACATGGAAGAGTGCTGATTCTGAAGATTTCTCTTGTGCTGCTGGCCATTTCACTGGTCTGTACAGGTCTTGCTTACTCTTCGACAACTTTAATGGCTTCAGCGGCCTTATATGGCGTGGCAACCGGCATGCTTTCTCCGGCAGTAAACGCATGGACTATAGATCTGAGTGATCCAAAGCATCGCGGAAAGGCTATGGCAACAATGTATATTGCACTGGAAGTCGGTATCGGATTAGGCGCATTACTGGCAGGATGGCTGTTTATTGACGATATCAAAACCATTCCCATTACATTTTACATCTGTACAGGGATCACTATAACAGCGTTGGTCTATCTCCAGTTTATCTGGAAAGCTAAACCTGCAGAAACAGTATAATTACTGATTTGCAGCTACCAGGAGTTCAATATCTTTATAAGGGAGACCAAATCTGGCAGCCAGATCTTTACTGGTCAGGTGTCCTTTGTAAATGTACAGCGCTTCTCTTATACCAGGTTTATTCCATACCA
The DNA here is from genome assembly GCF_040026395.1 of Pedobacter lusitanus. Classification (NCBI taxonomy): domain Bacteria; kingdom Pseudomonadati; phylum Bacteroidota; class Sphingobacteriia; order Sphingobacteriales; family Sphingobacteriaceae; genus Pedobacter; species Pedobacter lusitanus. The sequence continues at coordinate 3,601,767 of NZ_CP157278.1, forward strand.
GGCTCATCAGCCCGCCCATCTCGCCTATATCCACAAGAATTGGGGTAAAGATATTAGTCAGCGCATAAGAAGCTGTCCTTGGTACTCTGGATGCGATATTAGGCACACAATAATGAATTACATCGTGTTTTCTGAAAACAGGATCTTTATGATTAGTGACCTCAGAGGTTTCAAAACAACCTCCCTGATCTATACTCACGTCTATAACAACAGAATCAGGCTTCATTCTGCTAACCGTTTCTTCCATGATGACACATGGGCTTCTGCCATTGGTTGCGCGGATGGCACCAATGACGACATCGCAGGTGGTTACTGCTTTTCCCAGTACTATAGGCTGCATGACAGAGGTAAACACCCGGCTCCCTAAATTATTCTGAAGACGGCGCAGGCGATAAATAGAGCTGTCAAATACTTTGACTTCAGCCCCCAGGGAAAGTGCTGTTCTGGCAGCATATTCGCCAACGGTTCCTGCACCAAGAATGACAATTTCTGTAGGAGGAACGCCTGTAAATCCGCCCAGCATCAGGCCTTTTCCTCCAGTTACACTGCTTAGATACTCCGCTGCTATAAAAATAGAAGTCGCTCCTACAATTTCACTCATTGCCCTCACTACGGTCAAAACGTTTCCTTCATCGCGCAGACTTTCAAAACATAATGCATTGATCTTTTTATTGAGCAGTGCTTTAAGATACCCTTCTTTAAGAGCGCCCATCTGCAGCGCAGAAATCAGCGTCTGACCCTTGTGCATCAGTTCTATCTCTTCTAAAGTAGGTGGCGCTATTTTTACAATAATATCTGCATCATAAACATCCTTTTTATTAAAAGTTATCTGTGCGCCCTGTTCACTGTAATCATTATCAGAAAAATTTGCTCCTGTACCGGCGCCACTTTCCAGCAGTACCTTATGACCGTGATTGACTAAAAGCGCAACAGACAATGGTGTAAGTGCAATGCGGGCCTCCTGAAAAGAAATCTCTTTTGGTATGCCAATATATAAACTGTTGCTTTTACTTTTGATTTCTGACAATGTCTCTTTAGGTTGCAGCAACCCTTTCTGAGCAATAGAGGCCATTTCTTCCCGTAATCCTGTAGCCATTTTGTCTATGTGATTTTTTGATTGAAATTAAGAAAAATAAGCTGAATATAAGAAACTGTTTGAACTTAAGCAGGTTCTGAATGTTAAATTCTTGTAAAGGAAAATGATCTGTGCATTTCAGATAACACTGTAATTTCAACTTCGATATAATTTTCAGGCATTAATTCCCTGATCTTTTCGGGCCACTCTATCAGGCAGATATTGCCGGAATAAAAGTATTCTTCATAACCGATGTCAAAAACCTCCTGCAGATTTTTAATTCTATAAAAGTCAAAATGATAAATAACCTGTCCGTCGGCAGCATATTCGTTTACGATAGAAAATGTAGGGCTGTTTACCACATCTCTTACACCTAATTTCTCGCAGAACGCTTTGATAAAGGTTGTTTTTCCTGCGCCCATTTCGCCTTCAAAGGCGAATATTTTTTCGTTTCCGGCAAAACCGAGCAATGCTTCTGCAGCAGTGCCCAGTTTTTCCGGGTGATTGATTTCAATGTTCATTTAAGATACTATCTTGAGCTGTAAGTCGCTACCGGAATCATCATTTCTTCCAGAGAGATTCCGCCATGCTGGAATGTTTCATTATAATAGTTCACAAACTGGTTGTAATTATTCTGATAGACAAAATAACGGTCTTCCTTGGCGAAAATATAATTAGAACTGATATTTATTTTAGGTAACTGGGCCTCATGAGGATTTTTAATCAAAAAGACCTCTTTTGCATTAAAATTCAGATTTCTGCCTTGTTTATAACGCAGATTTGTATTTGTATTCCGGTCTCCGATTACCTTGCTCGGATGTTTAACCCTGATTGTTCCGTGGTCTGTTGTAATTATAACCTTTACCTGCTTCTGAGCAAGTTTTTTCAGCAGTTCCAGCAGAGGTGAATGTTCAAACCAGGAAAGTGTCAGTGAGCGGTAGGCAGCGTCATCATTTGCCAGTTCCCTGATCATGGCCATATCTGTACGTGCGTGAGAAAGCATATCTACAAAGTTATAGACGATTGCATTAAACTCATTCTGCATCAGATTATTCATTTGTTCATTAAGTGCTTTTCCATCATCATAGGTAAGAATTTTATGATAGCTGAATTTACAGTCTTTACGAACGCTGCGTTTAATCTGGTCAGCAAGAAAAGCTTCTTCATGCATGTTTTTTCCACCTTCTTCATCATCGTTCTGCCAGAGTGACGGAAAACGTTTTTCCATTTCAAGAGGCATCAGTCCGGAAAAAATCGAGTTTCTGGCATATTGTGTTGCCGTAGGAAGGATACTTGTATAAATATCTTCTTCATCCAGTCTGAAATGTTCAGTAATTAACGGGTTGATAATCTTCCACTGATCATATCTCAGGTTATCAATCAGGATAAAAAAGACAGGTGTGGTAGAGTTGATATGCGGAAAAGCTTTCTTTTTAAGCAGCTCATTGGATAACAATGGCGTTTTTCCTCTTTTATTTACCCAGTCAATGTAATTGTCCTCAATAAATTTGGAAAACTGTGTATTGGCTTCAGATTTCTGCATAGTTAAAATTTCATGCATCTGAGGGTCATCCAGCTTTTCCAGTTCCAGTTCCCAGAAAATAAGTTTTTTATAGACCTCTGTCCATTCTTCATAACTTAATTTATCATTCAGGGTCATTCCCAGGCGTCTGAAATCCTGCTGATAAGCCATTGAAGTTTTTGCACTGATCAGTCTTTTGTTATCGATAATCTTTTTTATAGTTAGCAGTACCTGCTTGGGATTCACGGGCTTTATCAGATAATCGTCAATTTTTGATCCGATCGCATCTTCCATCAGATTTTCCTCTTCACTTTTGGTAATCAGGACAACAGGAATGTCACTTTTTATATTTTTAATGGCAGACAGGGTTTCCAGGCCACTCATACCAGGCATATTTTCATCCAGGAATACCAGGTCAAAATGCTCTTTGCCAAAAGCCTCCAATGCATCGTTCCCATTGGTGAATGTAGTGACGTGGTACCCTTTTTCGTTTAATAATAATATATGTGGTTTTAATAAGTTTATCTCATCGTCGGCCCATAGAATCTTGGTTTCCTGCATTATTGTATGTATATGGTGTAAATAATTCCTTAAAAAGAGACATCTCTTTCTTAAGTACGGATAAAAATAGCAATTTTTGTACCGTATAATTTATTTTGCTAAGATTGAATAAAAAGAAAATAATAAATGACCCGGTATATGGATTTATCAATATACCTTCAGAATTGATCTTTGATCTGATCTCGCATCCCTTTTTTCAGCGGTTACGCTATATAAAGCAATTGGGGATGACGCATCTGGTTTATCCGGGGGCTTTGCATACGCGTTTTCATCATGCACTGGGAGCAATGCACCTGATGTGCCTGGCAATAGACATTTTACGTAGTAAGGGACATGAGATTACAAAAGAAGAAGAAGAGGGTGCTACGATAGCTATATTGCTTCATGATATAGGTCATGGGCCATTTTCTCATGCACTGGAATATTCACTGGTCAGAGAGATTCAGCATGAGGATATTTCTATCCTGATAATGGAGCGGCTGAATATGGAATTTGAGGGAAAGTTAAATACTGCGATCGCTATATTTAAAGGAGAGTATCACAGGAAATTTCTTCATCAGCTGATTTCCAGTCAGCTTGACCTGGATAGAATGGACTATTTAAACAGGGACAGTTTTTTTACCGGTGTAAGTGAGGGGGTGATCAGTTTTGATCGTATTATTAAGATGTTCAATGTAGCTGATGATCAGCTTGTGATTGAGGAAAAAGGGATTTATTCTATAGAAAAATTCCTGATTGCAAGAAGACTGATGTACTGGCAGGTTTATTTGCATAAAACAGTTATCTCTGGGGAAATGCTGCTGGTGAAAATTCTAAAAAGAGCTAAGGATCTGGCGGTTAAAGGTGCAGACTTATTTGCAACTCCTGCTTTACAGCACTTTCTGAAAAATGAAATTTCAAAAAAGGAGTTTTTTGAAACAGATATACATTTATTACAATTTGCCAAACTTGATGATCAGGATATTTTCGCTTCTGTGAAAGTCTGGTGCGGACATCCGGACAGAATTCTTTCTATGTTATGTAATATGCTGGTTAACCGGAATTTATTTAAAACGGAGATCAGCAATGATCCGCCTGATGCAGCCAGAGTTTCTCTGCTGGGTGAAAACACGGCGTTTAGTCTTGGAATTAGTCAGAATGAGGTTTCTTATTTTGTTTTTACAGACGTAATCAGCAACCGGGCTTATAATACGGGGGCCGGAAACAGTACAATAAATATTTTAATGAAGAATAATACAACAACTGATATTGCAAAAGCGTCCGATTTATCCAACCTGGAATCACTTGACAGGACAGTTAGAAAGCACATACTTTGCTATCCGCGAATTATTTAGCATTATTTAACAAAATAATCCAATAATTATCCCGTTTTTTATCCGATTATACAAGCACATAAAAAAGCTCAAATGGCTGATAAAATAGGGGGTTGTGATTATTTGTTCATATCAATTTAACATTTAACTTTGTAGAATGCAATTTACTGCCAAGCAGATAAGCGACTTTTTAAGTGGAACGGTTGAAGGTGATGAAACGATGATAGTTTCTGAGCTTTCAAAAATAGAAGAAGGAAGAAAAGGGACCTTATGTTTTCTATCTAACCGGAAATACGAGAACTACATCTATTCAACGAACGCGTCAGTGGTTATCGTAGGATTGGATTTTGTTCCTTCACAACCTATCAGCTGTACGCTGGTAAAGGTGAAGGATCCATATAGTGCGTTTTCAGTTTTACTGGAAAAATACAATGAAGTATTAAATCAGACTTCCGGTAAAACAGGTATAGAGCAACCCTGTTTTATCCATCCAACAGCCAAAATCGGCAAAAATGTATTTATTGGGGCGTTCTCTTATATAGATGAGAATGTCGAGATTGGAGATGATACTAAAATCTTACAGCAGGTTCATATCGGATCGGATTCAAAAATAGGCTCTGGTGGAACTTTTCACCCTGGAGTTAAAATCTATAACCGGTCAGTAATTGGAAATGGGGTCGTTATCCATTCCAATACGGTGATTGGCAGTGATGGATTTGGATTTGCTCCGCAACCCGATGGTACTTATACCAAAATTGCACAGATTGGTAATGTTGTGATTGAGAATGATGTGGAAATAGGCGCCAATACAGCGATAGACAGAGCTACAATGGGGTCTACTTTCATCAGGAAAGGGTCAAAGCTGGATAATCTGATTCAGATTGCTCATAATGTTGAGATTGGCGAAAACACCGTAGTTGCTGCGCAGGCAGGGATCTCGGGGAGCAGTAAGGTAGGTGAAAGATCTATCGTTGGTGGTCAGGTAGGTATAGCCGGACACCTGTCCATAGCCAAAGGCTCACAGCTTGGAGCTCAGGCGGGAGTTAACTCCAGTATAACAGAAGAAAATAAACAATGGCACGGAACACCTGCCCAACCGTACAGAGACTGGATGCGTGCGTCTGTACTGTTCAGGCATTTGCCGGGAATTGACAAACGCATAGCAAAATTAGAGGCTGAAATTATATCGAAACTCCAGTCATAGTATAATTAGTACCACATAGAACAATAATGAACGTTAAACAAAAAACCATAAAAAGCGAAGTTTCTGTACACGGAGTAGGCCTGCATACAGGAGCTACTGTTACTTTAACTTTTTGTCCGGCTCCGGAAAACCACGGGTTTAAATTTCAAAGAACTGATTTACCAGGTCAACCAATTATAGATGCTGACTGTGATAATGTTACTGATACAGCAAGAGGTACAACAATTACACAAAACGGAGCAAGTATCAGCACTGTAGAGCATGTAATGGCTTCTCTGGTTGGAATGGACCTGGATAATATATTAATGAAACTGGATGGCCCTGAAACTCCGATTATGGATGGAAGCGCAATCCTCTTTGTTGAGGCACTGGAAAGTGCTGGAGTGGTCAATCAGAGTATTGATCGTGAATATTTCCAGATTCCTCATAATATCACTTATACTGATGCTGACCGTAAAGTGGAGATTGTGGCTATGCCGCTTGAAGATTACAGATTTACCTGTATGATTGACTATAATTCTCCTGTTTTGGGTAGTCAGCATGCAGTAATTTCTACTATAGCAGAATTTAAAAGTGCAATTGCATCCTGCCGTACCTTCTGCTTTCTGCATGAACTGGAATACCAGTTACAGAATAATCTGATTAAAGGTGGTGACCTGAATAATGCAATTGTGATTGTAGATAAGGAAGTTACACGTGATGAATTAGATCACCTGGCGAAAATATTCAACAGAGAGAAGATCGATGTGGCACCACAGGGTATTCTGAACAACATGGAGCTGCGTTACCAGAATGAGCCTGCAAGACACAAATTATTAGATATGATTGGTGACCTCGCACTTGTGGGAATGCATATTAAGGGACACATTATGGCTGCAAGACCTGGTCATGCGGCAAATATTGCCTTTGCGAAAAAAATTAAAGCAGCGATCAAAAAAGAAAAGAATAAAAAAGTTCAGCATGTTTATGATCCAGCTGTAAAACCGCTATATGATGTGGTACAGATTATGGATATCTTACCGCACAGACAACCATTTTTGTTCATTGATAAAATTCTTGAACTGTCTAAAACACATGTGGTTGGTGTAAAGAATGTGACCATGAACGAAGAGTTTTTCAAAGGACACTTCCCTGGAGCGCCGGTTTTACCAGGTGTAATCCAGATTGAAGCAATGGCACAGACTGGCGGAATTCTGGTGTTAAGCACTGTTCCTGATCCAAGAAACTATCTTACTTATTTCCTTAAAATTGATAAAGTGAGATTCAGGGCGCAGGTATTACCAGGTGATACTATCGTTTTCAGATGTGATCTGATGGAGCCAATCCGCAGAGGAATTGCACAAATGAAAGGTGTGGGTATGGTAGGAGACAAAGTAGTAGTAGAGGCAGAGATGATGGCCCAGATTTCAAAAGTTAAAGATAGCGAACGCGTATCATGATACAACCTTTAGCATATATACATCCTGATGCGATAATAGCTGATAATGTAGTAATAGAGCCTTTTTCTGTTATACATAAAGACGTTGTAATTGGAGAAGGAACATGGATTGCCTCTAATGTGGTAATCATGGATGGAGCAAGAATAGGAAAGAACTGCAGGATTTTTCCTGGTTCTGTAATTTCTGGTGTCCCTCAGGATTTAAAGTTCGCAGGTGAAGTTACAACTGCTGAAATCGGGGATAATACCACGATCAGAGAATGTGTTACGATCAACAGAGGAACTAAAGATAAATGGAAAACTGTAATCGGAAGTAATTGTCTGATCCAGGCTTATTCGCATATCGCGCATGATTGCGAGGTTGGTAATAACTGTATTTTTTCTAATAGTACTACACTGGCAGGGCATATTACCATTGGTGATTATGTTGTTCTGGCGGGGCTTGTTGCTATTCACCAGTTCGTTAACGTAGGCTCGCACGCTTTTATTACCGGTGGTTCACTGGTTCGGAAAGATGTACCTCCTTATGTTAAGGCTGCGAGAGAGCCGTTATCTTATGCAGGAATTAATTCTGTGGGATTAAGAAGACGGGGCTTCTCTTCAGAGAAAATCAACGAAATACAAGAGATCTACAGGGTACTTTTTGTCAAACATAATAATGTAACCAAAGCTCTGGATAAGATAGAGGCTGAATTTGCACCAACTGAAATTCGTGATGAAATCGTTGATTTTATCAGAAATTCAAACAGAGGTGTAATGAAAGGTTTTGGGTCAAGTAGCTAAAAATCTGAATGACGATCGATTTAAAAGATGCCGGCAGAAGGTTTAATCAGGAGTGGATTTTCAGAAATTTCACCTACGAGTTTAACGCTGCCGGTAAATATGCTATACTCGGGCCGAATGGCTCTGGTAAATCGACGCTTTTAAGTGTAATTCTGGGCAATCTGGAGCCTTCTGAAGGAAGTATCAGTTATTCGGCGGGTGGAAATGCCATTCCGGTTGAAAAATGGTATAAAGAGGTTAGTTTTGCGGCGCCCTACCTGGATCTCGTTGAAGAGTTTACGCTGCGGGAAACCATTGATTTTCATTTTAAATTTAAAGAATTTCATCCAGGAACCGGAGCAGCACATCTGATGGATCTGCTGGGTTTAGGGAAAGCTCAGGATAAAGCACTGAAATATTTTTCTTCGGGAATGAAACAGCGCACCAAGCTTGCTCTGGCCTGCTGTACAAATACACCGTTATTGTTACTGGACGAGCCAACTTCTAACCTTGATAGACAGGGAATTGAGTGGTATCATGAGTTGATCAGAGATTTTACGGCTGATAAATTGGTACTTGTGGGGTCCAATCAGGAAAGCGAGTATTCTTTTTGCGATAATTTTATAAAGATAACAGACTATAAATAAAGCAAAACGTGTTGAATTGCAAGGCTAATGTCAAGAAATCGACGTAAAATTAGCTATATATATAATTTTAAAAATAACTATTGTAGAACCAATAATTGTTTTTACCTTTGCGGCACGAAATAGCGCTGCTGGTAGAGCAATGAATTTCAGAAAAAAATGGCAAAAGCATCAGAAGTAAAAAGCGGTAATATTCTTCGTTTCAATGGAGAATTAATACAAGTAGAAGAGTTTCTTCACCGTACTCCTGGGAATTTAAGAGCTTTCTACCAGGCGAGAATGAGGAATATTAAAAGCGGCAAATTAGTCGAGTATAGATTCCGCACAGATGAAGAGGTAACAATTTGCAGGGTAGAGACAAATGATTACCAATATTTATACGAAGATGGAGAATTCCTCGTTGTAATGGATAACAGTTCTTTTGAACAATTTAACATCCCAAAATCATTATTTGGGGATCAGATTAAGTTCTTAAAAGAGGGCACGAATGTTGTAATATCCTTTGAGAGTGACGAGCCGATTATGGCACAGACTCCTCAGCATGTTGAACTGGAAGTGACATATACTGAGCCCGCTGTTAAAGGGGATACCTCCACAAATGCATTGAAGTATGCAACCGTTGGAGCAGATGTTGAAATTAAAGTGCCAATGTTTATCAATCAGGGCGATAAAGTTAAGGTTGATACACGTACAGGCGAATATATAGAAAGAGTAAAATAAGAATTTTCATAGTTTAGTTTTAGGTTTAGGTTGATTTTGGCTTCGGAGTGGTTCCCGAAGCCATATTTTTTTTACGGCAGTTTTTCTTTACCTGTTATCTTTCCGCGAGTTCATGTATCACATGTTTATGTAGTTCAGGATATTGCGATGAGGCTGTCAAATCAATTTGTTTTAGCATTAATTATTTCACAGGTAGTATTCGGGGGGAGGTTAAATGAAATCTTCCGGATATCTGTTTGGGGTTAGTTAAAGTTAATCAGGGCTTTGGGGTGGTTCCCAAAGCCTTTTTGTATTTTCGGACATTGTAGTTTTGCAGGATTCATAAAATGCAGAATATAACAGGATAAAAAGATGAATAAAGCGGAAATAAGAAAACAGGAAAACAGAAAAAGAAAGGCGCTTACTCCGGAAGAACTGGCAGTACTAAGCAAAAAACTGCTTGAACAGTTTACCCTGCTTGATTTTAGTGTAGTAAATACACTACACATTTTCCTGCCTATTGCAGAAAAAAATGAACCGGATACGTTTTTGTTTATTGACTGGCTGAAGAAAAATCATCCGAAGGTCAAAATTATTGTTCCGAGAGCTGATTTTGAGCAGCTGATTATGACTCATCACTATTATAACGGGGAACAGGAGCTGCTGAAAAGCTCATTTAATATTCTGGAGCCTGTGGCTGAAGAGCAGCATACAGGTGATATAGATCTGGTTGTTGTGCCATTACTGGCATTTGATGACCGGGGATATCGTGTTGGCTATGGGAAAGGGTTCTATGACCGCTTTCTGGAAGGAAGAAAGACGTTGAAGGTCGGGCTGTCTCTTTTTAAAAGTGTGGGAATCATTACTGATCCTGATGTAAATGATGTCCGCCTGGATTTGTGTATTACACCAGATGGAATAATTTCTTTTAAAAACTGAGAGCCGGATTTAAACCGGCCCTCAATAGTCAACTTATGCCTCCAGTTCCAGTAATATCGGACAATGGTCAGAATGTATTGCATCAGACAGGATCTCTACATGTTTAATGCGCTCCAGCATAGGTGCTGTTGCTAAATGATAATCGATACGCCAGCCCAGATTCTTGCCTCTTGATCCGGCTCTGTAGCTCCACCAGGTATAATGATGGGGATCTTTGTTGAGATGCCTGAAAGTATCAATAAAGCCGGCATCCAGAAATGTGCCCATCCATGCTCTTTCTTCTGGCAGAAAGCCTGACGAATTGGCGTTTGATTTGGGATTGTGTATATCTATGGCGGTATGACAGATATTGTAATCGCCGGAAATAATCAGATTTGGATAAGTTTCACGGAGTTTAGTGATATACTTCTCGAAATACGCCATGAATTCATACTTTTTAACCTGTCTCTCGTCTCCGGAAGAGCCCGACGGAAGATATACGCTCATTAAGGAGAAAGTGTCAAAATCGGCTCTTAAAATGCGTCCTTCTTTATCTATCCATTCTTCACCACAACCATATTCTACGTGATTCGGTTTTATTTTGGAAAATATGGCTACTCCGCTATATCCTTTTTTCTCTGCTGCAAACCAATAATGATGATAACCCAGGTTTTCAACTAAAGCGATTATTTCAGGAATTTGTGAAGGAAGCGCTTTCACTTCCTGAAGACAGATCATATCTGCATCCGTTGATTGCAGCCACCCGACAAAGTTTTTTGTAGAGGCAGCACGAATTCCGTTGACGTTGTAAGAAAGTATTTTCATTATAGTATCTATTTGTTGTTTATTGATTAAGCAGAGAACTGACTTCATCGCCCCCTGACTTTCTCATTTCTTTTTCCAGTTTTTTTGCTTTTCTACGTTTTAACAGGGTAATCTCCATTTTAACATCTGTTAAAGGACGGTTATTAGAGTCTGTTTTTACAGACGCGATCGTGTCAATTAGTGGCAGGCCGCTGATTACCTCCCCATAAACAGTATACTTTTTATCTAAATGAGGTACACCGCCTGTCTTTTTATAGATCTCGCGTTCCCATTGCGGAATTTTGAAATGAAGCCTTTTAACTTCCATACTGTCCAGCTGTGCATCTGTAAATTTTTTTCCCTGTACAAGATAAAACTGGCAACCGCTTGAAGCCATCAGGGGATTATCATCTCTGGCAGCAGCCAATACGCCTTTTTTATGGAAAAGACTATCCCTGAATTCTGCCGGAACGGTGTAACCTACATCTCCATTACCCAACTCTTTACCAGCAGGGGCATTTTTAGAGTCGGGATCTCCTCCCTGAATCATAAAGGAGTTAATTACACGATGAAATAAAGTGCCGTTATAAAACCCTTTTTTGACTAGTTTAACAATATTGTCACGGTGCTGCGGGGTTTTATTATATAACATGATAATACATTCGCCCTGAGCGGTTGTTATCTTTATATACTGGTGTTTTGGTCCGGTAGCGAAAACTGCGTTTAAGCAGAAAAAAAGTAGTAAAGTGAGGAATGGCTTCATTGCAAATGAGTATTTTGGGCTAAGTTAAGAGAGAATTCTGCTTTAAAAAACAGGTATAGCATAATCTTGTAATCTTTCTGTTTCTTAACATCTCTTCTTGTTCTTTTTAAGAATTAATACTTATTTTTGAAAAAGTGATAAAGTAAATGGGCATTCATAATGCTCAGACAGAATCTTTTAATAATCTGTATTTATCAGCGCAGAAATAAAACCGGATGAAATTAAAACAAAAGATAGCTTTAGGATTATGTGCCTTTTACCTGGTAAGTGTAATTGGTGTTGCCCTGAGCCTGCATTTTTGCGGGGGTAAGTTATCTGGTATTCATCTGACAGAAGTTGCGCATTGCGGAGGTTGTAAGGAAGCTGAAAAACCTGTTAAAGCAGATGATTCCTGCTGTAAAAACACTAAGGTTGATGCTAAAATCAAAGACAGTCATCAGACAGGTCTGAAAGTCGATGTTCCTAAAAACCAGAGCCTTCCGGTGCTGGTTCCTTCTTTTTTTGCAGAAATTGCAGATTTTGTTTTACCTAATCTGTTTAGCAGAATAGAAAACAAAGTGCCCCCCTTATCTGCCCGGCTTGCATTGCATGCCTATAATTGCGTTTTCAGAAATTAGACCAGGAATAAATTGACATTTGTTACGGATAATCGTCCGTACGTAAACCTATGTATCAGAATTTGCCGGTAATCCAGGCAGGTTTAATTTATTTCAATTAAAAATTTCATCATGAAAACAATTAGATATTTCATCTTCTTTTTATTCTTATTTATTGGCGGGAATACTTTCGCCCAGCAAATTTCCAAAGCTGAATTACAGGTTAATGGGTTAACCTGCTCTATGTGTTCAAGAGCAACTGAGACGTCTTTAAAAAGTCTTGGATTTATTGAAAATGTAGCTCCTGATCTTAACAGGAATATTTTTGTTATTACTTTTAAATCTGATCAGAAGGTCGATCTGGATCAGATCAGAGACAAGGTTCAGGATGCCGGATTCTCTATCGGAGACTTGTCTGCAACGATTAACTTCAAAAACACACAGGTTAATGATAGCGGTCTTGCTGAGCTTGACGGGAATGTTTTTCAATTTATCAATGCGAAAAATAAAACTCTTGACGGACCGGTTGTAGCCAGAATAATGGACAAAGATTTTATTACTTCTTCGGCTTTTAAGAAAAAAGCTGCTGAATTAAACTCGGAAAGCTATCTTAAAGGAAAAGGTCTTGTACAAGGAAAAGAAACACGTATTTTTCATTTAAGTATCTAATTGCCGGAATGAAATATATTCAATTTGCAGCAGTAATTTTTCTGCTAGGGAGTGGTCTGCGCGCTGGTGCACAGGAATTGTATGTGTTTACTGAACCGGCAAGTAACATGGCTGCCAAATCAATAGGTATCAGACTTACTAATGAAGGAATCTTCAACGGCGGCGGAAACAGAACCATGCCGGAAGTGATGTTTAGTTTCAATAAAAATCTGATGACCCATTTTCAGGGGTTTTTATCAGATATGGATGGTAAATACAGACTGGAAGGCGGAAGTGTATATGCTAAATATCGTTTTCTTTCCGTAGATGATGCACAGCGTCATTTGCGTGCAGCGGTGTTTGCCAGGGTGAGTACAAGTAAACGCCCGGTCTATACTGAGGATATTAACCTGGAAGGAGATAATAGTGGTATTCAGGGAGGATTGGTTGTAACGCAGTTACTGCATAAACTGGCTTTATCTGGTACGGTGAGTTATACGAAAGCTTTTGATGTGGAAAGCAAACAGGTATCGGGGATGCCCGGGCCTGATCAGATGATTGGTTATAGCTTATCTTCAGGCTATCTGGTTCTTCCTTTTGTATATAAAAACTATAATCAGCCAAATTTTAATGTCTATTTTGAAATGCTGGGTAAAACAAATCCGGCAAATGGAAGATCTTATCTTGATCTTGCTCCTGCTTTACAGGTTATTCTAAATAGCAGAACCCGTATTGATCTGGGATACAGATTCCAGGTGGCAGGCGATATGGCTGGCAGATATAATAAAAACATGTACCTGGTACGTGCTGAGTTTAATTTCTTTAATGTTTTAAAATAAAATCATGTCGGGTTCATCCGACAAAAAATCAATCAATAAATGAAACAAATAATTTTAGGTTTTGCTCTGCTTTTAATAGCATCATTACAGCCTGCCTTTGCGCAGAAAACGAATGTATCGGGAAAGTTTAATCAAAGTTTGAAAAGCTACTACGCACTGAAAAATGCATTGGCGACGGATAAATCAGAAGAAGCTCCAAAATTGGCTCTGGCACTTCAAAAAGCAGTAAAAGATGTACCTCATCAGGGGTTTTCCGGTGCTGAACAGCATGTGTTATGGATGAAAGAGTCTGCATTAATTCAGCAAAAGGCTGCGGAATTAGCTTTATCCAAAGATCTGGAAAGCCAGCGTAAGAGTTTTGGAAGCATAAGTACTTCATTTATCAAACTGGCACAAGAGCTGAAGCTGAATGATCAGCCTGTTTTTGTTCAATATTGTCCGATGGGTAAATTCAGCTGGCTGAATGAGGTTAAGGAAATACAGAATCCTTATTACGGCAGCCAGATGTATGACTGTGGTACTGTGAAAGATACGCTTGAAAAGAACTGATAGTTTCTTAACATACATCAAGGGTTTTTGCCATAATTCCCTATAGATTTGTATGGTTATTAAATCACATCATTATGAAAAAGATATTTTTATTCCTGCTTGTCGTATCGATCAGCACAGCGTCATTTGCGCAAACAAAGTGGTCAGTAGATCCGATGCATACCTTCATTAATTTTGAAGTTAAACATTTGGGTATATCCTTTGTCAACGGATCCTTTAAAAAATTTGAAGGAACAATTGATGCTGCCAAACCAGACCTGACAGATGCAAAAATCAACTTTACTGTTGATGTAAATAGTATTACAACCGGGGTTGAAATGAGAGATAATCACTTGAAAACAGATGATTTCTTGAATGCAGAAAAGTATCCTTCCATGAGTTTTGTGGGTTCATCTTTCAGAAAACTGAAGGATAATAATTATGAGCTTGCAGGTAAATTAACTATCCGTGATGTCACTAAAGACGTTAAATTCAACGTTGTTTATGGCGGTACGGCTAAAGACCAGCAGGGCAATACAAGAGCAGGTTTTCACGCTACTACCACAGTCAACCGTCTGGACTACCATATTCAATATGATCCGAGCGGAATGGCTGTTGCGAAAGACATCAAAATTGAGTTAAACCTGGAATTTGTTCAGGCCAAATAAATAATAGAGTGTCTTCAAACAGAAATGAGGGTTGTTTAAGCATTCTAAATACTTAAACAGCCCTTTTTTATGAATAAAACTATGGCAAACTTATCAGAGCTTAAAAATTTAACCGCCAACCTTCCTGTTCAGGATGAACTGATGCCTGTTTTGTTTATTGGTCACGGGTCACCATTTAATGGAATTGAAGACAATGAATTTAGTCAGAAATGGGCTGAAACAGGGAGGAATATACCTGTGCCAAAAGCCGTTATTGTCGTTTCTGCGCACTGGTTTACCAGAGGGACTGCAGTGACAGCGATGAATTTTCCGAAAACGATTCACGACTTTGGTGGGTTCCCGCAGGCGTTGTTTGATGTGGAATACCCTGCACCTGGAAATCCTCAGCTGGCGGCTGAAACTGCTAAACTGATTACCAGTACTGAAGTTGTTCTGGATCATGACTGGGGGCTGGATCATGGAGCGTGGACAGTGCTGAAACATATGTTCCCCAATGCTGATATCCCAGTGCTTCAGTTGAGTATTGATTATACCAAAGATCCAAAAGCGCATTATGAAATGGCGGCTGAACTTTATCAGCTGCGCAGAAAAGGGGTTTTGATCCTGGGTAGCGGTAATATGGTCCATAATCTGAGGATGTTAAGCTGGGAGATGATGGATGGTGGCGGATATGACTGGGCACTGGAAATGAATGATCGGTTTAAAAATCTTATTATGAATAAGGAGCATCAGCCTTTAATGGCTTATCAGAATTTAGGTAAGGCAGCCATGCTGGCTATTCCTACCCCTGAGCATTATCTGCCTCTATTGTATACACTGGGACTGCAAAATAATCAGGAAGAAGTCTCGGTTTTTAATGATAAGGCAGTAGGGGGCTCTTTAACTATGACTTCTGTGCGTATAGGCTAAGCGGGGCAGAAATTTTCTTCTGAATTCATACCGGATCCTGTAACATTTATAAAACCTTCTTTTGCCGTTGGGCTGGAGGTTTGATTTTTTCATAAATTGCGGTCTAAGCTTAAATTAATGAAGAAATTCTGCCTCTTATTTTTATTGGGTAATAGTATTGTACGGGCACAGGACCGCCCTGTTTTAACTGTAGAAAGTATAATGCGTGACCAGAAGTGGCTGGGTGTTTCTCCTACTGAATATCACTGGTCTGGTGATAGCAAAACGATCTATTTTAAGTGGAATCCTGAAGGAAAAGAAAACAGTGAGCCCTATAGAGCTGATGTATCTTCCGGAAAACCAGTAAAGACGGACGAAAAGCTGGCCAACCAGGAAATCATGCCTGAATATGTTTATAATAAAGACCGTAGTTTGGGTTTAAGCGAAAGAGCGGGTGATTTATATCTGTATTCTTTCAGAACAAAGCAGAAGCAAAGATTAACAAATACTGTTGAATTTGAACGTAATGCTATTTTTTTAAATGATGGGACGGTTGCTTTTCAAAGAGGAAATAATTTATATGCACTCAATCTTAAAAGCAGTGAGCTCAGACAGCTGACTAATTTTGTATCAGGTAAAAAAAGTACTGCTGCGTTAGTTCTGCGTACAGGAAACTCACAGGATAACTGGTTGAAAACTGATCAGGACGGGCTTTTTGATGTACTCAAAAGTAAAAAAGAGAAAGAAGCGTATAAGCTGGCCAGAAAAAAATATCTGAGCGCAGATGATCAGCCTTTAAAAATAATTGAATTGGGAAATCAGGAACTGAGTAGCCTTGTAATCAGTCCGGACGGACGTTATATTGGTTACAGGCTGAAAATTCAGACTGAAGAAGGGAAAGCCACCATTGTACCTAATTTTGTTACTGCTTCTGGCTATACAGAAGATATTCCCGGCAGAACTAAGGTGGGAGAGCCTTTACCTGCTTACGATAATTTTATTTATGATAAACAGAGAGATACTGTTTACAAAATCCAGACAGTACAGATACCAGGAATTAAAGATTTACCTGATTATCTGAAAGATTATCCTAAACAAAAAGAGGCGGCAATTAAGAAAAACGAGGACAGGAAAGTGAATTTATTTCAGCCAGTCTGGAATCTGTCTGGCACTGTCGCAGTTTTAATTGCAGAATCTCAGGATAATAAAGATCGCTGGATATTGAAACTGGATCCTGCTACAGGAAATCTGACAGTTTTAGACAGACAGCGGGATGAGGCCTGGATTGGCGGACCTGGTATAGGAACGGATAATATTGGATGGATAGATAATCAGCATATTTATTTTCAGAGTGAAGCCAGCGGATATTCTCATTTGTACATTGCGGATGTTTTTTCCGGCAGTAAACGACAGCTGACCAGTGGGAAATGGGAAGTGAAAAATCTTTCTTTAGCCAAAGACAGGCAATCATTTTACTTTACCGGAAATATAGAGCATCCCGGGATTACCCATTTTTATAAAGTGAGTGTTAATGGGGGAACTCCTGTTAAAATTACCAGTATGAAAGGTGGTAATGAAGTTACATTATCTCCGGATGAGCAATGGCTGGCCATTAATTATTCTACGATGAACAAGCCATGGGAATTGTATATTCAGGCTAATAAACCCGGCGCAAGGGCAGTAAAAGTAACGGAGTCTTCCTCTGCTGCTTTTAAGGCTTATCCCTGGAGAGAGCCGGAAATGGTGTCATTTAAAAACAGATATGGGGATGAAGTTTATGCACGGGTTTATCCCGCTTTAAAACCTGCGGCAAACCGTCCTGCGGTTGTGTTTGTACACGGGGCAGGTTATCTCCAGAATGTGCATTACTGGTGGAGCCAGTATTCAAGGGAATATATGTTCCATAACCTGCTTGCTGATAATGGCTATACTGTAATTGATATTGATTATACGGGTAGTTCTGGCTATGGCAGAAATCACCGTACCGGTATTTATCGTCATATGGGCGGAAAAGATTTAACGGATCAGGTTGATGGTGTGAAATTTCTGGTCGAAAAGTATAATGTAAACCCTAAACATGTGGGGATATATGGAGGGTCTTATGGTGGATTTATTACCCTGATGGCTTTGTTTAATGAAGCTGATGTTTTTGCTTCGGGCGCTGCATTGCGTTCTGTAACAGACTGGGCACATTATAATCATGGCTATACTTCCAATATTCTGAATGAACCTGCTACTGATGAACTTGCTTATAAACGCAGCTCTCCAATTTATTTTGCAGCAGGGTTAAAGGGCAATTTGCTGATGTGTCATGGAATGGTTGATGAAAATGTACAGTTCCAGGACATCGTTCGTCTGAGCCAGCGATTTATAGAATTAGGTAAAAACAACTGGGAACTGGCAGTTTACCCCGTTGAAGACCATGGATTTGTGCAACCCTCAAGCTGGACTGATGAGTACAAAAGAATCTTTAAACTATTTGAAACTACCTTAAAGTAAGGAAATAGAGGTGTGCTAATCTCTGATGTTTCCCGTATAGTTTTTGTCTATGGGGGCATCAATATTAAATATCTGTTATCTTTTTAATAGGGTTGATAAAGAGCCGGTATTGATGTATTTTTGCACAACGAAAAAAAGAACATTATGATTAATATAGGTGAACAATTTCCAGCTTATTCAAAACCAGCTGTAGTTAGTATAGAAAAAGGAAAAGAGTTTGAAACATTAACTTCTGAAACTTTAGTAAATGACAACAACCAATGGACTTGTATGTTCTGGTGGCCAAAAGATTTTACTTTCGTTTGTCCTACTGAAATCGCTGAATTTAATGCAAATTTTGGTGAGTTCCGTGACCGTGATACAACACTGATTGGTGCATCTACAGACTCAGAAAACGTGCATTTGGCATGGAGACATAACCATGATGATTTACGTGGTTTGAAATTTCCAATGCTTGCAGATACTTCTAAATCGTTAGCTGAAGCACTTGATATTTTAGAGCCAACAGAAAAAATCGCTTACAGAGCAACTTTCATCATTGATCCACAAGGAATTATCCGTTGGGCAAGTGTGAATGATTTAAGCGTTGGACGTAACGTAAAAGAAGTATTAAGAGTCCTTGATGCTTTACAAACTGACGAACTTTGTCCTTGTAACTGGGAAAAAGGTGAAGCAACTTTAACAGTTTAATTTATAATCCTGTTTTTATAAACAGGGTTTAATTCTTAAAAATCCCTGTAAATGCATTTTGCAGGGATTTTTTGTATCCATAGAATCTGCCGGTTTAGGTTTGCGCAGGTTCATAAAATCATAAAAAATGAGTGAAAGTACTGAAACCATAGAGGAATTATTAGCCATAGTCGGTTTAAATCCAGGCTACAGAAATGAAAGTATACATCTGCTGGAAAAAGGAAATTCAAGATATGTACGTGACTTGAAATTAAACTTCAGCAGCACCCTGACTTCATCGCATATCACAGAAAAAGAATGTGCTTTACTGGGATTAAGTATTGCTGTCAATAACAATAATAAAGTTTTAACTGATTTCTTTGAAAGATATGCGCAGCAGAAAGAAGCTACAGCAGAAGAAATTGCCGAGGCAACCGGCTGTGCGTCTTTGCTGGCTTTAAACAATGTACTTTATCGTTTCCGTCATTTTACTGCAAAAGAGAAATACACGCGTATGCCTGCACGTGTCAGAATGCAGTTAATGGGTAATCCGGTTACAGGTAAAGAGTTTTTTGAGCTGATGAGTCTGGCTGTTTCTGCCGTTAACGGATGTGAAATGTGTGTAAATGCTCATGAAGAATCTATTCTGGCTTTAGGTGCCACTGAAGAGCGTGTATTTGATGCAATCCGTATTGCTTCAATTGTCACTTCTGCAGGTAAAATCCTTTACTAAGGCATTAATTATATAAAAGGAGGCTCCCAAAAGGGCCTCTTTTTGTTTTACAAGCTGTTTTTTTAAAAAAGGTGAGAATTTACTTGGATTTACTGAACGGTGTTCATTACATTTGCAGTGTATAATTTAAGATAATGGGTATATCAGAGAGAAAAGAACGCGAGAGGGAGGAAATGAAAACAATGATCACTACAGCGGCCATGAAAATGTTCCTGGAGGATGGCTATGCAAAAACTTCTATCCGCAATATCGCTGACGCTATTGAATACAGCCCAGGCACAATCTACTTGTATTATAAGGATAAGGATGAGTTGCTTTTTGAAGTTCAGGGACAGGCTTATCTTCAATTGCTGGAAGCGTTTAAGAAAGGGGCAATAAGCAAAGATCCTTTGGAAAAACTGGAACAATTAGGTAAAACCTACGTTTCCTTTGGCCTGGCTAATCCGGAATTGTATGATCTGATGTTTATTATCAGGGCACCTACAAATGTAGATGAATCAGTTCATGGACATAATGGAGATGCCACATTTAAATTTTTAATTGACTGTCTGGAAGACTGTATGAAGGATAACCTGTTGATTTTTAAAGATACCAGTCAGGCTGCTTTGCAGATCTGGTCAATGGTACACGGGCTGGTCTCCCTTAATCTTCGTTGCAGATTAAAGGTTATGATCCCTGAAGAAGCATCAATTCCTGAAATTTTGCATCAGGCAATTGAAGAATATTTATTATCAATCAAGGCCTAGGCCTTTTTTTTGACCTTTTACTAAACACTGTTTATTATGTATACATCATTTATTAAAGCGTCTGTAATACTCACCGGATGGATGCTTTTTTTGGGAAACCCCGTCCGGGCTCAGCAGCAGAACCCGCAGCTGGATGACTATATTTCATTCGCTTTTACACAGAATCAGGGCCTAAAACAGCAGGTCTTTGATTTGGAAAGATCAATGTTTGCATTGAAAGAGGCAAAGGCTATGTATATGCCTACGGTAAGCATGCTCGGGAGTTATACCAAGTCTGCCGGGGGCAGAACTATAGATGTACCTGTTGGTGATCTGGTTAATCCGATTTATACAGCACTTAATCAGCTGACCTCATCGTCGAAATTTCCGCAGGTTGCAAATCAGTCTTTCTTATTGAATCCCGATAATTTTTATGACCTGAAGCTCAGAACCTCGCTTCCGCTGATTAACGCGGAGATCCGTTATAATAAATTGATCAAACAGCAACTGATCAGCAGCCAGCAGGCGGCAGTGAATGTTTACAAAAGAACTTTGGTCAAAGATATTAAAACGGCATACTATCATTATTTCCAGGCCTTACAGGGCATTGAAGCCTATAGGAGTGCGTTGATCCTTATTAATGAAAATATACGGGTAAACACGAGCTTATTGCGTAATGGGGTAAGAAACGGAACGGCACTACTCCGGGCTCAGACCGAGCAGGAAAAAACGAATGCGGCTTTAATCAATGCGCAGCGTAACGCAGATAACGCGAAGGCTTATTTTAATTTTTTACTCAACCGCTCTTTAAAGGATTCTATTCATACGGATAGCAGCACTATCGCTGCTGTTTTATCCGTACCTGATACAACAGCAGGGGTGACCAGCAGGGAAGAATTAAAGCAGCTAAATGTACTGAAAGCGGTGAATAATCTTGATTATAAACTACAGCGATCTAACCTGATTCCAAAGCTGAGTACATTTATTGACCTGGGATCACAGGGAATGGATTTTAAGGTAAATGATAAAACCAGGTATTACCTATGGGGTGTAAATCTTCAGTGGGATTTGTTTACAGGGGGCAAAAATAAATTCAGAGCTGCACAGGCTCAGTCTAATATCCGTGCCAATGCGGCGAAGATTGATGAAACTGAACAGGCATTTAAATTACAGCTGACGCAGTCGTTTAACAATTATCTGTCTGCAAAGGCTGCCTGTGTGAGTGCTGTCTCGGGGCTGTCATTTGCTGGAAGATACTATAAAGATCAGCTCAAGGCATATCGTGCAGGACAGCTGCTATATCTGGAACTGATTGATGCGCAGGATCAGTTAACCAGTGCAAAGTTGAGAATGGCAGACGCTCAGGCCGATTTGCAAATCACACTGGCTGATCTGGAACGTAATCAGGCCACCTATCCACTAACTAATTAATATTTAAATATATACAAATGAAAGCTATTCATTATACCACGTTGTTGCTGTGTATACCACTGTTTTACGCGTGCAATTCTTCAACTCCGGTTGCCCGTAAAACGGGTAATGATACTATACCGGTTAAAATCATGAAGCTGAATCAGGAGAGCAGTAATGCTTCAATTGCAGTATCGGGGCAATTTACCACTGATGATGAAGTTCTGCTGTCTTTTAAAACAGGAGGAATTATCAATAGTCTGCTGGTTAAAGAAGGTGATGCGGTCAGAAAAGGACAATTACTGGCTACATTAAACCTGACCGAGATTAATGCACAGGTGCAGCAGGCACAGCTGGGCTTTGAAAAGGCAAAACGGGATTACCAGCGAACAAAAAATCTTTACAGTGACAGTGTCGCGACTCTGGAGCAACTGCAGAATAGCAAAACTGCTCTTCAGGTATCCCAGCAACAGCTTAATCTGGTGTCTTTCAACAGAAAATATTCTGAAATACATGCCCCGGAAAATGGATTCATTTTGCGTAAGCTGGCCGATGCCGGGCAGCAGATAGCAGCGGGTTCGGCAGTGCTTCAGGTTAATGGCGCTCAATCTGGAAAATGGCAGCTGAAAGTAGGCATCAGTGACAGGGAATGGGCTATTTTAAAATTAAATGATCATGCTCAGATTGAAACCACCGCGATTCCGGGACAGGTGCTGGATGGGGTAGTCAGTCGTAAATCTGAAGGGGTTGATGCAGTTACAGGAACTTTTACAGCCTATATTACTTTGACCGGCAGCAGACCTAAAGCAATCGCAGCTGGTATGTTTGGGAAAGCTGTACTCAAACCTTCAAAAACAATTGATCACAAAGGAACCTGGCAAATACCTTATGAAGCTTTACTGGACGGAAATGGGAATAGTGGTTTTGTATTTATTACCAATGACAATAAAACGGCCCGTAAGGTGAAAGTGACAGTTGCCGGAATTGAAAAAAATACGGTTATCATCAGCGATGGCCTTCAGGATGCAGGGGCATTAATTGTTTCGGGATCGGCATATCTGACAGATAACAGCCCGATAAGTATTCATTCATCATTAACGGCTACAAAATGAAAATATCAGATTATGCTGTAAAAAACAGCCAGTTTACACTGGTAATCTTTCTGATGATCATTGTCTTGGGAATTACTACCATGCTGAGTATGCCCAGATCTGAGGATCCGGAAATGCATGCACCTTCTTTTTCTGTCATTATTGTTTATCCGGGTACCAGTCCCAGGGATATAGAAGACAGGGTGGTTACCCCGCTGGAAAAAACAATATCCGGATTGGATGATATCAAAAGGATCAGAACAAATATCTCTAATGGTGTGGCTGTTTTGCGCGTGGATTATAAGTATAGCAGCAGTGTGGAAGGAAAGTATCAGGAAATTGTAAGAGAAGTAAATGGTAAAAGAAGTGAGCTGCCGGCAGATATTTATAGTATAGAAGTACAGAAACAGCAGCCTTCGGATGTTAATGTACTGCAGGTTGCACTGGTATCGGAAAATGCGCCACGCAGCAAGATGCAGTATTATGCGGAAAAACTCCAGGATGAACTTGAAAAGGTGGCTGCGCTTAAAAAAGTATCCATTTTTGGTTTGCCCAGACAGCAGGTTCGTATAGAGCTGGATCTGGAAAAAATGGCACAGATGAACCTGCCGGTCAGTGCAGTTAAGAATAGTCTTCAGAGTGAAATGGCCAGTATTCCCGGAGGAAGCATTGACGCTTCTCATCAGACTTTTAATATTGTAACCAATGAATACCGGACACTGGATGCCGTTCAGAATACGATTGTTTATGCTGCGGGAGGGAAAAATATAGTCTTAAAAAACATAGCTAAAGTTTATTATGGTTATGAGGAAGATAAGCATATTACGCGGCTTAACGGTCACAGGAGTTTATTTGTAACGGCGGCTCAGAAAGAGGGTGAAAATATCAGTAAAACGCAAAAGGATTATCAGCCGGTATTAGCCAGTTTTAAAAAGACATTACCAGCTAATATTGATCTGGTGCAGAATTTTGATCAGGCAGATAATGTGAACAGGAGATTATCTGGCCTGGGACATGATTTTATCATCGCAATTTTGCTTGTTGCAGTGACTTTATTGCCTTTGGGGATGCGTCCGGCTATCATCGTCATGATTTCAATTCCGCTTTCTCTGGCTATTGGGATAGTATTGCTTCAATTGTTTGGTTTCAACCTGAACCAATTGAGTATTGTTGGATTAGTCGTTGCCCTTGGACTCCTGGTGGATGATAGTATAGTTGTAGTGGAGAACATTGAACGCTGGATGCTTGAAGGTCATAGTCGTCTGGAAGCAACTTTAAAGGCAACCAGGCAGATAGGTATGGCGGTAGTGGGCTGTACAATTACGCTGATCATTGCTTTTATGCCATTGGTGTTCCTGCCGGAAGGTTCAGGAGATTTTATCAGATCTTTACCTCTTGCTGTTATTTTTTCGGTTCTGGCTTCAATGCTGGTCTCTTTAACGATTATCCCTTTTTTATCTAGTCGTTTGCTAAAAACACATGTCGGAAATCCGGAAGGAAACATGCTGATGCGTGGATTGAAAAAAATAATTCATGGTAGCTATGCCCGTTTACTGGACAAAGCACTTCAAAAACCACTGCTGACTATTTCTATTGCTGTTATACTCTTTGTTACATCCATATTCCTTTTTAAGGTTATTGGATTCAGCTTGTTCCCGGCATCAGAAAAACCTCAGTTTCTGGTCAATATCACTACACCTAATCAATCTAATTTGTCCTATACCGATACAGTGACAAGGGCTATCGAGAAAGAACTGAAACAGCAACCAGAGGTGAAATATTATTCTTCGAATGTAGGAAAAGGGAATCCACGTATTTATTACAATGTAATACCTGAAAATGACAGGAGTGATTTTGCTCAGTTATTTGTACAGCTGGATGAAAACACCTCACCTGATGAAAAGTTAAAGCTCATTCAAAGACTGCAGCAGCGCTGGGCACATTATCCGGGAGCAAAAGTTGAAGTGAAGAATTTCCAGCAGGGGCCTCCGGTTGTGGCACCGGTTGAGGTTCGTCTTTTTGGAGATAATCTGGATACACTGCGTTCAATTTCTCTCCAGGTGGAAAAGTTATTGCAGCAAGCCCCCGGAACCATGTATGTCAGAAATCCAGTTAATTTGCTTAAAAGTGATATTCGTGTAGTGATAAACAAAGAAAAAGCGCAGCTGCTGGGGGTACCGACGATCAGTATTGACCAGACTGCAAGACTTGCCGTTACTGGTTTGAACCTGGGTACTTTTTATAATAACGATAATAAAAATGGATATGGCGTATTACTGACCAGGACTAAAGAAGGCAGACCGGGAATGGATGCTTTCCGTAATTTATACGTGGATAATACTAAAGGTAATGCTTTACCGATGAATCAAGTCGCTGATCTGAAGCTGGAAGCGTCACAGGCAGTGATCAATCACCAGGAAAAGAAAAGAGTGGTTTCTGTACAGGCGAATGTTCAGGATGGCTTTTTGGTTAACCGCGTAATTGATGACGTGGTATTGAAAATGGATAAACTTCATTTGCCGGCTGGTTACAGTTTTGAAATGGGCGGAGAAGTGGAGTCCAGAAATAATTCTTTTGGTGGATTTTTAAACATTATTCTGGTTACTGTATTCTTGTTTATAGCTGTGCTGATTCTTTTATTTAAGACATTTAAAAGTACGCTGATCGTTTTATCTGTCATCCCGCTCGGAGTGGTTGGAGCTGCGGTAGCTTTATGGATAACTGGAAATTCGCTGTCTTTTGTAGCAATTATTGGATTGATTGCACTGGCAGGGATAGAGGTGAAGAACACAATTTTGCTGGTAGATTTCACTAATCAGCTGAGAAAGCAGGGTAAGAGTCTGCAGGATGCAATTCGTGAGGCTGGTGAGGTAAGGTTTTTACCAATTGTACTGACTTCGCTGACTGCAATTGGGGGGTTAATACCTATTGCTATCTCCACTAATCCACTAATTGCACCACTGGCCATTGTTTTAATCGGCGGACTGATCAGTTCTACTTTATTATCCAGAATTGTTACCCCGATTATTTACGAGCTGATACCTCCGGCAATAGAGGTTGAAGAGCATATATCTGCAGATCAGGTATGAAAATAAAAAGGAGGCGCCAGATTTTGGGGTGCCTCCTTTTTATTTTTATATAAATGGATTTTATAGCGTTAAGCAGAGTTCCTGCCTGCATTTACAATTCCGTAAACGGTTCTTATAGCTAGTTTCTCATAAGACTGATGCTCCTGATCGGTTAGTTGCTGTTGTAGCTTCTCTAAAGCGAAATGCTGGATCAGAACCAGTGGAAGTACGATCTTTTCTCTCACTGCGATAGACCTTTTCTCAACCGGATAATTCTCCATTAAGGTGGTGTGACCAGCCAATTTTAGCAGCATTTCTTTAGATCTTTCGTATTCATCACGCAGCATTTTCCAGAAATCACCAAACTCAGGATCATTGGCAAAATGTGCAGTAATAGAAAAATCAGTCTTGCTCATCGACATCATTCCGTTGTCAATAATAGTTTTAAAATAGCCTGACTCCTGATAAGTCTGGCGGATTTTTTCCCAGTTCCCGGAAGCTTCCTGATTTTTTAAAGCGGTTCCGATACCATAAAAGCCAGGGATATTCTGTTTTAGCTGGCCCCAGGCTGTTACAAAGCTAATAGCTCTGAGATCTTCGAGACGTAATTTCTCACCTGAACTCCTTTTTACAGGTCTGCTGCTGATTGTGATTTTTGATAACAGGCTTAAAGGAGAGAAGCGCTCAAGATAATTTAAAAACAAGGGATGTTTGCGCAACGCAACAAAAGCGTTGAAACTATCTTCTGCCATTACATTTAGTATGTCTTTATGTGGTGAATCAAGTAAGATATTGTGTCTCTCTTTCAATCCTGATGAAATCCCGGCATTAATCAGTTGTTCGATATTGAATTCGGCACTGTCAACAGAGCCATACTGAGAACTGATCGTCTGCCCCTGGATAGTAAGCTGAATATTTTTATTAGCAATCTCTTTACCCATGGAGGCGTAAAAACGATGGGTTTTACCCCCGCCTCTTGAAGGAGGACCGCCACGGCCATCAAAAAACGCCAACTGTATGTTATGAGCCACAGAGGTCGCAGTTAAGGCCACCTTGGCGTTGAAAATGGACCAGTTGGCCATTAAATAACCGCCGTCCTTTGTGCTGTCAGAGAAACCAAGCATAATGTCCTGTTTGTTGCCTCTGCTTTCCAGATGTTTTCTGTAAAATGGATGGGTATACAAACGTTCCATGATCTGTGAGGCTCCTGCCAGATCGTTTACGGTTTCAAACAATGGAACAAAATCTATACTGAGCTGTTTTTCATCCCATCCGTTCCATAAGAATAACTCCATCAGCTGCAGCACATCACTGGCCTGCTGGCAATTACTGATAATGTAACGATGACAGGCAAGTTCTCCGTTCTGTTGTTGTATCTGTCTGATTTCGGCAATAGTCTGAAGCGTATCCTGTGTAAGCGGATCTGCATCACCTGAGTAGTTTACTTTTGCGGTTTTGAAGGAAAGCTGCTGTATTTTTTCTTCTTCGCTCAATTCATCATAATCTTCGGGGAAGAGAGAGATAATTGGTTTGAACTGTCTGCAGTAAGCATGTACGTCACGAAGAACTCTGCTGTCCTGTCTGATATCCAGAGAGGCAAAGTGAGAACCAAAGAGTTCAATTTTGCGCAGCAGGTCATCCACCAGATCTGCAAATAGCCCATCATGAAATTCAATCAGTGTATTTTTAATCTGATTCAGGTTTTCAATCAGAAAGGCTGAAATGTTTTCCGGTTCAATATTAGTGTCAAATGCATTTTTATAAAGTACATCCTGTACTTTATAAACAGTTTCTTCCACTCCTCTGAAAGTGATCCTTCTTTTCAGTTTCCTGAAATCTCTGTAATAACAGCGGAACAGGATCTGGCGAAGCATTTTTGAAACTTGTATGGTATCCTGAGCATGTACGTTAGGATTCCCATCCCTGTCTCCGCCTGGCCAGAAACCAAGCTCTATTGCTTTTTTCGAAGGAATATTAAATTCCTCCAG